>JBBQKR010000031.1:0-34168 GCA_038327125.1 Solirubrobacterales bacterium
GTCATCGTCTGGCCGGCGATCGACACGGAGACCGTCGTGCCGGGCGCCGCGTCGGTGGTTCCCGCGATGGTCGGGGAGAGGTCATTCGTCGTCGCGGCGGCGCCGCCGGTGATCGCGACGAACGGCGACACCGTGTCGACCGTCAGCGTCTGGGTGAAGCTCCCGGTGTTCCCGGCCGCGTCCGCAGCCGACGCGACCACTCGATGCGGGCCGTTCGAAAGCGTCGCAGCCGTCACCGACCAGCCGCCGCCCACGTCGACCGGGCCGGTCAGCGTCTGGTCGGCGAGGGTCACGGTGATCGTGGATCCGGGTTGGACCTCCGCGGTCCCGGTGATGTCCGGTGTCGCATCGTTGGTCAGCGCGGTGCCTCCGCCGGCGATCGTCACCGCGGGCGGGCTCGTGTCGACGGTCAGCACCTGATCTGCGGAGCCCGGGTTCCCGGCTGGGTCGCGGACCGAGGCGGTGACCGTGAAGGCGCCGTCGCTCAGCGGGGCCGGGGTCACATTCCACGTTCCGCCCGGCTGCACGAGCGCCGTCAGTGCCTGCGAGCCGACGGTCACGTTGACCACCGTGCCGCTCGCGACGTCGGTGGTGCCGGCAAGCGTCGGCGTCGGGTCGTTCGTCGTCACCGACGGCTCGCCGTCGATCGTGACGATGGGCGGCACCGTGTCGACGGTCAACTGCTGCGTGGCGGTCCCCAGGTTTCCCACGGCGTCGGTCACCGAGGCGACGACGGGGTATGTGGCGTTCGCCAGGATCGGCGACGTCACCGACCAGGCGCCGCCCGAGGGAGTTGCGATGAGGATCGCGCCGCCGATCGTCACCGTGACGACTCCCGGCGCCTCGACGTCAGTCGTGCCGCTGATCGTCGGGGTCGTATCCGTCGTGGTCGCCGTGCTCCCGCCGCTGATGGTGACCACGGGCGGGACGCTGTAGAACTCGTTGGCGTCGAGCGTCAGAGCACCGTTGCGCGCGAACGCGCGGCCGTTGACGGCGGTGCCCGCACCGATCGCGACCGCGTCGAGCGCCATGAGCGTTCCCGCGAAATCAGCGTTCGCGCCGACGGCGCCTGCGCCGTTGACCTGCCAGAAGACCCGCGATGCCTGGGCCCCGTTGATCAGGACGACATGACTTGCCGCTGCAAAGTTCATGGCACCGCCCACCTGAAAGACGAAGACGGCGTTCGGGTCGCCCCCGCCGTCGAGGGTCACCGTGCCCGTGTTCGCAACGGCGCCGGCAACGGTGTAGAGGCCCGGCTGGAGGTTCATCCCGACCAGGTCGCCGGCCAGCACGGTACCGCCCGTTCGGCCCGCGACCGCGCCGTACGCCGCGACGAGGTCGGCGTGGGCCTGCGCGGCGGCCCCGTCACCGACGTGGATCGTGCCGGTGACGACGCCTGGAGGAAACCCGGTGGGCTCCGCGTTCGCCTTGACACCGAGGTCGCCGCGGAGCGTCGTGTGCGGAGCACCGGGCGCGCTGGCGGTGTTGCCGACGGACGCGCCGCTCAACACCGCGTATGTCGCTGCCTGGCCGAGGTCCACCATGGTCGTCGGGGCGGCAAGCGCGGCCGGACCGAAGACACCTGCGATCAGCAGGCTTCCCGTCAGTGCAACCAGACTGCGAACCAGACGCTGGGACGACGACGGCAGACCGGACATCATGACTTCGCTCCATACCGCCTGCTCGCCGAGCCATGCGGTTCTCAACCGGAAACCGGGTATCCACAAATCATGCCTGCAGGCAGGTCCGAAGCCATCGGGCGTTTCTGCGGGTGGGTGTCCGTAGTCGCCGCAGCGGGATCGGGCCGTCGGATCGGCCGATCAGCGGTCCGCGCGCGCTCGAATGGGCGAGGCTAATTCAGCAGGAAATAGAAGCCGTGGTCCTTGACGACGCCGCCGACGGCGGTCAGCACCGCGACCTGCGCTCCGGGGCAGTTGGCGTTGTCGCCGCCGATCACCGTGAGTGCCGACACGTCGGCGCTCTGGCCGTACGCATCGACGGTCACGATCGCGCTCTGCGGCGTGAACAGCAGGCCGCTGAAGCAGTAGACGCCGCCTGCGGTCGCCGACTCATCGTGCCGGACTGTCGCCCCGCCCATCCCGCTGGACGAATCCAGGATGCCCGTCGGGCCGACGTGGCCGTACGCCTTGGCGGCGCCGGGACGACCCTCGGCGCCGGCGGGTCCGGCGGGCCCCTGCTTGCCCTGCAGCGAGCGCCGCGCCTGCGGATTGAGATCGGCGAGCCCGATCGAGCCGTTCTTGATCTGCTTGCCGGTGATCAGCTTGGCCGCCGTCGCCGTTCCGGCCGTCGCGATCAGCAGGCCCAGCAGGAATGCCACGAGAACCCAGCGGCCGGAGAATCGACGTTGGAGCATGAGGATCACGCTACACAGCGCTGCGCTTAGGCTGCCCCGTATGACCGAGCTCATCGCCTCTGCAGCCCAGGACTACGTCGACGCCCACACGACGCCACCGGCGGGTGAGCTCGCCGCGGTCGCTGCGTGGACGCAGTCCTCGACATCGGCGCCCCAGATGATGAGCGGCGTGCCCGAGGCGCGGCTGCTCGAGGCGCTGATCGTCGCCTCGGGGGCCACGCGCGTCCTGGAGATCGGCACGTTCACCGGGTTCGGCGCGCTGGCGATGGCCGCCGCGGTGCCGCCGGGCGGGCGCGTGATCACGCTCGAGGTCGACCCCGAGACCGCGGACCAGGCGCGCCGGCACATCGACTCCAGCCCCGTCGGCGACCGCATCGATCTCTACGTCGGGGATGCGCTGCAGACGCTGGCAACGATCGACGGCCCGTTCGACCTGGTGTACATCGACGCCTGGAAGTCGGACTACCCCGCCTACTACGACCTCGTCGTGCCGAAGCTCGCCGACCGCGGCGTCATCGTCGCCGACAACCTCTTCCGCGGGGGCGATGCGCTCGACCCTGACACGTCCGACGAGGGCACCCTCGGCATCCGCGAGTTCGCGGCGCGTGTCCACGCCGACGAGCGCATGCACAACGTGCTGCTGAGCGTCGGCGACGGCCTGCTGCTCGCCTGGCGGGCATCCGGGATCTGAGGCGCGCGCGTCGCTCGCGGAGCGGCGGACCGCCCTACTCGGACACCGAGCACCCGCTGAACATGAAGTCGATGTCGAACAGGAGCGCCGGGCTCCAGAACAGCGACGGTCCCCACTCGTAGCCGGCGCCGAAGTCGGCGATCGCGGTGTAGGCGCACGCGGCCATGCCCTTCGAGGAGACGACCATGTCACCCCTGGCGCAGCCGAGGTCGCCGAGGCAGACGTCGGCGGCGTCGGCCATCAGGGCGCCTGGTGGGTGCGCAAGGTGTAGTAGAAGAGGAAGGTTCCGGCCGGGCCGCTGACGAGCTCGGGGAACTCGGCGGGCTCGGCATCGGGGAGCGTGATCTCGGGGGTCCAATTGGATGCGGCGTGCACGGCTCCCAGCGCGCACTGGGGACAGTCGAAGGTGCGCAGACGGATGGTGTCGCCCGGTCGCTGGAGCCACGCCGCCGCGAACGACCCGCGCGCACGCTGAACGACTGTCGGATAGGCGTCGTACTGCGCGAGCCCGGCGGCGCTGCTCAGCATTCCGGCTGCCTCGTTCGCGACGTCGTTGCCGAGGACGAACATGCGGGTCGGGGTGGAGGCCGGGCCGGGCCCGTTGTTGGCGATGACGTTCGTCTCGACCGACACGAGCCGGCTGTCGGCCTCGTCGTAGATCGCGTCGGACTGCTCGTTGAACGACGAGGACGGGCGGCCCGGGTTGGAGTCCGAGCGGTACGGGTCCGCCCGGTAGGACGACTTGACGCCGCCGTCGAAGCTCGCGCCGTTGTCGGCCGACGTGTAGATCAGCTGCCGGTCCTCGTACGGGTAGCTGGTGTTCGCCGGCGCGCGGAGGCACACCCCGTGACTGATCAACCGGATGTCGCCGAACCGCGACACCGAGATGCGCGGCCGGTCGCCCTGGCCCCCGGCTTCCGGGCTGATCGTGTCGTACTTGACGCACCCGCCCGGCAACGTGAGCGTGACCACGGAGTCGCAGTTGACCGCGAGCCGGGGGATGCGGCACTACTGGAGCGTGTCGTTGCTGCCCGGGTTGCTCTTGTCCCAGACGACGTGGGTGACCCCGTCGACGTCGGTGAACGCGGACGGCTGGTTGCCCAGGCTGACCGTCCCGTCGACACCGAGATTGACCGTCGCCTGGGCGGGGGCGGTGAAGAACAGCACCGCTCCGATCAGCACCCCGGCGAGCCTCAACAGGTCACGTGTCCCCCCGAACATGTGCGCCATCCTGTCATGCCCGCGGCGGTCCGTCGCCCGCGCGCGCCGATCGGCACCAGCGCCGATCCCTCTTGCGGCGGCGAGCGCAGCGCCCGCCGCCGCCCGGGGGGAGTGGCGACGGCGGGCAGTGATGCGCTTTGGCGGCGCCGCAAACACGGCGCACCATTGATCCAGGGTAGACCGAGAACCTACGCAGACCTAAAGGCCGGCTCGAGCCTCGCTCAGTCGCCGGAGGAGACGATGGGGCGTCGGGAAGCGGAAAGGCGCGACACGAGAACTGTCCGCCCGACCAGCCTGCGGTCCGGGCGCGTCTGCCATCCTCGTGCGATGCCGCCGTGGCTCCTGCGTGCCCGACGCGCCCTCGCGATCGCGCTCCCCGTCGCGAGCCTGGCACTCCTCGCGCCCGCCGCGGCACAGTCGGCCGCGCCGATCGACTTCACTGCGCTGCCGGGGGACGGGAACCAGCTGATCAGCCACTTCAACCCGACGGACTTCGACAGCACGGGCTCGTCGGTTGCGCAGACCTTCACGGCGCCCGCAGGCGTCGCGAAGGTGACGACGTTCGCCGCGCGCCTCGCCGCGGGAGCGAACGCGACCTACCCTGCGGTCGCCCCCGCAGATCAGCCGGCCGAGCTCGAGTTGCATGCCGTCGGGCCGCTGGAGCCGGAGAACGTCGCCGTGGTGAGCCGGCCGATCGTGATCACGCTCGACGGAGGAGCAGGGACGGTGCGGTCGTTTCCCGTCGACTGGCCGGTGGTCCCCGGCGTCCAGTACGCGGCGGTGATCCGGATCGCGACGTCCGTCGTCGTCGCCGAGGGTCGCGCGGCAAGGTGCTCGTGGCGAGCGGCGCCGCCACGTTCGGCAGGAGCCGTAAGGCGACCAGGCGCAAGCTCGCACTGACCCAGCGCACGAGCGCCGTGCCCGGGACCTACGTCGTGCGCCTGTCCTACGTCGACTGCGGCGGTACGACGCGGGTACAGACCGCGAGCTTCCGCATCCGGTAGATGTCCCGGTGGGCGGCTCAGCGCTTGGGCCGCGCGAGGACCAGCGAGACCTTTGCGCCCCTGTCCCGGCGCGTCCCCGCCCTCGGGGTGAACGAGACGACCCGCGCCGCCTTGCGCGACCTGGGCTTCTTGCGCGTTGTGACCTTGCCGGTGGCGCACCCGAATGTGCGCAGGAGCTTCCCGGCGGCGGAGCGCGTGAGCCCCTTCAGCGGCGGCACCACGCAGCCCGGCGCCGCGACAGCGGCGCCGGCGGTGACCGCGGTCACGGCGGTCACCGTGAGGTTCGCCGAGGCGGTGTTGTTGCCGGCGACCGGGTCGGTCGTCGCCGTCGCGACCGACGCCGAGCTCGCGACCGCCCCGGCCTTCACGCCGCGCACCACGAGGACGGCGTTCGCCGACGCTCCCGGGGCCAGGTCGCCGACCGGGCAGGTGACGGCCGTCGTCCCCGAGCAGGGGCCGCTCGGCCCGATCGCCTGGACGAGCTCCAGCTCGGGGGGCAGATTCATCGTCAGGGTCGTGCCGGCCGGCGCTCCCGAGACAGCGGTCACCGTCGCGGCCAGCGCACCGATCCCGTTGAGCGGGATCGACGTCGGGGTCGCCGCGAGACCGACGCCGGCGTCGGCCGTGCACGGGGTCGCCTGGCGCGAGGCGTCCGCCGGGCAGACATCCTGGGTGACGTCGCCGAACTGATCGCGGTCGGCGTCGGGCTCGACGACGGCCTCGACGGCGATCAGGACGCCGTCCCAGTCGTACGCTCGGGTGATCGTCTGCCCGACGCTCGCCGGCGGCGTCGTCACGACGGCGACCTTCGCGCCGGTGTACGGGTAGTCCGAGCCCTGCCAGACCGGCGCGTCCGTCGCGATCGCCAGGCGCTCGCCGCCGGATACCGGGATGCGCACCGGGAACGTCACGATGTTCGTCGTCGCGTCGGCGGGAACGGTGTGTGAATCGACGGCGACGACGCTGAACTCGCCCTCGCCGGCGGGACGAACGACGTTCAGCGCAAACGACCCGCCGCCGGCCTGCACCCTGAAGAGGTTCGACGACCATCGCGTGATCACGCCGCCCCCGGCCGGAACCTCGAGGGAGCGCTGGCCCGGCGCGTCGGCGGATTGGACGAACACCCGCGAGTTGGACGGGTCATAGACCGCGGAGGTGACCTTCAGGGTCGCGTTTCCGAGCGTTGTCGAAGTGCCGCCGGTCACCGCCCCGATCGCGACTGCGGCGCCGCCACCTGCGCCCAGTGCCAGTACGGCGATCAACGTCCAGCGAACGGCGGACCTGCTCATGAGTCAACACACCCCTGGTAGATCCGCGCAGCGTACCTGGAGCGCGCTACCGCAGCTTGACTTCGCAGTTGACGACGCGGTCATGCGAATCCGCCTGCACGCGGTCACGCCCGGGTCCGCAGTCGACGTAGTCGCTGCCGCCGCCGAACGCGCGGATCGTGTCGTCGCCACGGCCGCCGTAGATCCGGTCCGCGTCCTTGCCACCGGTGATCAGGTCCGCCTGGTCGTCGCCGTAGAGCGTGTCGCGGCCCGCGGCGCCCTCGATCTCGTCGTTGCCGGTGCCTCCGTGGATCGTGTCGTTCCCGGTGCGGCCCCAGAGCTCGTCGTTTCCGCTCCCGCCGTTGATCCGGTCGCCGCCCTCGTTGCCTTCGACTACGTCGTCGCCGCCGAGCGCGCGGATGTTGTCGGCCCTCGGGGTGCCGATGATGCGCTGGGCGCCGTCGGAGCCGACGGCGCAGGAGCGGTGTTTCTGCATCGAGCAGACCGCAAGCACCGCCGCCCGGTAGATCGTCTGCAGGATGCGCTCACCGCGGGCGCCCGCCTTGAGCCGGCCATCGTTGCTCCAGGCCGCGAGCAGTGACGGAAGCACATCGAGATAGCGGACCTTGTCGCTGGGGTCGACCCCTGCGATCTGGCGCCCGTCGTCGGGCGCCGGGTCCGGAACGATGATCGTCTCGCAGCCCCTCGTCCTGCGTGCCTCGGCCCGTGACCCGACCCACGCGGCGTCCTCGCCGGGGCCGCAGTCGATCGTGTCGGACGAGCGGCCGCCGTGGATCAGATCATTGCCCTCGCCACCGAAGATGTGGTCCTCGCCTCCGTAGCCGTAGATCGTGTCGTCTCCGGCGTCGCCGAGGATGTGCGAACCGCCCTCGCCGCCGTAGATGAGGTCGTCGCCGGGGCCGCCGCGCACGGGCTCGGCTTCGTTCTGGCCCATGCCGGCGCTGATGCGGTCGTTGCCGTCCCCGCCGTCGATGCGGTCGTCGCCGGGGCCGCTGAAGATGATGTCGTCGCCGAAGCCGCCGCGGATGTCGTGATCGCCGCCGTTGCCGGTTGCGATCAGGTCGTCGCCGCTGCCGCCGTCGACGATGACCTCGTTGCCGGAGCCGGGTTCGCCGATGAAGTCGTCACCGCTGCCGGCGAACAGCCGGTCGTCGCCGTCCCCGCCGTCGAGCAGGTCGTCGCCGGCCTGGCCGAGCACGGTGTCGTTGCCGCCCCCGCCGGACAGCACGTCGTTCCCGGTGCCGCCGATCACGCGGTCGTCGCCGGAGTCGCCGCGAGCCTGGTCGTTGCCGTCGCCGCCGTCGAGCCTGTCGTTGCCGGTGCCGCCGGTGAGCACGTCGTCGCCGCGCATGCCGTAGAGCCGGTCGTTCGAGCCCTTGCCGCGGATGACGTCCGCCCGTGCCGTGCCGCGCGCCGTGTTGGCCAGTTTGTCACCGTTGATCGTGCGCGATGGCACGGGGGATGCGAGCACCAGCACGCCCGCCGTGGCGAGCAGTACGACGAGCGCTCGCCGAGTGGAGGTTCGAACCATTGCGTCAATGGTGCCATAGAGAATTCGCGTCTGAAAGGGGGAGAATCACCTGGGGACGGGCGTAGTTCCCGCACCGCTGAAGTCGGCTCCGGATCGAGCCGATGCACGCGAGGTGGATACGCCTGCGCCCAGAACGCTGATGATCGCCGCCGCGATCGTCGTGCCGCTCGCCGGCTTCGGGCTGCACCTGCGTGCTCAGCGGCTCCACGTCGAGCAGCGCGCCGGCGCGGCTGCCTCGCAGGTCGCGGGGCGCACGGTGGAGGTCCAATGCCCGGGGCAGCTGCGCAGGCGCTTCATGACCGAGATCCACGACGGTGAGGTGCAGTTCGTCGACGGCAGGCCGGCCGACGAGACCAAGGTCACCGGACGGGTCTGCGACGGCCTCGCGCGACTGCTCGACCGCGGCGTGCTGCTCGACCTCGACTGTCTGCAGCTCGATGCGTGCTCGAAGGACGACACGGCCGTCGCCTACGCCGTCTCCGTGCTCACCCACGAGGCGGTGCACATGCGCGGCGTGATCGACGAGGCCGCCACCGAGTGCGAGGCGGTCAAACGCTCCGCCGCGGTCGCACAGGGGCTCGGCGCCTCACCGCAGGCTGCGGCCTTCATCGCCGACTGGCAGTTCTCCGTCGCCGACGACCAGCTGCCGGAGCAGTACCGCACGACGGCGGACTGCCGGATCCCCGGCGCCGGGCCCTGAGCCCGCCGTTCAACAAGCCGCGCGCCGCAACGTAGGATCGCGGAATGGATGCGACCTACATCGCTTCGGCGACCTCGAAGGGCGGTCGGATGGGCCACGTGCGCTCAGCCGACGGGTTCATCGACCTCGACGTGCGGGTTCCGACTGAAATGGGCGGTCCGGGCGGCGCGACGAACCCCGAGGAGCTGTTCGCCGCCGGGTACGCATCGTGCTTCCTGAGCGCGCTCACGCTGCTCGCCGCCAAGCGTGAGATCGACATGACCGAGGCGACCGTCGAGGCGGACGTCGGCATCGACCTGGCGGGCGGCGGCTTCGACCTCAAGGTCGAGCTCGTCGCGCGCATGCCCGGCGTGGAGCGTGAGCTCGCCGAGAAGCTCGTCGAGCGCGCACACCAGGTCTGCCCGTACTCGCGCGCGACGCGCGGCAACGTCCCGGTCGAGCTGCGCGTCGCGGACGCGTAGGTCCACCAGCGGCCCGGAATTGCGAACACCCGCCGAGCCGGACGCGAGGGGGGGTTCGCATGATGTCCGGCAGGGCGGGCGTCGCGGCACGATCGGAAGGATCGGCACGGACATCCGTGTCTGTTCGCTGGGAGTTCTGCACGCGCTCGCGGAGTCCTTCCGCAACCTGCAAACGCGCTCGCAGCGCCCTACGAGCGGAAGCGGCCCGGCTCCCAGAGCGGCTCGTCGCCGGCGTTCGCGCCCCTGCTGAGGATGAACAGCAGGTCCGAGAGCCGGTTGAGGTAGCGCACCACCTCCGGGTTGGCGCCGTCGACGAGCAGCGTCCGCCGCTCCGCGCGGCGGCAGACGGTCCGGCAGACGTGCAGCTGCGCCGCGACGGCGGTTCCGCCCGGAAGCACGAAGGACTTCAGCGGCTCCAGCGTGGCGTTGACCTCGTCGCAGCGCTGCTCGAGCCACGCGACCTGCTCGGGCACGACGCGCAGGCGGTCGCGTGCGGCGGGGTCGTCGCTGCCGGGGACGCAGAGATCGGCGCCGAGGTCGAACAGGTCGTTCTGGATGTGACGCAGCCAGTCGGCGTAGCCCGCGGGCATGTCCCCAAGCGTGCGCGTGACGCCGATCTGGGCGTTGAGCTCGTCGACCGTGCCGTACGCCTCGATGCGCGGATCGGTCTTCGCGACGCGACTCATGTCGCCCAGGTGCGTCTCACCCCCGTCGCCGAGCCGGGTGTAGATCCGAGTCAGGTTCACGGTCACAGGCTCGAGCGTAGCGGCGGGGTATGCTTGGCGCGTTCAAGGTCGGTGGTGAAGGGAAGTCCGGTGTGAATCCGGCGCGGACCCGCCACTGTGACCGGGCGACGTAGCTCACCCGCACGCGAGAGCAGCCACTGCCGCCGATGAGGCGATGGGAAGGCGCGGGGCGCAGCCGGAAGGACGGCGACGCCGAGTGCCCGGGAGCCAGGAGACCTGCCTCCGGCCGTCATGAAGTGCATACGCCCTCGTGGAAAGGGGTGGCCCGTGGCCCGTCGTCTCCGTTGTCTCGTTGCAGGCACCGTCCTGCTCGTCCTGTTCACGGCGTCCGCAGCGCTCGCTGCCGACCCGGCAACCGTCAGCGTCCGCGTCGAAGGCGACGCCGACACCCTGGTCGCGCGCACCTCCCTCGCCGCGACCGGCGCCGCCGTCGTCCGCGGCGGCAACTCCTGCCCGGGCAACAGCGCCGCCGCCGCGCTCGAGCGGGTGACCGCCGGCGACTGGTCGGGAACCTGGAATGCGGGCTTCTCCGACTGGGAGCTCACGAGCATCAAGGGTGAGACGCACAGCTTCACCGCCCCCGCCTACTGGGGCTTCTTCGTCAACGAGGCGCCCGCGAGCCTGGGGATCTGTGGCCAGCAGGTTCAGGCGGGTGACCGCCTGCTGTTCGCACCGGCCTCGTCGACCTCGTTCGATCCGCTCGGCATCCTGACGCTGGAGGGCGTGCCCGCCGCGGCCGTTCCCGGAACGCCGTTCACGGTGACCGTGAAGCGCACGACGACGGGCTTCGGCGGCCCGCCGGACTACCTGCCGGTCGTCGAGACGCTCCCGCTCCAGGGCGCGACGATCGCCCTGCCCGGCGGCGGCACGGCGACCACCGGCGCCGACGGGAAGGCCGCGATCACGCTGCCCGCAGGTCCCGCGACGCTGCGCGCGGTCAGGGCCGGGGACGTGCGGTCTGCCACCGAGGCCGTCTGCGCGAGCACCGGCAGCGACGGCCTCTGCGGCACGGTCAGGCCGGGCGGGGGCACGACGACCCCGGCGGCCGTGGCAGCCGACGCGACACCCGCGCCGGCGAAGGTCGCCGGCATCAGGGAGGCACAGCGCTTCAAGAAGGGCGTGGCGCCGCGCACGCTGAGCGGCACCGTCGCGAGCGACGCCTCGGGCATCAAGGACGTGCTCCTGCGCCTGACCCGCAAGGTTCGTGCGCGCGGGAAGGCCAAGGCACGCTGCGAGGCCTACGACGGTCGGGCCGAGCGCTGGGTGCGCTCGAGCCCCTGCGGCACCGAGGGCGGGACGTTCTTCTCGATCGGCTCCAAGACCGCGTGGTCCTACCTGCTGCCGTCCGCGCTGACCGCGGCGCGCTACGTCCTCGACATCCGCACCGTCGACGGCGCCGGGAACGTGACCCGCGGCGCCGACCGCGGCAGTGACCCGTCCAAGCCGCGCACGCGCGTCGTGTTCACGGTCGGGTGATGACCCGTCGCCCGCTGATCGCGCTGGTCGCCGCCGCCGTGCTCGTCCTGAGCGCGGCGGCCGGCGGCTGCGGCCTGGGGCCGGGCGGCAGCTCCGGCGATTCCGCCACGCTGACCGTCACGCGCGACTTCGGCGGCGCCGCGATCCTCGAGCGCGCGGTCAAGAACGTGCCGGACGCCGAGACGGTCATGCGCCTGCTGCAGCGCGAGGCCGACGTGAAGACGCGCTACGGCGGCGGCTTCGTCCAGTGCGTGAACGGGCTCTGCGGCGGCGCGGACGCGGGTCGCAGGGTCGACTGGTTCTACTTCGTCAACGGGGTCGAGGCGTCCGAGGGCGCTGCTGCGTTCACCGTCGACGGTGGTGACCGGATCTGGTGGGACCGCCGCTCGTGGGCGGCCGCCGAGCGCGTGCCCGCAGTCGTCGGCGCGTTCCCCGAGCCGTTCCTGCACGGCCCGGGCAGCAAGCGCCTGCCGGTCCGCGTCGAGTGCGTGCGCCCGGCGGATCAGGTCTGCCGCGATGCGCAGGCGGCGCTCGTGAACTACGACATCTCGGCGTCCAAGACGACGCTGCGCAGCTCGATCGCGGGGGACACGCTGCGCGTCGTCGTCGGCACGTGGACGGTGCTGCGCGAGGACGGTGCCCTGCAGCCGCTCGAGGACGGGCCGTCCGCCAGCGGCGTCTACGCCGAGCCGCGTGCCGACGGGCGCCGCATCGCGCTGCTCGATGCCCGCGGGCGCGTCGCGCGCACGCTCGGGGCTGGGGCCGGCCTGGTGGCGGCCACGCGCATCGGCGAGGACCCCGTCGTCTGGGCGCTCACGGGCACCGACGACGCGGGCGTTGCGGCCGCAGTGCGCGCGTTCAGCGAGTCGGCGCTGCGCGACCGCTACGCGGTGGCCGTCGAGAACGGCGAGCCCGTCGCGCTGCCCGTCGCCGGGGGCGCCCGCTGATGTACCGCCGCCGCGTGAGCCCGCTGCACGCGGCGCGCGCCGGCGTCACCTCGCTGTACGGACTGGCGCTGGTCGCGCTCGCGCTCGCCTCGACGCACCCGCTGCTGCTGGGCGCCGTGGCCGTGGCCGTGGTCTGCGCCGGCGTCCTGGCGGGGGTCGGACCGGACCTGGCGCGGACCGCGAGGTTCGCCGTCCCGCTCGCGATCCTGCTGGCGCTGATCAACGGGGTGGTCGTGCGCGAGGGCCTGACCGTGCTCGCGCGCTTCGGCGAGGTGCCGCCGTTCGGGCAGATCGACATCACGCGCGAAGCGCTCGTCTACGGGCTGCTCGTCGCGCTGCGCGTGATCGTCGTGGTGCTGGCGTTCGGCCTGCTCGTCGCGACCGTCGATCCCGACGAGGTCCTGCGCGGCATGCGCCGCGTGTCGTTCCGCTCAGCACTCACCGCCGTCCTGGCGACGCGCATGGTGCCGGTGCTCACGCGTGACGCGCAGCGGATGGACCTGGCGCTGCGGGCACGCAGCGACCTCGATCGCTCCTCAGCGGGCACGCGCGTCGCCGTCGTACGCGCGCTGGCCGCGGGTGCGCTGGACCGCGCCGTCGACGTCGCGGCGACGCTAGAGCTGCGCGGCTACGCGACGCGCCGCCGTGCCGCGCCGCGGGCCCGCGTCCCGTGGTCGCGCCACGACGCCGGAGTGTTCGCCGCGGCGCTCGTGCTGTCGCTGCTCGCGTTGTGGACGGTCATCGCCGGCGCCGCCGCCGTCGACCCCTACCCGCGGATGACGATCACCACGACGTCCGCCACGATCGTGCTCGCAGCAGCCGCGATCGCCGTCGCGCTGCTGCCGTTCGCCTCACGGCGCGGAGTCGGGGACGCCCTATGAGCACGCTGCGCCTCGAGCACGTCACCTACCACTATCCGGGCACGGGGATTCCGGCACTCGACGACGTCTCGCTCAACGTCGAGCCCGGGGAGTTCGTCGTCCTCGCAGGTCTCTCGGCGTCGGGCAAGTCGACGCTCGTGCGCGCCGCGTGCGGGCTGGTGCCGCACTTCCACGGCGGGACCTTCGCCGGCCGCGCGCACGTCGGCGGACTGGACACGCGCGAGCACGGGCCGGGCGGTCTGGCCGCCGTGTGCGGGACGCTGCTGCAGGACCCGGAGACGCAGATCGTCATGGGGACCGTCCGGGCCGAGCTGGCATTCGGGCTGGAGAACCGCGGGCTGCCCGCGTCCGCCGTCGCCCGCGGCGTCGAGGAGGCCGCGCTGGCGCTCGGCGTCGCCGACCTGCTCGAGCGCTCCACGCACGAGCTGTCGGGAGGCGAGCTGCAGCGCGTCGCGCTCGGAGCGGCGCTCGCCGGCCGCCCGCCACTCGTGCTGCTCGACGAGCCGACCTCGCAGCTGGACCCGGTCGCCGGCGACGAGCTGATCTGGCTGCTGCGCAGGCTCAACGAGGACCAGGGCACGGCGGTCGTCCTCGCCGAGCACCGGCTCGAGCGCTGCCTGGCACACGCCGACCGCGTCGTCGTGCTGCGTGACGGGGCGATCGCCTGCGACGCGCCCCCGCGCGAGATGCTCGAGTGGGCCGCCGAGCACGAGCCGGCCCTGCTGACGCCGTCCGCCCGCCTGCTCGCCCGCGCCGGCCTGCGCCCGCCGCCGAGCGGTGTCAAGGAGGCCCGGGCGACGCTGCGCGCGCACGGCCTGCTCCCGGACCCTGCACAGGCCGCGCTGGCAGCCGCGGCGGGCGCGGAGGACGATCGTGCTCCGCGCCGCCGGCTCTCGCTGCCGCGCCGCAGGCCCGCTGGTCCCGAGCATGCCGTCGCCGCGCGCGGGGTCTGGCAGGAGCTCGACGGCGGGCAGACGGTGCTGCGTGCGGTCGACCTCGCGCTCGCACCTGGCGAACGCGTCGCGCTGATGGGCCGCAACGGCGCCGGCAAGTCGACGCTGCTGCGGCACCTCGCCGGCCTCCAGCAGCCCACGCGCGGCAGCGTGCAGGCCGCCGGCCGCGTGGCGCTGCTGCTGCAGAACCCCGGGGACTACCTGCTGCGCGAGCGCGTCGGCGACGAGGCGCCGCCCGCCGCGCTCGAGCGCGTCGGCCTGGGAGGCCTGGGTGACCGCCACCCGCGTGATCTGTCCGGCGGCGAGCGTCAGCGCCTGGCGCTCGCGATCGTTCTCGGCGCTGGGTCGCCGCCCGCGGCGCTGCTGCTCGACGAGCCGACGCGGGGCATGGACCGGGCCGCCAAGGGCGCGCTCGTGAGCCGCCTGCGCGAGCTGTCCGGCGCCGGCGTCGCGGTGCTCGTCGCCACCCACGATGCCGAGTTCGCCGCCGCGCTCGCGGGCCGCGTCGTGCTGCTCGCGGACGGACGGCCGATCGTCGACGCGCCCGCGGCCGAGGTCCTCGCCGGCGGCTGGCACTTCGCGACCGAGACCGCCCGCGTGCTGGCGGAGGACGCACCGGCCGCCGGCGTGCTGACGCCCGAGCAGGGCGGCGACCTGCTGCGCGCGCGCATGACGATCGAGGTGGACGCGTGACCTGGGAGCTCGGAGCGCTGATCGTGCTCGGCACCACGCTGCTGATCGGCTTCACGTGGTACGAGCGCTCGCACCCGACCTCACGGATGCTCGCGCTCGTCGCGACGCTCGCGGCGCTCGCCGCACTCGGGCGGATCGCGTTCGCGCCGCTGCCGAACGTCAAGCCGACGACCGACATCGTGCTGATCGCGGGCTTCGCGCTCGGGGCCGCGCCCGGCTTCGTCGTCGGCGCGGTCGCCGCGCTCGCGTCGAATCTCGTCTTCGGCCAGGGGCCGTGGACGCCCTGGCAGATGGTCGCGTGGGGTCTCTGCGGCGTGCTCGGCGCGGTGCTGGGACGCGCGACCGGCCGGCAACTGGGGCGTGTGCCGCTGGCGCTCGCCTGCGGGGCGGCCGGGCTCGCGTTCGGCGTGATCATGGACACGTCGATCTGGGTCACGTACGGCGCCGGTCAGCAGACGCTCGCCCAGTTCGGCGCGATCTCCGCGACCTCGCTGCCGTTCAACATCGCCCACGCCGCCGGCAACGTGGTCTTCTGCCTGGCCTTCGGGCCGGTGCTGGTGCGCACGCTGCTGCGCTACCGGGCGCGGCTCGAGGTCCGCTGGGTCGAGGTCCCGGCGCGTCCGCGCCCCGCGCTCGCGGGGCCGCTCGCACTGGTGCTCGCGCTCGCCATCAGCGGATCGGTGGCGCTCACAACGCCGGCGCCCGCGATTGCTGCGGGTCCGGTGACGAGCGCCGCGAACTGGCTGGCGCGGGCGCAGAACCCCGACGGGGGGTGGGGCGCGACCCCGGGCGCGCGCTCCAGCGCCGTGCAGACGGCCTGGTCGGTGGTCGGGCTCGCGGCGGCGGGCAGGAACCCGCTGCGCACCCGCGCCCGCGGCCGAACGCCGCTGGCCGTGCTGCGCGCCGATGCCCGGCGCGCGCGCCTGCCGGCCGATCTGCAGCGCACCGCGCTCGCGCTCGCCGCGGCCGGGCGCTCGCCGCGGACCGGCGGCGTCCAGGGCCGGCTCAGGCAGGCCCAGCGCCGCGACGGCTCCTTCTCGGGCCTCGTGAACCAGACCGCGTACGGGATCCTCGCGCTGCGCGCCGGCGGCGCCGCCACGGGCGATCGCCGTCTGCGTCGCGCCGCCACCTGGCTCGTGCGCCGGCAGAACCGCGACGGCGGATTCAGCTTCTCGGGCGCAGGCAGGAGCGGCACGGACGACACTGCCGGAGCGGTGATGGCACTCGCGATCGTGCGCGGTCGCAGCCATCGCAGCGTCCGGCGCGCGGCGACATGGCTCACGCGCAAGCAGAACCCGGACGGGGGATATGCCCTGCAGCCGCCCGGCAGCTCGAACGCCCAGTCGGCGGCGCTCGCCATCCAGGGGCTGCTCGCCGCGGGCCGCGACCCGGCGCGCCAGCGCCGCCGCGGCGCGCGCTCGCCGCTGGCGTTCCTGCGCTCGCTGCAGCAGCCCGGAGGCCTGATCCGCTACAGCCGGACGAGTACCCAGACACCCGTGTGGGTCACCGCACAGGCGCTCGCGGCGCTGGCAGGGCGGGCGCTTCCGGTGATTCGTTGAGAGCCATCAGACCACGCCTTCGGCGCGGTCTGTCCTGCCAGGGGGCCGTACCTTCGCTAGGGTCCGCCGCCGATGCGACTCGCCGTCCCGAAGGAAACCGCGCCCGACGAGCGCCGCGTCGCCCTCGTCCCTGACATCGTGCGCAAGCTGACCGCGCGCGGCATCGAGGTCGTGGTCGAGCGTGGCGCAGGCGAGGGTGCACTGATCCCCGATGCAGCGTTCGCCGACGCCGGCGCGCAGGTCACCGATGACCATGCCGCCGTGTGGGGCGCGGACGCCGTCGTCACGATCGCGCCGCCTGCGCCCGCGGACATCGCGCTGATGCGCGAGGGCGCGCTGCTCGTCGGCTTTCTGCAGCCGCTGACGAGCGCGGTGACGGCGACCGCCGCGCGCGACGCGAAGGTCACGGCGCTCGCGATGGAGGCGATTCCGCGCATCTCGCGCGCACAGGCGATGGACGCGCTCTCCAGCCAGTCCAACGTCGCCGGCTACGCGGCCGTGGTGCTCGCCGCCGAGCACATCCAGCGCTTCTTCCCGATGCTGATGACCGCCGCGGGCACGATCCCGCCGGCCAAGGTGCTCGTGCTGGGCGCCGGCGTCGCGGGCCTGCAGGCGCTCGCCACCGCGCGGCGCCTGGGAGCGGTCACGACCGGCTACGACGTGCGTCCCGAGGTCGCCGAGCAGGTCGAGTCACTCGGCGCCTCGTTCCTGGACCTCGGCATCGAGGCCGCCGGTGAGGGTGGCTACGCGCGTGAGCTGACCGCTGAGGAACGCAGCGCGCAGCAGCAGGCGCTCACCGACGCGATCAAGGGCTTTGACGTCGTCGTCACGACGGCGCTCGTGCCGGGGCGCCCCGCACCGAAGCTGGTCAGCGCCGAGGCCGTCGAGGGCATGAAGCCGGGGAGCGTCATCGTCGACCTCGCGGGCGAGTCCGGCGGCAACTGCGAGCTGACCACGCCCGGCCAGAACACCATCGAGCACGGCGTCAGGATCCTCAGCCCGCTGAACCTTCCCTCGCAGATGGCCGAGCACGCCAGTCAGCTGTACGCGCGCAACGTGCAGGAGCTGCTCGGGCTGATCGTGCCCAAGCCCGAGGAGGACGGCGCCGCGGTCCAGGTCGTCCTGGACTGGGACGACGAGATCGTGTCCGGCTCGTGCGTCGCGCGCGACGGCGAGATCGTCCATCCCGGCGCCAAGGCCGCCATCGAGGCCAGCTAGGAGACCAGGCGCATGACCTCCACATTCGTCACCAACCTCGCGATCCTCGTGCTGGCCGGCTTCGTCGGCTACGCGGTGATCTCGAAGGTTCCCAACACGCTGCACACGCCGCTGATGTCGGGCACGAACGCGATCCACGGCATCGTCGTGCTCGGCGGCATCCTGGTGCTCGGTCTCAGCGAGGACCTCAGCGTCATCAACAAGGCGATCCTCGTCGTCGCGATCATCTTCGGCACCATCAACGTCGTCGGCGGCTTCCTCGTCACCGATCGCATGCTCGAGATGTTCAAGAGCAAGCCTGCGCCCAAGCAGGACGCCGAGGAGGCTCCCAAGTGAGCCTGCCGCTCGCCACGTCCTTCATCCAGGACCCCGACTTCATCGCGATCCTCTACATCGTCGCGTTCAGCCTGTTCATCTACGGCCTCTCCGGGCTGACCGGCCCGCGCACCGCCGTGCGCGGCAACCGCATCGCCGCCGTCGGCATGGTGATCGCGCTGGTCGCGACCTTCCTGTACGAGGGGATGGGCAACTGGGGCCTGATCGCCTTCGGCCTGATCGTCGGCACGATCGTCGGGGTCCCGGCGGCGCGCCAGGTGAAGATGACGCAGATCCCGCAGATGGTCGCGCTCTTCAACGGGGTCGGTGGCGGGGCCGTCGCGCTGATCGCCTGGGCGGAGTTCAACGAGACCGGCGGCTTCGCCGACCTCGAGCTCACCTTCATCATCCCGTCGCTGTTCGCGGCGATCGTCGGCTCGGTCTCCTTCTGGGGCTCGAACATCGCCTTCGGCAAGCTCCAGGAGATCCTTCCCGGCAGCCCGATCAGCGCGGGCAAGGCCCAGCAGCCGATCAACCTGCTGCTGCTCGTCGCCGCTGTGGGCGCCGCCGTCGCAATCGCCTCGGGCGAGACGTCCGGCTTCTGGATCGCCGTCGTGCTGATCGCCTCGGCGCTGCTCGGGCTGTTCGTCGTGCTGCCGATCGGCGGCGCCGACATGCCCGTCGTCATCTCGCTGCTGAACGCGTTCACCGGCCTGTCGGCAGCGGCCACCGGCCTCGCGCTCGACAACACGGCGCTGATCGTGGCGGGCATGATCGTGGGAGCGTCCGGCACGATCCTCACACGGCTGATGGCCGAGGCGATGAACCGCTCGATCCCGTCGATCGTCGCCGGTGGCTTCGGTGGCGGCGGCGTCGTCGCGGGCGCCTCGGGCGCCGGCGAGCACGCCGGCACGGTGCGCGCCACGAGCGCCGCGGACGCCGCGATCCAGATGGCGTACGCGCGCCTGGTCGTCATCGTCCCGGGCTACGGGATGGCCGTCGCGCAGGCCCAGCACACGGTCAAGGAGCTCGCCAACGAGCTCGAGAAGCGGGGGGTGGAGGTCAAGTACGCGATCCACCCGGTCGCCGGCCGCATGCCCGGTCACATGAACGTCCTGCTGGCCGAGGCCGACGTGCCGTACGACCAGCTCAAGGAGATGGACGACATCAACCCGGAGTTCAGCCGCACCGACGTCGCGCTCGTGATCGGGGCCAACGACGTCACCAACCCGGCGGCGCACACGAACCCGCAGTCGCCGATCTACGGCATGCCGATCCTCAACGTCAACGAGGCCAAGAGCGTCATCGTGCTCAAGCGCTCGATGAACCCCGGTTTCGCCGGCATCGAGAACGAGCTGTACTACGAGCCGATGACGTCGATGCTGTTCGGCGACGCGAAGTCCAGCGTCGCGGACATCACCGCGGAGCTGTCAGCCCTCTAGACCCGGCACCCCCCGAGGCGTATCGTCGCCTCCGGGATGGTGATGCCGCTTCCAGCCGTTCTCGGGCTGCTGCTGGTGCAGGTCGGCGCGCTGGTCGTGGGCTTCTTCGGGCCTCCCGTCGGGAGGGTTCGTCCGATACTGACGGCGCTGCTGCTGGGCTCCGGGCTGCTGCTGCTCCCGCTCGGCTTCGTCGCGGTCGCGCTCGGCGCGCCGCAGACCGGCACGCTGATGGTCTGGTCCGGCGTGCTGCTGTTCGCCAGCGCCGCGCGCCTCGTGCGCGGGCCCGACAACGGCGAGGACGACGACGGCGGCGGGGGCGGCGGGAGCGAGGGACCCGACGAGCCGCCGCCGCAGCCGCCGGGCCCCGGCTTCGACTGGGAGGCGTTCGACCGCGAGCGCGAGGGGTGGGCGGCGCGCCCACCGGTAGCCTCCGCTCCGAATGATCTCGCGCGCTCAGGCCCTGGCGGCACTCGCCGCTGATCCCTTCGACGTCGTCGTCATCGGCGGTGGCATCACCGGTGCCGGCGTGGCGCTCGACGCCGCCAGCCGGGGCTACTCGGTTGCGCTCGTCGAGCAGGCGGACTTCGCCTCCGGCACGTCGAGCCGCTCCTCCAAGCTCGTCCACGGCGGCCTGCGCTACCTGCAGAACTTCGATCTGGGACTCGTCCGCGAGGCGCTGCTCGAGCGCCAGCTGATGGTCAAGCTCGCGCCGCACCTCGTGCGGCCGCTGCCGCTCGTCGTCCCGGCGTTCGGCGGTGCGCGCCCGGACCGCATGGTCGGCATGGGCCTGAACCTCTACGACGTGATGTCGGTCGACAAGCTGCGCGGTCGCCGCCGGCGCCGCGAGGAGAGCGAGCCCGACGAGTTCCGCGACTGGGCGCCCGAACGTCACCGCGTGATCCCCGGGGAGGAGGTCGTCGAGCGGCTGCCCGCGCTGGCCGGTCGCAACCCGACCTCGGGCTACCTCTTCTACGACTGTCAGACCGACGACGCCCGGCTCGTCCTCACGGTGCTCGGGGAGGCCGAGCGCTTCGGCGCCGTGTGCGCCAACAGGCTCGAGGTGACGGGCCTGGTCGAGGATGCCGGGCGCGCGAGCGGCGTGCACGTGCGCGACCGCGAGACGGGCGAGCTGTTCGATGTGCGCGCGGCCAACGTCGTCAACGCGACGGGCGTCTGGGCCGACCGGATCCGGCCCGAGGAGCTGCACGACGAGGCGGAGGTGCCGCGCATCGCGCCGAGCCGTGGCACCCACATCACGGTCTCCCATCAGCGGCTGCAGCTGATCGACGGCGCGATCGTGCCCGCGGGATCGGGGCGCTCGATCTTTGCGCTCCCGTGGCTCGGGTCGACGCTGATCGGCACGACCGACAACGACTACGACGGCGGCCTGGACCACATCCAGCCGGCCGACTCCGACATCGCCTACCTGCTCGCGGCGACCAACGAGTTCTTCGGCACCGAGCTGCGGCCGAGCGACCTCAGCGGCGCATTCGCGGGCGTCCGGCCGCTGATCTCGACCGGCGACCCGAAGAAGTCGGTGGACATCTCGCGCAAGGCCGAGCTCTACGAGACCAGCAGCGGCATGGTCACGATCACGGGCGGGAAGCTGACGACCTGGCGGCGGATGGCGAAGATGGCCGTCGACCGGCTCGTCGAGCGCGAGGCCCGTGAGGCGCCCTGCCGCACGCACGAGATCCCGCTCGGCCAAGCCGTCGACCCTGGCGAGCTGCCACGCGTCGAGGGCGTGCCGCCGGAGGCCTACGAACGGCTCGCCGGCCGCTACGGGCACGCTGCGCACGACGTGCTCGCGGTCGCCGCCGAGCGCGGTGAGCTCGCCCAGCCGATCCTCGGGTCCGTGCCGGGGCCGCCGGACCTGCTCGCCGAGACCGTCTTCAGCGCCCGGCGCGAGCAGGCGCGGTCCGTCGGGGACGCGCTGCTGCGCCGCACACGGCTCGCGCTGCTCGCCGCCCGCGAGGTCAGTGATGCCGGCGGCGAGACGGCGCTGCGGGTCGCCCGGGCGATGGCACCCGACCTCGGATGGGACGAAGCGCGGGCCGCCCGAGAGGCCCAGGCGTTCCTCGACGAGGCCGACGCCGAGGGAATCGTCGCACGCGACGACGCAGCCGCCTACCCTGTCTCGTAGTGGTGGCGGCAAGCACGACGCTCCGCCGCGGCATTGCCGCGGCCTGCGCGCTGGTGGCGCTCGCGCCTGTCGCTCCGGCGGCGGCGCAGCGCACTCCCGGCGCGTTCTATCCCGGCCAGCCCGTCGACGGGCCGTCGACGGACGTGCGCGCTCTCGGCGGCGTCGACATGGCAAAGGACGGCGGCGGGGCGGTCGCCTACGTCCGTCGCGACGGCGGTGAGGACCACGCGTTCGTCTCGGTGCTGTCGGCCGGCGTCCCGCAGCCGCCCCAGCGGATCGACCCGGGCCAGCCGCCGCTCGTCGGGCGTCCCGCGATCACCGCGTCCGACGGCGGGCAGCTCGTGGTCGTCTACGCGAACACGGCGGGCGTCTGGGCGGTCGTGCGCACCGCCGGCAACCAGGGGTTCGGCCCGCCGCAGCAGCTCGGCGACCCGGGCGGCTCCGCGCCGTCGGTGGACATGGCCTCGACCGGCGTGGCGTACGCCGTCTGGTCGCAGGGCGGCGACGTGCGTGCCGCCTACCTCGCGCGCCGCCAGAGCGCGTTCTCCGGCTACGCGAGCGTGCTCGACGCCGACCCCGTTCGCGACGCCGGCAGCGGTGAGACCCAGCGTCCGGTCGTGGGCACGTCGGCGGACGGGCTCGGGATCGCCGTCTGGGGCGAGAAGGACGCGAACGGTGCCACGCACGTGATCGCCCGGCGCCTGGTCCGCGGCGCCCCGTCCGCTGTCACCGCCGACGCAACGCTCGGGAGCCTGGACGGCCGCGCCGGGCAGTTTGCGGACACACCCGACATCGGCGTCGAGGACGACTCCTCCTACGCCTGGGTCGTCTTCCGCCAGGCGGTCGACGACGGCGCGGGGGGCACGACGGTCCGCGCGGTCGCGCGCCGCCTGCGCGGCTCCGCCTTCGACGACCCCGCCGCGATCGACGGCGCTCCGGCCAGCGGCAGCGTCGCTGCGCCGCGCGTCGGCGTGAACGGCCGCGGCGCCGGGATCACCGTCGTCGAGGCGCCGGGCGGCTCGACCGTCGCCTCGGTGATCCGCGATGACGCCGTCACGTCGGTGGGCAGCGTCGGGCTCGTCGCCGGCGTCTCGGCCCTGCCCGGGTCGGCGTTCGGCGAGAACGCCGACGGCGTTGCCGCCTGGCTGGCCGCGCCGGCGCCCGGCGCTCCCGCCGAGGTTCGCGCGCGGCTGCTCGAGGACGATCCTGCGCTCCCGGTCGCGCCGCCCTTCGCCCCCGAGGTCCGCCTGTCGGATCCGCTGCTGGGTCCCGCAGACCCCACGGCGGGCTTCGACGCCGCAGCCGATCGCGCGGGTGATTCGGCGATCGCCTACGTGCAGGGCTCGGAGGAGGCCGGGCGGCGGATCGCGGTCGCCGTCTACGACCGCGGCCCCGGCGCTCCCATCGGGACGACGACGACGAACTGGCGGCGAGCGAGCCTGCCTGCGCTGGCGTGGGCGCCCGCGCAGGACCTGTGGGACAGCATGACCTACCAGGTGCTGCTCGACGGGCAGCCCGTCGGGACGACCAAGGCCACCCGCCTGACGGCGCCGGCACCGGTCCTCGACGGCCTGCATCGCTGGCAGGTGATCGCGACGGACGTGCGCGGCCAGGTCGCCCGCTCGGCGACCCGCAACCTGCGGATCGACAGCACGCCTCCGGCGCTGGTCGTCCGCGTCAGCGGGAAGCGCGCCCCGAAGAAGAAGCTCATCTTCCGTGTCCGCGCCGTCGACCTGCGCCCGCCGTCCGGCTCCGGCATCAAGCGCGTGCGGATCGACTTCCGCGACGGCACGCCGATCGTCGAATCGAAGCTCGAGCGCCCGAGCTTCGGCCACGTCTTCCGCGCGGGCACGTTCTTCGTGCGGATCAGCGCCACCGACGTCGCCGGCAACGCCACTGTCACGACGAGCAGGATCGTCATCAAGAAGCCCAAGAAGAAGAAGGGCTCGAAGAAGAAGAAGAAGCAGCCGGCCGCCAGGAGCCCGAGCGACGGCGGCACTCCGGCCACATAGGCTGCCGCGGCCGCTCGCATACGATCGCCCCATGAGCACGGCGCTGCAGCCCCTCGGCCCGGCCGGCCCGTCGCAGACCGCGGCCGACCTGGTCACGCGCATGGGGCTCTGGGATCACGGCGGTCACGCCGATCGCCCACGCGTCGTCGTCGCGATGATCGGCTCGGCGGACGGGCGCGCAACCGTCGACGGGCGCGCCGGCGGGCTGGGCAGCCCTGCGGACCGCTCGGTCCTGCGCGAGCTGCGCGCCGCCGCCGACGCGCTGCTCGTCGGCTCCGCGACGCTGCTGACCGAGCGCTACGCGACGCTCCTGGATCCCAGTCAGCAGGCGGCGCGGGTCGCTCGCGGCCTGCCACCGGAGCCGCTGATGGCGACGATCTCGCGCGCGCTGGATCCGGGCCTCGCACGGGTCCCGCTGTTCGCCGAGCCCAGTCAGCGCCTGATCGTCTACACCGCGGCGGAGGGCGATGCACCCTCGCGCGGCGCTGACGTCACCACGCACCACTTCCCCGTGGGTGAGCTGAACGCGCGTGCGTGCCTGCGGCACCTGCGCACGCAGGCCGGCGTGCGGGTGCTCGTCAGCGAGGGCGGGCCGACCCTGCTGCGAGAGCTGGTGGCAGAAGGGCTCGTCGACGATCTCGTGCTCACGATCGCGCCGGCGCTCGTCGCGGGGACGGGACGCTCGGTCGTCAACGGGCCGGTGTTCGATCCGCCGCAGGCGCTGGCGCTGCGCGAGGTGCTGCGCAGCGAGGATCACCTGTTCCTCCACTACGTCCCGGCCGCGACGGGCTCGTGAGCGCTCCGCCGGCAGGCGCGCTGCCGCCGCTTCTCGCGGGCGGCCGCACCCTCACGATCGAGCGCGGGCGCCCGCTGGTGATGGGCATCGTCAACGCGAACCCCGACTCGTTCTCCGACAGCGTCCGCCTGGACACCGTCGACCGCCAGGTCGAGCATGCGCTCGCACTCGTCGCCGACGGGGCGGACCTGATCGACGTGGGCGGGGAGTCGGGGGTCACCTACACCGGCGTCACCGCCGCCGCGGTCGAGCTGGAGCGCGTCGTCCCGCTCGTCGAGCGCCTTGTCGCCGAAGGGGTCCTTGTCTCGGTCGACACGTGGAAGCCGCAGGTCGCGCGCGCAGCCGTCGCCGCCGGCGCCGCGATTCTCAACGACGTCAGCGGCCTGGCCGTCCCGCAGCTCGCCGACGTCGCCGCGCAGTCCGGAGCCGCGCTCGTCGTGATGCACACGCGCGCCCAGCCCAAGCAGGAGCACTTCGCCGACTACGGCGGCGCGGTCGTCGACGACGTCGAGAGATTCCTGCGCGAGCGGATGGCGTTTGCGATCGAGCGTGGGGTCGCGCCCGAGCAGATCCTGCTCGATCCCGGACCGGACTTCGCCAAGACGCCGCAGGAGAGCGCCGACGTGCTGCGCGCGCTGCCGCGCCTGCAGGCGCTCGGCCGTCCGATCCTGCTGCCCGTCTCGCGCAAGTACCTGGTCGGGGCGATCACGGGCCGCGGGCCGGGTGAGCGCCTGGCGGGGACGCTCGCCGCGCTGCTGCACGGCGTCGCCGCGGGCGCCGCGATGGTGCGCGTCCACGACGTCGCCGCAGCCGTCGACGCGCTCGCCGTCTGGCGCGTCCTCGAGGGGCTCGACGACGTCGCCGTGTTCGACGAGGACGACGACGGTCTCAAGTGGATCCGCGCCGCCCAGCCGCCGAGCTGACCGCCCGACGCGCTACCGTCTGCCGCGCACGGGTCGACCCGCCGCTGTCCCAACGCGGCCGGATGCCGACCGACTCATCCATCTGAAGGAGACGCACATGTCCGTCATCTCCGGCGACGCGCTGCAGGACAGCCCGCTCGCCGACCTCCATGAAATCGCCTCCGCGCTGGGCATCGACGGGTTCCGTCGCCTGCGCAAGGACGATCTCGTCGATCGCATCATCGAGCGTCAGGGCGGGGAGCCCCGCAGCGCGCCCGAGCCGGACGACGAGGACGCACCCGCCGAGGAGCGTCCCGCCCGCTCGCGCAGCCGCCGCGGCGGCCGCTCGCGCGCCAAGCAGGACGACGCGCCCGCCGACGATGCCCCCGCGGCCGCGGAGGCCGGCGCCGACGACGGCGACGAGCCCGTGCGGGAACGCAAGCCGCGCTCACGCAGCCGCCGCTCCGCGACGTCCAACGGCGACGAGTCGCCGCGCGGCCGTGATCGTGACCGCGGACGCGCGTCCGACAAGGACGACGACGCTGAGGATCAGCTCGTCGAAGGTCCCGTCGAGATCCTCGGCAACGGCTCGGGCTTCATCCGCGTCGGCGAGGGCGAGAGCGACGGTGACGTGTACGTCTCCGCCGCACAGGTCCGCCGCTGCGACCTCGTCGGCGGCGACCGCATCGGCGGCCCGGTCCGGCGCCCCCGCCGCTCCGAGCGCTACGCGTCGCTCGTTCGCGTCGAGACGATCAACGGCTCGCCCGCGGAGGAGGTCTCGGCCGGCACGCCGTTCGACGACCTGCCCGCCACGTTCCCGAGCACGCCGATCACCTTCGTGGCCAAGGACCCGGTCCTCAAGCAGATCGCCGACCTCGCGCCGATCGGCCGCGGCTCACGCGTGAGCGTCGTCGGCCCGGCCGGCTCCGGCCGCACGACCACGCTGCGCACGCTCGCCGTCGAGCTGGCCGCGCAGGAGGGCCTCGAGGTGCACGTCGTCCTCGCCGGCGCCCGCCCGGAGGAGCAGCCCGAGTGGGTCGCCGCCGAGCTGACGCCGGAGGGCATCGCCACGCTCGCCGCCGGTCCCGACGCGCAGGCGCAGGCGGTCGAGCGCGTCGTCGACACGGCCAAGCGTAACGTCGCCCGTGGCGGTCACGCGGCGGTCGTCATCGACGCGCTGGATCAGCTGCCCGCCGGGATTGCGCGCCGCGCACTTGCCGCCGCGCGCAGCGTGCCGGACGGCGGAACTCTCACGATCGTCGCCGCCGGCCGCGAGCCGGTCGGCGGGGAGACCACCGTCATCACGCTGCTGCCCGGAGGCACCGAGAAGCATCCGCTCGTCGACGCTTCCGCGAGCGGCACGCTGCGCACCGAGGCGCTCGTCGGAGCCCGTAAGGCCACGGCGATTCTGAAGGCGCGCGCGAAGGCGCTCGCGCCGGCCGAACCGAGCTAGGCCGCAGAGCGAGGGATGTAGGCGACCCGGCCCCACGAGGGCTCGGGCGCCAGCTCGACGGGCTCGTCGCCGCGGTCGGGCTGCACGTAGCTGAACGTCTGGAGCTCGCCGTCGAAGCGCACGTCGAGCTCGCCCTCCTTGACCCGCTGGTCCAGCCAGGCGGAACGGAACACCAGGCGCCGCAGCCAGTGCACGAGTGAGCGGTCGGCGGGACCGACGAGCTCGGGCCAGCAGTCGTTGACGTGCTCGCCCAGGGCGGAGGCCGGCTCCTGGATCTCGCCGTTGACGGCGAGGTTCACGAGGTCCTCGAGCTCCTGCTCCTCGAGCGTGCCGCCGACGAATCCGAGCTTGCGCGAGGCCTGCTCACAGCGTTCGCTGAAGTCACGCTCGTTGAACGTGAATCGAAGCTCTCCGTATTCGAGGACGAAGTCCTCACCGGAGTCGTAGTTGCCGCGCACAGAGGTGTCCATGGTCTCCCAGAAAGCAGTTGGCCCGGTGGCCGTTCGTGGCACAACCGAGCCGTCGGGATCCTACGGCCGATCCCTGCTCCGGCAGCAGGCATGAACGAGAACTTGCACCGATCTGCGCTGTTTGCGGGTTTCCGGGCGGGTCTGAACGGGGCCTGCGTGCGGGTAGGGTTGAGCCCATGGGATACGACCTCTCCGGCAAGGTGGTGGCGATCACCGGCGCGTCATCCGGGATCGGCGCCGCGACCGCGCAGCTGTGCGCGCAATCCGGCGCCGCGGTGGCGCTCGGCGCGCGGCGCTCGGGCCGGATCGAGGAGCTCGCCGAGCAGATCGAGGCGCAGGGCGGCGCGGCGACCGCGATCACGGTCGACGTCGCCGAGGAGGCGCAGGCGCGCGGCTTCGTCGAGACCGCCAAACACCGCCTCGGGCGCCTCGACGCGCTCATCAACAACGCGGGCGTCATGCTGCTCGGCCCCGTCGAGGGCGCAGACACCGAGCAGTGGCGGCAGATGCTGAACGTCAACGTCTTCGGCCTGCTCTACTGCACGCACGCCGCGCTGCCGCTGATGCGCGAGCAGGGCGGAGGGCACATCGTCAACGTCAGCTCCGTCGCGGGCCGGCGCGCGTCACTCGGAGCGGCCGTCTACAACCTGACGAAGTTCGGCGTCAACGGGTTCAGCGAGGCGCTGCGCCAGGAGGCGCTGCACTCGAACGTCCGCGTGACGATCATCGAGCCGGGTTTCGTCGAGACCGAGCTGATGGGCCACAACGCGGGCAACCCGATGGTCATGCAGGCGGGCGAGAAGATCCAGGCGGAGATCGGCGAGGTCCTGAAGAGCGAGGACATCGCGGATGCGATCGTCCATTCGCTGGCGGCTCCGGCGCACGTGAGCATCAACGAGGTGCTCGTGCGGCCGACGAAGCAGCGGACGTAGCTCAGCTCGCGCCGCGCGGGTGCGCGGTCGCGTCCCACCACAGGAACGCCCCGCCGAGCATCGCCACGCAGCACGCGAGCCCGAGCCAGGCGGCGGGCCGCACGTCGACGATCGCCTGCGGCTCGGGCCCGCTGATCACGTGCAGCAGGACGAGCGCCGTGCCGAGCGCGCCCGTCACGATCGCCCCGAGCGCCGGCCCGACCCCGGGCAGGCGCCCGCTCAGGGCGCCGGCCGCGAGCACCAGGCCCGCGCCGATCACCAGCAGCAGGACGAGGTCCGCCAGCGTGCCCCAGGGCTGCCACGCGTTCGCGGTCGTCGCGAAGCCGTTGTCACGGATGTAGCGCGTGACGACCGCCGGCCTGCACGATCAGCGGGCCGGACTTCAGGCGCTCGCGCAAGGCGCGGATCGTAGTGGCGCGTCGCGAGAACGCGCGCGAGGTGGGGGAAGGGCGTGCCGGTGATCGCTACCGAACACATGACCAATCGCGACCGACCCACCCTGCTCCTGGTCGAGGACGACGCCGCAACGCGCGACTTCCTCGCCGACAACCTCGATGCCGACGGCTATGACGTGATCTCCGCGCAGACCGCGGCGGACGGCCTGCGCAGGCTCGGCACCGCGTTCCCGGACGTGGCCGTCGTCGACGCGGGCCTGCCCGACGCCTCCGGCCTGGATCTCGTCGCGCACGTGCGCGCGGCCGACGGCGTCGCGACCCGCATCGACCCGGGCGTCCCGCTGCTCGTGCTGATCACGCGCAACGACGAGCTCGACCGGATCCGTGCCTTCGAGCGTGGAGCGGACGACGTCCTGGCCAAGCCGCTGAGCTATCCGGAGCTGCGCTGCCGGATCGAGGCGCTGCTGCGCCGCAGTGACCGGCGCGCGCGCTCGGGCCGGCTGCGCGTCGGCGAGCTGGACATCGACACCGCGGCACGCGCGGTCCACCTGCGCGGCGATCGGCTGGACCTCAGCGCGAAGGAGTTCGCCCTGCTGCGCACGCTCGCCTCCGACCCGACACGCGTCTTCTCGAAGTCGGAGCTGCTTCGCGCGATCTGGGGGCAGCGGACGATCGGTACGACGCGCACGCTCGACTCTCATGCCTGCCGGCTGCGCCGCAAGCTGGGCGTCGGCGGCGAGCGGTTCGTCGTCAACGTCTGGGGTGTCGGCTACCGGCTCGTCGACGCGCCGGCGCCGGCGCAGCTCGCCATCGCCGCATGAGCCGCGGGCGGCGCGCTGCCGTCCTCGGCGGACTGGCGATCGTGCTCGGCTCGCTTGCGGCTTCCGACGTGGCCGGGCGTGAGGCTGCGCTGCGTCGCGGCCTGGGCCCGATCGTGCCGGTGCTCGTGGCGCGCGGCGACATTCGCGCCGGGGAGCCGATCCTCGCGCGCGAGCTCGCGATCCGGCACGCTCCGGCCCGCTACGCCCCGGCGAGCGCCTTCCGCGCCGCGGCCGAGGTCGTCGGAGCGCGCGCCGGCGTGCAGATCGCGGCGGGAACAGACCTGCAGCCGGCGCTGCTGGCGGGCGCCCAGGGGGCCGAGGCGACCAGCGTCCGCCCGGGGGAGCGGATCGCGCGGATCGTCGCGGTCGGCGCTGCGCGTGAACTGGCGCCCGGAACGCTGACCGATGTCCTGATCACCCGCGACGGGCCGGGGGGAGCCGCCCGCACGCGCCTGGCGCTCAGCGGCGCCGAGGTCGTCGCTTCGGCGCCTGCCCCGCGCGCTCCTGAGGGCGATCAGGCCGGTCTCCCGCGCGCCGCCCTGGCGCTGCGCGTGACGTTGCGCCAGGCGATTGCGCTGGTCGAGGCGCAGAACGGAGCGCGCGAACTGCGGGCGCTCCCGCGCCCCTCGGCATCGGCGCTGCGTTGAGGATCCGGGCATCGGCTCAAGAATCGCTCGCCGCAGCCGATATGCCAGGCGATGCCCGGATCTCTCCCCGTCCGTGGCCGGCGCGCTCCAATCGCCATCGCGCTGGCTCTCACCCTGGCCCTGCTGCCGGCCGGCGCCGCGCATGCCGCGAGCCTGCCCGTGATCAAGAAGGTCACGCCGATGCAGGTCGAGGTCGGCCAGACGCTCACGATCACGGGCCGCGGGTTCCGCAAGGGCAAGAACAAGAACGTCGTCGCCTTCAAGCGCAGCCGCAAGCCCGCGATCTTCGTCACGGTCCCGTCGGCGACGACGACCAAGCTGACCGTCCCCGTCCCGGAGAAGATCCTGCCCTTCCTGACCGACGACAAGGGCAAGGCCGTTGTCGTGCGGTTCCGCCTGCGCGTGCTGGCCAAGCGCTTCGGCAAGGCCTTCACGTCGACGAAGCTCTCACCGAAGGTCGGTCCGCCCGGCAGCTCCGGCACAGCCCCCCCGGCGCCCGGCGCCGCCGCCTGCACGCCCGTGCCCACATCGGAGACGACGGACACCGACAAGGACGGCATGAGTGACGCGCTCGAGACGCGGCTCAAGACCGACCCGTGCAAGCTCGACACCGACGGTGACGGCATCTCTGACGCCTTCGAGTACGAGTCCGCGCTCGACCTCAACTCGCGTGCGCTTCCCTACCCCGGCAAGAAGCCCTACCCCAACCCGCTCGATCCCGACGACGCCGCGGTCGACTTCGACCAGGACGGCCTCACGCTGACGGCCGAGTACGCGCTGTGGATGTACACGACCGGCGGGAAGCTCCCGCTCACCTACTCCGACGGCGACCAGGACACCAACCCGGCAGGCTCCGACACGCCCGTCACGCCTGCAACGGCCGCGCTCGAGCTCAACAACGACGGGTTCCTGACCGACGACGAGAAGGACGCCGACGGTGACGGTCTCACCAACTGGGACGAGTTCACCGGTCGCATGAAGATCAAGTGGTGGGGACTCCAGTTCGCAACCGAGTCGCAGTACACCGGCTCGCCGCTGGGGGAGACGTCGATGACCGATCCCGACAGCGACGGCGACGGCCTGTCCGATGGACTCGACGACCAGGATCACGACGGCTACACGAACCTCGACGAGATCGACCGCAACCACGACTTCGGCGGCGGCAAGAACCTCTGGGTGAACCCGTACAACCCGTGTCTTCCCGACTACCTCTCGCGCGTCTGCACCCTGCATCCGCCCTTCGGTGGGTCCTGGGCTCCGTTCGACGGAAGCGGGCCGCTCGGCCCGAGCCCGCTCGCCCCGCCACCGCCCGCGGTGACGCCGTAGAACCAGACTTCTCAGGGACGCGATCCCCCCTTTCGGATCCTTGCCGGCCGCCCAATGGGCGGCCGGGCGTTCTTCCGGGGTGAGTTCCCTGCCGGCAGGGCTAGGGCCCACATGGAGCCCGCCGCGCGCAGCGCGATCATCGACGAGGTCGCTGAGCGCCTGCGCGGCCGGCTGCTGGTCGATGCGTACGACGGCGGCACCGGTGCGGGCGGCGACGTCGGCGACATGGCCCGCGCGCTCGTCGATCGCGAGGCGGCAGGCCTGGATGCCGACGACCGCCACGCCCTGACGGCACGGATCGCCGAGCGCGCGCTCGGGCTGGGACCACTGGAGGAGCTGCTGCGCGATCCGGGCGTCGACGAGATCCTCGTCAGCGGGACCGGCCCGGTCTGGATCGAGCGCGACGGGCGCCTGCAGCGGACGGCCGCTCGCTTTGCGACCGACGCGCAGCTGCGCCACGTGATCGAGCGGCTGCTGGCACCCGCGGGGCGCCGCGCCGACGAGGCCGAGCCGGTCTGCGACGCACGGCTGCCCGATGGGTCACGGGTGAATGTCGTGCTGCCACCGCTCGCGGTCGACGGTCCATCACTGACGATCCGCCGCTTTCGCCCGCGCGGCCTGCATCCCGACGAGCTCGTGCGCCGGGGATCCTGGACGCCGCCGCTGCGCGGCCTGCTGCAGGCCGGCGTCGACGCACGGCTGAACGTCCTCGTCTGCGGCGGGACCGGCTCCGGCAAGACCACGACGCTCGGTGCGCTGGCGACGTTCCTGGCTGACAGCGAGCGCGTCGTGACGATCGAGGACACCGCGGAACTGCAGCTCGGCGGGGCGAACGTCGTGCGGCTGGAGGCGCGTCCCGCCGGCTACGACGGTCGCGGCGAGGTGTCGATCCGCGAGCTCGTGCGCAACGCCCTGCGGATGCGCCCCGACCGGATCGTCGTGGGGGAGGTGCGTGGACCCGAGGCGCTGGACATGCTCGCGGCGATGGCGACCGGCCATGACGGATCGCTCTGCACGGTGCATGCCGGCTCGCCGCATGAGGCGCTGCGGCGGATCGAGACGCTGGCGCTGATGGCCGGGGTCGGGCTGCCGCACGAGGCGATCCGCGCGCAGGTCGCCGATGCGCTGGACCTCGTCGTCCACCAGGTGCGCGAGCGCGGTGGTGCGCGGCGGGTCACCGACGTCGCCGAGGTGGTGGTGCGCGGCGGCGGCGCGCTGCTGCGGCCGCTCTACACCCTGCGCGGCGGCCGGCCCGTGATGCGGGCGCCGCTCTGTGCTCGTCTCACCGCGTGCATGGAGCCGACCGGCAGATGACGATGGCGCCGGCGTTCGCTGCCTGCGCACTCGGTGTGTTCGCGCTGTTCGAGGCGCTGGCACTGATCGACGCGCCGCGTGTGCTGCAGGCCGTGACGCGGGCGCTTGCACCGGCGCGCGCCGCCGGCCGCGACGGTCACGCGCCTGCGCGGGGGGAGCGCCGCCGGCTGGTGCTGACCGCCGCGATCGTGCTGTGTGCGTGCGGGTGGCTGCTCGCGGGGCTCGCCGGCGGGCTCGCCTGCGCGGTCGCCGGACCGCCGGCGGCGCTGGCGCTGGTCGCGGCCCGGCGCAGGCGCTGGCGCGCAGCGGTCTCCCGGCAGGCGCCCGCGGCGGCACGGGCGTTTGCCGACGCGCTGCACGGGGGGCACGCGCTCCCGTACGCCCTCGGGTTCGCGGCACGCGACGGGGCGCTCGACCGGCCGGCCCGGCAGCTGCTCGGGCAGGCCGTGCTTGCGATCGATCTCGGAGCGCCGACGGATGCCGCGCTGCTCGGCCTCGCGCACCGCGCCGGTCCAGGACCGTGGCCGGCGCTGGTCTCGGCCGTGCTCGTCCAGCGCGAGGCGGGCGGCGACCTCGGGCGGCTGCTCGAGGAGCTCGCTGACGATCTGGACGTCGTCGCGCGCGCCGAGGCCGAGGCGCTCGCGGCGAGCTCGCAGGCGCGGCTGACCGCGCGGATCGTCGTCGGGCTGCCCGTGCTCGGGGCGCTGCTGATCGAGCTCGCAGCGCCCGGGTCGCTGCGCGCGATCCTCGCCGATCCGATCGCCGCGCTGCTCGTCACGGGGGCACTGGCGCTCGAGGCGCTCGCGCTCGTGGGCGTGCGCCGGATCGCGCGCGTGGGGGAGGGTTGAGCGTCACGGCGCTGCTGGCGGGGCTCGCGACCGCGGCCGGCGTCGTCGCGACGGCCGAGCTCGCGCGGGTTGTGCGCGCTCGCCGCCGCGATGGCACGCGGCCCGTGCGTGCGCCGCTGAGCACGGCTGCCGGCGCGTTGCTGCGCCGGCTCGCCCTCCGTGGCGGGCCCGGCACCCCCGGCGGCCTTGCCGACCTGCTAGCGGCAGCCGGAGCGCCGCGCCGGCTGGGCGTGGGGGAGGCGATGGCCGCGAAGTGGTCGCTGGCGGTTGTGGGCGGGCTGATCGCCGTGGGTCTCGCCGGAGCGCTGCCCGGACGCCTGGGGCTGCTCGTCCTCGTGCTCGGTCCCGTCGGCGGCTTCCTGGCGCTGGACCTCGGGCTGATTCGGAGCGCGCGATCACGCGCGCGCGCAGCGCGGGCCGAGGCCCCGGACCTGCTGGACCGCATCCGCCTGGGATCCGACGCGGGCCTCGCGCCATCGGTCGCGCTCGCCCGTGCCGCGCGGCACGCGGACGGACCGCTTGCGGTCGAGCTGCGTGCGCTGGCGGCGGCGACGCGCTGGGGCGAGCCGCGCGAGGCGGCGCTGCTGCGCCTCACGCAGCGCCTGCCG
>JBBQKR010000032.1:0-33992 GCA_038327125.1 Solirubrobacterales bacterium
ATCGTGGATGCATGAGGTTCACCGGCAAGGGGGTGCTGTGCCGATAGGCACCGCCCGCCGCAGCCGGGGAGCCTCAGGCGCCACGAGATCCGCGACCAAGCCGCCGGCGCTGCCTACGCGACCTCTACAGCGACAAGGCCCACGGGCTCCAGCGGGGCATCACGGGAATCGGTCGCGACACCCTCGATGCGCTCGAGGACGTCAAGCCCACCCGAGATCTCCCCGAAGACCGTGTGCTTGCCATCGAGCCACGGACAGGCCGCCGCAGTCACAAGGAAGAACTGCGAGCCATTCGTGTTCGGCCCGGCATTGGCCATCGCGAGCGCGCCCCGGACGATCTTGTGGTCGTTGAACTCGTCGTCGAACTTGTAGCCGGGATCGCCGGTCCCGTCACCGCGCGGGCAGCCGCCCTGGATCATGAAGTCGGGAATGATCCGATGGAAGGTGAGGCCGTCGTAGAACCCGTCACCGGCAAGCTTGGTGAAGTTTGCGACGGTGTTCGGAGCATCCTCGTCGAAGAGCTTGATCGTGATGTCGCCTTCGCTGGTCTTCATGGTCGCGACGGACATACCGGCGCTCCTTTCGTCGTGTCTGGTCGGTGCGGCCTGCGCGTGGATCAGCTGTACAGGCGGATCTCGTTGAAGCGCACGGTCGTGCCCGCGGCGGGCGGCGTGGTCACCCACAGCATCACCCAGCGGTAGGTCTGCGTCCCGTCGTCGTCGAGCGGGAGGATCATCTCGTTGTCGCCGGCCTTGTCGCCCTCGACCGGAGGGCTCGAGGGCGCGGAGCCTTCGGGCGCGTCGCCGTCGACCGATCCGACCTCGCCGAGCCGCTTCCAGTCCGAGCTGTCGGCCGCGGCCGGGGCCTTCTCGCCGTTGGCGCCGAAGACCTGCAGGCTGAATCCGGGTGTCCTGGTGAGCAGCCGCAGCTTGAGCACGGCGACCGGGTCCTCGAGGTCCATGACGAAGCCGACGTTCATGTCCCCGCCGGCCGGTGTCGTGGCGAACCACGAGGTGTTGGGATCACCGTCGAGCGCCCGCGAGGGCGTGCCCGATGCCGTGGCCCGCGCGGATGGGTCGTAGAGCGAGCCTGCGGCGAGGCCGACGAGGATCGGGACGGTCCCGGGCTTCGGCGCGGCCTGGGTCGTGGTCGTCGTCGTGGTCGGAGTGGTCGTCGGGGTCGGGGTCGGCGTCACCGGCACGACGGGCGTGATCGGCGTGATCGGCGTGGTGTCGATGGGCAGCGGCTCGGGCGCGGGCGTGTCCGGCACGGTCGAGGTCTGCTCGACGGTCGCGGGCGCCGGCGTGAGCTTGGCGAGGGTCACGACCTTCACCGACTGCGCGGGCGGATCGTCGTTGAGCGCGGCGTAGCTGGCGGCGACGGCGCCGCCGGCCAGGACCAGCGCGAGCGACCCGGCGAGCGCTACGGCGCGCAGGCCCGGGCTGCGGCGCGGCGCCTGCGTGGCGGCGCCGCAGGTCAGGCACCAGTCCTCGCCCGCGGCGAGCGCGGTCCCGCAGGTCTCGCACCGCGGCTCACCGTCGTCGAGGGTGACCTCGATGTCGCCGGGCGCGAGCAGGTCCTCGGGCAGTGGCGTCTGCACCGCGTCGTCCGGATCGGGGACGACGACGGGCTCGTCCTCGAGCAACGTCATCCGTGTCAGCTTGCCATACCGGCAGGCGGGCGACAAAGGACAACCGTCATGACTTGACGGGCTCGAGCGCCAGCGTGGTCCCGTTGACCTGCTCGCCCTCGACCTTCTCGATCACGCGCTCGGCCTCGGACTGCGGGACCGACAGGAACGAGAACTGCTCGAGCACGAGGACGTCCTTGACCGCTTCGCCGTCGACGCCGGCGGCGTGCGTCACGGCGTGCACCAGGTCCGCCGGCTCGAGCCCGGCCGCGCGGCCGGCGCTGACGATCAGGCGCGTCCACGGCTCGTCCCCGGTGCGGGTGACCTTCGGCTTCTCGTGGCGCTTGGGGCGCTCCTCGACCGGCGCCGGCGTGACCTTGGCACCTGCGGCCCATGGCGTGATCGTGGTCCCGACGTGCTGCTCGATGGCCTCGAGTTCGCGCTGCTGGCGCGGCTCGACGAAGGTGATCGCACGGCCTGAGCGCCCGACGCGGCCGGTGCGGCCGATGCGGTGGACGTAGACGTCGGGCGAGGTGGGCACGTCGAAGTTGACGACGTGCGTGACGGTGGAGATGTCCAGGCCGCGCGCGGCGACGTCGGTCGCCACGAGGATCGGCAGGCGCCCGCTCTTGAACGCGAGCATCACGCCGTCGCGCGAGCCCTGCGACATGTCGCCGTGCAGCGCCTTGACGTTGATGCCCTTGTCGCGCAGCGTGCGGTGGAGCTGGTCGCAGCGGATCTTGGTGCGCACGAAGACGATCGCCTGTGTCGGGCGCTCGGCCTGGAGCACCTCGACGAGCTTGGCGGCCTTGTCCTTGGCGCCGACCTCGACGCGGAACTGCTCGACGGTGTCGACGGTCAGGTTCTTCGACTCGACCTTCACCATCACGGGGTCGTAGAGGTAGCGGTCGGCGAGCTTGCGGATCGGCGGCGGCATCGTGGCGCTGAACAGCGCCGTCTGACGGCTGTTGGGCGTCAGCGAGAGGATCTTCTCGACGTCCTCCAGGAAGCCGAGGTCGAGCATCTCGTCGGCCTCGTCGAGCACCACGAAACGGCAGTCGTGCAGGATCAGGGTCGCGCGCGAGATCAGGTCCATGACGCGGCCGACGGTGCCGACGACGACGTGGCCGCCGGCGCGCAGCTGCGCCTGCTGGGTGCGGATCGGCGCCCCGCCGAAGACCGCGACGACGTCGACGCCCTTGGGCTGGCCGTAGGCGCGCAGCGCCTGGGTCACCTGGATGCACAGCTCCCGTGTCGGCGTGAGCACCAGCGCCTGCACCTCGTTGATCGCCGGATCGACGTACTCCATGATCGGCAGGCCGAAGGCGGCGGTCTTCCCGGAGCCCGTCTGCGCCTGGCCGATGATGTCGCTCCCCTGCAGCAGCGGCGGGATCGCCTGCTCCTGGATCGGGCTCGGCTCCTTGTAGCCGACATCCTCCAAGGCCTTGAGCTGTGGCGAGGAAAGGCCGAGATCGGCGAACGTGGTCACCTGTTGCAGAGTAGAGCTACCCCCGACACGGTGATGTATGCTCGATGCGACGCTTGGAGGCATACGGTGGCGAACGTGACCAGAACATCGATGTTCCTCGACCGCGACCTCGTGCGGAAGGCGCAGTCGGCGCTCGGAACCACGACCGTCGTCGAGACCGTCCACGCCGCGCTCGAGAACGCGGTCGTAACGCGGCGCCGGACCCACGCATGGGAGCGGATCGGCGAACTGGTGGACTGGGAGGCGCTCGAGCGCCTGCGCCGCGCCGAGGACCACGCGTGATCGGAGCCGTCCTCGACACGTCAGCGCTGATCCGCGCCTGGCGCGGCGGACCGGCACTCGCCGAGCGGACCGCCGTGGCACTCACCGAGGGCCAGCTCGCGCTGTGCGAGCCCGTGCGACTCGAGCTGCTGCGCGGAGCGCGCAACGCGTCCGACGCGGCCGCCTTGGACGTCGAGCTCGGCACGATGGCCATCCTGCCCGCCGATGACGATGCATGGACGCTCGCACGCCGGACGCTCGCCCAGATCGCGGGTCTTCCGGGCGGACGCCATCGCGGCCCGAGCGTCGCCGCTCTCCTCGTCGCTGCGATCGCGCAGCGTCACGACGTCGCGGTGATTCACGACGACAGCGATTTCGAGCTGATCGCCCGGGTCACCGGACAGCCCGTCGCCCGGATCGCGGGCTGACGCTCAGGCGCGGACGTCGAGGAGGAGCTTGCCGGTCGTCCGGCGCCCGGCAAGGTCCACCTGAGCCTGCGCCGCCTCGCCCAGCGGATAGGTCGCGCCGACGACGACCCGCAGCTCGCCGCCGTTCGCGCGCGCGAACAGATCGGCGACGGGCGCGTCGAGCAGCTCGGCCGGCCGATCCAGACAGTGACGGAACCAGAAACCGGTGACGGTCCGCGACGCGCGCATCAGCTTGCGCGTGTTCACGGTGTTCGTCTTCCCGCCCGACACGCCGTAGGTGACCAGCCGGCCGAACGGGGCCAGCGCCTCCAGCGACGCGTCGAAGAGCGGGCCGCCGATCGCGTCGAGCACGACGTCCACGAGCCGGCCGTCGTTGGCCGCCATGAGCCGCTCGGTCAGCCCTTCGGCGTCCGAGTCGATCGCCGCGTCGGCGCCGAGCTGCAGCGCCAGCGCGCACTTCTCGGGGGTCGAGGCGCTCGCGATCACGCGCCCGGCGCCGCACAGCGGGCGTGCGAGCTGGACCGCGAGCGAGCCCGTGCCGCCGGCCGCCGCGTGCACGACGACGCTCTCACCGGCCGCGAGGCGCCCGCTCGTGCGCAGCAGATGCCAGGCGGTGAGGCCCTGCAGCAGCAGCGCCAGCGCGGTGGCGTCGTCGACACCGTCGGGGACGGCGAACGCATGCGCCGCGGGAACGGCGGCCACCTCGGCGTACCCCCCGCGCCCGCCGGTGAGGGCGACCACCCGCTCGCCGGTGTCGCGGCGCACCCCGGCGACCTCCGATCCCGGCACCAGCGGCAGCTCACCGGCGGCCAGGTACTCGTTGCGCCGCTGGTGGGTGTCGGCGAAGTTCACGCCCGCCAGCGTCACGTCGACGAGCACCTCGCCCGGGGCGCAGCCGGGCTCAGCGAGCTCGACCAGCTGCAGCACCTCGGGCCCACCGAATTCCTGTTGCTGGATCGCGCGCACGTGTGCGCGAACGCTACCCTCGCCGCCGCATGAGCCTCACTGTCGTCGGATCCATCGCCTATGACGCCGTCGTGACCCCGTCCGGGTCGCGCGACCGGATGCTCGGCGGCGCCGCCACCCACTTCGCCCTCGCCGCGTCGTTCTTCGACGAGGTCCGCGTGATCGGTCCCGTCGGGGAGGACTTCGACGAGGCCTCGTGGCAGGCGCTGCGCACGCGCGGCATCATCACGGACGACGTCGAGCAGATCGCCGGCGGGCGCACGTTCTTCTGGAAGGGCGAGTACCACTCGGGCCTGAACACGCGTGAGACGCATGTGACCGAGCTGAACGTGTTCGAGCACTTCGAGCCCAAGCTGTCCGCGGCCGCACAGGCGTGCGACGTCCTGTTCCTGGCGAACATCCAGCCGGACCTGCAGCGCGGCGTGCGCGAGCAGTGCGGCGGCGCGCGCTTCGTCGCGATGGACTCGATGGACCTGTGGATCAACATCGCCCGTGACGGCCTCGTCGAGACGATCAAGGGCGTCGACTGCCTGATCCTCAACGACGAGGAGCTCGAGCTGCTGACCGAGGCGCCGAACTTCGTCAGTGCCGCGCGCGAGATTCTGAATTGGGGTCCCACCGCCCCCAGCGCGGTGATCGCCAAGCAGGGCAAGTACGGGGCGGCGCTGTTCACGCGCGACGGGTACTTCGCGCTCCCCGCCTACCCGCTCGAGGACGTCGTCGATCCGACGGGGGCGGGAGACAGCTTCGCCGGCGGCTTCGTCGGCTACGTCGCCGCGCACCCCGACGAGGCGATCGACCACGACCTGCTCGTGCGCGCGATGGTCTACGGCACGGCGCTCGCCTCGTTCAACGTCGAGGCCTTCGGCACCGAGCGGATGCTCGACCTGCGTCCCGCTGAGATCACCGCCCGCGTGGGCGAGCTGCAGCGGATGACGACGTTCGACCATCGGCCGATCGCGCTGCGCGACTGACGCCCGCGCGCCGAGACCGCCCGGTCAGTAGTCAGCACGGACTGCGCCGGGTAGCATCGGAGCACGGTGAACGGCTGGACCTTCGTGTACCTCATGGTCGTGCTGAAGATCCCGATCGCGCTCCTGCTGTACATCGTGTGGTGGGCCGTGCACCAGGTGCCGGACACCGAGCCAGAGCAGCAGAGCGGCGATGGCGGGGTGCGTCGCACCGTGCATCCACGCGGCCCGCTTCCGCGCAGTCCGCGGCGTGGGCCGCACGGCGGGTCGGTCGTCGCTCCGCCGCCGCGAACGCGCTCCGTCACCGCGCGCAGCGGCGCCCCGCAGCGCCCCTGAGCCGGATCGTCGTGGCAGACTGCCGCCGATGAGCGTGACCTCCGTCCTCTCCGACGGCACGATCCGCCGCCTCGTCGAGGAGGGACGGATCAAGATCGAGCCCTGGGACCCGGCCATGGTGCAGCCGGCCAGCATCGACCTGCGGCTCGGGGACTCCTTCAGGGTGTTCCACAACCACCGGATCGCAGCGATCGACCTGGCGGCACCTCCGAGTGAGCTGACCGAGCACGTCGCGGTCGCCGATGGCGAGTCGTTCGTCATCCACCCCGGCGAGTTCGTGCTCGGCCGCACCGAGGAGTACGTCGAGCTGCCCGACGACATCGTCGCGCGGATCGAGGGCAAGAGCTCACTCGGCCGCCTCGGCCTGATCGTCCACGCGACCGCCGGCTTCGTCGACCCCGGCTTCCAGGGAACGCTGACGCTCGAGATCACCAACCTGACGCGCGTGCCGATCGTGCTCTGGCCGGGAAAGCCGATCGCCCAGCTCTCGTTCATGACACTCGACCGTCCGGCCGAGCGCCCGTACGGTCATCCGGAGCTCGGCAGCCACTACCACGGGCAGGTCGACGCGACCGAGAGCCGCTACGAGGGCGGCCCCGCGGCGAAGCTCCCGGCGTCCGGCGGAGCGGTCGGGTAGCGTCTGCTCCCCATGGTCAACGCGTTCCTCGTGCTCGCCGCTGAAGAGGCGGAAAAGAGCGAGACCCTCTTCTTCGTGCTGGGCTGCGTCTTCGCCGCCTGGGCCGTCGGCATCGGCCTGGTCGGCATGCGCTCTGAGTCGTTCGGCAAGGAGCGAACCGCGAGCACCGCCATCATCGGCGTGTCCGTCCTCCTCGCGGCCGCGACGATGGCGTCGATCGTCTACGTCCTCAACTGACGCTCGCCGCGGCAGTCCCCGCGCCCGTAGGATGCTGATGAGCGAGCACCCCCGACGGGAGGACAGGCCATGAGCACCGAGACCCAGACCGGCGAGAACGGCGCGGTCGCGACCGGGACAGAGTCGCTGACGGTCACCGACAACCGCACCGGCCAGACGTACGAGCTGCCGATCACCGACGGCACGATCCGCGGCCTGGACCTGCGGCAGATCAAGACCGGCGACGAGGACTTCGGCCTGATGTCCTACGACCCGGCGTTCATGAACACCGCCTCCTGCCGCTCGGCGGTCACGTTCATCGACGGCGACAAGGGCATCCTGGAGTACCGCGGCTACCCGATCGAGCAGCTCGCCGAGCAGTCCACCTACCTCGAGGTCGCCTACCTGCTGGTTCACGGGCAGCTGCCGACCGCGCCTCAGCTCACTGAATGGGTCGAGGAGATCACGATCCACACGTTCGTGCACGAGAACGTCAAGGGCTTCATGGAGGGCTTTCGTCACGACGCCCATCCGATGGGGATGCTGCTCGGCGCGGTCGGCGCCCTCTCGACGTTCTACCCGGACGCCAAGGACATCAACGATGCCGAGAGCCGCCGCATCCAGACGGTCCGCCTGATCGCGAAGATGCCGACGCTCGCCGCGTTCTCGTTCCGCCACATGCGCGGGCAGCCCTACGTCTACCCCGACAACGACCTCTCCTACTCGGGGAACTTCCTGGGGATGCTCTACAAGATGACCGAGCTCAAGTATGAGCCGGACCCGCGGCTGGAGCGCGCGCTCGACATCCTCTTCATCCTCCACGCCGACCACGAGCAGAACTGCTCGACGAGCTCGGTGCGGACGGTCGGCTCATCCGGCGTCGACCCCTACTCGGCGGTCGCCGCCCGCATCGCCGCGCTCTACGGCCCGTCGCACGGCGGCGCCAACGAGGCCGTGCTGAAGATGCTCAAGCGGATCGGCTCGACGAGCGAGATCCCCGCGTTCATCGACGGTGTCAAGGCCGGCAACGAGCGGCTGATGGGCTTCGGGCATCGCGTCTACAAGAACCACGACCCGCGAGCGACGATCATCAAGAAGGCGTGCGACGACGTCTTCGAGGTGACGGGGACGAACCCGCTGCTGAGCATCGCGACCGAGCTGGAGAAGATCGCGCTCGAGGACGAGTACTTCATCAAGCGCAAGCTCTACCCGAACGTCGACTTCTACTCGGGCCTGATCTACGAGGCGCTCGGGCTGCCGGTCGAGATCTTCCCCGTGATGTTCGCGCTCGGCCGCACGAGCGGCTGGATCGCCCAGTGGCTCGAGATGCTTGACGACCCGGACCTCAAGATCGCCCGCCCGCGGCAGATCTACACGGGCGCCCGCACCCTCGACTACGTGCCGATCTCCGCTCGCTGAGGGTTTGTGAACGTCACGTTGCTCTGTGTGCTCCGTCACGTACGGGGTGCCCGATGCGCGTACCGTCGATGACATCGAATTCCAGCTCAACAACGGCACCGAAGTGGTCATCCGGCCGATCCGGCCTGACGACAAGGCGCGCCTTGCGGCGGCACTTGCGCGGCTCTCCGACGAGTCCGTCCGCAAGCGCTTCCTGACGCCCAAGCCGCGCCTGAGCGGCACCGAGCTGCGCTACCTCACCGAGATCGACTACATCGATCATTGGGCCGAGGTCGCGGTGCTCAAGCACGACCCCGAGGCGATCGTCGGCGTGGCGCGCTGGATCCGCGACGAGCGCGACCCGCATTCCGCTGAGGCCGCCATCGTGATCGGCGACGCGCTGCAGGGCCAGGGTCTCGGGCGCCGGCTCGGGCTCGCGATCGCCGACGCCGCGCGCCTGCGTGACGTCCGCCGGTTCACCGCCACGATGCTGTCGGACAACGTCGCGGCGCAGCGCCTGTTCGCCGCGATCTCTGAGCGTCTCGACGTGGCCCACGACGGCGCCACCGACGAGATCGTCGCGACGCTCGCCGCCTGAGCGGCTGCGCTGGTGGGCCAGGTCGCTAGTTTGCCCGCCGTGGCGAAGGGATACACGCTGAACGTGCGTCATGAGGGCGGTGGCGTCAAGGAGCGCTTTGAGACGCTGCGCGGCGCGCTCGACGCACTCGAGCTGGAAGCCCGTGCGTTCGCGAACACGGAGCGGCGCGATCGCTCGAAGGGCGTCTTCCGCGAGTACGAGCCCGTCGAACTCGTTGCGCTGCGCGTCGAGATCGCGGGCAAGGGCGCACATGCCGGGGTCGACGTGCGCGGCGACGGATCCGCCGAGGCGTTCACCGGGCGGCTGCAACGGCGCCTGGTTGCACAGCAGCCGGGCGAGAGCCCGTATGACGCGCTGAGGCGGGTCCTAGGCTGTTGACCGAACAGCTCACCGCGTGAGGGCCGATGACTTTCTGAGGCCCGCGGAGTCCAAGCCCACATGAGAACACTGATCGTGACCAACCCGTGACCGATGTGAACGGCATCGAGGCCACCGGCCTCGTCAAGCGCTACGGCACGCAGACGGCCCTCGACGGTGTCGACCTCGACGTGCCGCGCGGAGCGGTCTGCGCGATGCTCGGCCCGAACGGGGCCGGCAAGACGACCGCCGTGCGGGTGCTGACGACGCTGACCGAGCCGGACGCCGGCACCGCCCGCGTGGCCGGCTTCGACGTGCTTGCCGACCCTGTCTCGGTGCGGCGGAGCCTTGGCCTCGCCGCGCAGGACGCCACCGTCGACGGGCTGCTCACCGGCCGCGAGAACCTCGAGATGATCGGCGAGCTGCACCACCTCGGCCGTCGCCCGGCGCGCCAGCGCGCCCAGGAGCTGCTCGAGCAATTCTCGCTGGTGGACGCGGGCGAGCGCCTCGCCAAGGAGTACTCCGGCGGCATGCGCCGCCGTCTGGACCTCGCCGCCACCCTCGTCGCGCGGCCCGCGGTGCTGTTCCTCGACGAGCCCACCACCGGCCTGGACCCGCGGGCGCGCAGCGAGCTGTGGGTCGTGCTCGACGGCCTCGTCGGCCAGGGCACCACGCTGCTGCTCACGACGCAGTACCTCGAGGAGGCCGAGCGCCTCGCCGACGACATCGTCGTCATCGACCATGGCCGCGTGATCGCGCGCGGCGACGCCCGTCAGCTCAAGCGCGAGATCGGAGGCGACCAGCTGCACGTCGTGGTGGTCGATCCGGGTGATCTGGACACGGTCACCGAGCTGCTCGAGCGCGTCACCGGGACACGGCCGACGGTCGATGTGGCCGAGCGCTCGGCGACGGCGCCGTCCGACGGCGGGACGGCGGCGATCGCAGCGCTCGCGAGCGAGCTCGCGCAGGCGGGGATCGCGGTCGACGACCTCGGGCTGCGCCAGCCGACGCTCGATGACGTGTTCCTGACCCTGACCGGCAGCCCGCCCGAACTCGACCAGGAGGCCCTCGTCGCCGGGGCCGTCGCCGAGGAGACCCGATGAGCACCACCGAGAACGCAGCACGCCGGCCGCGGACGACGATCGTGTCCGACACTCTCGTCATCGCGCGGCGCGGCCTCAAGCACATCCGCCGTCAGCCCGAGGCGCTGACCGACGCGACGATCCAGCCGATCATCTTCGTGCTGCTGTTCGCGTTCGTGTTCGGCGGCGCGATCGACGTTCCCGGCGGAGGCAGCTACAAGGAGTTCCTGATGGGCGGCATCTTCGCCCAGACGATCGTGTTCGGCTGCTTCGGCGTCGCGATGGCGCTCGCCTACGACCGCACCAACGGCGCGATCGACCGCTTCCACTCGTTGCCGATCTCGCGCACGGCCGTGCTCAGCGGCCACTCGCTCGCGAGTCTGCTGCGGTCACTGCTGCCGATCGTGCTGATGTCGCTGACCGGCCTCGTCATCGGCTGGCGCATCAACAGCGGCGTGCTCGACGCGCTGGCCGGCTTCGGCCTGATGATCGGCTTCTCGTTCGCGATGATCTGGGTGGGGATCATGCTCGGCAGCGTCATGAAGAGCCCCGAGGGCGTTCAGGGCGTCGCGTTCGTCGTGATCTTCCCGATCACCTTCATCGCGAGCACGTTCGTGCCCACGAAGACGCTGCCCGAGCCGCTGAAGACGTTCGCCGAATGGAACCCGGTGAGCTCGCTGGCGAACGGGCTGCGCGACCTGTTCGGCAACCCGGGCGCCGTGCCGCTCCCCGGCGACCCGTGGCCGCTCCAGCACCCCGTCGCGTACACGGTCGTCTGGATCGCGCTGATCGTCCTGATCTGCGCGCCGCTGGCCGTAAAGCTCTACCAGCGCTCCATCGCCTCGTAGGGCCCGCGGCCGGTCAGGCAGCGGGCGCCGCAGCGCGCGCCGACCTGCGCGGCCGCGGCGACCGGCATGCCCGCTGCGAGCCCGAACGTCAGGCCGGCCGCGAACGCGTCACCGCAGCCGTAGGAGTCGACGGCGGGCGCCGGCAGCGGCGCCGCGGCCCACGCGCCCGCCTCGCCGTCCGGACCCGTCCACGAGCCGCCATCCGCGCCGCGCGTGCGGACGATCAGGCGCGGGGCGGGATCGAGCGCGCCGGCCTCGACCCGCTCCCCCGGATCGGCCGCGCTGAGGACGAGCGCGTCCAGCTGCACGCCGGCCTCGGCGACGACCCCGGCGGCGCGTGCGCTCGCCACGAGCACACGGGCTTTGCGCGCCGCGCGCAGGGCTCCCGCGTCACCGCCGGTGAAGTAGACGCCGTCCAGGTCGCGCAGGAGCTCCCACGGGAGCGGGTCCGCGGCGTGCGGCACGAGCCGCGGGTCGAGCAGCGTGATCGTGCGCTCGTGATCGTCGTCGAGGTAGGTGAAGCCGCGGCGCGTCCCCACGCCCGCGCGGATCCCCGCGTGCGGCGTGACGCCGCGGGACGCCAGCTCCTCGCGGGCGCGCGCGCCGTGCTCGTCGTCTCCGAGGGCCGCGAACAGGACCGCCCCGCCGGCGAGGCGGGCGAGCTGCACCGCCGCCACCGCTCCGCCGCCGGCGGCATGCTCGAACGCCGCGCTGGCGTGTGCGATCGCGCCCGCCGTGGGCACGTGCGGGACCACCGCGAACTGGATCCACTCGATGTGGCCGACGACGCCGACGCGCGGCGGTCCGCTCACAGCTGCAGCGCCGCCGCGTTGCGCGAGAGCCAGCGCCGCGGCTCCTCGTAGCCGGGAAGCTGCCGCTCCAGCAGGCCCCAGAACCGCGCCGAGTGGTCCAGGACCACCAGGTGGCACGCCTCGTGCCAGACCACGTAGTCGAGCACGTCCTGCGGGCCGAGCAGCAGCCGCCAGTTGATCGCGATCGCGCCGCTCGCCGAGCACGATCCCCAGCGCGTGCGCTGGTCGCGGATCGTGAGGCGCTCGTAGACGGCGCCGAGCTGCGCGGCCGCGGCGTCCAGGCGCGGGAGGACCTCGCCGCGCGCCGCGCGGCGGTACCAGCGCTCGAGCGCGGCCCGCTGCTCCGGGCCGCCGGCGGGAACGAGCAACAGGTCGCCGCGCCGGTGGACCCGGGTGCGGCCCGTCTGCTCGACGAGCCGCAGGCGACCGCCGAGGTACGGCACGGTTCCCGGCTCGCGCGGAATCGTCGCGCGCGCCTGCGCGGTATCTGCGAGACGACGGTCGATCCACGGGCGCAGTTCGCGAATCGCGGCGTCCGCCTCGCGCTCCCGCGCCCGCCGCGGCAGCGTCACCGTCACCTCACCGTCGTGCTCGACGCGCACGCGCACGGAGCGCGCGCGGTCCGAGCGGCGGACGGTGTAGCGGAGGTCGGCGGCCACGTCGGTCAGAGCACCCTGAGCGTTTGGAGCGAGGTGTCGCGGGCCACGATCGACCCGCCTTCGGAATGCGCGGCGAGCAGGTAGTCGACGGCGTCCGCGCTGACGCGGAAACCTTCCAGGATCAGCGGCACGCCCGGCGGGTAGACCTCGACGGACTCGGCCGCCACGTGGCCGACGGCGTCGCGGATCGGCACCTCGCGGCCGACCGACTTGGCATAGCGGCGCGCCGCGTATGGATGCATCACCGGGCGGTCGTCCATCGCGCGGAACGGGTTCGCCGGAGGGCTGCGGCGCTCGTCACCGGGCCGGACGCGGTCGCCGAGGATCTCGACGAGCGCCGCGACCGTCTCCTCGACGGCCGTCGACGCGAGCTGGAAGGTCGTGATCAGCGTCAGCGTGTTGACGCCAGCCTTCTCGACGACGATCGAGCGCTCGATCAGCGCCTGCGCGACGTCGTAGCCGGAGAGCTCGTACCGCGCCAGCCCGACCGTCGTCTTGACGAGGTCGGTGCCCTCGACGTGGTCGGTCATCTTCGTCAGCCAGGCGCGGTCGTCGAGCATCTCCAGGTCGGGGAGGTGCTCGCGCAGCGCCGCCTTCAGCTCGCGCGTGCGACGGATCGCGGTGCCGAGCGCCTGCTCCCCGTGCGCGGCGAGGGTGCGCACCGCGGCGTCGGCGCTGGCGAGCAGGTGGTAGCTCGGCGAGGTGGTGACGTACTCGCGGTAGGCCTCCTCCATCAGCTCGGAGTCCACGCGCTGCTCGCGCCAGTGGATCAGCCCGGTCTGCTGCAGCCCGCCGGCGAGCTTGTGGGTCGACTGGACCGCGATGTCGGCGCCCGAGTGCATCGCGCTCCAGGGCAGCTCGCCGTGGAAGCGCAGGTGCCCGCCCCAGGCCTCGTCGACGATCACCATCGCGGTGCGCGAGACGTCGTGCACGACCTCGGTGATCGCGCGGGTGTTCGCCGCGAGCCCCTCGTATGTCGGACTCGTGAAGATCACGGCGAGCGCCTCGGGGTAGCGGCGCAGCCCCTCGCGGATCTCCTCCACGCTCGGCGGCAGCAACGCCTCGAAGCGCGGCTCGTACGGCGTCGGCAGGAAGCGGAAGTCCAGCCCGAACGCCTTCAGCCCGTTCATGATCGAGTGGTGGATGTTGCGTGCCACCAGGACGAGCGCATCGGAACGCTCGAGCGCGAGCATCCGCAGCACGATCCAGTTCGACCCGGTCGTGCCATGGACCGAGAACATCGTGCGGTCGGCGCCCTGCGCCTCCGCCGCGAAGCGCTCGGCCTCGCCGAAGACCCCGGTGTGATCGACGAGCGTCCCGAAGAAGCCGGCAGAGATCGACACGTCCGACGCGTAGAAGTCGACGACCCGCTCCTGGTCCTCCAGAATCGACGGCGTGCACCAGCGGTGATAGCGCCCGACGTCCTGGTTCAGGACCCGGACGATCGGCGAGGAGGAGGGCTCGGGCATCGGCGTGGGATCATCCCCCACCGTGCCCCGGTCCGTTGTCCCCCTCCCGAGCGACGTGCGCTCCCCGTTCATCGTCTATCTCAACGGTGTGCGCCAGGAGCCGGGCGCCGACTTCCAGGTGCGGGACGGCGCACTCGTCTTCCCCAAGTCGCTGCGCAAGGACAAGGTCAGCGGCAAGCGCTGGTTCCTCGGTGCCTGGGGCGTCGGGACGTACCGCCAGGACGATTCGGTCGACGTCAGCTGGACCCGCCCGGATGGCAGGGCGGCCGTCGCCCAGCGCCTGGACATCTCCGAGGCCGACGAGAGCTAGGCGTCGGGCACGCCGGCCCACGGCCGGCTGAGCCGCAGTGCGCCGAGGATCGCCCGCGTCGCCGGGGAGCGGTTGAGCGTGTAGAAGTGAATGCCGGGGGCGCCGCCCGCGAGCAGCTCCGAGCACTGCAGCGTCGAGTACGCGACGCCAAAGTCCTCGACCGCCTCGGGCTCGTCGGCGCGCGCGTCGAGCTCGGCGCGCAGCGAGTCGGAGACGACCGCGCCGCACAGCGTCGTGATCCGGTCGAGCTGGGCGATGTTCGTGATCGGCAGGATGCCGGGGATGATCGGCACGTCGATCCCGATCGCCCGCGCGCGCTCGACGAATTCGAAGTAGGCGGCGTTGTCGAAGAACAGCTGCGTGACGAGGAAGTCCACGCCCGCGTCGACCTTGGCCTTCAGGTGGCGCAGGTCGTCCTCGGCGCTGGTCGCGTGGATGTGCGTCTCGGGGAACGCGGCCGCCGCGATCGAGAAGTCGTAGTCGCCGCGGATCAGCTCGACGAGCTCACGCGAATACTCCAGGCCGCCCTCGGTCTTCGTCCACTCGTCCTGGCCCGCGGGCGGGTCGCCGCGCAGCGCGAGCACGTTGTCGAAGCCCAGCTCGGCCATCCGGTCGAGCGTTCCACGCAGCTCGTCCGTGGTGGCGCTGACGCAGGTGAAGTGGGCCATCGCCTCGAGGCCGAACTCGTCGCGGATCCGCGAGACGATCTCGATCGTCTTCTCACGGGTGGAGCCACCGGCCCCGTAGGTGACCGACACGTAGGCCGGATCGAGCGGGCCGAGCCTGGCGATCGCCTCGTAGAGGTTCTCCTCGCCGGCTGGGGTCTTGGGCGGGAAGAACTCGAACGAGAAGACCGGCTCCTCGCTGCCCCGCAGGATCTCGTCGATGCGCACGGCCCGAAGATTAGGGCGCGAGCATCCAGCGCTCGGGCTCGCCGTCCGCGGCGGCGGGGATCCGCTGGGCGCGGCCGGTGACCTCGAGATGCGTGAGATAGCAGAGGGTCTCGCTCAGCCACCAGTTCGCGTTGGCCGGCGTGATCGCCTCGCCGTAGACGAGCGGGATCGCCGCGAACGGCGTGATCGGCCCCTCGTCGCGCAGGACCCGCAGGCAGGACTCCAGCCGCTCGGCCACGATCACGCGGTTGGCGGTGATGTGCGCCTGGACGTCCGTGAAGGGCCGCGCGTGGCCGGCCAGGCACAGGCGCATGTCGAGATCCTCGACCTTGCTGAGCGAGTCGAGGAACTCGCCTGCGGGATCGGGGCTCCAGCCGTAGTCGTAGTAGATCGAGACCCGGCCGAGCAGATGATCGCCGGAGAACAGGATCCGGCGCTCCTCCTGATAGAGGCAGACGTGCGAGGGCGCGTGACCGGGAGTCTCGACGACCTGGAAGGTGCCGAGGTCGGTGTCGATCTCGACGCCGGGAAGCAGGTCGCGATCAGGCTCGACGATCCCGGCGATGCCATACCCCTGGCCCTTGCGCGCCTCCTGGTAGGCGCGCAGCGGCGCCTCGGGGACGCCACTCTGGCGGGCGACCTCGATCCGGCGCTCGAGCGCGGCATCGGGATCCTGGGCCGCGCGCGTCATGTGCTCGTGGTTGGGGTGCATCCACAGTTCGCAACCCGTGCGCTCGATGATCGTCGCCGCCTGCCCGTAGTGGTCGGAGTGGGCGTGCGTGCAGACGAGCAGCTTCACGTTGTCGATCCGCAGGTTCACCTGCGCCATCGCGCGCTCCAGGTGCGCGAAGGACCCCGGCTCGTGCATTCCGGTGTCGATCAGGACGATGCCGTCGCCGGCCGCGACCGCCCATGCGTTGCAGTGGGGGACGCCGGGCCACGGCAGTGGCAGGCGCAGGCGCCAGATGCCCGGGAGCACACGCTCGCCGCGACCGAGCTCGCGCTTGCGGGTGGGCTCCGGCACGTGCTCCAACCTAGCGTGCACCTGAGCGGTAGCCTGCGCCGGAGACGACGTTCGACCAGGAGCCAGGCATGACCGACGTGCAGCCCAGGAGCATCATCGAGGGCGAGATCGACGCCGGTGAGACCGCGCGCGTCGCCGAGGCCTACTTCGAGGCGATCGCCCGCCACGACGTGGAGGCGGCGGTTGCGATGTGGAAGCCGGGCGGCCGCGAGAATGTCCGCGGCCAGGTCGACACGACCGCGCCCGAAGGCGTGCGCGAGTTCCTGTCGGGGATGCTCGGCCCGTTCCCGGATGCGGTCTTCGAGGTCCTCGAGCGGACGGTGCAGGACGACCGCGCCGCGTTCCGCTGGGAGGCTCGCGGCACGTTCACGGGTGCGCCCTTCCAGGGGGTCGAGCCCAACGGCGCAGGCGTCTTCATCGAAGGCACGGACGTCGTGATCGTGCGCGACGGGCTGATCGTCGAGAACAACGCGTACATCGACGGCATGACCGTCGCCCGCCAGCTCGGCCTGATGCCACCCGACGGCTCCAAGCAGGAGCTCGCGATGAAGCGGGCGTTCAATGCGAAGACGAAGGTCGGCGCGAAGCTCGGCTCCAGCGGCCCCGACCAGATCGCCGAGGGCGTGTGGCTCGTTCGCGGCGGCTTCCCGGGCAAGACGATGAACGTCTACCTCGTCAGGGATGGCGACGGCGTGATGCTGTTCGACGCCGGCGTGAAGCAGATGATCAACCCGGTGCGCAGCGCGGGCGCCCAGCTCGGCGGGATCACCCGCGTCGTGCTCGGGCACGGCCACGCCGACCATCGCGGCGTCGCCGCGGCGCTCGGCGTCCCGGTCCTCTGCCACACGGCCGAACGCGCCGACGCCGAGGGTGACGGCGGCGCCCACTACTTCCACATGGACCGCCTGAACCCGATCGGGAAGGTCCTGTTCCCGCGTCTGCTCCCGTCCTGGGACGGTGGCCCGGTGACGATCTCCGAGACGCTCGACGAAGGCGACGAGATCGCCGGGTTCACGGTCGTTCACCTGCCCGGCCACGCGCCGGGGATGATCGGGTTGTGGCGCGAGCCCGATCGGCTGGCGCTGACCAGCGACTGCTTCTACACCCTCGACCCGCAGCTCGGGCTGAAGGGCAAGCCGCGTGTGCCGCACGCCGCGTTCAACCAGGACACCGAGCAGGCGCGCGCGTCGATCCTCAAGCTCGCGGCGATGGAGCCGGCGTCGGCGTGGCCCGGTCACGCCGATCCGCTGACCGGTGACGTCCGCGGTCAGCTCGAGACCGCTGCGGCGACGACCTAGTCCGCGCTGTGGGCAAGCGCTCCCGCCGCCGCGAGCGAGCGCCGGACGCGCCGGCGGCGCTGCCCGACGCGCCGACGGCCGACTATCCGGCGCCGGACGGCGACGTCCTGACCCTGCGCTGCGTGCTCACCCCGAAGACCCGCGCGCAGTACGCGCAGGTCCTGCACGGCACCACGCTCTCGCAGGAGGACGCCTGGCACCGGGCGGTCGAGTTCCTGTTCGAGCGGCTCGCCGTCCGCTGGACGATCAGCGGCGTCAGCACCGAGGGGCAGAAGGGCCTGCTGCTGCGTCTGCGCGCCGCGAGCGCCGGCGAGCGCAGCTTCGTGCGCGGAGCGCTGCGCGAGCACTGCGCCGAATGGTTTCCCGACGTCGAGGTGCCGTGAGATGACCGTCAGCCGCAGTACCGAGGAGGCCCATGCCGTCGTCGCGGAGGTCCTCGACGCCGCGCCGATGGCCGACCTGCTCGCCGGGTACTGCCTCGACGTCCAGGAGGGCCAGAAGATCGTCGTGCGCTCCAGCGTGCAGGCGACGCCGCTGCTGCTCGAGCTGCAGCGGGCGATCCTCGAGCGCGAGGCCTGGGTGCGCTTCGACATCGAGCTTCCCGGCCAGTCGCGCGGCTTCTACGCGCACGCGCGTGACGTGCACCTGGACGACTTCGACGACCTGGCGATGTCCGAGGCCAAGGGCCTCGACGCGGTGCTCGGCATCCAGGCCCCGTACGACGCGCGCGACCTCGCCGGCGTCGATCCGTCGCGGATGGCGCGCGTCGCCCGTGCGCGGCGTCCGGTGCGCGAGCGCACGCTGAAGAAGCGCTGGTGCTCGACGCTGTGGCCGACGACGGCCGGTGCGGCCGCAGCCGGCATGGAGCTGCACGACTTCGCTGCGTTCGTGCGCCGCGCGATGTTCCTGGACCAGCGCGATCCGGTCCGCGCCTGGCAGGCACTCGCCGGCTTCCAGGCGACGCTGATCGAGCGCCTCAAGGGCGCGCGCGACCTGCGCATCGAGGCCGAGGGCACCGACCTCACGCTGAGCGTCAAGGGCCGCACGTGGGTGAACTCCGACGGGCGGCGCAACATGCCCAGCGGCGAGGTCTTCACGGGCCCGCACGAGACGTCCGCCAACGGCCGCATCCGCTTCAGCATCCGGTCGGCCCCGGCCGGCGTCGAGGTCGACGGCGTCGAGCTGACGTTCAAGGACGGCGAGGTCGTGCAGGCCCGCGCGCGCTCCGGGCAGGACTACCTGCTGCAGGCGATCGCGACCGACGAGGGCGCGCGCCGGCTCGGGGAGATCGGCATCGGCACGAACTTCGGCATCCAGCGGCCCGTCGGAGCGATCCTGTTCGACGAGAAGATCGGCGGGACCGTCCATCTCGCGCTCGGCCGCTCCTACCCCGAGACGCGCGGGCGCAACGAGAGCGCGCTGCACTGGGACATGATCTGCGACCTGCGCGACGGCGGGCGGCTCAGCGCCGACGGCGAGGTCGTCCTGCAGGACGGGCAGTTCGCCGGCCTGCCCGCGCCGGCTTGACCGGCGCCGCAAGGGCTGCGAGCGTCCGGGCCATGCATCCCTTCCGCGCCGCCGTCGAAGCCCGTGACCAGGACGCGATGGTCGCCTGCCTGGCCCCCGACGTGCGCCTCTACTCCCCCGTCGCCTTCAAGCCGTTCGCCGGGCGCGAGTCCGTCAAGGAGCTGTTCTGGAACCTGTTCGAGGTGTTCGAGGACTTCCGCTACGTCGACGAGCTGGAGGGCGCGAGCACGCACGCCCTGATCTTCCGCGCGAACGTCGGCGGCAGGGAGCTCGAGGGACTGGACCATCTCGTGCTTGATGACGACGGCCTCGTGACCGAGTTCACCGTGATGATCCGCCCGCTGTCCGCGCTGATCGCGCTCGGCGAGGCGATGTCACCGCGCGTCGGTCACCTGGAGAAGGACGTCGCAGCGAAGATGTCTGAATCGCCCTAGGCGACAGCCCAGATCGCGAGCGCCGGCAGCCCGATGCTGAGCGCCAGGAACGAGACGATCGTCACGCCGATGTAGATCGGGTTGGACTTTGCACCCACGCCCCAGGCGAGCGGGAGGAACAGCAGCGGATTGACGATCGTCCCGAAGGCGATGCAGCCGCGGATCCAGCCCGGCATGTCGGGCGCGACCGTCTGGACGGCGATCAGGATCAGCCCCATCATCACCCAGTCCAGGTGCGTCTGGCGAAAACGGGACGGCGCCGGGATGCCGTGCGAGCGGAACCAGTCGGGCTTCTCCGTGACCGCCAGCACGACCCACCCGGAGAGGGCGGCGAGGGCGAGCGAGACGAGCCCGAGCGAGCTGAGCAGCGGCATGACCGCCGGGACGGTACCGTCAGCGCGTGCCGATGGAGCGCCGCACCAAGATTGTCGCGACGATCGGTCCCGCCACCCGGGATCCAGAGGTGCTCGCGCGCCTGGTCGAGGCGGGGATGGACGTCGCGCGGCTGAACTTCAGCCACGGCACCCACGAGGACCACGCCGAGACGGCACGGCTCGTGCGCGAGGCGTCGGGCCGCGCCGGCCGTCCGGTGGCGATCCTGCAGGACCTGCCCGGCCCGAAGATGCGGATCGGACTGCTGGACGGCGACAAGGCGCTGCTGCGCGGCGGCGATTCCGTCACCTTCGTCACCGACCTCGAGGGCACCCAGCTGGGCACGGCCGAGCGCATGACCGTGAGCCTGCCCGGGCTGGCGGGCGCACTCGAGCCGGGTGAGTCGGTCTACCTCGCCGACGGGTCGGTGCGCCTGCGCGTCAGCGCCGTGCGCGCGGGCGACGGCGAGTTCGACTGCGACGTGGAGCTGGGCGGCGTCGTCGCCTCCCGCCAGGGCCTGAACGTCCCCGGGGGCGCGGAGGAGCTCCCAGCGGTGCCCGAGGAGGACCTCGTCCACCTTGCCGCAGGCATGAGCATCGGCGTCGACCTGGTCGCGCTGAGCTTCGTCCGCCGTCCCGAGGACGTCCTCTTCGTCCGCGAGCACACCCGCATCCCGCTGATCGCCAAGATCGAGAAGCCCCAGGCGGTGGCCCGCGCCGAGGATGTGATCCGCGTGAGCGACGGCATCATGGTCGCCCGCGGCGACCTGGGCATCGAGCTGCCGATCCAGGAGGTGCCGCTCGTGCAGAAGCGCCTGCTGCGCCTCGCGGGCGAGCACGCGCGCATCACGATCACCGCGACCCAGATGCTCGACTCGATGATCCGCAGCGCGCGCCCGACCCGCGCCGAGGTCGCCGACGTCGCGAACGCGATCCTTGACGGGACCGACGCCGTGATGCTCTCGCAGGAGACCGCGGTCGGGGCCTACCCGGTCGAGGCGGTCGCGATGATGGACTCGATCGCGCGCACGACCGAGCGCGAGGCCCCGTACTCGCGCTGGAACGAGCACCGCGTCCGGCGCACGGGGCGTGATCCCGGCTACACGATCGCCCACAGCGTCGTTGAGGCCGCACGCGAGCTGGAGCTCGACGCGATCGTCGTGCCGACGCTCTCCGGCCGCTCCGCACGCCTGGTCTCCGCGCACCGCCCGACGGTGCCGATCCTCGCGCTCTCCCCCGGCAAGGAGACGGTGCGCCGCTGCGGGCTGATGTGGGGCGTGCGCGCCGCGTCGATGCGCAAGCACGACGTCACCGAAGAGCTGATCGCCGATGCCGCGCGGCGGGTCGTCGAGCTCGGCTGGTGCCGCGTCGGCCAGCGCGTCGGCATCACCGCCGGGCTGCCCAGCGGCCGGCCGGGAACGACGAGCATGTTCCAGGTGCAGGTCCTCGAGGAGACGGGCCGCTCACCGGACGCGCAGTCGGACGACGCGGCGAGTTAGCGCTACCCCGGAATCGTCGGCGCCGGCCTGTCGCCGTTCTCCGCCGCCCCCTCGCGCGCCGCGCGCTCGCGCAGGAAGTCGCGACGGATCAGCGTGAGGCCGATCACGCCCATCGTCAGGATGATCACGATCGCGATGATCGCGGCGGGGCTGGAGAAGTCACCGAACGAGCCGCCGAGCGCGACGTAGGCGAACGTGCGCGGCGCCGTCCCGATCGCCGTCGCCGCGGCGAAGACCAGAACCGGGATCGTGGTCAGGCCGCAGGCGTAGTTGACGAGGTTGTAGGGCATCGCCGGCGCGATGCGCGCGTAGAGCACCGACGTGAACCCGCGGCTGCCGACCCAGGCCGCGAGTGCGCGGATCCGCGGGCCGCCGAGCTCCTCGACGGCGTCACCGGCGACGAAGCGCCCGATCAGGCAGGCGAGCGACGCGCCGAGCGTCGCCGAGCAGATCGCCACGGGCGTGCCGAGCGCCGTGCCGAAGAGCAGGCCGCAGGCGCCCGCCAGGATCGGGCCGGGGAACATCGCGCAGGTGAGGACCGCGGAGACCAGGATGAAGACGACCGGGCCGGCCCAGCCGAACTCGTCGACGCGGTCGCTGACGGCCTCGGGCGACAGCGACCCGGTCACCGCGAGCACGATGAACAGCGACGCCAGCGCGAGCACGAGCATCGCCAGGCGCACGCGCGGACCCGGCCCGCGGCGGCGGATCCTGCGGGCCTCGCGGGCGGCCGGGGCCGGCTCGATGCCGCCGCTCATCGCCGCCCGGCGTAGTACTCGGCCTCGAGGATCCCCAGCTCCGTCCGGGGAGCGTCCCCGTACAGCCACTCGCGCGCGATCCGGTACCAGTTGCCGCGCGGCCGCAGCTGGCTCATCACGGCGAGCGTCATCATCTCCAGCCGGCGGCCGAAGAGGTGCTCGGCGGGGAGCGTCTCGCGGCGAACCTCGTGGAAGGACCGCTGCATCGGGTCCGAGAAGTCCAGGACGATCCGCGTCGCCATCCCCGGGTCGAGCTCCAGCACCTCGTCCTGGGTGAACCACCACGTGTAGCGCCGGAACTGGTCGAGGATCGACTCGGGTGTCGCACGCGAGTCGTCCGGCAGCATCCCGGCCGCGCGCATCCGCTCGATCATCTGCTCGCCCTGGCCCTCGACCCCGAGCCGCTGGAGCGCCAGCTCGCGTTCGGCCGCGTCCGCCGAGATGTGCTTGAACAGGCCGAAGTCCAGGAACGCCATCCGCCCGTCGGCGAGCAGCAGCGAGTTGCCCGGATGGGGGTCGCCCGAGAACGCGTGGTGGCGGTACATCCCGCCGAAGTAGAAGCGGAAGATCATCTCCGCGGCGCGATCGCGCGTGGCCTGGTCGCGATGGACGATCTGCTCGTGCGAGACGCCCTCGATGAAGTCCATGACGATCACCCGCGGGCGGCAGAGACCGGAGACGACGCCGGGGATCACGATGAACGGGTGCCCGCGATGCGCGCGCCCGACCGTCCGCGTGTTCTGCGCCTCCAGCTCGTAGTCGAGCTCCTCGTGGATCCGCTCGCGCACCTCGTCGGCGAGGTCCTGCACGTCCAGGTTCGGCGCGATCTGCTTGGCGATCCGCAGCATCGGGACGAGGTTCTGCAGATCGGCGCGCACCGCGGCGCCGATGCCCGGGTACTGCACCTTCACGGCGACGGAGCGGCCGTCGTCCAGCGTCGCGCGGTAGACCTGACCGATCGACGCGGCGGCGACGGGTTCCTCGTCGAAGCTCGCGAACACCCGGTCCAGCCGCTCCCCGTACTCGCGTTCCAGCAGGCGCTTCATCTCCGGGAAGGCGACGGTCGGGGCCGAGTCGCGCAGCTCGGCGAGGGTTGCGCGGACCTCGTCGCGGTAGGCCGGCGGGACCGCGTCGAGATCGACGACCGAGAGCATCTGACCCGCCTTCATCGCGACGCCCTTCATCGACCCCAGCACGCGCACGATCTGGCGCGCGGCGTCGACCTGCCGGCGACCGAGCGCGTCGGCGGCCTCGTCGGGGGTGCGGCCCAGGTTCACCGCCGAGGTGGCCGCGTACTTCGCCGCCTCGGTGGCCGCGAGCCGGCCGAGCGCCGCGGTGCGGCGCAGCCGGCCGCCGAGCGCCTCCTCGTCGACCTGCTCCTCGTCGACGTGCTCCTCGTCGCCGGGCTGCTCCTGCTCGTCGGGGCCAGGCACGGACGCTCCGGTCAACCCTGGCGCTGGACCTGGGAGCCCGGGACGATGTCGTCGCGCCCGTCGGGCCAGCGGACCCAGGCCTTGTGCCCGCCGTCGTAGTCGTCGCCGAACAGCACGAGCGTCGCCGGGTCGCCGAGCGCGGTGCACGGCTCGCTGCCCTCAGGATCCAGGCCGCGCCAGACGCGGATGAAGGCGTTGTGCTCCAGCTCGTCGCCGATCGTCGTGGGGTCGGTGTGACCCGGGCGCACGACCGTCTCGGGCGGCAGCTTCACGAGCGTGTCCATGATCGACGACTTCAGGTCGGCGTAGCTCGTGCTGCCGGGCGCGCGCACGCCGCCGACGGACCCCTTGAAGAGCGTGTCACCGGTGAAGACCTGCCCGTCGACGAGCAGCGCGACCATCCCGGCGGTGTGCCCCGGCGTGTGCAGCACCTCGATCTGCGCCCCGCCGATCTCGACGTTCTCGCCGGGAATCAGGTCGCCCGTGGCCGCCGGGACGAGGTCACGCTCGGCCGGGTGGATCAGGACCTCCATGCCCGGCCAGCGCTCGAGCAACTCGGGCAGCGCGACGACGTGGTCGTGGTGATGATGGGTCAGCAGCACGTGCGTGGGCGTCATCCGCTCGCGCTCGGCGACCTCGATCAACGGGGCGACGGGACCGCCGGCGTCGACGAAGAACGCGGGTCCGCCGGGTTCACCGACGATGTAGGTGTTGGTCAGGAAGTCCGGCAGCAGGGAGCGCTCGACGATCATGCGATCAGGCTACGGCACGCCGCTTGGGCGGGTATACCCTGCGCACATGTCCGAGCTCATCCACACCTGCTATCGCATCGGCGACATCGACCGCTCGGTCGCGTTCTACGCGGCGCTCGGCTTCGAGGAGATCGGGCGCATGCCGATCCGCGACGAGGCGATCAACGTCTTCATGGGCCTGCCCGGCGACGGTCCGCGCCTGGAGCTGACCTACAACTTCGGCGTCGACTCCTACGAGCTGGGCACCGGGTACAACCACATCGCGATCTCCGCCGGGGATCTCGACGCGACGCTCGGGCGCCTGCGCGAGCAGGGCATCGAGCCGGAGAAGCCGCCGTACACCGTCAGCGAGAACGGCTCGCGCCTGTGCTTCGTGCGCGACCCCGACGGCTACCGGATCGAGCTCATCGAACGTGCCTGACGGCGACTCGCGCCTGGCGGTCGTCGACCTTGGGTCGAACTCCTTCCGCCTCGTCGTCTTCGAGGTCCATCATGGGCTGCCCGGCGCGCTCGGCGGCTGGTGGAAGCGGACGGACGAGATCTACGAGCCGGTCCGCGTCGGCGCCGGCGTGGACGAGACCGGCGCGCTCGGCGAGGACGGGATGGCGCGCGCCAGTGCCGCGATCGAGGTCTTCGCCCATTTCTGCGACGCGGCCGGGCTGAGCGCCGCGGAGATCGACGTCGTCGCGACCAGCGCGATCCGTGAGGCGAGCAACTCCGAGGACTTCCTGGCGCGTGCGCGCGAGGCGAGCGGCCTGGCGATCCGCGTGCTCTCGCAGAAGGAGGAGGCGCACTACGGCTACCTCGCCGCGGTCAACTCGACCGACCTGCGCGACGGCGCGGTCCTCGACATCGGCGGCGGCTCGCTGCAGCTCGTGCGCGTCCGCGACCGCCTCGCAACCGATCTGGACTCGTGGCGCCTGGGCGCCGTGCGGATGACCGAGCGCTTTCTGCCGGACGCCGGGCCGGCGAGCGGCAAGCAGCTCGGCCGCCTGCGCGATCACATCGCGCGCAAGGTCGAGCGCGCCGAGTGGCTGGCCGGCGCCGACCGGATCGTGGGCCTGGGCGGGACGATCCGCAACCTCGCCGCTGCGCTGCAGCGTGCGCTCGGAGCCCCGGAGTTCGGCGTCCAGGGGTACCGGATCGAACGCGCCGCGCTGGACGATCTGGTCAAGCGCCTGGCGGGCATGACCGTCGCCGAGCGCCGGCGGGTACCGGGCATCAAGCCGGTCCGCGGCGACATCGCGCTCGCCGGTGCCGTCGTCGTGCAGCAGGTGCTCGAGTCCGGTGGCTTCGACGCGATCGAGGCGACCGAGGCCGGGCTGCGCGAGGGAGTCTTCTTCGCCCAGGCGCTCGCCGGCCGGCCCGAGCCGCTGTTCGAGGACGTGCGGCGCGCCAGCGTGGTGAACCTCGCCGCGCAGTTCGATCCGCACGCCGCGCACACGCGGCACGTCGCCGACCTGGCGCTGAACCTGTTCGACGAGCTTGCCGCCGCCGGCCTGCACGCAGGCGACCCCGTCGAGCGCGAGCTGCTGTGGGCCGCATGCCTGCTGCACGACGTCGGCGTGGCGGTCGACTACGACGACCATCACAAACACTCGCGCTACCTGATCCTGAGCGCGGGCCTGCCGGGCTTCAGCCCGCGTGAGGTGGCCTTGATCGGTCAGACCGTGCGGTATCACCGCAAGGGCATGCCCGACACCGGCCCGTTCGCCGGGCTGATGCACGACGGTGACGCACGGCTGCTGAGCCGCTGTGCCGTCCTGCTGCGGCTCGCCGAGGACCTCGAGCGCAGCCGCGACCAGGCGGTGCGGGAGGCACGGGTGATCGCGAACGGCAACGACGTCGTCCAGCTCGACCTCGTCTCTGATGGCGAGGCGCTCGTGCCACGCTGGGCCGCGTCGCGGGAGAAGGAGCTGTTCGCCCAGGCCTTCGGGCGCGAGCTTCAGGTGCTCTGAGGCCCGTCGTCTTCTCGTCCCGGGCCCACCGGGACGACGAGCGGCACGCGGACGGGCTCCTCGCGCGCGACCGCGTCGGCGACCTCGTCCTCGATCCCGAATGCCGACCCGTCGCACTGGATCCGCACGCGCTTGGTCGGCACGCGGTCGTCGGCGAGGACCGGCAGGCCCCACAGCTCCTCGAAGTCGATCAGCGCGTGATCGACGGGGTTCAGCAGGATCGCGTTGGCGGGGACCGGGCACGTCGCGTTGTGCTGGTCGATCGCCGCTTTGATCGCTCCCAGGTTCTTGGCCGCGAACGAGCTCACGGGCCGGAGGGTAGCGACCCTCCGGCCCGTGTTTCCAGCAGTCCCTGAGCTGAGGTCAGGCGGTGACGGGTGCCTGTGCGGGGGCGGCGGCGGCCTGCGGCGAAGCGGGCGCCTTCGCAGGGCGCACGCGTCCGGGCACGAGCAGCGCGACCAGCGCGCCGACGCCGAGGACGGCCCCGCCGATCGGCAGCGCAGCGGTCATGCCGTCGACGAAGTCCTGCGGCGAGGCGTACCCGCCGGCACTGGAGAAGACCGTGGCGAGGACGGCGATGCCGAGCACGCCGCCGAGCTCACGGACCGTGTTCGTCGCGCCCGACGCCTGGCCGACCTCGCTCGGGCGCACCGAGTTCAGCACCGCGTTGGCCGACGGAGCGAACACCAGCGCCATGCCGGTGCCGCCGGCGACGAAGGCCGGCAGCAGCGTCGTGTACGCGACGCCGACCTCGGACACCGACGCGAGCCAGAAGATCGCGAACGACTGCAGCGCGAGCCCGGTGGCCATCAGCGGCCGCGCGCCGATCCTGTCGCTCAGGACGCCCGCGATCGGCGCGACGAAGATCGGCATCAGCGTCCACGGCAGGACGCGGATGCCCGACTGCAGCGGTGACATCCCCTCCGCCGTCTGGAAGAACTGCGAGAGGAAGAAGATCGAGCCGAAGACGCCGAAGAACATGGCGAACGACACGACGTTGGTCGCCGAGAACGTGCGGTCGCGGAAGAAGCGCAGCGGCAGCATCGGCTGCGGAGCGCGCGCCTCCCAGCGCAGGAACAGACCGAGCAGGACGAGGCCGCCCGCGATACCCCCGATCACGACGGGGCTGGTCCAGCCGAGCGCGTCGGCGCGGACGATGCCGTAGACGAGGCTGAGCAGGCCGGCGCCGGCGAGCAGCAGCCCGCGCGGATCCAGCGCGCTGTTGGGACCGTGGCTCTCGACCAGGACGCGCCGCGCGATCGGCATCATCGCGATCGCGATCGGGACGTTGACCCAGAAGATCCAGTGCCAGGAGATGCCGTCGACGATCGCGCCACCGACGACGGGGCCGAGCGCGACGCCGAGACCGGCGACACCGGACCACGCGCCGATCGCCAGTCCGCGCCGGCCCTCCGGCACGGCCTCGGAGAGCAGCGTCAGCGACAGCGGCGTGACGAACGCGGCGCCGAGGCCCTGGAGGGCGCGGGCGAGGATCAGCAGGTCGGTCGTCGGCGCCATCGCCGCCGCGGCCGAGCCGGCGGCGAACATCCCCACGCCGATCAGGAAGACGCGTCTGCGGCCGAAGCGGTCCCCGAGCGCGGCGCCGGTGAGGAGGAAGACCGCGTAGGCGAGCGTGTAGGCGTTGACGGTCCATTGCAGCGACTCGATCGACGCGCCGAGGTCGACGCGGATGACCGGAAGGGCGGTGGACACGACGAGGTTGTCGAGCGTGACCATGAAGAGCGCAATCGACGTGACGACGAATGTCCAGATGGCGCGTGAGTTGGCGGCGGGTGACATGGGGTCCTCCGGGTGGTGGTGAGGTGCGTGTTCTATTTGTGAGCGATCACTCCGTATGTGCGAGTGGTCACTCACTTGCTGGTCGGCGAACGTCGGGGGTGCGGTGCTCATCGCCATCCCCCGTCAGCAGCTCTTGTCGGTCATCAGCGCGTGGGCCCACGGCTCGTCGAGCTCGTGTGCGCCCATCGCGGCGACGACGTTGACGAGCATGCCCATCGCGAAGAACCGCTGGATCTCTTCGTCGGGCGCGCCACTCAGCAGCTGAACCTGCTCGACGAGCACCTGATAGCCGGTCCGCACCGCTTCGCGGACCTTCGGCTCCTGGCACGCGGCGTAGCCATGCAGCTGGCAGAGCAGCAGGTCGGTCTGCTGGAGCAGTTCCTTGTAGCGCGCAGCCATCGCCTCGAGGGCGGCTTCGAAGTCGCCGGCGTGCGGCGCGGCGGCGCGCGTGAACTCATCCAGCACGTTCGTGTACGAGCGTTCGACGCAGCCGACGAACAGCTCCTCCTTGGTCGGGAAGAGCCGGAACAGGTACGCCTGCGAGATCCCGGCGGTTCTGGCGATGTCCGTCGTCGGCGTGCCGTAGTAGCCACGCCGCGCGAATTCCTGCATCGCTGCCTGGATCACGTCCTCGCGCCGTTCCTCCGCGGTCTGGAGCTTGCGCTGCGGTGTTGCGGTCGGGGTCATCAAGGTGTGAGTATGCACTCACACACACTTCGAGTCAAGCGCCGTCGCGCAGGAGCATCTCAATCGAGCAGGACGCCCGGGTTCATCAGGCCGGCGGGGTCCACGGCGGCCTTGGCGCCGCGCAGCGCGGCGGCGAACGCATCCGGTCGCTGGCGGTCGTACCAGGGCCGGTGGTCCCGGCCGACCGCGTGATGGTGGGTGATCGTCCCGCCGCCGGCGATGATCGCGTCGCCGGCGGCGCGCTTCAGCTCGTGCCACTGCGCGATCTCGTCACCGCGCCGCGCGGGCGCGATCACCGTGATGTAGGGCGCCGGGCCGTCGGGGTAGACGTGCGTGAAGCGGCACGTCACGCGGCAGGGCTCGCCGAGCGCCTCGCGGACCGCGCCCAGCACGCTCGCGTGGAAGGCCGGAAAGCGCTCCCAGGTGATCGCCGTCTCGAACGTGTCCGAGAGGATCCCCAGGCGCAGCAGCAGGTCGCGCAGGTACGGCATCCGGATGAACGCCTCGCGCCACGTGCGGGCGGAGTCACCGCCGCCGCCCGCGGGCTCGTCCCACGCGCCGCCGTGGTCGCGGCAGATCCGCAGGCCCTCTGCCATGTCCGCCTCGACGGGGTGGTCGGTCGACTCGAACCCGAGCACGAGCAGCGCGTGGGTCCCGTCGCCGGCGCCCGTCTGCAGGGCCTCCAGCTCGTCGATCAGCCGGCAGTTCGACGGGTCCAGCCCCGACTGCGAGAGCGCGCGCACGGCCTCGGCGCCGCGTAGGAAGTCGTCGAAGCGCACAGCGCGCGACGCACGGTGCTCCGGCCGCGGCTGCACACGCACCCAGGCGCTGGTGATCACGCCGAGCGCGCCCTCGGACCCCAGCAGCATCCGGTCGGGCGACGGCCCGGCGCCCGAGCCGGGCAGCCGCCGCGACTCCCATTCCCCTGCCGGCGTGATCGCGCGGACGCTCTCGACGAGATCGTCCACGTGCGTGAGCCTCGTGGCGAAGTGCCCGCCGGCGCGCGTCGCGATCCAGCCGCCGAGCGTCGAGAGCTCGAACGACTGCGGGAAGAAGCGCATCGTCAGCCCGTGCGCGCCGAGCAGCTCCTCGACCCGCGGGCCGCTGCACCCCGCGCCGATGCACGCCGCGCGTGAGACCTCGTCCAGCTCGAGCAGCGCGTCGAAGCCACCGAGATCGAGCGACAGCGCCCCGTTCAGCCGCTCGGGGATCCGCGGCTCCACGCCGCCGACGACGCTGGTGCCACCGCCGTAGGGGATGACCGCCACGTTCGCGCCGGCCGCCCACTCGAGCAGCGTCTCCACCTCGGCCTCGTCCCGCGGGCGGGCCACGAGGTCGGGCACGTGCTCGTAAACGCCGCGGAACGCCCGCACCGTGTCGAGGTAGGACTTGCCGTACGCGTGCGTCGCGCGGTCGCGGTGCTCCTGCGAGCAGACCGCCGCGAGTGCGCCGCCGGGAGGCGCGACGCGCGGCTGCGGCAGCTGCGCCTGCTCGAGCGCGACGGGCGCCTCGAGCTCACCCGCGCCGAAGCCGAGCAGGGCCGGGATGCCCGGCGCCGCCTCGCGCGCATGGTCGGCCGTGAACGCAGCGTCCTCGAAGCCCCAGCCCCAGCTGCTGCGCGTGCGCGTCGCCATCGCGCGGACCGTACCCTGTGACGAGATGACAGCGCGCCATTGCTCGACGGTCGCCACGGCGGACCCGGGGAGGTAGTCCTCGCGATGTCGACCGTGCCCGGCCTCCTCGCGCGCGGACCCTGGTCCCCCGACCTGGTCGCGACGCGCTGGAGCGAGGAGACCTACGAGCCCCCCGCCGAGCACACGGCGGCCGCCGACGCCGCCGTCGCTGCGCTCGCCGAGCGCGGATCGCCGAGCCATGACGGGCTCGCCGGGCGGCTGAAGGGACACAGCGTGGCGCCGGACGGCTCGCTCACGATCGAGCTGCAGCCGGCGCGCTGGGCGCTGCGGCTGGTCGAGGGTGACGCCTCGGGGTCGATCGCCTCGTTGTGCGTCGTGCGCGACAGCGCGGGCCGCTGGCTCGCGGGCCGGCGCGCGGCCTGGCTGGCGACCTGGGCGGGCCGCTGGGCGCTCGGCGCCGGCGGTGCGGTCGAGGTCGGCGAGAGCCCGATGGACACGCTCGTGCGCGAGCTCGACGAGGAGTGGGCGGTGACGCCCGCGCACGTGCAGGCGGAGGCGCTGGTGCTGCTCCCCCACGCGATGGTGATGTTCATCGGACAGGCCTGGCTCCCCGAAGGCGCCGAGGTCACGATGGATCACGAGCACGACAGCTACGCGTGGTGGCCGCCCGAGATCGCGGACTGGCCGGACGAGGCCGACGAGCCGCTGCGGCGCATGGCCGTCCTGCTGGGCGAGCGTGGGCCGGCGTGAGCACCGCAGCGTCCCGGGCCCGCTCATGGAGCCTGTCGTTCCCGACGCTCAAGGCGCTGTCGTTCACGCACTCGACGATCTACGTCTGCCTGCTCGTCGTCTGGCTCGTCCCCGGCCTCGCGCGCGGGGAGACCGTCTTCGGCTTGGCCCACGGCGTCGGCTGGATCTGCATGGTGGCCCTGGCGCTGCTGGCATTGCGAGCGCGCGTCATCCCGCTGCGGACGACGTTCGCCGTCACCGTGCTCGGCGGGATCGCGCCGTTCTTCGGCAGCTGGGAGTTCGTCCGCGAAGGGCGCCGGCGTGACGGACCGGGCGGGCACGCCGATGCAGCGTCCACAGCAGCCCAGCAGGCGCGCTAGGGTAGGAGAGGGGGTCTGAGCATGGCCGTTTCAACCACAGTGCAGGTCACGCTTCCGGCGATGGGCGAGTCGGTGACCGAGGGCACCGTTCTCGAGTGGCACAAGGCCGAGGGCGACCACGTCGAGGCCGACGAGACGCTCGTCGAGATCTCGACCGACAAGGTCGACGCGGAGGTCCCCGCTCCGGTCTCTGGAACCGTCGTCAAGGTTCATTTCGCCGACGGCGACACGGTGACGGTCGGTGCAGTGCTCGCGGAGATCGTCCCCGACGACGCGTCCGCAAACGGCGCCACGGGCAACGGCGCGTCAGCGCCCGCGCCACCGGTGAGCGACGAACCCACGGGCGACGACGCCGGCGAGACCGTCGACATCGTCACGCCCGGCGCGGGCGAGTCGGTCACCGAGGGCACGCTGCTCGAGTGGCACGTCGAGGTCGGCTCGAGCGTCGCCGACGGGGACACGATCGTCGAGATCTCGACCGACAAGGTCGATGTCGAGCTTCCCGCGCCCGCCGCCGGCGTGATCACCGAACTGCTCGCCGCTGAAGGCGAGACGGTGACGGTCGGCCAGGTCATCGCGCGCATGCAGCTCGGCGCGGGCCAGGCCCCTGCCGCCGCCCCCCAGCCGTCCACCGATGGGGCCACCGCGAGCGCAGCGGCCCCGACGGCGTCCGCAGCGACCCCCGACGGCATCAAGGTCTCACCCGTCGCCGCGCGTGTCGCGGCCGCAGAAGGCGTCGACCTCACCGCCGTCACGGGCTCGGGACCGGGCGGACGCGTGACGAAGGCCGACGTGCTGGCCGCCGGCGACGGCGCAGCCGCGACTGCGGCGACCGCGGTTCCGCTGCGCGGCGGCGCGGCGATGCTCGCGAAGTACATGGACGAGAGCCGGTCGATCCCGACCGCGACCTCGTTCCGCACGATCACCGTCACGCAGATGGACGGCCGCCGCAAGCAGCTCAAGGAGGCCGGGCAGAAGGTCTCCTTCACGCACCTGATCGCCTGGGCGATCGCGAAGGCCGCGACCGACGACATGCCGGTGATGGCCCACCACTTCGAGGAGCAGGGCGGCAAGCCCGTGCGGCTCGACGACGGCGCGGTGCAGCTCGGCATCGCCGTGGACGTCGAGAAGAAGGACGGCTCGCGGACCCTCATGGTGCCGGTGATCCGCGACGCCGGGCGTCTCTCGTTCTCGGACTTCAAGGCGGCCTTCGACGCGCTGATCGACAAGGCGCGCACGAACACGCTCTCCGCCGACGATCTCGTCGGCGCCAACATCACGCTGACCAATCCCGGTGGCATCGGCACCGTCGCATCGGTCCCGCGCCTGATGGTCGGCCAGGGCACGATCGTCGCGACCGGCTCGATCGCCTACCCGGTCGGGCTGGGCAACGTCGGCGTCGAGCTCGGCGTCGAGAAGGTCATGTCGATGACCTCCACGTACGACCACCGCATCATCCAGGGCGCTGAGTCCGGGCGCTTCCTGAAGACGATCGAGGAGTACCTGCAGGGCGAGCACGGCTTCTACGAGGCCGTCTTCGGCGCGCTCGGAGCACCGCTGGGGCCGGCGATCGAGCCGCCCAGGGCGCAGCTCGCGGCGGCTCCGCCGACGGCGGGTACCCGCAGCGAGGAGGGCGACGACCTCGAGATCATGCAGGCGGTGCAGGCGGCCACGGCGCTCGTCAAGGCATTCCGTACGCACGGTCACCTCGCCGCGCGCCTGGACCCGCTCGGCAGCGACCCGACCGGCGACCCGGCGCTCGATCCGGACACCGTGCACCTCACGCCCGAGCTGATGCGCCGGATCCCGTCGAAGATCCTGCGGATCTACGTCGAGGGCGAGAACCTCGAGGAGGCGCTCCCGCACCTGCGCGAGGTCTACACCGGGACGATCGCCTACGAGATCGAGCACATCGCGAGCCACCGCCAGCGGCTGTGGCTGCGCGAGCGGATCGAGGGCGGCGCGTTCCGCGCACGACTGGATCCCGAGGATCAGCGCCGTGTGCTGCGCCGGCTGATCGCGGTCGACGGCCTCGAGCGCTTTCTGCACAAGGCCTACCTCGGGCAGAAGCAGTTCTCGATCGAGGGTCTCGACGTGACGATCCCGATGATCGACGAGGCGATCGAGCTGTCGGCCTCCGGCGGCGCGCGCGAGGTCGTGATCGGCATGGCCCACCGCGGGCGGCTCAGCGTGCTCGCGCACAACCTCGGGCGGCCCTACCAGACGATCTTCGGGGAGTTCGAGGGCACCTCGAGCATCAGCGTCATCAAGGCCGTCACCGAGATTCCCCAGGGCGGGACCGGCGACGTCAAGTACCACCACGGCTACCAGCGCGACTACGAGCTGCT
>JBBQKR010000033.1:0-31547 GCA_038327125.1 Solirubrobacterales bacterium
GGGGAAGACGCGCGTGCTCACCCACCGGCTCGCCTGGCTGATCCAGACCGGCCGCGCGCCGCCCCGTGTGTTACACGCGAACACCATCACCAACAAGGCCGCGCAGGAGATGCGCGAACGCGTCGAACTGCTGCTCGGGCACTCCACGCGCTCGATGTGGGTGATGACGTTCCACAGCGCCTGCGCCCGCATCCTGCGCGCCGAGGCACCGCGCCTGGGCTACACGCGCCAGTACACGATCTACGACCAGTCCGACAGCCGGCGCCTGGTCAAGCAGTGCCTCGACGAGCTCGGCATCGACCCAAAGCGCTTCACGCCGTCAGCCGTCCAGCACCAGATCTCCGCGGCGAAGAACCAGCTCCGTGACGCGGCCGCCTACCGCGAGCTCGTGGGCTCGCACTTCGAGCAGACCGTCGCCGACGCCTACCAGCTCTACGAGTCCTCGCTGCACCGGATGAACGCGATGGACTTCGACGACCTGCTCGGGCGGACCGTCGACGTGCTGCGGCTGTTCCCTGAGGTCCGCGGCCGCTACCAGGGGACGTTCCAGCACGTGCTCGTCGACGAGTACCAGGACACGAACCATGCGCAGTACGTGCTGCTGCAGCTGTTGACCGGCGACCACGGGAACCTGATGGTCGTGGGCGACGACGCGCAGTCAATTTACGGGTTCAGGTCCGCCGACATTCGCAACATCCTCGACTTTCAGGACGACTTCGACGAGGTCAAGGTCGTCAAGCTCGAGCAGAACTACCGCTCGACGCAGACGATCCTCGACGCCGCGAACGCGCTGATCGCCCACAACCGCGGGCAGATGCACAAGACGCTGTGGACCGACCTCGGTCCCGGCGACGAGATCGTCGTGCGCGAGCTCGACGACGAGCACGCCGAGGCGCGCTATGTGGCCGGCGAGATCGAGCGGCTGGTCGACGAGGGCCTGTCGCGCAGCGAGATCGCGGTGCTGTACCGGATGAACTCGCAGTCTCGCGCGCTGGAGGACACGCTCGTGCGGCGCGAGATCGGCTATCAGGTGATCGGCGGCACGAAGTTCTACGAGCGCGCCGAGGTCAAGGACGCGATCGCCTACCTGACGATGCTCGGCAACCCGCAGGACGCGGTCAGCTTCCAGCGGATCGCGAACAGCCCGCGCCGCGGGATCGGCCAGACCTCGCTTTCGCGCGTGCTCACGCACGCGTCGACGATGGGCATCAGCATCTGGGAGGCCGCGGCGACGCCGTCCTCGGTGCCGGGGCTGGGGACGGCCGCGATCAAGGCGCTCGGGCGTTTCATGGACACGATGGAGGGCCTGCGCGCGCGAGCCGAGCAGCAGGTGCCGATCGGAGACCTGCTCGACGCCGTGATCCACGAGAGCGGCTACGTGGACTGGCTGGAGGCCGAGCGCACGATTGAGGCGCAGGGCCGCCTGGAGAACCTGCAGGAGCTCGTCGAGGTCGCCCGCGAGTTCGATGCCCGCGCGCCCGAACAGGAGGACACGCTCGACGTCTTCCTGCAGCAGGTCGCGCTCGTCGCCGACGCCGACTCGCGGCAGGACGACGAGGGCCTCGTCACGCTGATGACACTGCACAACGCGAAGGGCCTCGAATACCCCGTGGTCGTCATCATCGGGCTGGAGGAGGGGCTGTTCCCGCACTCACGCTCGATCGACGAGGGCAACCTCGAGGAGGAGCGGCGCCTCTGCTACGTCGGGGTCACCCGCGCGATGCGCAATCTCACGCTGACGCACGCGCGCCGGCGCAACATCTTCGGGTCCGCGACCTACGGGCTGCCGAGCCGGTTCCTCTCCGAGCTGCCGCCGGAGCACCTGGACCAGCAGGGCTCGCCGACCGGATGGGCGGGGGCCGCCGCAGCCAGCGCGTCGGCAGGAGCCGCGACGCGCCCCCGAGCACTCTCCTGGGGCTCGGATGTCGCGCCGGAGGCTGGGGGAGGCGGGCAATCGTTCCGCCTCGGCGACGACGTCGTCCACGCAGCCTTCGGCGAGGGCGTCGTCACAGGTGTCGAGCCCGGCGGGATCGTGGTCGTGCGCTTCGGCAGCGACGGCTCCGAGCGCAAGCTGATGGCCGAGTACGCGCCGATCACCAAGCGATGAGCGCCGCCGGCCTCATGCCGGAGGACTTCGACGATCCGATTGAGGAGGTCGAGGGCCGGTTCTTCAGTGAGGCGCGAGAGCGCCTATTGCCACTCGAGGCCGGTGAGCACATCACCTGGGTCGTGATCGGGCTCTCAGGCCGAGCCCCGGACACGCGCCTCGTACTGCTGTTCGCCCCGCGGGCGTACCCGCACAAGGTGTACGGACTCACGCTGGGGCTCTGGCCGATGCCGGGGCGTGAACCGGGCGAGGATCTCGCGTATTTCGACATTCAGGTGCAGGCATTCCTCGCCGACGGCGTCGGCGCGGACGCCCGACTCGGGCAGCTCGAAGTTGACGAGGGCCTGATCCGCTGGTTGACGCCGCCCACCTAGCGGTGTCGGTCAGGCGCGCTTCCGGTGTGCCCAACGCTCCACTCGACCGCGCCCCGCACGGACGTGGAGGATCCGGCACAGCAAGCTGTGCTCAAGCCTCCACACACCTTGGGAGGCACCGCGAGTGGAGGTTTGAGCACCCGCTCCGGCGGCCCGCTCCCTTAGGGTCAACCCCGTGAGCGCCAGGATCATCGACGGCAAGGCGATCGCGGCGGAGGTGCGCGCGCAGGTGGCGCAGGACGCTGCGGCGTTCGCCGCGGCGCACGGCCGCCCGCCCGGGCTCGCCACGATCCTGATCGGCGACGACCCTGCGAGCGCCGTCTACGTCGGCGGCAAGCAGAAGGCCTCTGCCGAGGCGGGGATCCGCGGGTTCGACCATCGCCTGGCCGCCGACGTCCCGCGCGAGCAGGTCACCGCGCTCATCCAGCAGCTCAACGCCGACCCGGATGTCAGCGGGATCATCTGCCAGCTGCCGGTGCCGGACCACCTCGACGGGGTCGAGCTCACCGGCCTGGTCGATCCCGGCAAGGACGTCGACGGCCTGACCCCGCTGAGCGCCGGGATGCTCGCGCTCGGGCGCCCCGGCCTGCGGCCGTGCACGCCGGAGGGCGTGATGCTCCTGCTCGCCGAGGCCGGAGCGAGCCTCGAGGGCGCCGAAGCGGTCGTCATCGGCCGCTCGAACCTGTTCGGCAAGCCGATGGCCCAGCTGCTGCTCGGAGCGAACGCGACCGTCACCACATGCCATTCGCGCACCCGCGACCTGCCCGGTGTCTGCCGCCGCGCCGACGTGCTGATCGCGGCCGTCGGACAGGCGCGCATGGTGGGCGCGGACTGGGTGCGGCCGGGGGCGGTCGTGATCGACGTGGGCATGAACCGGGTCGACGGGGTGCTCTGCGGCGACGTCGACACGGACGCGGTCAGCGCCGTCGCGAGCGCGATCACGCCGGTCCCCGGCGGCGTCGGACCGATGACGATCGCCTGCCTGCTGCGCAACACGGTCAAGGCGGCGCGCATGGCCGCTGGCGAGGATGCATGAGATGCGGCTGCGCCGGGCCGACTGGCTGATCCTGCTGGGCGGGCTCGCGGCGCCGGCGACGCTGTGGTTCGACTGGTTCAAGAGCGCCCCGACGACCCCGCCCATCGAGGGCGGGGTCGCCTATGCGCCGCTCGACGCGGGGCAGCCGGGCTGGTCGTCGCTCGGCTGGCCGACGCTCGTCCTGATCGTCGCCACCGCGCTGCTGGGGCTCGCCGTCGTCGTCCTGATCGCAAGCGGTGCGCGTGACGCCGTCAACCTTCCCCCGGCCGTCGTGCTCGCGGCGCTGACCCCGCTCACGCTGCTCGTGACCCTGATCGTCACGCTGATGAAGCCGGGCGGCGCGACCGGCATCGAGACGGGCGCCTGGATCGGCCTCGGGGCGCTCGCCGTGCTCCACAGCGGCGCCTGGTTCTCGATCCGCGACGAGCGCGTCGACCAGCCCTCGCGGTACGTCGAGCCACCCCCGGCGCGCCCCGCGCCGCCGGCGTCCTAGAATCGCCGCCGCATGCTCGACCCCGCCGAGGTTCTCCACGTTGCGCGCCTGGCGCGCCTGAAGCTGACCGACGAGGAGACGCAGCGGATGGCCGGCGAGCTCTCATCGATCCTCGATCACATCGCGAAGATCAGCGAACTCGACCTCGACGGGGTCGAGCCGACGAGCCACGTCGTCGAAGTCGAGCAGGGTCTGCGCGCGGACGAGCCGGGCCCGTGCCTCCCGCGCGACGTCGCGCTGTCGCAGGCGCCGGCCGTCCAGGACGGGGGCTTCCTGGTCCCCAGCCCGCAGGCCGGCTGATGGACGTCAGCGAGATGATCGGCCTGACGGCCGCCGAGGCGACGGCGGCGATCGAGCGCGGCGACCTTGACGCCGCCGAGCTGTTCGCGGCCTACAGGTCCCGCGCGGCCGGCGACGACCTCAACGCCTTCACCTGGGTCGCGGAGGACCTCCCGGATGACCTGCGCTCGGACGCGCCGCTGCGCGGCGTGCCGCTCGCGGTCAAGGACCTCTTCTGCACCGAGGGCGTGCCCAGCCAGGCCGGCTCGCGGATCCTCGAGGGCTACCTACCGCCGTACACGGCCACCGCCGTCGCGAACCTGCAGAGCGCCGGTGCCTCGCTGCTCGGCAAGACCAACCAGGACGAGTTCGCGATGGGCTCGTCGAACGAGAACTCCGCCTACGGCCCGGTGCTGAACCCGTGGGACCGCACGCGCGTCCCGGGCGGCTCGTCCGGCGGCAGCGCGGCGGCCGTCGCCGCGGGTCTCGCACCGTGGGCGCTGGGCACCGACACCGGCGGCTCGATCCGCCAGCCCGCTGCGCTGTGCGGGATCGTCGGCCTCAAGCCGACGTACGGGACCGTCTCGCGCTACGGGATGATCGCGTTCGCCTCGTCGCTCGACCAGGCCGGCCCGTTCACCCGCGACGTGACCGACGCCGCACTCCTCTACGGGCACATGACCGGCACCGACCCGAACGACTCGACGGCGGTCGGGCACCCCGAGCCGATCGGGCTGCCGGCCGCCGAGCGCCTCGACGGCATCCGGCTCGGGATCCCGGCCGAGCTGAGCACCGGCGAGGGCGTCGAGCCCGGCGTGCTCGCCGCGTTCGAGGCGACGCTCGAGACCGCCCGCAGCCTCGGGGCGACGATCGAGACCTGCCACCTGCCGACGGCGGCGCTGGGCCTCAGCGCCTACTACGTGCTGGCGCCCGCCGAGGCCTCGTCCAACCTCGCGCGCTACGACGGCGTGCGCTACGGGCTGCGGGTGCCCGCCGACGACCTGGTCTCGATGTACACCGACACGCGGCACGACGGCTTTGGGGACGAGGTCAAGCGGCGCATCCTGATCGGCACGTACGCGCTCTCCAGCGGCTACTACGACGCGTACTACGGGCGCGCCCAGAAGGTCCGCACGCTGATCGCACGCGAGTTCGCCAGCGTGTTCGAGAACGTCGACTTCGTCGTCACGCCGACGAGCCCGACCGTCGCGTTCGAGCTGGGATCGAAGACCGCCGACCCGCTCGCGATGTACCTCAACGACTTCTTCACCGTGCCGATGTCGCTGGCGGGCATCCCCGCGATCTCGATTCCGTGCGGCCTTTCGGAGGGACTGCCGGTCGGCCTGCAGCTCGCGGGCCCGGCGTTCAGCGAGAACCGGATCCTCGACGCCGCATTCGCCCTGGAGCGCTCGATCGCCTTCGACGGATCCCCTCCGCGCACCGGGGCGACGACATGACCGACGTCGTCTACGAGCCGGTCATCGGCCTGGAGATCCACGTGCAGCTGCGCACGCGGACGAAGATGTTCTGCTCCTGCCCGCTGAGCTTCGGCGAGCCGCCGAACACGCGCACCTGCCCCGTCTGCCTGGGCCTGCCCGGCTCGCTGCCGGTCACGAACGCCGAGGCGATCCACTTCGGCCTGATGATCGGCATGGCGGTCGGCTCGGAGCTCGCGCCGCGGTCGATCTTCCACCGCAAGAACTACTTCTACCCCGACCTGCCGAAGGGGTACCAGATCAGCCAGTACGACGAACCGCTGTGCTCGGGCGGGCGGCTGGGCGACGTGCGGATCCACCGCGTGCACCTCGAGGAGGACGCGGCAAAGCTGATCCACGCCGGTGCGAGTGGCCGCATCCACGGGTCCGATGCCTCGGTGGTCGACTTCAACCGCGGTGGCACGCCCCTGGCGGAGATCGTCACCGAGCCCGACGTGCGCTCGGCCGAGCAGGCGAGCGAGTGGCTGCGGCTGCTGCGTACGACGCTGCGTCAGCTCGGCGTCAGCGACGTGAACATGGAGGAGGGCTCGCTGCGCTGCGACGCGAACATCTCGATCCGGCCGGCGGGCACTACGGGGCTCGGCACGAAGACCGAGCTGAAGAACATGAACTCGTTCCGCTTCATCGAGCGCGGGATCCGCGCCGAGGTCGCCCGCCAGGAGCGCCTGTTGCGGGACGGGGAGAGCGTCACGCAGGAGACGCTCCACTTCGACCCGCGGACCGAGGCGATCACGTCGCTGCGCTCCAAGGAGGAGGCGCACGACTACCGCTACTTCCCGGAGCCCGACCTGCCGCCGGTGAGGATCACGCCGCAGATGCTCGAGCGCGCCCAGGCCGCGATGCCCGAGCTGCCCGCCGACCGCGAGCGCCGGCTGACCGACGACGTCGGCCTGAACCAGGAGAGCGCGCGGCTGCTGTCCTGGCGCGCCGAGCTCGGCGACCTCTTCGAGGCCGCGCTGGCGAGCGGCCAATGCGGTGACGCCGAGCCCCAGCAGGTCGCCAACTGGGTCAACGAGCTCCAGGCACGGCTGGGCGAGGAGGATCCGCAGGCGTCGAAGGTCACGCCCGCGGCGCTGGCGAAGCTCGCCGGGCTCGTCGCGTCGAAGGCCGTCACGCAGGGCGCCGCCAAGCAGGTACTGGACACCCTTGTCGAGCAGGGCGGCGATCCGCAGGCGATCGTCGACGCGGAGGGGCTCGGCGCCGTCGGCGGCGCCGACGAGCTCGCGCCCGTGGTCCGCGCGGCGCTCGAGGCCAACCCCGACGTCGCGGAGAAGCTGCGCGGCGGTGACATGAAGGCGATCGGCGTGATCATCGGCCACGTGATGAAGGAGACGCGCGGCCGCGCCGACGGCAAAGAGGTCACCGCGATCGTGCGGTCCGAGCTCGGGCTCTGAGCCCCGGCGTCACCAGACCAGCGACTCGTCGACGTAGCGCCCGTCGGTGACCGGCCGGTAGCCGAGGATCCGCTGTGCGCGCTCGGTGCTCATCAGGCAGGCGTTGCCCTGTGCCCGGTTGCGCGCATACGGCCAGCGGCGCGCGATGTAGTCCTGGACGTCGACGATGCTCGGGTCGACGTGGGCATCGGCCAGGTTGAACGCCCCGAAGCGCAGGTCCGCGGGCGGGCGCAGCGCGCAGGCGAAGCCCTCGACCGTGTTCTCGATCGACGTCGAGACGAACAGGTTCGCCGGGTTTCGCGACTGGAAGCCCGGGTATTCCAGACGCAGCGCCACGCCCTGGATGTCGCCGCCTGCGCACGCGCCCTCCAGGTAGCGCTCGAACGCGCCCTTGAGGAAGCCGTACGTCGTCTGTCCCTCGGCCGGCAACGGCAGATACGTCGATTCCGGCAGCGGCAGCTCGTCGACGCGGACCGGGCTGTTGATGCGGTAGGCCTGAGCCGAGGACGCGAACACGAACGTCGACACGCCCGCCGTTCGCGCCGCCTGCAGCACGTTGACCGAGCCGTCGTAGTTCAGCCGCTGGAAGTCCGCATCGGTGGCGCCGGGCTGATGCGGGTGGGGGATGCCGGCCAGGTGGATGACGGCGTCGCTGCCGGCGAACGCGGCGGCGACCTGCTCGCGCTCGCCGAGGATGTCGTCCGGGCGGCGCCGGATCAGCCGCCCGCGCACGAGCGCCGGCTCGGCCCGCTTCTGCGCCGTGCGGATCACGCGCGCCGCCCGGCGGGCGGCGGGCTGCTGCGCGGTCGCCAGATGGCGGCGGCGCACGAGGTTCACGAGCCGTCCGCGGTAGGGGTCGAACACGCGCACCTCCCAGCCCTGCTCCTGCAGCCCGACGCGCAGCAGCTGGCCGAGGAAGCCGCTCCCGCCCGTGATCGTGACGACGCCCTCGTTCACGCGGCGGCTGGTGACGTCACCGGGGCCGGCTCGAACAGCGCGCACCAGCCGATGATCGAGCGTCCCCAATCCGCGAGGTATCCGTCCTCGGCGGCGGTCAGCGCCCGGCCCAGCTCGACGAGGCACCCGTGCGGATCGCCTGCGGTCAGCGGCACGGCGTCGATCGTCTCCCACAGATGCTCGTTGGCGACGATCCCGGGAGCCTCCTTCTCGAGGTTGACGAACGGGTCCGATGCGCGGCGGTGGTCGACGACCGGCTCGCCGCAGGTGATCGAGAGGCCCAGGTGCCGGAAGATGCGCTGCAGCGCGAGACCGCACCAGATGTCGTCGAAGCGCCGGAACGGTCGCCCGCGTCCCATCGGCGGGAAATACATTAGGCAGGCGACCTCGCGCCGGAATGCGACGTTCATGCCCGACAGCGGGAAATACTGGGCGGACGGCATCACGCGCGTGTGGACGGCTCCGAGCGAGGCGACCGGCTCCCCGGTGGCCGCGAGTGTCGTGATCGCGTCGATGTCAGGCACACCGCGCCAGAGCCCCATGCTCACGTGCACGTCGCGCAGGATCCCCGGATTGCGGTAGGGAAGGCCGCGCACGCGCATGCCCGCAACCGAGCTCTGCCACGCGGGCGTTCGGTAGAGGTTCTCGCGGTGCGCCTCGACGAATCCCTCGCCGATCGGGAAGCAGTCGTCGTCGAGCGTGAAGATGATCTCGGCGCCCGCCGCCCAGGCGCGCCAGAACCCGTACGAGCGGATCGCGCTGTCCTCACGCGAGATGATCGACGGGTCCGGCAGTGCCGCGTCGATGTCCGCCCAGGAGTGGCACTCCAGTCGCACGGCGGCGACGTCTGCCAGCCCCGCGGGGATGATCAGCGGGGCCGGCGGCCCGTCCAGCACCACGATGATCCGGTCCCACGGCCAGGGCGCCCACGCTTCGAGGAACTCGGCAAGCCGCTGGGGTGAGTTCGTCGGGACGACGAGCGCGTTCACAGGAGGCCTCGGATGTGCTCGGGAATCAGCTCCGCCGGAGCATCGAGGTCCGGCCCGCGCCGGAACCACTCCTCGAACTCGGCCGCCTCGGCGATCCGGTTCTGCGCCCCGGCGCCCCCGGCGCGGTCGGCCTCGTTCCAGTCGCGCGCGGCCGACCGCCGGTGCCGCTCGAGGCACCAGTCGTAGTCGACGCGGTGCAGGTGCACGAGCAGGAGGTCGGAATCCGGTGGCGCATCCGGCGCGCTGTACTCGCGATGGAACCCCTGCGACCACTGCAGCGGGGTGCGGGTGAGCAGACGCTTGGAGTACTCCAGCGACGCATGCCAGCAGCGGCGTTGGGCAAGCAGCGGCTGGTCGAAGCGCAGCGGCGGCTCGTCTTGCTGATGAACGACGTTGAAGCCGCTGCAGCGCGCAGCCGGGCCGTCGAGCGCGTCGATGTAGTCGTCCAGGCCGCCATAACGGCTGGGGTCGGCGACGACGAACTCGTCGACCTCGGTGAAGAGGACGGTGTCGTAGGAGCGCAACAGGAACCGCTGGAAGTCCTCGACGACCGAGCGCAGCCAGCGGTGATCGAACGCTGCCTGGCGATGGACCGGGACCACGTGACAGTCGGCGCCGATCCCGTCGGTGCTCCCATCGCGGGTGTCATGCGCCAAGACGTAGAGGTCGTCGGCGCCGAAATAGCGGCGGTAGTACCGCAGCCACAGCGGGAGCATCACGGGCTCGTCGTGCACGATCGTGAATGCCGCGCGGGGCCGGGTGCCGTCGCGCGGGCGACCCGGCTGCTCCACATCGACGGTCACGGTGGCGACCTCGCGCAGCGGGTCGCCCGGAAGGGCGGCGAGCAGCGCCAGGCGCCTGCGGCCGTTCCCGCTCGCGCGCAGGTCGACCGGCGTCTCGTAACCGCTGGCACCGGCATGCACGACATCGGGGTACGCGTCGGCGACGTCCGGGCGCCAGGCCCCGAGCCGGACGGGAGCCGCGGGCCCGTCGTCCACCACCAGCAGCGCGCGCTCGAGGGGCGCGCTCGCGGCCATCGCCCAGCCGGCCACCGTCAGCAGTCCCGCGGGCACGGCCGTCCCCGCCACCGGCGCGTCGATGTTCGCGTGGATCGTCTCGAGCTCCCCCTCCATGACGGCGATCATGTCAGCCCGACCGCTCAGGGCTTCTCGACAGGCTGTACGGGTCGTGCGCCCGAATTGCGGACCGCCGGGCGATGGGAGAAAGGCCCGCGATCACCGAAGATCTCAGCATGACCCGGCCATCTCCCACGTTGTCGCGGTACCCCCTGAGGACCGCCGCCCCTCCGCGGCACCGGGATCCGAACGCCGCCAAGGTGCGCCGCTACCGGCTCGCCTGCGTGCAGCCGGTGGCCCGGGCGGGGTCCGGCGAGCGGTTCGCGCACCTGCGCCGTTCGTACGACTGACACGGCCACGGCGCCGGGCGCCGTATCATCGGGGACATGGAGAAGACCGGTCCGTCGCTCGGGGCGCGAGCCCTCGCAGTCATCGTCCTGCTGGTCGCCACGTGGTTCCTGCTGAAGGTCGTGATCGGCTTCGTGGCGGGCATCGCCTGGCTGATCGTGGTCGTGCTTGCGATCGTCGCGGTCATCTGGGCCTGGCGCACGCTGTCCTCGTCGTCGTCCTGACGGCCTCCGATGCTCGCCGGAGGCGCGTACGTCTTCATCGCCCTCTGCTTCGGGCTCGCCGGCGGCATCGTCGGAAAGCTCAAGGGGAGCTCGTTCTGGGTCTGGTTCCTGATCTCCGGCGCGGTGCCCGTCGTCGGGCTGCTGGCTGCAGTCATGTACCGCAATGAGCACCACGAGGAGCGTCGCATCTGCCCCGGCTGCGGCAAGGTCGTCTACCTGCACGAGACCCTCTGCATGCGCTGCGGCACGGAGCTCTACTACCCGGAGACCGATGAGGAGATCCTGCCCGCGGAGCTGCCTGCACGCCGCTGATCAGGGCGCGTCGGACCAGATTCCGACTGGTACCATCGGCATTCCGAGCCGCCGCGGGCGGCTCGTTGCATACCCGCAGACACCAGCCGATCGTGGGAAGGAGGCGATACGAAGATGCGCGCAGTCGATGCCGTGATGGAGTGCCTGAAGGCGGAGGGTGTCGAGGTCGTATTCGGCTACCCCGGCGGCGCCAACCGTCCCACGTACGACGCCTTCTACGACGCGGGGATCCACCACGTCCTCGTGCGCCACGAGGCGGGCGGCGGCCACGCCGCTGAGGGCTACGCCAAGGTGACCGGCAAGGTGGCGGTGTCGCTCGGCACCTCTGGCCCGGGCGCGACGAACCTGGTGACCGCGATCCAGGACGCGATGATGGACTCGGTCCCCGTCGTGTTCCTCACCGGCCAGGTGCGTACGGACCTGCTCGGCACCGACGGCTTCCAGGAGGCCGACGTCATCGGCATCACGATGCCATCGGTCAAGCACTCGTTCATGATCACCGACCCGCGTGAGATCCCGCGGGTGATCCACGAGGCCTTCCACATCGCCGGGACCGGCCGTCCCGGGCCCGTTCTCGTGGACATCCCGACGGATCTCTCGCGCGCCGACATCGACTACGTGCCGGTGACCGACGTGCACCTGCCGGGCTACCAGCCCACGACGGAGGGGAACGCCAAGCAGATCCGCCAGGCCGCCAAGGCGCTCGCCGCCGCGCGGCGCCCCGTGCTCTACGTCGGCGGCGGCGTCATCGCGGCCAACGCGTCCGAAGAGCTGATCGCCTTCGCGCGCAGCGACCGCTTCCCGGTGACCTGCACGCTGAACGCGCTGGGCGCCTACCCGGCGCCGGACCCGCAGTGGCTGGGCATGCTCGGCATGCACGGGACGCGCACGGCCAACTACGCGATGGACGAGGCCGACCTGATCTGCGCGATCGGCGCGCGCTTCGACGACCGGATCACGGGCAAGCTGTCGGAGTTCGCCCCGCGCGCGAAGTTCATCCACATCGACATCGACCCGGCGGAGATCTCGAAGAACATCCCCGCGCACATCCCGATCGTCGGCGACGCCAAGAACGTGCTCGCGCGCATGCTCACCGAGTACCAGGCCCTGGAGCCCGAGCCGTCGCGGCTGGAGGAGTGGTGGCAGCGCCTGCACCAGTGGCAGGACCAGCACCCGCTGAAGTTCGAGGCCTCGACGAGCGGCGAGATCATGCCGCAGCAGCTGATCAAGACGATCGCGAAGATCACGGGCGGGGACGCGATCCTCTGCTCGGACGTCGGTCAGCACCAGATGTGGGCGGCGCAGTACTACGACTTCCCGGCGCCGCGCCGCTGGATCAACTCCGGTGGCCTGGGGACGATGGGCTTCGGCCTTCCGGCGGCGATCGGCGCGCAGCTGGGTGACCCGGACCGGCTGACCGTCGTCATCAGCGGCGACGGGTCGATCCAGATGAACATCCAGGAGCTCGCGACGGTGCGGCAGGAAGGCCTGCCGATCAAGGTCGTGATCATGAACAACGGCTACCTGGGCATGGTCCGCCAGTGGCAGGAGCTGTTCTGGAACGAGCGCTACAGCCAGGTCGACACGCAGACGCACGGCGGTGAGGAGGCGTTCCCCGACTTCGTCAAGCTCGCTGACGCCTACGGCATCCGCGGTGCCCGCCTGACGAACCCGGACACGCTCGAGGACGACCTGCGCGCGGCCTTCGAGGCCGAGGGCCCGGCGGTCATCGACGTCCAGGTCGCCCGCGAGGAGAACGTGTATCCGATGATCGCGCCCGGTGAAGCGGCGCGGAACATGGTGGGCTGAGCGGTGGTCGAGACCAATGAGGTGCTGAGCCTCGATGACCTGGAGGCCGCCGGCAACATCCGCACGGGCCGCAAGCACACCCTCTCGATCCTGACCGAGAACAAGTCGGGCGTCCTGAGCCGGATCGCCGGCCTGTTCGCGCGTCGTGGGTTCAACATCGACACGCTCACGGTCGGTCCGACGGACGATCCGCTGATCAGCCGCTTCACGATCACGATCGACGGTGCCGAGCACCCGATCGACCAGGTCACCAAGCAGCTGCACAAGCTCGTCAACGTCATCAAGATCCGTGACCTGGAGCCCGAGGAGACGGTCGCCCGCGAGCTTGCGCTGTTCAAACTCGCCGTCGATGGAACGAGCCGTGCCGAAGTCATGCAGATCTGCGAGATCTTCCGGGGCAAGGTCGTCGACGTCAGCCGCCGCTCGATCATCCTCGAGGTCACGGGGACGACCGAGAAGATCGAGGCGTTCGAGCGGATGGTCCGGCCGTTCGGCCTGGTCGAGATGATGCGCACCGGCGAGATCGCGATCGCCCGCGGCCGCAACGAGACCTGAGTCCCTCAGCGGCTCGTACCCTCTGTTGTGATGCCCGTCGTGACCACGGCGCAGGCTGGTGCATTCGCGCTGGCCGCCCCGGACGCCGAGCGCCTGCGTGACCATCTGATCGCGGCACAGCGCCGTGCGCGCCGTGCGGCCGGTGGCGCCGCGCTCGCGGCGATCACGGTCGTGCTGCCGCGCGAGAGCGATCCGACGGCGATCGTCTGCGCGTCGCGACGGACGGGCGAGCCGTGGTTCGCCTTCGAGCAGCCCGACCGCGACCGCGCCGCCCTGGCAACGCTCGGCGCCGTCGCTGCGCTCGAGACCAGCGGTCCGGACCGCTTCGCGACACTCGCGGCGCGCTGGCGGGCACTCGCGGCCACCGCGGTGGCGGATGTCCCCGATGGTCCGCGTGGATCCGGGCCGGTGGCGGTCGGCGGCTTCGCGTTCGCGCCGGAGGGCGGCGCTGCGCCCCACTGGCACGGTTTCGAGCCCGCGTCGCTGCACGTGCCGCAGGTCGCGCTCGCGCGCCGCGGCGAGGACCTGCGGATGACCCTCGCCGCGCTCGTGCAGCCCGACGACGACGTCGACGCGACGTTCGCGGCGCTCGCCGCGCGTGCCGCGACGCTGCGCCAGTCGCCGCTCCCATTGCTCGATCCGGACCCGGCGCTGCGGGCGCGCGTGGTCAGCGCGATGCCGCCCGAGCACTACGAGGCCGCGGTGGCGCGCGCCGTCGAGCAGATCCGCGCCGGCCGGCTGGACAAGGTCGTTCTCGCCCGCGAGGTTCAGGTTCACGCGTCGCTGGACTACGACCCGGCCGCGGTGCTCGGCGTGCTGCGCGAGGGGTTTCCGGGCTGCCATGTCATGGCGGTCGGGCGCGGCGAGGCGACGCTCGTCGCGGCCAGCCCGGAGCTGCTGGTGCGCCGCGAGGGCCTGCGCGCCGGCACGCTCGCGCTCGCCGGCTCCACCCGCCGCAGCGCGGACCCGGCCGTCGACGATCACCTCGGTGAACAGCTGCTGCGCTCGGCCAAGGACCGCGAGGAGCAGGCGATCGTCACGCGGCGCATCGTCCAGGCGCTGCGCCAGCACAGTGTCTGGGTGACGCCCGCCGACGAGCCCGTGCTCGCCCGTGTGGCGAACATCCAGCACCTGGCGACGCCGATCCGCGCGCAGCTGCGCGAGCCGGTGAGCGTGGTCGAGCTCGCCGGCGCGCTGCACCCGACCCCGGCGGTCGGCGGCGAGCCGATCAGCGCGGCGGCCCCGCTGATCCCCGCACTCGAAGGTCTCGACCGCGGCTGGTATGCGGGACCTGTCGGCTGGGTCGACGAGCACGAGGACGGCGAGTTCTGCGTCGCCCTGCGCTGTGCCCTGCTGACCGGTCCCGTCGCGCGCTGCTACGCGGGCGTCGGCGTCGTGCGCGACAGCGACCCGGCGGCTGAGCTGGCTGAGACGGAGATCAAGCTGCAGGCGCTGCTGCCGGTCCTGGCGAGCTGACCGCCGCGCGGCGGCGCCACGCGCGGATCGACCCTCCAGACCGGGCTCAGGACGGCTGGTCGCCCAGCGCGGCTCCGACCGCATCCCAGAGGCGGCGGTGCAGCGCGACGTTCTCACCACGATCGGTCCGCACCTGCACGACCTGCGTTCCGTCGGATGACAGCCCGAACTCGACGGCGGCGCGCAGCCCGGCGAGGTCGTTGACGGGCAGCAGGTGCAGCCCATAGGCCTGAGCGAGACCCGCGACGTCGAGGCCGGGCGGTGTGGCGACGTGCGTCTCGAAGTGATCCGTCTGGCCGGCGACGGGCAGGAAGTCGAAGATCCCGCCGCCGCCGTTATCGACGAGGACGATCGTGAGCGGCACCCCGATCCGGGTCGCGGTCAGCAGCGACCCGACATCGTGGGCGAGCGTGACGTCGCCGGTCAGCAGGACCGTCGGCCCGGGGCTGGCGGCGGCGATCCCGTAGGCGGTCGCGATCGTGCCGTCGATGCCGTTCGCGCCGCGGTTGGAGAACACCCGCAGGGGGGTCTCGCGCGCAGGGAAGACGGTCTCGATGTCGCGCACCGGCATCGACGAGGCCACCACGAGCGTCGTCTCCGGCGGCAGGCCGGTCCCGAGCTCGAGCGCGACGCGCGGCTCGCTCAGCTCGTCGCCGAGCGTCTGGATGAGCGCGCCCGCCGCGCGCGCGTCGGCGTCGCGCCACGCGCTCATCCAGGCGGCGTCCGGCTCGGCGCCGACCGCGGCCGCGAGCGCGTCGAGCAGCGGAGCCGGCTCGGCGTCGATCGTCAGGTCGCAGACATGCGCGGGGTCCTGCCAGGCGCCGTCGGGGTCGACGAGCAGTTGCACGGCGTCCAGCCCGGCGAGCCACTCCCGCAGTGGCTTGGACGTCGGGAGATCTCCGATGCGCAGCACGGCACGCGGGCGCGCGGCATCGGCGAACGCGGGGATCCGCAGCAGCGCGTCGTAGTGGGCGATCGCCCCGTCGCCGCGCGCTCCGGAGAGTGGGTCGGCGAGCACCGGCCAGCCGGTCCGGTCGCTCAGGGACCGGGCGGCGCGGGCAAGGTCGCTGACCGTGCCGGCCGGCGTCACCGGACGCTCGCCGCGCCCGATCACGATCACGCCGCGGGGTGCAGCCGCGACGAGCGGCGCGAGACGCTCCGCGTCCGCCACTGCGTCAGCCGAACGTCCCAGATGCCCGACCCAGGGGCGCCCATCGGGACGTTCGCCGCTGGGCTCGCCGGCCGCAAGCGGCTCGTCGAGCACGAGCGGCTCGCGGAGGGGGATGTTCAGGTGGACCGGGCCGGGTCGTGGCCCGCGCGCCGTCCAGACCGAGCGGCACGCGAGCGTGCGAATCCAGCGCAGTGTCTGCGGTGTCGCCGCATCGACGCCGACCTCGGTGAACATGCGCACGGCGTCGCCGTAGAGCTTCAGCTGGTCGATCGCCTGGCCCGCGCCACTGGCGCGCAGTTCCGGCGGCCGGTCGGCGGTGAGGACGATCAGGGGCACGCGCGCCTCGCTGGCCTCGATCACCGCCGGCAGGTAGTTCGCCGCCGCGGTGCCCGACGTGCAGGCGAGGACCGCGGGCCGTCCCGTCGCCTTGGCCAGGCCGAGCGCGAAGAATCCGGCGCTGCGCTCGTCGATCTGTGAGTAGCACGGGAACGTGCCGCAGCGCGCGAGCGACAGCACGATCGGGGTCGAGCGCGAGCCCGGCGAGGTGACCGCTCCGGCGATGCCGCAGCGGCCGAACTCGTCGCAGAGGGCGCGCAGCAGCAGGTAGGTGTCGGTGGGAGCGGGCATGATCCGGGTGATGAGCCAGACGGTCGTCCTGCTGCACGGGTTCGCCGGTACCGGGCGCAGCTGGGACCCCGTGATCGCCGGGCTGGACGCACAACGCTATACGGCGCTCGCTCCGGACCTGCGTGGCCACGGGTCACGTGCGGATGCGATGCCCGTCAGCTTCGACGCGATCAGCGCCGACATCCGCGAGCAGGCGCCGGCCGCGTTCGAGCTGGGCGGCTACTCGCTCGGCGGGCGCATCGCGCTGCATGTCGCGCTCGCGGCGCCCGAGCGGGTCACCCGGCTGATCCTGATCTCCACGACTGCGGGCATCGACGACGCGGGTGAGCGCGCCGCGCGCCGCGCGGCGGACGCTGCGCTCGCCGACGAGATCGCGGCCGGCGGGCTCGAGACATTTGCGGAGCGCTGGCTCGCGCAGCCCCTGTTCGCCCGCGACGGGGCGGATGCGCAGGAGCGGGCGCGCGCGGACATCGCGCGCAACGACCCGGCAGGGCTGGCGGCGGCGCTGCGCGGGATCGGCACCGGCGCGATGACCCCGCTCTGGAGCCGCCTGGGCGAGCTCACGATGCCGGTCGTCGTGGTCGCCGGCGAGCAGGACGCGAAGTTCACCGGGCAGGCTCAGCGGCTCGCGGCGGCGCTGCCGCGAGCCGAGCTGCTGCTCGTCCCGGACGCGGGGCACGCGCTGCCGCGCGTCGCCCCCGCGGCGCTGGCGCGCGCGATCAGCGCTCGGTGACCGCGACGGGGAGCCGGAAGATGCTCTGGGCGTTGCCGCTGAGGAACCGCTCGCGCTGCTGGGCCTCGAGCCCGAGCCCGCCGAGGTCCTCGAGGCAGCGCTCGGGCGTGATCATCGGGAAGTTCGAGCCGAACAGCACCTTGTGGTGTGGGCGCCGCAGCTCGTCGACGAGCGCGGCCGGGTAGCGGCGGGCCGTGTAGGCGGAGGTGTCGATCCACACGTTCTCGTGCTTGCGCGCGAGCGCGAGCATCTCCTCGGTCCACGGGTAGCCGATGTGGCCGCCGACGATCACGAGCTCCGGGAAGTCGAGCGCGACGTCGTCGATGTAGGGGATCGGCCGCCCGGTCTCCGACGTACGCAGCGGCCCGGTGTGCCCGACCTGGGTGCAGAAGGGGATCCCGAGCTCGACGCAGGCGACGTAGAGCGGGTAGTAGCGGCGGTCGTTCGGCGGCCACCCCCACAGCCACGGGATCGCGCGCAGCGCCACGAAGCCCAGGTCCAGCACGCAGCGCCGCAGCTCGCGCACCGCGGCGACCGGGTCGCGCAGATCAACGGCCGCGGCGCCGACGAACCGGTCAGGCGCGGCGCGGACGATCGCGGCGACCTCGTCGTTGCCGATCAGCGGTCCGTCCGGGCCGTGCCACGCCGAGACGACCGCGACGTTCACGCCGCCGGCGTCCAGCGCGCCGAGCGTGAGCTCCAGCGGCACCTCGTCCGGCAGCTCCGCGCCCATCCAGCGGCGCAGCGAGGCGAACATGTCGTGGGCGATGAAACGGCCCGTCGGGTGCTGGATCCAGGCGTCGACGATCACGCGGCGACCCTACTCCGCGGGCTTGACGCCGAGCCCCGGCAGCTGTGGCACGGTGATCGTCCCGCCGCGGGGCGTCAGCGGGCCGGCGTCGAGTCCTTCGAACTGGTCGAGGGTCGCCAGGCCGCACGGCAGCTCGACGCGCAGCGCCGCCGCGCAGTGCACGGCCGCCGCGATGCCCAGCGGCCCGTCGAGTGTCGAGGCCAGGTACACGTCGGCGCCCGTGGTCCGCACGAGCGCTGCCTGTGCCAGCAGCGCCGAGATCCCTCCGGCGCGGGAGATCTTCAGGCAGACCGCATCGGCTGCGGCGCTCGCGAGCGCTCCGGCCTGAGCTGCGGTCTCGTCCATCGCGACGCGGACGGCAACGCGCTCGCGGACCTTGCGCAGCGCGTCGATCCCGTGGACGGGCTCCTCCACGAGCTCGAGGCCGGCGGGCGCCAGGACCTCGATCGTGCGCACCGCTGTCTCCACGTCCCACGCGCCGTTGGCGTCGAGGCGCAGTGCGGCCTGCGGTCCGATCGCGGCCCGGACCGCCGCCACGCGGCCGGCGTCGTCACCGGTTCCCACCTTCAGCTTCACGCAGCCGAATCCGCCGGCGACGGCGTCCGCGGCGCGGGCTGCGGCGCCCGCGCGGTCCTCGGCGCCGATCGTCGCGTTGACCGGCACCTGCGTGAGCGCACGGTCGGTGAGCAGCTCGACGACCGGCTGCCCCTCACGAGTCCCGGCCAGCGACCACAGCGCGAGGTCGACGGCGGCGAGCGCCTGAGGGAGTGGATCGGCGGTACGGCAGGCATCGAGCAGCGCCGCGCCGCCGGGTGCCCGCGGGCCGCCGCTGAGGGTCGCGACATGGGTCTCCAGCGCGGTCCGGCAGCGCGCGAGCGAGACGCCGTCGTACGCCTCCAGCGGCGCCGCCTCACCCCAGCCGACGCGCCCCTCGGCATCCTCGATGCGGAGGATCAGCAGCGTGCGCTCGGTGATCTCGCCGTATGCCGTGCGCAGCGGCTCGCGCAGGCGCAGCGTGATCGGCTCGACGTCGGCGCGCACGAGGTCAGGAGAGCAGCAGGCCGGCGGCCAGCAGCACGCAGAAGAGGAACTCGAGCTGCCCGGTCCCGGCGAGCGCAGCGTTCAGCGACGGGCCGTCGGCGTGGGTGCGCACGGTGCGCTGCAGCCTCGCCGCGAGCGGCACGGTGAGCCACGGCAGCAGCAGCCAGGCGGACAGCGCGCCGAGCGGCCAGGGCAGGATGACCGTCACGTACGACGCGACGAGCATCGCCGCGTACAGCGTGCGCGTCCGCTCGCGCCCGAGCCGGACCGCGAGCGTCCGCTTGCCGGCGCGCCGGTCGGTGTCCAGGTCGCGCACGTTGTTGACGACGAGGATCGCGGACGCCAGCAGGCCGACGGGCACGGCCAGGACGAACGCCTCCCACGGAAGCTCCTCGCGCTGGACGAAGTAGGAGCCGGTCACCGCGACGACGCCGAAGAAGAGGAACACGAAGACCTCGCCCAGCCCCTCGTATCCGTACGGCCGCGGACCACCGGTGTAGAGGATCCCCGCGAGGATCGACGCCGCCCCGATCAGCAGCAGCACCGGACCGGCGACCGCCACCAGGTAGATCCCGCAGAGCACGGCGGCCAGGAAGCTGAGATAGGTTGCGACGAGGACCTGGCGCGGCGGCACGAGGCCGCCCGCGGTGACGCGCACCGGTCCCAGGCGATCCTCGGTGTCGGCGCCGCGCCGGGCGTCGGAGTAGTCGTTGGAGAGGTTCGTGCCGACCTGGATGAAGAGGGCGCCGAGCATCGCGGCTGCGAACGCGATCAGGTCGATGTCACCCGTGGTCTGTGCGAGCGCGGTGCCGACGATGACGGGCGCCACGGCCGCGGGCAGCGTGCGCGGCCTCGCGGCCATCAGCCAGATCCCGAGTGATGAGGCGATGGTGGTGCTCCTCGTTGTCAGTTGGCGGCCGGGACGTAGTCGCGGCCCGCAGCCAGCGGCTCGAGCTGAAGTCCGTCGGCCTGGGTCATGTAGTCGTACCCGATCGCCTGCAGCCGGCGATCGGGGTCCAGGCGCTCGTAGCGTGCCTGACGGGCGCGGCGGTCGGCCTCGTGGAGCATCCGCAGGTGGTAGAGGATGAGGTCCGCCGGTGGGAAGTCGCCGTCCACGGCGTGGTTGAGCGGGGCCCAGTGGCTGTGCAGCTCACGCTCGTCGAACTCGTGCGCGCCGGGGAGCGAGCGGAACAGGCAGGCCTTGGACTTGTGGCCGAAGAGACCGTCGGCCCGGACCTGGTCGGGGCGGTCCCAGAGCTCACGGAACGTGACGCGGTAGGCGCTCAGCCCGTCGCGGCGGGCCTGTTTGAAGACGCGCTCCGCGCGGCGGCGGAAGTGCCGCTCGACGCGCTCGTCCGCGTCGATGCCCAGCAGCCAGTCGGGCTCGTGCTCCCACGCGGCCTCGATCAGCCGGCGGTGGTTGAGCGCGTCGCTCCAGCGCTCGCCGTCGCGCTCGAACGGCAGGACGTCGACGACCAGTGGCTGTGCGGCGAGGATCGCCTCGGAGTCGTCGCTCGAACCGTCGTCGAGCGCGACGACCGCGTCGACCTGCCCGCGGAGGTTCTCGAACAGCCCCGGGAGGAACCGCGCATCGTCGCGGACGGCGAGGAGCGCGATCAGGCGCGAGCGTGGTCGCCACAGGCGCATCACGATCCTCGCCGGAAGCGTGCGCGGCGCGGCGTCTGGGGCGCCGGCGGGTGCTCCTGCGCGGCCGCGCGCTCGGCTTCGGCTTCGGCTTCGGCGCGGCGGATCCCCAGGATCTGCGCGTGCAGCGCGAGCGCATGACGTTCGCTGTGCCACTGCGCCCGCACGAGCCGCGCCATCTCGATCAGCGCGCCGCGCTCGACGACGGCCGGCGGGGCTGCCTCGCGCAGCAGCGCCACGAGCTCCTCGGCATGCACGTTGGCGCGGTGGTGGCGGTGGATCAGGTCGCGGTTCGCGAGTCCCATCTCCGGCGTGTACTGCTCGAGCGCGAGCTCGGCCCGGCCCGGTGGGGCGAGGTCCGAACGCCCGCTGAACCCATCGGCCTCGAGCGCCGGGTAGCTCTCGGCGGTCACCCACCCATCGCCGCCGGCACGGTCGTAGACGAACGCCGCGCGTCCACACGACATCGCCTCGAGGACGCAGCGGCCGTACCCGACGACGATGTCCGCCGCCCCGATGCTCATCTGCGGATCGGCCGTCGGAGAACTGCTGATGCCCGCCCGCTGGAACTCGATCCCCGCGCCCTCGCAGGTCGCGCGGATCGCGGCGATGCGCTCCTCGGGCATCGCGTTCCCGAATGCGAGCAGGCGGCGCGGGCGAGCCGGCAGCGCCGGGCCCGCGGCGAAGACCTTCGTGTCGATCGGCTGTCGCAGGCGCGCGACCTTCGGCACCACGGCGAGCGCCTCGACGCGCCAGCGCACGTGCTCGTTCATGACCACGATCGTGCTGACGACACCGGGGAGCTGCGGCGGGAGCTGCAGGTCGAAGACCGACGAGTGCGCGACGAACAGCTGTGGTGTCGCCGGGTAGCGCTCGGCGAGCCGGTAGCTGACGATCGCGTCCTGCACGAGGATCGCGTCCACGCGCTCGGGCAGCCCGCGGTCGGCGGCGGCATAGCGCAGCCCGCGCTCCAAGGCCTGCGCCGAGTGCTCCGCGTCGTCGATGGAGTGGACGGTGACGTCGTGTCCGAGCCGCTGCAGCTGTTCGGCGACGGTCAGCAGGTAGGACTCGCTGCCACCCCGCTCGATCATCCGGTAGGTGCTCAGCAGCAGCTCCACGGCGATCTCCTACGGGCGCTTGGGGAAGCGCGAGAAGTCGGGCTTGCGCCGGGCCTTGTACGCCTCGCGGCCCTCCTGCGCCTCCTCGCTGCCGTAGAAGAGGAGGTTCGCGTCGTGTGCGAGCTGCTGCACGCCGGCCATCCCGTCCTCGCCGGCATTGAAGCTGGCCTTGAGCAGCCGCAGCGCGAACGGTGAGAGCTCGAGCATCTCGTGGCACCAGCCGACCGTCTCGGCCTCGAGCTCGGGGAGCGGGACGACGGCGTTGACGAGTCCCATGCCGAGCGCCTCCTGCGCGTCGTACTGGCGGCAGAGGAACCAGATCTCCTTCGCGCGCTTCTGCCCGATCTGTGCGGCGAGCAGGCTCGCCCCGTAGCCGCCGTCGAACGAGCCGACCTTCGGGCCGGTCTGGCCGAAGCGGGCGTTGTCGGCGGCGATCGACAGGTCACAGCAGATGTGCAGCACGTGGCCGCCGCCGATCGCGTAGCCGGCGATCATCGCGACGATCGGCTTGGGCAGCCGGCGCATCTGGACCTGCAGGTCGGTCACGTGGAAGCGCCCCACACTGCCGGTGGAGCCGGGCTCGGTGAGGTAGCCGGTGTCGCCGCGCACGCGCTGGTCGCCGCCGGAGCAGAAGGCGAGGTCCCCGTGGCCGGTGAGGATGATCACGCCGACCTGTGGATCCTCGCGCGCAGCCTCGAGCGCGCTGCTGAGCTCCATCACCGTCTGTGGGCGGAAGGCGTTGCGCACCTCGGGGCGGTCGATCGTGATCTTCGCGATGCCGTCACCGCTGAGCTCGTAGCGGATGTCCGCGTAGTCCCCGCCGGTCTGCCAGTCGGCGCCAGGGCGGATCGTCGTCGCCCGCGGATCGGAATCCTTGCTCATCGCTCCCGCAGGCTAGCTTTCTGAGTGTGTTCGTCGATGCCTGGCTGCCGCGCGCGGCAGCGGCGCACCCCCGCCGGCTGGCCGTCGGAACGCTCACCTACGTGCGGCTGCTCGCCGAGGCGCAGAGCGCCGCACGCCGCCTTTCGACCCTCGGCGCCGGTCCCGGCAGGCGCGTGGCGCTCGCGCTGCCGGCCGGGGAGGACTTTGCGGTGGCGCTGCATGCCTGCCTGCTGCTCGGCGCCGTCGCGGTGCCGATCGACCCGCAGCTGCCCGCAGAGCAGCGCGCGCTGCGCGCGGCCCGCTGTGGGGTCATGGTCGACGGCCCGGTCGACGCGCACGAGGATCCCGCGGTCGTCCTGCTCGACGAGCACGACCTCGATGCGGCTGCAGTGCTGATCCACACGTCGGGCACGAGCGCCTGTGCCCGCCCCGTCACGCTCACCTACGGCAATGTCCTCTGGAGCGCGCTGGGATCAGCTGTCGCGCTCGGGCTCGACGCCCAGGAGCGCTGGCTCTGCTGCCTGCCCGTCGCGCATGTCGGTGGGCTGTCGATCCTGCTGCGGTCGGCGATCTACGGGACGACGGCGATCGTCCACGAGCGGTTTGACGCAGCGCGCGTCCTGGAGCAGTTGCGCACTCCGGGCGGGCCGACGCTCGTCTCGCTCGTCCCGGCGACGCTCGCCCGGCTGCTGGACGCCGGCCTGCGTCAGCCCCCGGCGCTGCGCTGGGCGCTCCTCGGCGGGGCGGCGATCGCGCCCGAGCTGCTGGAGCGCGCCGCCGCAGCCGGTGTGCCGGTCGCGCCCACCTACGGGATGACCGAGGCGTCCTCGCAGATCCTCACGAACGGCGTGCCGCTGTTCTGCACGTGGGTGGCCGTGGACCCGGCCGGGGAGATCACCGTCACCGGGCCGACGGTGTCGCCCGACGCGGGGCCGGTCCTGCACACCGGCGATCTCGGCCGCGTCGGGCCCGGCGGACAGATCGCCGTCATCGGCCGCAGCGACGACGTCATCATCAGCGGCGGCGAGAACGTCACGCCCGCGACGGTGGAGCGCGTGCTCGAGGAGCACCGGGACGTGTTCGAAGCGGCGGTGCACGGACGCCCCGACGAGCAGTGGGGCCAGGCGGTCCTCGCGACCGTCGTACCGGCTCCTGGAGCGCGCCCGGACCCCGCCGAGATCCTCGCCTTCTGCCGCGAGCGCCTGGCCCCGTGGGAGGTCCCGAAGCAGCTGTTCGTCGTCAACGCCCTGCCGCGCACCGACAGCGGCAAGCTGCTGCGCCGCGCGCTTTGACCCGGACCAGCGCGATAGCTTGAGCGCGATGGACCCCGACGACTACCGCGCAGCCGCGCGCGAGCAGTGGGAGCGCGCGGCCTCCGGCTGGGAGGCACGGCGCGCGGCGATGCAGGAATCGGCCGCGCCCGTCTCGCAGGCGCTCGTCGACCGCCTCGACCCGAGCGCGGGCGACATCGTCGTCGAGGTCGCCGCAGGCCTCGGTGACACGGGGCTGCTCGCCGCCGAGCGGGTCGTGCCCGACGGGCGTGTGCTGCTGACCGACGGTGCCGAGGCGATGGTCGACGCGGCGCGCCGCAACATCGAGGCGCGCGGGATCACGAACGCCGAGGCGCGCGTGATGGAGGCCGAGTGGCTCGACCTTTCCGCCGCGACAGTCGACCGGCTCCTCTCGCGCTGGGGGTACATGCTGCTGAGCGACCCGGAGGCGGCGCTGCGCGACGCGCGCAGGGTGCTGCGGCCGGGCGGGCGGATCGCCCTGGCCGTCTGGGCACCGATCGCCGAGAACCCGTGGATCGGCGTGACGCAGAGCGCGCTGCTCGAACGCGGGCTGGCGCAGCAGCCCGCGCCCGGAGCGCCGGGGATGTTCGCGCTGGCCGCCCCGGGCGCGGTCGACGAGCTGCTCGGGGCCGCCGGGTTCAGCGACGTCGGGGTCGAGCCGGTCGACTTCAGCTGGCGGGCGGAGAGCCGTGATGCATGGTGGGAGCACCAGCGTCAGATCTCGATCTCGCTCGGCGCGCTGCTGGAGCGGCTCACCCCGGCGGAGCACTACGAGCTGCGCGATGCGATCGACGCCGGTTACGCGCCGTACGTCGCCGAGGACGGGTCGCTCGCGCTGCCCGCCCGGGCGCTCGTCGCGTGGGCGGACGCCTGAGGCGGCAGTCAGGCCGGGACGCAGGCCGCGGCCCAGTGGACCGTGATCAGCCTGCGGCCGACCGGTGGCACGCTCATCAGCGCGCGACGTGCCAGCCAGCGCGCGTCCGCGCGCCGGAGCTGGGAGGCATCCTCCGCCCAGAAGCGGTGGACCTCGCGCGGCAGCGGATCGGAGATCTCGGCAGCCACGCGCAGCCCGGCGCCCGCGACGACGTCGCGCAGCTGCGACCGTGAGAACCGCTGCAGGTGCCCGATCTCGAGGGCGTGCGCGCGCTTGGCGGGGCGCCTGGCCGAGACGTTGTCCTCAAGCGGGACCTCGACGATCACCGTGGCGCAGACGCGCGCGGTCTCGCGCAGCAGCGACACCGGATCGTGCACGTGTTCCAGGACGTGGCTGAGGACCCCGAGGTCGTAGCCGCCGTCGGCGTAGGGGAGCGCGCCCGCCTCGATCGCGCGGACCTCGCCGACGCCGGGACGCTGCGCGGCGATCGCGACGGCCGCCTCGGAGAGCTCGCAGCCGTCAAGCGTCGGCGCGAATCCGTCCGCGGCGAGCCAGCCGAGGATCGCGCCGTCACCGCAGCCGACCTCGAGGACCCGCTCGGGCTCCAGCCCGGCGCGCGCGCACAGCCTCGTCACGTGATCGGCCTTCCCGCGGGCGCACAGGGCACGCCAGCGTCCGGCGTGCTCGGCGTCCGCGCTGCGGCGCCCGTGAGCTGCTCCGGGCGTGTAGCAGTCCTCGTAGAACGCGCGAAGCTCGGCGTCCGTGGCGTCGGGCGAGATCGGCATCGACGCCAGTATGCCGCGGCGGCCACGGGGCACCCGCAGCGGCCGCTCGCCTACCATGCCGCGCCATGTTCTACGACGACGACGCGGACCTCACACACCTCGACGGCAAGACCGTCGCGATCATCGGCTTCGGCTCCCAGGGTCACGCTCACGCCCAGAACCTCAAGGACTCCGGTGTCAGCGTCGTCGTCGGGCTGCGCCCGGACTCCGAGAAGGTCGAGCAGGCGCGCGCGGCGGGACTCGAGGTCCTCAGCCCCGCCGACGCAGCCGCGAAGGGCGACATCGTGATGATGCTCGTCCCCGACGAGCGCCATCACGACATCTACGAGGCCGACATCGCCGGCAACCTCGAGCCCGGCAACATGCTGATGTTCGGTCACGGGTTCTCGATCCACTACGGCGAGGTCGTGCCGCCGAACGACGTCGACGTCGCCCTCGCCGCCCCCAAGGGTCCGGGCCACCTCGTGCGCCGCCAGTACCTGGAGGGCTCAGGCGTTCCCGGTCTGATCGCCATCCACCAGGACGCGAGCGGCAGCGCGCGCGACATCGCAGCCGCCTACGCGAAGGGCATCGGCTGCACGCGCGGCGGCGTCATCGAGACGACGTTCAAGGACGAGACCGAGACCGATCTGTTCGGCGAGCAGGCCGTCCTCTGCGGCGGCGCGAGCGCGCTGGTGCAGGCGGGCTTCGAGACGCTCGTCGAGGCCGGCTACGACCCCGAGATGGCCTACTTCGAGTGCCTGCACGAGCTCAAGCTGATCGTCGACCTGATGTACGAGAAGGGTCTCGCAGGCATGCGCTACTCGATCTCCAACACGGCCGAGTACGGCGACTACACGCGCGGCCCGAGGATCGTCAACGACGAGACGCGCGCGGAGATGAAGCGCATCCTCGGCGAGATCCAGGACGGGACGTTCGCGCGCGAGTGGATCGCTGAGAACCGTGCCGGGCAGGAGAACTTCAAGCGGATGCGCGAAGCGGGCGCGGGGTCGCAGCTCGAGGCCACGGGGAAGGATCTGCGCTCGCGCATGGACTGGATCCAGGACGAGGGCTTCGCACAGGGCTGAGGCACGGTCCCCGGCAGGACGGGGTCGGCGGAGCCGACCCCGTCGGGTGTCACGACGGGTCGGCCAGCTCCTGGAACGACCGCTCGATGCCCTCGGCGAGGACGCCGACGTCCGGAGCGGCCACGCGGTCCGCGTTGATGCCGAAGACCATCTGCCCTGCGTAGGAGACGACTGCGATGCCGATCGTGTGTCCCGCGAACAGCGGCACCAGCGGCAGGACCTCGACGAGTGGGGCGCCGAACGCGTAGAGCCGCTGCTGCGGGCCGGGGACGTTCGTGATCGTCAGGTTGAACATGCGCGTGCCGCCGAACATCGAGCGGGCGATCAGGTTGCCGGCGAGCGGCGGGCCCATGTCGGCGATGTCGACGATCGTCTTGCCCCCGGCGCGCTGCGAGCCCGCCTTCAGCTCGACGGCACGCTCCTTGACGCGCCGATAGCGCGCGAGCGGGTCCGCCTCGGTCAGCGGCAGCTCCACGAACAGCGAGGTCAGCTCGTTGCCGAGCGCGTGCTCCTTGTCCTGCGCGCGGATGTTCACCGGCACCTGCGCCCGCAGGCCTTCGGGGATGTCGTCGCCGCGACTGAGCAGCAGACGCCGCAGACCGCCCGCGCAGACCGCCAACACGACGTCGTTGACGGTGCCGCCCAGGTCCGACTTCACGGCCTTGACGTCGGCAAGGTCCAGTCGCACCGTGGCGAACGCCCGCGTCCCGCTCATCGGCCCGTTCAGGCTCGTCTGCGGCGCTGCGATCACCTCGTCCCTGACCACGAGCTCGACGGCGGCCCGTGCACGCTCGAAGGACTCGCGCGGGTGGGCCGCGGCGCCGAGACCGGCGCGCGCCCCACGCAGGACGAGGCCGGGCGAGAGCCAGAAGCGGCCGTGGCCGTTCGCGGCATCTCCTTCGTCACCGTCGTCGGTCGGGGCGGGGTGCTCCGGCGGCGGCGGGGCGTCGGCCGAGGCGTCCAGCAGCAGGTGCCCGATGTCGAGCGATCCGACGCCGTCGACCAGGCAGTGGTGCGTCTTGCTCGCCAGCGCCCAGCGCCCGCCCTCGAGTCCGTCGAGCAGCGTCATCTCCCACAGCGGACGGTGGCGGTCCAGGCGGTGCGACCAGAAGTCTGCGAGCCACTCGTGCAGCTCGCCTTCGCCGCCGGGGGCCGGCAGCGTCGCGTGGTGCAGGTGCGCGTCGGGGTCGAACCCCTCAGCGGGTTCCCAGGTGAGCCACGTCAGCGGCCCGGCATGGGGACCGGAGAGCTGCTGCGAGAACCGCGGCAGACGCCCGACCCGTGCGCGCATGTGCTCGCGCATGTCCGCGATGTCGGGGGTCCCGCCGCCGGGCAGCGGATCGAAGATGAGCCCCGCCCCAATGTGCATGTGCGCGCTCTCATCGAGCTGCTCCAGCTCGAGGAACATCGTGTCCAGCATGCTCAGCTGCTCAGCCATGACCTGTCATTTCCTCCTGGTGTGACCCCCAGGGGGACGCTACCGGGAAGCGACCCCGCGGCATCGGGACTGTTCCGCGCCCGAGTCCGTGGTTTTCGCGCCGTCGAGCAGCCGCGCCACGCCGTCCGACTCTCCCGGAAAGACGACGGCGCGGCATCCGTAGACGGCCGCTCACGCGCGCACCCCGTTCCCGCGTCGGGCTCCGCTATCCTCGCCGGGCCGTCGCAACTGGCGCCTGTAGGTGGAACTGACCACCGGGGAGCGACGGCTGTACTGCCGCCGCGCGCCTGGGCACCGCCGCTCACCCACGAACCCGCGGAGTCCCACGTGAACGCCACCACAGCGCTGACGATCCCCGAGAATCTGCTGCCGTCCGACGGCCGCTTCGGCTGCGGGCCGTCGAAGGTCCGCCCCGAGCAGCTGGCCGGCCTGGCGACCGAGGGTGCCGTGCTGATGGGCACCTCGCATCGCCAGCGGCCGGTCAGGGAGATCGTCGCCCGAGTGCGCACCGGCCTGTCGTCGCTGTTCGACCTCCCGGCCGGGTATGTCGTCGCGCTCGGCAACGGCGGCGCGACCGCATTCTGGGATGCCGCGACCGTCGGCCTCGTGCGTGACCGCTCGCTGCACCTGGTCTACGGCGAGTTCTCGTCCAAGTTCGCCAAGGCGACCGACGCCGCGCCGTTCCTGCGCGACCCGATCGTCGTCGAGGCCGCGCCGGGCGACGCTCCGGCCCCCGTCGCCGATCCGCAGGCCGACCTGATCGCCTGGGCCCACAACGAGACGTCCACCGGCGTGATGGTCCCTGTGGAGCGGCCCGCGGGCGCGGGCGACGCGCTCGTCGCGATCGACGCCACCTCGGGCGCCGGAGGCCTGCCGCTCGACGCCGGGCAGGCGGACGTCTACTACTTCGCCCCGCAGAAGTGCTTCGCCGCCGATGGCGGGCTCTGGCTGGCGCTGCTGAGCCCCGCTGCGCAGGAGCGGATCGGTGAGATCGCGAGCTCGGGCCGCTGGATCCCGGAGTTCCTCAACCTGCAGACGGCGCTGGAGAACAGCGTCAAGGACCAGACCTACAACACCCCCGCCGTCGGCACCCTGATCCTGTTGGCCGAGCAGATTGCGTGGATGAACGAGGGCGGCGGCCTGGACTTCTGCGTCGCGCGGACGACGGAGTCCTCGGAGCATCTCTACGCCTGGGCCGAGGCGGCGCCCTACGCGACGCCGTTCGTGAGCGATCCGGCGAAGCGCTCACTGGTCGTCGGGACGATCGACTTCGACGACAGCGTCGACGCGGCCGCGATCGCGGCGACGCTGCGCGCCAACGGCGTCGTCGACGTCGAGCCCTACCGCAAGCTCGGGCGCAACCAGCTGCGCGTCGGCATGTTCCCGGCGATCGAGCCGGATGACGTGCGCGCGCTGACCGCCTGCATCGACTGGGTCGTCGACCGCCAGAACGAGCAGGCGGCGTCATGAAGCGCGTCCTCGTCGCAGAGAACATCGGCGACTCCGGCATCGCGCTGCTGCGTGACGCGGGATTCGAGGTCGAGACCGGGTTCGACTGGACCCGCGAGCAGCTGCTCGAGCGCATCGGCGGGTTCGCCGGGATCCTGATCCGCTCGGCGACGAAGCTCGACGCCGAGGCGCTGGCCCGCGCGGACCAGCTCGAGGCGATCGGGCGCGCCGGCGTCGGGGTCGACAACGTCGACGTTCCCGAGGCCACCAAGCGCGGCATCATCGTCGCCAACGCGCCGCAGTCGAACGTCGTCACCGCCGCCGAGCACACGATGGCGCTGCTGCTCGCGCTCGCACGCAACGTGCCGCAGGCCCATGGCGCGCTCGTCGCCGGCCGCTGGGACCGCTCGAGGTACTCCGGCACCGAGCTGATGGACAAGACGCTGGGCATCCTGGGCTTTGGGCGAATCGGCCAGCTCGTGGCCGAGCGCGCGCAGAGCTTCGGGATGAAGGTGATTGCGTACGACCCGTACGTCGGCGCCGACCGCTACGTCCAGATGGGCGTGCAGCAGGCCGCGAGCTCCGACGAGGTCTACGCCGCAGCCGACTTCATCACGGTCCATCTGCCCAAGACGCCCGAGACGGAGGGCTGGCTCAACGCCGAGGCGTTCGCGAAGATGAAGGACGGAGTGCGCATCCTGAACGTCGCGCGCGGACCGTTGATCGTCGACGAGGACCTGCAGGCGGCGCTCGACTCGGGGAAGGTCGGCGGCGCGGCGCTCGACGTCTTCCGCAGCGAGCCGATGACCGATCATCCGCTGTTCTCCTACCCGAACGTCGTCGTCACGCCGCACCTCGGCGCCTCCACTGCGGAGGCGACCGATCGCGCGGGCTTCCAGGCCGCCGAGCAGGTCGTCGCCGCGCTCACCGGCGGCAGCGTCACGACCGCCGTCAACGTCCCGGCGGTCGCCGCCGAGGACCTCGAGGTGCTCGGGCCGTTCCTGCCGCTCTGCCGGCGGCTCGGGCGCCTTGCCGCGGTGATCGGCCAGAACGGCTCGATCGACCGCATCGAGGTCGAGTATCTCGGTCGTCTTGCGGACCGCGACTGCCGGCCGCTGACGACCGCCGTGCTGCTCGGGGTCCTCTCGGGACACACCGAGGACGAGGTCAACACGGTCAACGCTCCGAGCATCGCCTCCGAGCGGGGGATCGTCGTGTCCGAGACGACGCGCACGAGCGCACGCGACTTCACCGAGCTGGTCCGCGTCACCGTCATCTCCGGGGGGCGTCCGGCCCGCGTCGTGGGGACGACGCTCGGCCGGCGCAACCGCCCGCATCTGCTCGAGGTCTGGGGCCGGCGTTTCAACGTCCAGCTCGAGGACCACATGGCGCTCTTCCGCTATCAGGACCGCCCGGGCGTGATCGGCCTGGTCGGCACGACGTTCGGCGCGCACGGCGTCAACATCGATGCCGCCGCGGTCGGCTACGAGCCGGACGAGGACACCGGCGAGTCCGACGGCGAGGCGGTGATGGTCGTGACGACGCACGACGCGATCCCGCAGGCGCTGGTCGACGAGATCACGAAGTCCGGCGGTTTCACGGCCGGTCGCGCCGTGAGCCTCGCCTGACGACCTGTCCAGTGGCCTGATCGCAGAAGCGCCGGATCGGCGGTTGCGATCCAACTGGCCTG
>JBBQKR010000034.1:0-30807 GCA_038327125.1 Solirubrobacterales bacterium
CGTCCCGACCGGCTGCAGCGCCGCCATGTCCAGGCGTGGGAGGACACCGGCGAGCGTCGTTGCGAAGCGCTCGACGCTCAGCTCGATGTTGGCGAGCAGCTCGTCGACGGAGGTGGCCCGGTCGGATACGCCGTTGGCGTGATCGGTCACGAACCCGAGCAGGGCGTACGGGATCCCCGCCTCCCCAGCGAGCACCGTCTCGGGCCCGGCGGTCTGGCTCACGGCGCAGACGCCCACCGCCGCCAGCGCCGCGATCTCCGCGCGCGTGTTGAAGCGGGGCCCGTCGACGTGGCCGTAACAGCCGCCGTCGCGCACCGGGTGATCCAGATCGCGCGCAGCGGCCAGCAGGACCGACCGCAGGTACGCGCTGAACGGCTCACGAAAGACCCAGTGCCCCCGCCCGGGCGCGCCGGGCGACACGTGAAACGTGCACGGCTCCCCTCCCGGAAGCCGGTTCGACGGGAACCAGAGATCGTCGAAGACGACGAGGCTCCCGAGCGGCAGGCTCGGGTCGACGCCTCCGCAGACGCTCACCGCAAGGATCGCGTCGACGTCGCACGCGCGCAGCGCCGCGACGTTCGCGCGGTGATCAACCTGGTGGGAGACGCGCTCGTGACCGTCGCCGTGGCGGCTGACGTGCGCGACCTCGACCGTTCCGAGCCGGCCGAGCGTCACCGGCGCCGCGCCGTACGCCGTGACCACGGCGCGCTGCTCCTCGATCTCCATGCCGGGCAACTCGTAGGAACCCGACCCGGTCAGGACGCCAATCCGCATGACCGCGATCGTACGTGCGGCACCGACGGATCTCAGACCCGTTCATCGAACCGTAATGCTCGCCGCGTTCCTGGGCCGGACACGGCAGAATGAGCGTGGATGGCTGACCGCGCGAAGGGCCTGTGGCTGAACCTGTCGCACAACCTCGGGGTCATCCCCGGCTTCATCGTCTTCCTGTTCGCGGGGCTGGGGGTCGCGCTGGTCGAGGTCGATCGCCGCGTCGATCTGGAGCGCGTGCAGTGGGTGTTCAACGGCGACGGCGCGGCGGCGCGTTCGGTGCTGTCGGTGGTCGCGGGGTCGCTGATCACCGTCGCGGGCCTCACGTTCTCGATCACGATGATCGTGCTGCAGCTGGCTTCCAGCCAGTTCAGCCCGCGGATCCTGCGCACGTTCTTCGGCGATCGCGTCACGCAGATCACGATCGGCACGTTCGTCGGGACGTTCGTCTATTCGATCCTGGTGCTGCGGGCGGTGGGGTCGGTCGCCGAGGCGGGCTTTGTTCCGCGGTTGAGCGTGACGGTGGCCTCGCTGCTGGGGATCGGCTCGGCCGTGCTGCTGATCGTCTTCCTGCATCACGTCTCACAGCTGATCCAGGTCTCGCACGTCACCGCGACCATCGCTCACGAGACGCTGGCGCGCATGGACGCCGTCTACCCCGAGGAATACGGCGAGCCGCTCGACGACGCCGACCTGGACGAACTGCTGGCCTCCTGGCGGAGGGCCGGGCCGCCGGGTCAGATCCTGCCCAGCCGCCCCGGTTTCGTGCAGCGCATCGGGCTGGACGACCTGCCCGACCGCCTCGACGGCTCGGTGAGGCAGGTGGCGCTCCTGGTCTGCCCCGGCGACTTCGTCAGCGTCGAGACGCCGATCGCCGAGCTCTGGCCGCCCGAGTCCGCCGAGGCCTGCGGCCCGGTGATCCGCAGCGCCGTCTCGATCGCCAGCGAGCGCGACATCGATCAGGACCTTGACTTTGGCCTGCGCCAGCTCGGTGACATCGCGCTCAAGGCGATGTCGCCCGGCATCAACGACCCCACCACCGCGGTGACGTGCGTCGGGTACCTGCGAGCGATCCTCGTGCGGCTGACCGAGCGGAGCCCGGAGGCCGCGGTCCGGCAGCTGCCCGATGCCGGGCTGACGCTGATCGCCCGGCGCCGGCGTTTCGGCGAGCACTTCGAGTGCCTGTTGCAGATAAGCCACTACGTGGACGGCGACGCCTGGGTCGCCGGCGAGATCCTGGTGGCGCTCGCCGCCTGCGCCGACGTCGCACGGACATGTGGAGCAGAGGCCCGTCTGCGTGTCATTCGCGAGGTCGCGTCGACGATCGCCGAGCAGGCTGCCCGGGAGGTCAAGAACGACCGGGATCGGCAGCGCATCCTGCAGCTGGCCGCCGATCTCGACCGCTGAGACGCGCGAACACTCAGGGCGCCAGGGGTCAGGGCGCGGCTTCGCCCGGTTCGTCGCGTGGAGCTGGGCCTTCGAGACGTAGCGGCGGCAGCGCGACGATGTCATAGGTCACTGACGCGATGCCGATTCCCGCGACGTCGAGCTGCTCCAGCACGTCGCGGCTGATGCGGTCCTTGACGCCCCTCACGCCGCGCGCCTGCACCAGGAAGCGCAGCGAGAGCTCAAGCCAGTTGTCGGTGATACGCCAGTAGACGGCGGGTTCGAGGGAGGCGTCGCTCAGCGCGTAGCGCGAGCGCATGTGGGCCAGCGCTGCTTGCGCGGCGCCGTCGTCGACGACGGCGTGAGCTGCGGCTGCTGCGAGCAGGATCTGCTCGGCGCGCCCACGGTCGGCGTCGTAGGCAATCGGAAGGACGATCTCCTCCCACAGGTACGGGAAGTCACGTGTGTAGTTGTAGACCGGCTCGTTGAAGATCGCCCCGTTGGTCACGGTCACCAATCGGCCGGTGTATTGGCGGGAGTTGACCCAGACCGCGGGGTCGGTCCTGCCGATCGACGGTGGCTGGCCCATCTCCATGATCGTGGTCTTGAGAAAGCCGAGCTGGACGACGTCTCCTCGCACTCCCCCCAGGGTGATGCGGTCGCCGATCCCGAAGGTGTCGCCGCGCAGGATCACGAAGTAGGCGGCCAGCGACAGGATGACCTGTCGCAGCGCGAAGGCCAGCCCCGCGGTGATCAGCCCGATCCCCGTTGTGACGTCGGTGTCGGGAGTGATCCAGATCGACAGAACGCCAAGCGTGAGCACGACGGCGGTGACGACCTGGACGCCCTGGCGCGCCCAGAAGCGGCGCGGGTCTGCGACCTCTCCGCCCAAGAGCCGCCGGATCAGCGCCCGAGCCAGCCCGCGCAGCAGGAGCACGACGAGCACCAGGCCGATGGTGAACACGACCTTCAGGCCGGTCTCGGCCGTCACGCCGACCAGGGTCACGCCAAGCGGCCGCACGCCGCTCGCCGCAGCCCACCACAGTGAGAGGTCAGACATCGGCAGTTCTTGCGACGGTCTCAGCCTGCGCGCACGACGACGGCGTAAGAGCCGATGCCGATCAGCCGCTCCCCTGCTATGTCCTGCTCGCCCGTGATCAGGGCCTGGACCTGGCCGGATTCGGGGTCGAACTCGACATCGTCGACCGGGCCCAGCTCGTCTCCGGCGTTGGACAGGATCCGCTTGCCCTTGAGGTGGTGGTCCTTGCCGGCGAGCGCCGCGACCTCTTCGCTCAGTTCAGTGATGGCGTGCGCGTCGGTGACGGTCACCGCGTCGGCTCCGAAGCCGACGATGGCCGACCACATGAGCGTGTCGCCGCTATCGGTCTTCTTGACCTCGACGGCCACGATCCTGCGCTGCTGGGGGTCGACGACGAAACCGTCGAGCTTGCCGACGGTCTCGGCCGAGCTGGTGCTGACGACCTTGCGACCGTCGGCGTCCGAGAAGCGCATCAGCGCGCCTCGCTCAGGTGGGCTCGGAAGGCCTGCACGGCCGCGCCGAAGCCGGCGAGGTCGTCGCTGACGAAGTCCCGGGCGGCGGCGGGGACCATCAGGTGATCGCCGGAGGCCGCGAGTGTGTCGGGCAGCGGGATGAGCACCCGTGTGCCCTTGGTACCCAATGCCTCGGAGGCTTCGATCTCATAGCCGATGACATCGCATCGCCCGTCACGTGTCCCCGAGATCTCGATGATCACATCGACGACCTTCCCCAGATCGACACCGGAGTCCGTCAGCGCCTGCGAGCCCATCACGTCACCGCCCGAGCCGCCCCTGGCGGCGGAGGCGTCGAGCACCGACTCCTGAGAGCCCAACACCGACTCGTCATCGATCATCACGGCATCGGCGCCCAGTGCCGCGACCTGGCTCCAGGGCAGCGCGTGACTGGCCGGCCCGGAGAACAGGCCGCGCCCGGCGAGGGTGAATCCGCCCACCTCACCGCCACCCGCAGCGAACACCACGTCCTTGATCTGCGCGACGTCCTCGCCGGCCATCGTCACCACCGGGCGCTTGGCAAGCTCCGAGGTGCGCATGAGCCGGCTCACGACCGGCCTCCACGCCGACGCGGACCCGGTGCACGCTGCGGGTCGACGATCACGCCGCCGCGCCGGCGACGCGCCTGCACGATCACCACCAGAGCGACGACCGCCGCCACGACGGCGATCACGATGAGCAACAGCAACCACCACTCCATGCTCCACCTCCAATGCCTCGTGGACCACCGCGGGCCAAGACTCTTGGCGCCATTCTCAAGCGCCAGACGATAGCTACCCAAGCCCGGCCAGGGACAAACACAGGCGACCGCCGCCGCGCATCCGGCCTACCGCCGGCGTCCACCCACCGGGAGCACCGCGTCGCCGGACGCGTGAGTCCAGCCGGTACCGTTGCGCCGTGGCGTTGCTTCCTCGCCACGCCCCGACGAACTTCAAAGGCGTCCGATGGCTGCTGACGACATTCCAACTGCGATCGCGACGGGGGTCAACGACGAACGCCTCGCCGGGCTTCGCCGCTGGAACCTTGGCCTGACATTTCTGATGTTCGGTCAAGCCGCTCTGATGCTGTTCCTGACCAGCGATTTCGCGATCACGGTGACGTCGTCGTTCCCCGATGGCCCTCCGGGGACGGCGGTGCCGGCACCTTCGACACTGTTCGACGTGAGGGTCGGATGGGCCGTCGCGCTCTTTCTCGGCCTGGCCGGCCTGGATCACCTGCTCACGTCCACCGTGTCGCGGGACACCTACGAGCAGGACCTGCGGCGCGGCATCAATCGCTTCCGCTGGGTCGAGTACTCGTTCAGCGCCACGCTGATGGTTCTGCTGATCAGTTTCTACTTCGGCATCACGTCGATCAACGCCGTGATCGCCATTGCCGGTGCCAACGTCGCGATGATCCTCTTCGGCTGGCTCCAGGAACGCATGAACCCTCCCGGGCGTACGTCGACCACCATGCTCCCCTTCTGGTTCGGGGCGCTCGTAGGGATTGCTCCGTGGGTGGCAATCGCCGTCAACGTGTTCGGCTCGACGACGATCCCCACCGGGGTCTACGCCATCTACATCGTGCAGTTCTGCTTCTTCTTCAGCTTCGGCCTCAACCAGTGGCTTCAATACCGGGAGGTCGGCCGATGGGCCGACTACGCGTCTGGCGAGAAGACCTATCTGGTGCTCAGCCTCGGAGCGAAGTCCTTCCTGGCCTGGCAGGTCTTCGCCGTGTCGCTCGCCTCCTGACTCGGGACGCGGCGCCGGCGCTCCGGATCAGTCGAACACCCGCCGCGAGCCCGAGATCGCCCGGCGCCTCGTCATCTCGGAGGGGACCGTGAAGACGCACGCGAGCAACCTGCTCCGCAAGCTCCACGCGAGCAACCGCGCGCAGGCCGTTCGACTTCCTGGGGTTCGGCCTGTCCGACAAGCCTCGCGATCACGTGTACACGCTTGCCTGGACGTGGGCTGCGTAGCGCGGTAGGGAGGCCCGCAGCGCCCGGCCAGGCATCACGCCGACCGGCAGCTGCACTCTGCGCGCGAACCACGGTCGAACACGCCCAAACGTCGGTTTTCCTGCGCAATCCTGCACCGGAACCCGCAGTTTCGGCGTGCAAAGTTGCGCAAACCTCCATCGGCCATCTGGCCAGAACGACGGATCACCGATGCGGCGGTCGTTCCCCGGAAGGCGTCCCGAGGGGCAGGGACCAGATCCCCGCCCCACACGGACACGGCTCGTGATGCCACCCCAGGCCGGCCACGGGAGCGACAACCCATCCACGGAGTTCCCGACACCTGGGCCTCCCTCTCCCCAAGGAGTACCAATGAGCATCATCCGTAACAAGCGCCGCCGGACAATCGCGCTCGGCATCGTGGCCGCCCTGGTCGTCGCAGGCGGCGCAATCGCGTACTGGACCGCCTCCGGCACCGGCTCGGGCACCGCCTCGGTCGGTACCGACAGCGGCCTGCCGATCAGTGCCGTCACGTTCGGCAACTCGCTGTACCCGGGCGGCAAGTCCCCCGTCAGCTTCACGCTCACCAACCCGTCCACGACCGCTGCGGTGACCGTCAGCTCGGTCGCAGCCGACACCGCGTTCGGCGGCGGCACGGGCGTCACCGGCCTTCCCGGCGGCTGCCTGGCGACGGACTTCTCGTTCCCGGCCTACGCGGTGAACCAGTCGATCCCGGCAGGCGGCACCCTCAACGTGACCGTCGCGACCGCGGGCGGCCTCGCGATGGCCAACACGGCCCTCAACCAGGACGCCTGCAAGTCCGGCGCCCCGGTCCTGCACCTGAAGGCCAACTAGTCCCACCCGATCGGAAATCGTGGAGGGGGCGCCGGCGACTCGGTCGCCCCCTCCACGCCGTTCCGGGCGACCCCGGTCACCCATGCGCCCTCGATCCCCCCTCAACTTCCTTCGCCGTGTGGCCGCGGTCCTCGCGCTTTTGCTCGTGAGCGCGGGCCTGGCGAGCGCCGCCGGCGTGCGCATCGCCGCTCCGGCGACCGGGGGCACCGTCTCCCCCCAGCCGGCGAGCGCCGCGACCCCGGTGACCCCCTCGGTCGGCGGCACGCCGTCGCCCGGCCCGGTGATCCTCCCGATCATCCGGCGGCGCCGGCCGATCTCCGCGTCGCCTGCGGTGCGGACGATCCGCCCGGGCGCGCGAACCACATTCGTGATCCGCCTGCAGCCGTCGCGCACGGTGCGCAGCTACCGCCTCAGGCTCTGGCGAGCCCCGAAAGGCGTGACGCTGCACCTGAACCACACACGGGCTCGGACCCGCGCGACCCTCACGGTCCGCACGACGGCGACGATCCGGACGGGCCGGTACACGCTGCGCATCAGCGCCTGGCCACGCCGGCGCCCGGGAGCGCGCAGGGCACCGAAGGTCCTGCGCACCGCCATGGCGCTCGTGGTCAGCGTGCCCAAACCGGTCCGCTCGGACAGCACACCGGTCCCGGCCGGGAAGCTCTACGCCGCGGGCGACGTCACCGACCCGCTGGTTCCCGGCGTCGCACGGCCGATCCATGTCGTAGTCACGAACGCGTTCGCCGGCCCGGTCGACGTCACCGCGATCACCGCCACGGTCACCGCCGTGGCCCCGGTCGACGGCGGTGCCTGCAGTACGGCCGACTTCACGACGATGCCGGCGACGCTGTCCACGCCGCTGCGCATTCCCGCGGACACCAGCGCGACCCTGCTGGCGCTCGGCCTTCCGCGCGGCTCGTGGCCGGCCGCAATGCTGGTGGACCGCGCGGTCAACCAGGACGGCTGCAAGGGCGCCCTGGTCGCGCTGCGGTTCGACGTCCAGGGACGGGACACCGGGTGAGGCCGCGTCACGTGCCCACTCGCGTCGTTGCCGTGGTCCTCGGCCTCGCCCTGTCGGGCGGGGCCGCCCTCGCGTTCTGGACCGCCGTGGGCCAGGGCAGCGGCGCTGCCGCCACCGGCACAGCGCAGCCGCTCGTCATCGCCGCGGGGTCTCCCTCTGCGCGCCTGCATCCCGGCGGCCAGGCCGACGTCGCGCTCACGATCTCCAACCCGAACCCGTTCCCAGCGCGCGTGCCGTCGCTCGCGCTCGACACCGGCAGCGGCACCGGGGGTTTCGCCGTCGACGCCGCGCACAGCGGCTGCGGGCTTTCAACCCTCAGCTTCACGACGCAGGCCAACGGCGGCGCCGGCTGGACCGTCCCGGCCCGCGTCGGCGTGACCAACGGGCAGCTCGTCCTGAGCACGACCGGCAGCGTCGCCATGGATCTCGCGGCCGCCGACAGCTGCCAGGGCGCGACGTTCACCGTGTTCGTCAAGGTGGGCCCGTGACGGGGCGCGGCCGCCCCGTGGCCCTGGCGCTCGCGGCGCTGGCGATCCTCGCCGCGCTCGCCGGCAGCGCATGCGCGATCTGGACCCCGGGGCCGACCCGCGGCCCGGGGGCGGCGACCGCCGCGAGCGTCGGCGCCGGCTCGGCGCCGACGGCGACCGTGTCCCCCGGTCGTGCGGTGGTGGTCTCGTGGAGCGCCGCCACGCTGTCCGACGGCTCTCCCGTCGGCGGCTACCTCGTGCGCCGCTACGACTCCGCAACGGGCACGCTCGCGTCGGTCGGTCTCGGCTGCACGGGCACGATCGCGGCGCTCTCGTGCACGGAGACGGCGGTGCCGCCCGGAACCTGGCGCTACAGCGTGACGCCGGTCATCGGCGTCAACTGGCGCGGCGCGGAGAGCGCGCGCAGCGGCGCGGTCACGATCGGCGCGGCGACGCTGACCCTCGTGACGACCCAGTTCGGCGGGCCGGCGGCCTTCCCGCGGACGACGACGGGCGCGATCGCGGGCTTCGCCGCAAACGAGGGCGTCACCTACCGGCTCGACGCCGCAACCGCGCTCACCGGCTCCCCTGGCGCCGTCGGCCCCTCAGGCTCGGTGGCCATCACCTCGCTCGGCATCCCCGCCGTGGCCGACGGGCCGCACACGGTCTGGGCGATCGGCAACGCGCCGGTCCCGTCACAGGCCTCGGCCAGCATCATCGTGGACCGCACGGCTCCGTCCGTGAGCGCGTCGGTCGCCCCCGCCCCCAACGGGGCCGGGTGGAACACGACGTCGCCCGTGACCGTGACGCTCACCGCGAACGATGGCACGGGTGTGGGCGGCGGGCAGATCCGCTTCACGACCGATGGAAGCGACCCGACGATCTCGGGAACCGCGCAGACGTACACGGCCCCGCTGTCGCTGGGCGCGACCACCACCGTGCGCTTCGCGGCCTCCGACGCGCTCGCCAATACAAGCGCCGTGTCCACCCAGGCCGTCCGCATCGACACGACCGCGCCGGTCAGTGCGCTGTCGCTCTCGAACGTCACCGGTGGCGCCTTCCGCTCCGGCGCGACCGTGTGGTACCGCGGTGCCGCCGCCGGCTCGTTCACGCTCGTGAACGCCGTCAGCGACTCGGGCTCGGGCCCCGCCTCGAGCACGACCGCGGCGCTCACCGGCACGACCACAGGGTGGTCGCACGTGCCGGGCACGGTGTCCGCGCCGGCGGGCGGGCCCTACACGTCGGCGCCGTTCAGCTGGACCGCTGGGACGTCGAGCTCACCGACGGAGACCGCCACCACCGCCGACGTCGCAGGCAACGCCGGCGCGACCGCCCTGAGCTTCACAAACGACGCCGCAGGACCGATAGGCGGCTCCGTCGACGCGACCGGCCTGGCGGGGACCGGGGCGCGCTACTCATCATCGACCGCGCTGAGCATCGCGCTGACCAAGGGCGCCGACGCGCAGTCAGGCCTGGCGCCCACGGGCTCCCGGCTCCTGCGCGCAACCGCGCCGCTCACCTCGCCGGGCACGACGAACGGCACCTGCACCGTCTTTGGCGCGTACGTCCAGGTCGGCGCCGCCGACCTCGCATCCCCGGTGGCGGACAGCGTCAGCGACCGCGCCTGCTACCGCTACCAGTACGTCGTGCCCGACAACGTCGGCAACACGACGACGTACACGAGCCTCGACATCAAGGTCGACAGCACCGCTCCCAGCACGCCCGCGCTCGTCCTCTCCGTCCAGACCGGCGACACGGCGATCACCGGCTCGACCGTCTACATCAACCCGCAGGCCGGTCACAGCGGCACGTTCCAGGTCCAGGCGACGACGACCGACCTCGACTCGGGCATCCAGAAGGTGGCGTTCCCGGCGCTCGCAGGATTCCTGGGCGGCGGTGGCGACGATCTCGCCGCTCCGTACGTGACGACCTACTCGTGGGGCTCGGGCGCGACCGCCTCCGGCGCCCAGCCGGTCACGGCGACCAGCAATGCCGCGGTGACCGGCACGGCGTCGTCGTTCACCGTCGTCGCCGACACCGCGGCTCCGGCGGGCGGCGCCCTCACCGTCAACGGCACGACGGCGACCGCCGCGGGCGCAACCACCACGACCAGCACGACCACGTTCCAGATCAACGCCCGCACGGACTTCACCGAAATCACGGGCCCGGCCGCCGCGGGGCTCCTCACCAGCACGCTCGTCCGCGACCAGGCGCCGCTCGTGAACGGGGCCTGCGGGACGACATGGACCGCCCCGACAACGCTCGTCGGCGCGCCGATCCAGACTGCGGGGTCCGGCATCGTGAGCGGCTCCTGCTACCGCTACACCCTGGCCGGCACCGACCGCGTCGGCAACGTCGCCGACCTCACGACGATCGTCCAGGTCGACACCAGCGCGCCGACGTTCGGGGCGCCCGCACTCGTGCTCTCGGAGACGGGGCCCTACTCCTTCGTCAACGGGACGACCGCGTATTACAACGGGACGACCGGCGCCGGTTCGTCGATCGTCGTGAGCGCGCCGAACGCGGCCGACCCGCAGTCGGGCGTGAAGCGCGTGACGTTCCCCTCCCCGGCCGGCTTCGGCGGTGGCGGCGACGACCTGTCGAGCCCCTTCGGCGCGACGTACACGTGGACCGCGGCGAGCGCGGCCGGCGCGCAGAACGTGGTCGTGACCAACGGCACCGGCCTGACCGCGAGCAGCGCCTTCACGCTGGTGCGGGACGTGACCGCGCCCGCCGGCGGCGTGCTCACCGTCAACGCCATCGCGGCCGGAGCCGGCGGATCGACTTCGGTGAACACCACAGGCGCGTTCGCGATCAACACCCGCACCGACTGGAGCGAGGCACTCGGAGCGGGCAGCTCCGGCCTCGCCTCGAGCGTCCTGACCCGCGAGCAGGCCCCGCTCACCGGGAACGTCTGCGGCACCTACGGCGCACCGGTCACGCTGACAGGGAACCCCGGCCAGGCCGGGCTCACGACCGGCTGTTGGCGCTACACGCTGACCGGAGCCGACAACGTCGCCAACACGGTCAGCATCAGCACCACGGTCAAGGTCGACACGAGCGCACCGGCCTTCGGGGCTCCCGCGCTCGTGCTCGGGGCGAGCGGCCCGTACGCCTTCGTCGCGGGCACGACCGCCCACTACAACGGCGCCACCGGCGCCGGGTCGAGCATCACCGCCACCGCTCCGTCCGTGGCTGATCCCGACTCGGGACTGGCACAGGTCGCGTTCCCGGCGCTCGCCGGTTTCACCGGCGGCGGAGCGGACGTGGCCGCGCCCTATTCGGTGACGTACACGTGGGCTGCTGCGACCGCTGCAGGAGCGCAGACCGTGACCGCGTCAAACGGCGCCGGCGGGACGGCGGCGGCGGGGTTCACGCTCGTGCGCGACGTCACGGCGCCGGCCGGCGGGACGCTGACGGTGAACGGCCTCGCGGCGAGCGCCGCGGGCACGATGTCGACGAACTCGTCCGCTTCGTTCACGATCGGGGTGCGCGCGGACTTCGCCGAGACCCAGAGCGCCGCGGCTTCCGGCCTCGCGGCGAGCACGCTCGTCCGCGACCAGTCACCGCTGACCGGAGCGACGTGCGGCACGACGTGGACGAACGCGACGGCGATCACCGCGGCACCCGTGCAGAACGCGGCGGCTGGGATCGCAGCGGGCAACTGCTATCGCTACCGGCTCACCGGAGCCGACAACGTCGGCAATGCCACGAGTCTCACCACGACGGTCCGCGTCTCACAGCTGATGGCCACGGACATCGTCCTCGCCAGCGGCGGGCGTCCGGGGCGCCTCGACATCAACGACTTCACCACGATCACCTACAGCGACGTCGTCGACGCCACCTCGATCTGCTCGACGTGGGCGAACGGCTCGCCGCAGACGCTCGTCGCCAACAGCCAGGTCGTCATCACGATCACGGACGTGGGAGCCAGCGACACCATCACGGTGACGACGACCTCCGGCTGCACGATCCACGTCGGGACGATCGACACCAACGCGGACTACGTCTCAGCGACCGCCCAGTTCTACGGCAACGGCGGGAATGCCTCGGAGCTGAACTGGGACCCGGCCGCCCGGCAGCTGGAGCTGGTGCTCGGCCAGCGGCGGAGCGGTACGCGCCGGAGGGGCGTCGCACCGGCGGTGCCGGACTACTTCCCCGACCCGGCCATCAGCGATCTGTTCGGGGGAGCCATCGCCCCCGGCCCGTTCAGCGGAACGCTGTCGGGCTTCTAGCCCGCGCCAGGAGGGCTGCCGGGAGACCACCGCGTTTTGCATTGTCGGGCTGGCCCGATCGCCAGGCGTCGTTGCACGCTTGTGGTGACTCGCTCCAACCTCGATACTGGCCTCACGATGCCGTTTCGTGTGACCCGGTCGCTCGTCCCGCTCCTCGCCGTCGTGCTCGGCATTCTCGCGCCCGTGTCGGTGGCTGATCCGCTACCCGAGGGCGACGTCGTGCGCGTCAACCCGGATCCTGCGGGCAGTCAGGGGGCCGGCGGCGTGGCGATGGCGCCGGACGGTCACTTCGCCGTCGCGTACGCGGAGTCGGTCCTGGTGACCGACCAGCCCCAGGTGGTCGTGCGTCTGTTCGGCGCCGACGGCACTCCGGCGCCCGGGACGATCGCGGTGAACCCGAGCAGCGAACGCCGCGACAGTCCGAGCATCGCGATGGCCGCCGACGGCAGCTTCGTCGTCGCGTACATGCGCGAGGCCTCCTTCACCGAGCAGATCCGCGCGCAGCGCTTCGACGCGGCGGGCACGGCCGTCGGCGGTGAGATCATCGTCAGCACGGCCGGCGCCCGTCAGCTGCCGCGTGTCGCGATGGCACCCGACGGCCGGTTCGCCGTCGCCTGGGACCACGCCCCGCACGTCGAGGCGCGGCTCTATACGGCCGACGGGACCCCGGTCACCGGCGAGTTGACCGTCGACGAGAGCGGTCTGGCGAGGTTCCCCGAGGTGGCGATGGATTCGGCCGGCAGGTTCGTCGTCGCCTGGCAGAAGTCGACCACGTTCGGCGAGGTCGGGCACGTCAAGGCGCGCCGGTATTCGGCAACCGGGGTGCCCGCCGCCGGCGAGTTCGATGCCTTCACCGGTGACCTCAATCAGCCCTATTCCGAGCCCACGGTCGGCATGGACGACAGCGGTCGTCTGGTCGTCCTCGTGAGCGGCACCGTGACGACGTCGCTCGGCACGTTCTCCGGCATCTACGGGCAGCGCGTCGATGCGACCAACGCGTTCACCGGCGAGCCGTTCCGGGTCAACGAGAGTTTTGGGAGCACCGTCCTTCAGCCGGGCACGGTGGTGGACGCGGATGGTGATCTGCTGGTCGCATTCGAGGATCAGAGCGGGGGTGGGAACAAGCTCTACCTCCGCCACTACCTCCCGGACGGCAGCGCCGACGGCGCTCCGATCCTGGTCGGCGCCGGCGCCGGCTGGAATCCGCACGCGCGGATCGCCGTCGACGGGGCCGGGCGAGCGGCGCTGGCGTTCACCGGAAACGACGGCCTCGGTTTCAATCCCACGGGGGCCTACACACGCCGGCTGCGGTACGCGGCTGCGCCGCCGCCAGGTCCGTCGCCGCCGGGCACCACCGCCACACCCGCGCCGTCACCCGCGCCTGCGCCCGCGCCCGCTCTCCAGCCACCCGTGGTGAAGCTGCCGACGTTCGCGGCGACCGTCTCCTACCCGAGCACCAGGACGTGCGTGAGCAGGCGCAACTTCCGGATCCGCATCAAGCAGCCGAAGGGCGGCGTCACGATCACCAGCGCCGAGGTCAAGGTCAACGGCAAGCGGGTGAGGCTGCTCAAGGGCAAGCGGCTGACGGCGCCGGTGGATCTGCGCACGCTTCCCAAGGGCCGCTTCAGCGTGGCGATCACGGCCACCACGTCGGACGGTCGCAAGATCAGCGGGACGCGGAAGTACCGCACCTGCGTGCCGAAGAAGCGCCGCTGATCTTTGCCACCACGCGCGGAGGAACCGCACCACCGGGCACCGCCTCCGATGTGCTCGGATGTCGCCGGATCTTGGGCACGAGAGACGCGATGGCGCCCGGCGACTCAGACCGTGAGGCAGACATGAGGCGCGAGCGCATTCACACGTTCGTCGTTCCGCACCCACCGCTGCTGCGCGTCAACGGGTCTGCGGTCCGCGCGGCCGCGCGGCGCCTCCCGGCCGGGGCGTAGGCCGGGGACGCCGGTGCTCGCGATGCCCGTCGCCGCGTCCGAAGGGTTCAGGCTGGGCGGGGAGTACCCGCTCATCCTGCTTCTCGCCGGTGCCGCACTGTTCGCCGCGGTCGTGGTCCTCACGCGCGAGCATGAGCGGCCCTTCTCCTCGGCATCGGTCTACCTGCTGGTCGGCGGGCTGATCTCGCTCGCCCTGCGGTCCGCCGACCTTCCGGTCTTCGACCCGCTGACCGAACCGGTCGTTCTTGAGCGGCTGACGGAGGCGGGCGTGATCATCGCCCTCTTCGCCGCGGGGCTGCGGCTGGACCGCAAGCTCAGCTGGTCCGGATGGCGGACCCCCGCGGTCCTGTTGCTCGTGGTGATGCCCGTGACGATCCTGCTGGTCGCCTTGTGGGGGTCACTCGTCATGGGACTGTCGCTCGGTGCCGCGGTGCTTCTCGGCGCGGTGCTCGCCCCGACCGATCCTGTCCTTGCGAAGGACGTCTCCGTCGGGCCGCCGGGCGAAGAGCGCGAGCCCGAGCCCAAGTTCGCGCTGACCGCCGAGGCGGGACTCAACGACGGACTTGCGTTTCCGTTCGTCTTCCTTGGCCTGTTCCTGGCGGGCGAGGAGAAGGGATGGTTCAGCGAATGGTTCTCCGCGGACGTGCTCTACGCGATCGTGGTCGGCGTTGCCACCGGGGCGATCGCGGGGCGTCTGATCGCCGCGGTCGTCGTCCGGCTGCGGGGGACGGAGTGGCTGACCGATGCCCTCGACGGCTGGATCGCGGTCGGCGCGACCCTGATCGTCTACGGCGCGACCGAGCTCCTCGGCGCCTACGGCTTCCTCGCAGCGTTCGCGGCCGGCCTGGCATTCCGCCGCTCGCATGATGAGGACGAACTCAGCGCCGGGGCGCATCACGGCATCGAGACCGTGGAGAACGTCGCGGAGCTCGCGCTCGTGCTACTGGTCGGCACGACCATCACCATCGCCGGGCTCGGTGAGCCCGGGCTGTCGGGGTGGCTGCTCGTGCCGCTGCTGCTGCTGGTCATCCGGCCGCTCACGACGATCGGAGCGCTCGCGCCTCTGCGCCTGCCGCTCAGAGAACGGGCTTTCATCGGCTGGTTCGGGATCCGAGGGATCGGCTCGCTCTACTACGTCGCCGTAGCCCTCGGCGCCGGAGTCCTGAACCTCGAAGAGGCGACGACCCTGTACTGGACTGTCGTCGCCTGTGTCGGGGTCTCCATCATCGTGCACGGCGTCAGCGCTTCTCCGATCACGCGCGAAGTCGTCGGCGAGGACGAGCGACCCGGGTGACGCCCTCACGCCCCAGCCGTGCCGGAGGTACGCCACGGCGCGCCGCCGGGGGGAGGGGCGGCGCGCCGAGTCGCCTCGTCGCGCGGGCGGTAACTTGCCGGCACGCGCTGCGACGTCTTGGAGATCAGGGGGACGCTCGGCGGGGCAGACCGTCGCGGACGACGAGCCCGAGCGTGAGCGAGCGCGTGAGGCGCCCGCTGCGCGCACTGATCGTGAGTGGGTATGAGCCCGCGCGGGTCCCGCGCGGGACGGTGAGCTGCACGCGCATGGCCGTGCTCGCGCTCACGCGGAGCTCTCGGGGAAGACGCACGCCGGCGCCGGCGATCGCAGCGCTTCCGCTGAGCCGCACGCGCCCGCTGAAGCCGCGCAGGGCGCGCACGGACACGCGCGCCGTCGTGCGGCCTCCGGCGCGCGCGCCGATGCTCCAGCGCGCGGGGACGAGCGTCAGGTCCGGCGCTCGCTCGAGCCACGTCGCCGCAGCGTCGACGTCCACGCGCCCATGGCCGAACTGCCGATCGGGCCCTGCGCGGCCGAGGTCGGTGGTCGTGGAGGTGAGGGCCGCCTCCTGGCGCTCGGCGGTCGTCCCCGGGAACCGGTCGAGCAGCAGGGCCAGCGCGCCGCTCACGTACGGCGCGGCGACGGACGTGCCCGTCTGCGTGGTGGAGAGCCCGAGGAGATCCGTGGTGGCGACGTCGACGCCCGGGGCGACGAGCGCCGGGTAGACCGGCGCACCGCAGGAGGACGGCCCGCGCCCGCTGCCGAAGGCGAGTGCGCCCCGCGCATCGATGGCGCCGACCGCCAGGGCGCTCGGGTTGTTGGCGGGGCTCGCATCGCGCCCATCGTTCCCGGCGGCGAACACCGGCAGGATGCCGGCCCGCCGCAGTTCGCGCAGGTCGGGCTCGAACTCGAGGTCGCAGCCCCCGCCGACCATGTCCCAGGACGCGTTCACAACCTGCGGCGCGTCCGCGGTGCGCGGATCGCCGTCGGGGTCCAGCGCCCACTGGAAGGCCGCGTGGATCCGCGCCGGCGTTGTGCGGCCGCGGTCGTCGAACACCTTCGCGGCGATCCAGCGCGCCCCCGGCGCGACGCCGACCGGCGTGCCGGCGGCGCCGGAGCCGACGATGATGCCGGTTGCCCACGTCCCGTGGCCGCTGCTGTCCACCGGCGTGCGCGGATGCTGCCGGCTCGGGTCGAACCAGCTGCCCCGCCCGCCGCGGAACGAGCCGGCGAGCGCCGGGTGCGAGGCATCGACCCCACTGTCGAGCACGGCCACGACGACGCCGCGGCCGTTGATGCCGCGCTCCCACAGCGCGTCGGCCCCGATCCCGCCCGCACCGACGAAGGGCGGCACACCGGCACCGCGTGCGCGGCGCGCCGGCGCGGCGCGCAGGATCCGATTGGGCCGTACGGACGCGACGCTCGCGAGCCCGCGCAGCCGAGCGACGACGTCGCGGTCGGCGACGAGGTGCACCTCGTCGACGATCCAGAGCCGTCGCGCAAACCGCACGCGCCCTCGCGCGCGCTCGCGCGCTATGAACCGCAGGACGGCGCGCTGGCCCGGACTCGCCGCGCGGCGCAGCGCGGTCGGTGCGGTCGGACCGGTGCTGCGCACGGTCACCATGACGTCGGCCCAGCGGGAGTGTGCATCCGCGGCCGCCGTGGACGTCAGCAGGACGGCCGCCGCGAGCAGCGTGGCGGGCAGCAGGCCGCCGGCGGACATCAGGCCAGGTCCTTCGGGACGGCGCTCAGCAGCAGCCCGGCGCGGCCCGACCGCCGACGTGCGGTGAGCAGGACGAGTCCCCCGGCGAGCGCGCCCGCAGCCAGCACCAGCGCGAGACGCTCGGTGAGCGGCGCGAGGCGACGAGCGGAGTAGCGGACCGGGAGCACGAGGTCCGCCGGCTCGACGCGCCAGGCCAACGGGGCGGTGACCGTCCCCGCACGACGCCGGACCCGCACGGCCATCGTCCAGCGACCGGCGCTCGGGAGCTGCGCCCCGGCCGTCCAGCGGCCGGGCGCCGTGGCCGTGAGCGCAACGGCCCGAGCCGCACCGCCGGCCTGCGGGCGCAGGACGATGGAGACACCGGTCACCGGCGCACCGTTGAATCGCCGCGTGGTCGTCGTCGACACCGTGATGACGTTCGTGCCGGCACGGTTCGGGCGGGCCGTCGCCGCGACGAGCAGATCGCCGACCTGGTCGGCGACGACCGGCGGGCGCACCGGCCGGGGCGCAGCGAACTCCGCGCCGCGCGGCGGCGCGGAGGCCGTCATCTCCGCGACGGCGAGAAGCGCGCCGAGCCCGAGCGCGACCTCGATCGCCATCAGCCGGGCGACACCGCCCCGCGCCACGCGGTCGCCGCCTCGGAGCAGGAAGACCATGTTCACCAGACCGACGATGCCGGCCGCCGCCATCAGCGCGGACTTGGCGAGCAGACCCTCACCGTAGTTCGTGGTGAGCAGCGCATCGACCGAGGCCACCTGGGCGCCGACGGCCACGAGACCGGTGATGACGGCGATCAGGAGCGCGCAGCCCGCGAGCGCGCCGAAGGGTCCGCGAACCGCGCGCGCGAGCCGCGCGGCGTCCGTCCGCTCCATGCCGGCGCGCGGCCAGAGCGCGACCGCGAACGCGGCCACCCCACCGAGCCACAGGCCCGCCGCGACCAGGTGCACCGCTCCGGCCGCCACATGCGCGGCGGGACGCTCGAGGTTCGCCGCGTGCCCGGCGGCGACGTGCACGGCGGACAGGGCGAGCGCCGCGCCCGCGACCAGCGCCCACGCCCCGCCGGCCGTCGGCACCCGGCGGACCCGCAGGCCGAGCAGGATGAGCGCGGCGAAGAGCACCTCGGCAGCCAGCCAGAGCAGGCCCCAGCGCTCGCCGAGGAGCGTCGCCGCGTTGGCGGCCAGGCTCCCGTCGCCGGGCACCGACGCGGCTTCGCGCAGCAGGACAGCGACGCCGATCACGCAGGCGATGCCCGCGGCCGGCGCCACGACGAGCGCCACGCGGCTGAGCGCCTGGATGCGAGGGCGCTCGACGGCGGGCGGTACGCGCAGCGAGCGGACGACGAGCGCGAAGCCCGCGACGCCGATGACGGCCAGCAGGCAGGCCAGCCAGATCCAGCGCAGAACGGAATCGGCCGTGCTCGCGCCGGAAGCGGGCGCCGGGCGCACAACGGGGCCCGCCGCCGCCCCGAGGCCGAGTACGAGCGCTCCGCCGGTCACGTGCCCATCGTTCTTCGACAGCGCCTCCCACGTGACCTCGTAGGGTCCGCGCCGCAGCCCGGCGGGCAGATGCAACGTCAGCTCGCGCCCGCCGGGCGCGGCGGTGACCGACGTGCCGCCCACCCGACGACCCCGGGCGTCGATCAACTCGACCTTGCGAAAGCGCGGCGAGACCGTCTCGTCGAAGCGCAGCGTCACCTGTCGCGGGACGCTCGTGAGCGAGGTCGCGTCCGCCGGCTGGGAGCCGACCAGGGCCAGGTGGGCCTGCGCCGCGGGAACTGTGAGACAGCCGGTGGCGAGAAGGCCGGCCAGTCCGCAGAGCACCCGACGCAGCCGCATCAGCCGGGCCTCACTGCACGGTGATGTGCTGGACGCGCGCCGGGCCGAGGACCACCGAGACCTGGTTCCCGCGCTTCACCAGTCCGCCCGGGTCCTCGAAGATGAAGAAGTAGGAGACGCCGACCTTGAACGCACCCGTGTGCGAGTGGCCCATGAGGAGGCGACCGATGACCTGCCCGCTGTTCTCGTCGACGAGCGCCGGCGGCGTCTTCGCGTCGTGGAGCGCCGCCGCCTTGTCGCTGTCGACCACCTGGTAGCGCACGTCGAGCAGCCCGCCGTTCCCGGACGCGGTCACGCGCGTCACCCGCGCGCCGAGCTGATTGAGCAGCGCGGCCGGCGTGACGACCGGCGGCAGCGCGCGGAGCTTCTGCTCCCCGGCTCCGTGGCCGAGCGCGCTGTAGGCGACGATCGCGGCGAGCGCGAGCGCGGCACCGGCCATGATGCCGAGCACGCGCGGGCCGATCAGACGCGGCCCTCGCGACGGGAGTGCGGCGTCCATGGGCTACGGGACCTCGATGAAGCGGATCTGACCGCCGAGGCCGGACGCCGACGACCCGTTGACGAGGCCCAGATGACGGTCGTAGATCGGGAACCGCGAGCCGGAGGCGGCCGACGCGGGGACCGTCACGATGGCGTCCGCGGCCGAGCCGGCCGGGAACGTCTGGGCGACGAAGTCGAACGGCGCCGACAGCAGCGAGCCGCTGCGGCCGACGAGCCTCCCGTCGACGCCGAGCATCGTCGTGGTCGCCTGCTCGGAGCCGGCGTTCACGTAGCGCAGCAGGACCTTGTCGCCGGGCGCCGCGCTGATCGAGGGGATCTGCGGGTACGCCTTCCCGTTGAACAGCCGGTACGCAGGCTGGAACCTGCTGACGTTCGGATCGCTGTCGTAGTCGTAGAAGTTGAAGGACCCCAGGCACGAGCCGGTGCCGCAGGTGTTCGCCGCCGCGGCGTTGAGCGCGGGAACGATCTCGCTCATGACCATGTAGGCCTGCTTGTCGTACGCGGTGCTCGCGTCGTCGTAGGCGCGGCCGGGCGTCAGCGGCTTGACGACGAGCGCGCCCGCGAGCCCGACCTCGGCCTGACGCCCTGCGCCGCCGCTGCTCTCGTACAGGTAGGTGCCGGGAGCGTTCGACGTGAACGTGATCTCCCGCGTCCCGCCCGGCTGGACATCGGTCGGCCCGGCGTCCAGGAGGATGCCGGGAATGTCGAGCGCGAGCTCGTCCGGCAGCTGATTCTCGACAGTGATCGAGACCGGATCGCCCTTGTCGACCTCGAGGGCGGGACCGGGGATCTCCGCCGGCCCGCACGAGCCCGCAACCTTCCTGACGAAGCCCCAGATCGGAATGCTCGCGCCGTCCGGCATCGTGGTCGTGCCGGCCTTCGCACACAGGTCGATCGTCACGGCCGCCGCCCGTGCGCGCCGGTGCTTGGGATGGTGCTTCTTGGCGTGGCGCTTGGCCGCGTGACCGACGAGCGGTGCCTCGTACGTCTGGCGCGCTGACGCGAGCCCGCCGAGCAGCAGTCCCGTGATGACGGCAAGGGCCGTCGCAACGAGGGTGACCCGGGCGGCGCGGCGGCGGTGTGTGCGTGCGGACATCGTGGCTCTCCTTGGACCCATCACGGCGCGTCGTAGGTGATCTGCATCAAGTCACCGCTCGAGACAAAGGTCGCCGAGAGGAACGAACTCGAGAAGGTCCGCGTGCAGGCGACGCCGACGCGAACCTCGCCGCCGTTCCCGCCGGTGCCGATGTACTTCGTGTCGGGACCCGCGGGCAGCAGGTCGGCGATGTCGACCTGCGTGCGCTGGACGGTCTGCGTGTTGAGGTTGACCCACGCCGACGTCGTCCAGTTCCAGATGCGCACGGTCTGCGTGCATCCGCCCCACGGCAGGCCCGACAGGAACCCGGTCAGGCGGTTGTACCCGCTGTAGGCGACCTTCAGGTTGACGCCGGCCGCGGGGACACCGGTGAAGGTGGCGTACCACTCGACCCTGCGCGTCGTGCCGCTCGTGTTCGACGTCACGTCGGTCCGCGTACCGCCGAGCGCGGCCAGACCCTGCTGGCCGTTGCTGACCGTCGCGACCGGAGTCGGACTCGTGCGGGTGACCGACGCCGGGCTGCCCGTGTACGTCTGGAGGCCGGGCGTCCCGCAGCCGGTCAGCGGATCGACCCGCAGCAGCGTCGCCATGCCGCCGAATGCGACGTCGTAGTTGGCGAACTCGTTCAGCGCGTGGCTGTGCCACGGGAAGAAGAACGCGCCGCAGACGTTCTGCGAGACGGTGGGGGACGGGAGCTTTCCGACGGTCCCGAGGTATGGGCTGCCGCTGTACCAGGTGTTGTTGTCCTTGAACGTCATGTCCCGGTAGCTCGGGAACGTGACGGGGACGGGGTTGCCCGGGGCGAAGCTGTCCTGGTCGCGGAAGCTCAGGAGGAAGTCCTGCGTCGAACCGGACGGGACGGTCTCGCCGAAGTGCTCGGTCACCGCGTCGTTGCCGGTCGTGCGGGCCTTGATCTGCCGGCCGTCCTGGGCGATGAACTGCAGGCTCTCGCCGTGCGGGTGGAAGGGATGATTGGCGAGCCCGACGTTCAGCACCCGAACCAGCGCGGGGCGCTTGTTGAGCGTGGCGTCGTACGGCTTGATGTGCACGAGCGACCCGTACGGCTGGTTCTCGAGCCACGGCACGCCGTTGTCCTGGAGCGTGTCCGGGAACGAGCGGCCGTTGATCGTGTAGTAGCGGTTGTGCAGCGTGCTGATGTCGTACGGCTGGCCGTTCTCGACTGCCGAGTGCAGCTCGGGGTCGATCTCGTTGAGCAAGACCAGGAACTCGCCGTTGAAGGCGGTTGACGAATCGGCGTACGCCCAGTCGGCGTGCCCCGGCGGCCGCACGACGAGCGCCGAGGCCAGGCCCATCTCGACCTGCTTGGCGGGGTCGGTGCCGCTCTCGTACACGTACGTTCCCGGGGTGTTCGCCGTGAACGTGTACGTGATGTCGCCGCCAGGCGCGGCCTCCTTCGTGAACAGTCCGCTGGTGCCGCCGGTGGCGCTGACGCCCGTCTGGCCCGGGAAGACGATCGAGGTCGCCTCCGGCAGCTCGTTGCGCAGGTGGACGGTGACGGTGTCGCCCGCGTCCACGCAGAGCACCGGGCCCGGTGTCTGGAAGTGCCCGGCCGTCGTGGAGTAGCTCCACATCAGGTTCGTGTTGCCGTCGGGCGTTTCCATCCCGCCCGCGCGGGCGGTCAGGTTGAACGTCGGACCGTCGGAGCAGACGAGCCCGGCCGGGTCCGCGGCTGCGGCCGGCCCGACGCCGACGAGCGCGCCCAGCAGGGCCAGGCACGCGACCGCGAGCCGCATCGTGAGTCGTCGAACGTGCATCAGACCGTTACCCCCGCAGACGTCTGATCCGGGATCGAGTTCTGGTAGACCCGGACTTCGGTGACCATGCCGCCGAGCTCGTTCGGGACGTTCCCGTTGACGAGCTTGTTGGCGCTGCGGTTGCGGAACCACCAGCGGTTGTACGCGCCGTGGCCGTCGCTGCCGCCCTCGCGCGCCGCGCTGTACGCCGGCGCCGTGAAGATGACGTCCCGGGCCTCGCCCGGGCCCAGGTAGAGCGTCGTGGTGACGTACGAAAGGTCATCCCCGCCCGGCGACTTCAGGAGCGTGGCATCCTCGCCGACGACCTTCAGGTCGATTCCGGGCAGCTGCATCGCGTGCTGCTGGTAGCCGAGGTTGGCCAGGCGCAGCAGCACCTTCTCGCCGGGACGGCACTGGATCAGCGACGAAACCGGCTGATTGGGCAGTGAGCCGTGGCCCGTCGGCAGGACCGTCTGCGGATACACGCGCCCGTTCAGCGTGAAGTAGTCCGGGTCGTAGTCGGTGTGGATCGACTCCTGGATGTTCTCGTCGTTGTCGTGGACCGTCGTCCAGATCTCGTTGAGCAGGATCGGGAACTCGCGGTCGAACGCCGTCGAGCTGTCGTTGTACGCCCAGGTCGGGTGGTTGCGCGGCCGCACGAAGACGATGCCCGTCATGCCCATCTGGACGTGCTCGACGTCCTCGAAGTGGCAGTGGTACATGTACGTGCCCGGGTCGTGCGGCCGGTAGAAGTAGTCGAACTCCCGCAGCTCCGGCACCGCGATCGACACCTCCGGCACACCGTCGAACACCGCGAGCGGTGTGCGGAAGCCGTGCCAGTGGATCGTGTGCGAGTCGACGAGGTCCGGGCGGATCGAGAGGCCCGCGTTCGTCAGCGCGATCGTGATGTCGTCGCCCTCGCGGAAGTCCAGGATCGGGGCCACGTGCTCAGCCGTCGTCTTGTAGTCGCGGACGATGTCGCCGACCGGCGAGTTCAGCCGGTTCTGCGGAAGTCGCTTGAAGCCGAAGATGTACACGTCCTGCGGCTCCGGGCGACCGGGCAGCGTGATGTACCCGTCGGTCCCGACGAGGCCCAGGCTCACGGAGGCCGCCGAGGCGCTTCCGAGGAACAGGCTCCCCGTCCCGGTGCCCGCGGCGATCACCGCGGCGCCGATGCCGGCGGACTTCAGGAACTCACGTCGTGTGTTGTTCATCGCTCGTCCGCTCCGAGGTCGGGCCTGTTGTTGATCGTGTTCGGACGGGGCTGCCCGTCGTAGTCGGTCGACGGCGGGGTCACCAGGTCGAAGCTCGCCAGACCCGCGTTGATGGCGGGAGAGCCGGCCCCGATGTGGTGATCGCCGAGGAGATCCTGCGGCGCGTTCGGCCGGTTGATCGTGACCGACACGAAGTTCGGGTTCGTCCGCTGACCGGTGATGGTGAACGTCGTCGGGAAGGACGCGGTGAACAGCGGGTCCACGCCGATGAGGTTGGCCCGCGTCGGGTTCGCCGGCGCCGGGGTGTTCACCGCGTCGCCCGTCGAGAGGATCGAGCGGATGGGCGAGAGCCTCGCCGTCGGGAACCCGACCACCTCGAAGTCCAGGAGGCCCGCGTCCGTCAGCGCCGGGGGCGTCGCCGGCACCGGCGGCACGCTCGGCGGGCCGCCGTACGTGTAGGCCCGGTTCTCGTTGAAGATGTCGTTGAACAGCGAACGCGGCGGCGAGTAGCGGCCGACCGGCAGCGCCACGGTGGGACGGCTGGGGGTCCAGCCGGTCTCGTTGGGCTCGATCGCCACGCCCGCCGCGTGCCGCTGGCCGTCGCGGGTCTCCGACGTACCGGTGGTCGCGTTGCGGGCGATCGTGTCATGGACGATGCGCACGTTCGCGCTGTCGTCGAGGAGGATCGCGCCGCCCGTGTCGGCCGCGGCGTTGTTGGTGATCATGTTGTTGCGGATGTCGATCTGGGCGTTGAGGCCCTGCTGGATGAACATCGCGCCGCCGTCGTCGCCGGCCATGTTGCCCTGCATGAGGTTGCGCTCGACGGTCAGGCTGCCCGAGCCGTCGCCGATGCCGCCGCCGTTGGGGACCTCGCCGGAGAGCGAGACCGCGCCGCCGGAGCCGCCCTGCGAGTTCGCGGCCTCGTTGTAGACGATGAGGTTGCGGCTGATGACGCCGCCCGGGCTGGAGCCGTAGTGCGAGACGCCGCCGCCGTACTCGAACGAGAAGTTCGCGCAGATGCGGTTGTCGACGACCTCGTAGCCGTTGGCGCCGTTGAAGATGCCGATGCCGCCCGACTTCGTCGCGCCGGTGTTGCCCTCGATCCGGTTGTAGCGGATCGTGATGTCGTCGTTCTGGTTGTCCTTGTTGCTCCCGGTCAGGTACGACGTGCCGAGCGCGACGGCGCCCGCGAACCCGCCCTGGTTGCCCTCAAGGATGTTGTTCGTGATCTGGAGGTTCCGTGCGTAGGCGTTGACCTGGATGCCGCCGGCCCCGTCACCGATGCCCGTATGGATGCTGAGGCCGTCGATGCGGGCGTTCGTACCGGTGCCGAAGGCGCTCGTGGTCGGAGCGAGGACCGTGATGCCCGCACCGGACTGGACGGCTTGGTTGCCGACCCAGGTCATCCCGGCGAGCCTCGCCTGCCAGGCCTGTGCGTTCTGGTTGAAGAACTTGCCGTCGAGCGTCGTGCCCGGCAGCGTCACGTCCGCGCCGCCGATCGCGATCTGCCCGCCCGGGCCGGAGCCCTGGATCATGAGCCGCTTGTTCAGGATCACGTTCTCGAGGTACTGGCCCTTGTGCAGGACCAGGAGCGAGCCCGCCGCGGCGCCGTCGATCGCGTCCTGCAGCGCGTGCGCGTTCGTGCTCGGCGCCGCCACGGTGACGACCGGCGGGTTGTACTGCGTGCCGCCACCGCTCGACCGCAGGACGTGGAAGGTCAGCCCGACCGGGGACACGTCGCCCGTGGAGCCGTGGATCTGCAGCTGCTTCTGTCCGACGAACGAGCTGCTCGCGGTCGGGACGCGGATGACGATCTGGTTGTCGCCCCAGCTCTGGATCCCACCGTTCCCGGTGCTGAGCGTGGTCGTGCCGAGCGTGACCGTGCCGGCCGTCGCGCCGAAGTTCGCCCCTTGCAGCGTGATGTCGCGCGCGGATCCGGACTCGGACGGTGTCACGTACGGCTTGGAGACCTGCATGAGGTCCGGCGTCGTCGTCGGGAGCGCGCAGCCGCCGGCGGACGCGATGCCGATCACCGGCGTGTCGAGCTGCGTCGTCTGGCCGGGCCAGATGTCCCACGCCGAGCCCTCGGAGAGCAGCGACGGGTTGTAGCTCGTGTTCGGGTGCGCCTTCGTGCCGGGGTCGTTGACGACGAACCAGTACATCCCGGGGCAGATGCCCTGCGGGGTCGGGCAGTTGATCGTCTCGGTGGACGGCAGCTCGACGTCGTACTGGCCGTTCTCGTCGCTCTGGATCGTCTTGATCAGGCGGCCGCCGACGGCGGGGTCGCGGTCGTAGATGCCGATCGGCACGCTCTCGGGGCGCTTGTTCAGCCACCAGAGCGACTGCTGGTTGTTGTCCAGCGCGACATCGTTGGTGACCAGGCCGATTGCGCGGCCGGGGATCTCGACGTCGGTCGCGGTGAAGATGTAGAAGTCGGCGTTCGCATTCTGCTTCTGCTTGAGCGTCACGAGGCGCTCGTCGCACAGGCGGCGGTGCTTGCCGTTCGTCTTGGCGCGCGGGATGGCGCCGGAGACGACGTGGTCGGGACCGACGCACGGGGGCGGCGGGATCGCCGGCGCCACGAAGTCCGGGCCGTTGTCGACGTTGACGTCCTCCTCGCGCGTGATCCGGTAGATCGCGTCGCCGTTGGCGTCGTTGGGCATCAGCACCTGGGCGACGTAGTCCCCTGGCGTGAGCGGGACCTTCTGGCTGTCGTCACACGGGTAGGTGCCGGCCGGGCACATGTCGGTGAAGGCGTAGCCGCCGTCGAATGCGGCGTCCTTGGTGAGCCCGCTGAGGAGCGGCGACTCGATGCACTTGGACGGGATCAACGGGTTGAATGGAAGGTCCGAGCTGAGCGGGTCCGCGACGCGGCCGCCGCTCGTGAAGACGCTGCAGTCCGTCGGCTGCTCCCAGTGATCCGTCTGGTAGTCGTTGAGGACCTGGCCGGCCTTGTTCTTCAGGAGCACGGTCACGCCGGGAATGCCCGGCTCGTAGTCCTCGTGACCCTGGAAGCGTGCGTTGACCTCGTTGCGCGTCGTGCCGTGGTAGACGACCCCGACGATCTGCCCGGGCGTCCCCTCGGGGTAGACCTGCTTGCCGAAGTCGACGTCGTGGTAGTGCCCCACGGCGATGTTCTGGGCCGTCAGCAGGCCGCCGCCGGGTCCGTCGGTGCCGAACGTGACGTCCGTCGGCGGGTTCGGGTTCCCGGTCAGGTTGAACGCGCGGTCCGGGTGGTAGTTCGCGCCGGTCGTCGAGAAGCGGCTGAAGCCGACCTCCCCGATGAACCACTTGCCCAGCGGGCCGCCCTCGGCCTCCGTGTAGCTGTAGTGACCGTTCCTGTCGGTCATCGTGGCGTCCTTGATGGAGCCGTCGCGCCAGCGCTCGTCGACATCGGTGTTCGGGATCGCCGGCTCGCCGGGATCGCGCACGCCGTTGCCGGCCTTCGACGGATCGCCGCCGCCGTTGTCGTTGTAGACGTTCCCCTCGAGCCAGCCGAACCAGCGCGGGACGGGGAATCCGCCGTCGGGCAGGCCGTCGGCGTTGTTGTCCAGGGCGTCGAGGTTGACCTGCTCGCCCGACGACACGTCGACGTTCATGAAGGTGATGATGTAGTCGAGCTGCTCGTCCCAGACGGCGAGCGTGTAACCGCCAGCTGGGACGCGCGGGATGGTGAACGTGCCGTCCTTGTTGCCCTGGCCGGTGTAGACCTGCTCGTCGGTCGTGTTGTCCGAGAGTGCGACGTACGGCTCCGCGACCGGCTGCCCGAGCGTGACGAGCTCGTTCGGCGGCCAGCCGACCTCGTTCTTCGCGGTGCCGCGGATCGAGCCGGTGCCGTTGTTGTTCGGCCAGTCCTTGAGCTTCACGAACCCGAACGTGTTCATCGTCCGCTTGGCCGGCGGGAGCCAGAGCTGCTCGGCGGGCGCGCCGGAGCCGTCGCTGCCCTCCTCGACGCCGAGCATCACGAACGGGCCGCCGTCGAACGTCGAGTTCTGGATCCAGCCGGAGCCCGTCGGCGGCACGACCTCGGCGAAGTACGTCCCCGGAAGCATGTGCGGGATCACGACGAAGCCGTCGGCGTCGGTGCGGCAATGCCCGCCGCAGATCGGATCGCCGTTGCCGTCGACCGTCACCTGCTGGTGGAGCTGGTCGAGGATGTGGACGTTCATGTTCGGGATGCCGACCTCGGCATCGTCCGGCGCGTTGTTCGTCCAGGCGGTGTCCGCGAACGCGTAGACCTTGATGACGCCCTCAGGGATCGGCCAGGGCCGCAGGCTGACGCGGACGCGATCGTTCGCGAGGACCGGGCCGCCGTTGAGCCCGACGTTGGCCGTGACGGTGCCGTCGGCGTGAACGACGATGTGCCGGCCCCACATCTTGTGCTCGGGCGAGCGGACCGTGACGAGGTACCGGCCTGCAGGCAGCGGCGGCGTCGTGTCGTCCGTCTCGTCTCCGGTGGCGACGGTGGGCGAGTTGCTCTCCGTCCCGCCCAGACCCGGATGGTTCAACGGGTTCGGATCGAGGGGATTCTTGGCGTTGTCGACCGTCACGATCCACGTGAACGTGTCGAGCACGGGATCCGGAGCACCCTTCAGGTACTCGCGGCCCTGGACGTGGACGACGGTGTCGGCGAGCGCGGCAGGCGCCAGGCACGCGAGGCCCGCCACGGCGACCACAGCGGTCACGGCAAGCCGCAGGCTGGTCCAGCTGCAACGACGACCAACACCAACACCCATCGAGATACCCCCCCACATCTGCCGGCACGAGTGTGACCGGCTGCGGAAGATCTACGCGATCGTCCGGGCGCCGTAAAGCGGGTATGACGAGACTGTCATCTGCCCGTCATGTGACGGGTCCCCTGCGGACGCGCGCGACCGGTGCAATCGACCGGCGGCGACGGGCGACCGAGGGGAGGGGCGCACGGCCCCGGCGTTACAGCGAGAGCTGCGCGGGCACCGCGTGGGCGGCGCGTGGCGGCGTGCCGGCGGGCGCCGGGGCCGGCGTGAACGCCGGCAGGCGGAGCGTCACTTGCGTCCCTTGGCCCAAGGTGCTCTGCAGCGTGGCGGTGCCGCCGTGCGCCTGCGCGACGGCCTGCGCGATCGGCAGGCCCAGGCCCGCGCCGCGGCGCGTCGCGTCGCCGTGACGCGTGCTCGCGAACCGCTCGAAGACGTGCGGCAGGAAGTCCGGCGGGATGCCCCGTCCCTGATCGGCGACCTCGAAGGTGGCCGCACGTCCGGTGCTGCGACCGCGCAACTCGATCCGGGCGCCCCCGTCGGTCGCGTCAACAGCGTTCTCCACCAGCGCGTCAAGGGCGGCGTCCAGGCGACCACGGTCCGCCCACACGAGCCCGTCGCCGGTCACGTCGACGACCCATTCGCGGTCCGCTGCGTGCGCCCAGCGGCGCGCTGCGCTGACGATCACGTCCTCGACCTCGACGCGCTCGAGGAACAGCGCGTTCGGCCGGTCAGCCGTGGCGAGCACGAGCAGGTTCTCGGCGATGGTGCTGAGGCGGCGCAACTCGTCGTCGAGCTCGGTGAGGTCCGACTGCGCCTGCTGCGCGGATCCCCCGCTGAGCATGAGCTGCGTGAGACCCCTTGAGACGGCGATCGGCGTCTTCAGCCGGTGCGAGGCATCACGCACGAAGTCCCGCTCGCGCTCGGCGGCGCGGCTGACCTGCTCGAGCGCGGCCTGGCGGCGCCGCGCGTGCCACACCATCGCCATGAACATCGACGCCATCAGGGGGACTTCGAACAGCTCATCGGGGTGCATCTTCCCGCGGTTGATCAGCACCCCGAACAGAACAGTGCTCACGACGCAGACGACGGCGAGCACCGACCAGGTCGCCCGCAGTCCCCAGACGCGGAACCCGTAGAGGATCGTGAGGCTCAGCCAGACGAAGTGAAAGGGAACCGTCGGCCACGACTGCACGATGAAGAGCAGCGCGAACTCGATGGTCGCGAAGGCCGCCCAGAGGATCTCCGGGATGTGGCTACGAGCCCACGAACGCATAGCCCACGTTCCGGACCGTCTCGATCGCATCGCAGCCCAGCTTCTGACGCAGGCGCGCGATGCACACGTCCACCACGTTGGTTCCGGGGTCGAAGCTCGATCCCCACACGTTCTCGCGCAGCTCCTTGCGCGTGCACGCCTCACCCTCGTGGCGGATGAGGTACTCGAGCAGCACCGACTCGCGCATCGTCAGGGCGACCTCGCCGTCGGCCGTCCCCACGACGTTCCGCTTCAGGTCGAGCGTCAGCGTCCCGGCCTGCAGCGTTCGACGGTCCGAGCGATGGTCCCCGCGCGTGTGCATGCGAGCCCGCGCGATCACCTCGGCGAGGTCGAACGGCTTGGTCATGTAGTCCTGCGCGCCGAGCTCCAGGCACATGACCTTCGAACGCACGTCGCTCAGCGCCGAGAGGATCATCACCGGCAGGTCCGGGTGGCGCTCACGTGCGCGGGTCAGCACGGCGACGCCGTCGACGTCCGGCAGCGTCAGATCCAGGACGACGAGCGAGAACGAGTCGTCGCTCAGGCGCTTGAGCCCGGCGAGACCCGTTTCCTCGGCCGACGTCCTGAAACCCGCCGCATCGAGCGCGCGAACGAGCAGCCGGGCCATGCGGCTCTCGTCCTCGACGACGAGGATCTCCTTCGGCCTACCCCCACAGACAGCGTTCCCCACGTGGCGTCTCCCCCAAGACCACCTACATTGCGCCGGGACTGTAGGGCAGCGGACGCCATCCGTCAATCTTGACATCCGTCTAGCACAGCATTTCCGCCAACCGCCGCGGTCCTGCCCCCGCCCGGCTCATGATGCGAACATCATCCGTCACGTTTGCGCGTTCCGGCTGTCTCTAAGCCCGAGAGGGACGGTCGCACTCTCTTGATTCGCCGCGCGGTCACCTGCAGGATGGTGCTTCGCCCGCGTCGAACCCCGACTCCGGCGGCCGCGAGGGGAGTTTCAGTTCATGTCTCAGAGGCCAGTTCCGAGAACACGCATCGCCACCCTGGGAACCCTCGGCGCCCTCGGCGCGTTGGCCGCGATCGCGCTCGCGGTGAATCCCGGTGCGCCGAAGACGAGTTCCGCGAACACCGCATCCGCACGCCCGAAGGTGAAGACGATCGTCGTGCGCCGGACGGTCGGCGTGCTGCCGGCGGCCCCCGCAGCCGCCGTCGCGGGCGGCGCCGCGCCCCGCGCCGCCGGCGGGGCGGCGGTCGCCGCCGCGCCCGC
>JBBQKR010000035.1:0-29738 GCA_038327125.1 Solirubrobacterales bacterium
CGTGATGCGAGCGCCGGGGGGGGGCTGGGTCACCGGGGTCTTCGCATGGTTGATCCTGCCGCAGGCGGTACCGGGCGCCGCGCCGACGGCCGTCCCGCCTCCGGCGGGACCGCCGGTGCCGCCGGTGCCTCCTCCGCCGCCGCCGCCACCGCCGCCGCCACCACCGGCGTTTGCGGACGTGAACGCGAGCGCGCCGCTCGACGTGATCTGGCCGCCCGCGTCGGTCGCCTGGAGCTCCGCGATGTGGGGGCCGTCGGTGAGCGTTCGGGTGTCGACCTCGAAGCCCGCAGGCAGCGTCGCCGGGCAGGGTGTGGGAACGTCGTAGGGCTTGGCGCACGGGGCACCGGCCACGACGCGACCGGCGTCGGCGCCGTCGACCCGCAGGACCACGTCGGTCACGCCCCCGCCGACGTCGGTCGCCGTGGTGGCGATCGCGGCGCGGCCGGAGACCGCGCCGGGGGCCAGCAGCGAGCCCGTCGCCTTGCCGAGCTCGGGCGCGTCCTCGTCGAGGATGTCGACCGCGCTGCGGTACATCCGCGTGATCGCGACACCCTGGTCCTGGCCTTCACCCTCGCCGAAGCAGCCGAAGAGGTACGAGCACCGGGCGACGAGCGCGAGCGCAGGATTCGGCAGCCCGCCCGAGGTCACGAGATTCAGGTCGGACAGGGGATCCTCGGGATCACCGAAGTCGCAGCCGGCGAAGGGACAGCCGCCGGTGACGTCCTGCGGCCCGAGCAGCGAGCCCGCCGCGAGCCCGGCCTGCAGGCCCGGCCACGTCGAGGTCGCCGCCGACAGATGGACGCGATAGCCGGCGATCACGGTGCCCGGGGGCGTCATGAAACGCCACCCGCTCAGCGGCTGCTTCTCACGCCCCTGGATGTTCAGCCGCGCCTCCAGCGAGCCGCCCTCCGCGCAGGTGTCCTTGGCGCCGGGATCGTCCACGTCGGCCTGCCACGCCTGCGTCGAGAGCGGGGTCCCGTCCGGACCACGGCACGAGTAGACGGTGTAGCCGGCGGCGCCGGCCGGCGCGCTCACGGCGAACAGTCCGAGCACCGTCGCCAGCGCGCTCAGCAGGACCGATCGACGCACGAACGTCATCGGCTCAGAGCCCCAGGTCGCGGACGCCGAGCTCGTCGAACCCGATGTGGTGCGCCAGCTCGTGGCGCACCGTGATGGTGACCTGATCGCGGAGCAGGTCGGCGTCGTGACCGAAGTCGCGGCGCAGCGTGTCTCTGAAGATGATGATCCGATCGGGATAGTTGTCGCGGAACGCGCCGTCCCCCTGGTAGAGGCCGTACGCGCGGTGGCTCACCCCGCTGTCGGAGATCACAACCGCGACGTTGCGCTCGAGCGCGACGCGCAGCAGATCGGGGATGTCGTCGATCGCCTCGCGCACGAGCTCCTCGAAGTCCTCGTCGTCCCACGGGTCGAGGTCGAGGAAGCTGGCCTCGCGCGGCTCCGCCGCCACGCCCGACGCGGCCAGCCGTTCGCTGCGCAGGACGACCTTGTCGAACTCCTCCTCGGACTCCGGCTCGGTCCAGCCGGCCATGCGCAGGCCGATCGCGATCGCCCCTCCGAAGATCACCGCGGCGATCAAGCCGATGACGCCCGCGGTCTCGATCGCGCGCACCGCAGGGTCCGCGCTGAACCCGCCGAGCAGCGCGGCGGCCGTCAGCCCCGCGCAGAGTGCGGTGGCCGCGGCGAAGGCGATCCGGCGTGCTGGGGGCATAACGCTCCCCGTGACTATCGCATCGAGCGCGCGATCACGAGCCGCTGGATCTCATTTGTCCCCTCGTAGATCTGCGTGATCTTCGCGTCGCGCATCATCCGCTCGACGGGATAGTCGCTGACGTAGCCGTAGCCGCCGAGCACCTGGACGGCCTCGGTCGTCACCCACATCGCGGTGTCGGACGCGATCAGCTTGGCCATCGACGTCCACTTTCCGAGACCCGGCTCGTCGCGGTCGGCGGCGGCGCTCGCACGGTACGTCAGCTCGCGGGCGGCGGCCGTGCGGGCCTCCATCTCGGCGAGCTTGAAGGCGATCGCCTGGTGCTCGAAGATCGGCTTGCCGAAGGTCACGCGCTCCTTCGCGTACTGCGTCGCGTAGTCGATCGCACCCTGCGCGATGCCGACGGCCTGTGCCGCAGCGCCGAGCCGCGTGCGCTCGAGCGTGCCGAGCGCGACGGCGAGACCCTTGTCGACCTCGCCGATCACGTTCTCCTGGGGAACGCGGACGTCTTCGAGCACCGGCGACCCGGTCGGCGAGCCCTTGATGCCCATCTTGTGCTCGTAGCCGCCGATCGAGAAGCCCTCGCGGTCCTTCTCGACGATGAACGCCGTCGTCCTGCGCTGCTCGCGGTCGGTGCTCGCCATCACGACGTAGAAGTCGGCGATTCCCGCGTTGCTGATCCAGTTCTTGGCACCGTTGATGACCCACTCGTCGCCGTCGAGCTTGGCGCTCGTGCGCATCGACGCGGGGTCCGACCCGGCCTCGGGCTCCGACAGGCAGAACGCGGGCGACCACTCGCCCGTCGCACACTTCGGGAACAGGCGCTGCTTCTGCTCGTCGCTGCCGAACAGGGCGATCGGCAGCGTCCCGAGGTCCTGGACCATCAGGATCAGCGACGAGGCCGCGCAGGCCTTCGCGATCTCCTCGACGGCGATCGACAGCATCAGCGTGCCGGTGCCCGTCCCGCCGTACTCGGTGTCGAACGGCAGTCCGAGAATGTCGTTCTCGGAGAACAGCTTGCGGATGTCCCACGGGTACTCGGCGCTCGCGTCGATGTCATGGGCGCGCGGCGCGACCTTCTCCTGCGCGATCTGACGGATCGTGTCGCGGAAGTCGAGGAACTCCTGCGGAATCGTGTACGTGTCGGTGGCTGTGGCGGACATGGCGGGAAGGGTACGCGGCACGGCGCTGCGGACCCCTCTACGCTGCGCCCGCATGACCTGGGAGCCCGAGCTGGAGGAGCTGCGCCGGCGGCGCGCGCTCGCTCACGAGCTGGGAGGGGAAGAGCGCGTCGCGCGTCAGCACGCGGCCGGGAAGCTGACCGTTCGCGAGCGTGTCGACCGCCTGCTCGACGACGGGTCCTTCCACGAGACCGGCGAGCTGGCCGGCGTCGGCGCGTACGACGAGCACGGTGTCCTGACCGGCTTCCTGCCGTCCAACATGCTCGTCGGACAGGGCCGCGTGGACGGCCGGCGCACGGTGGTGCAGGCCGACGACTTCACCGTCCGCGGGGGCGCCGCCGACGCCGCGATCTGGCAGAAGCTGGTCTGGGCCGAGCAGGCCGCGCACGAGCTGCGCGTCCCGCTGATCCGGCTGGTCGACGGAACGGGCGGCGGCGGGAGCGTGAAGACGCTCGAGACGATGGGCTTCTCGTACGTGCCGCCGCTCCCGGGCTTCGAGTTCGCGGTCGAGAACCTCGCGCGCGTGCCGGTCGTGGCTGCGGCGCTGGGCCCCTGCGCCGGGCTCGGCGCCGTACGCGTGACGCTGTCGCACTTCTCGGTGATCGTGCGCGGAAGCGCGCAGCTGTTCGTCGCGGGGCCACCGGTCGTGGCAGCGGCGATGGGCGAGTCACCGGACAAGGAGACGCTCGGGGGTGCGCGCGCACAGACCCGCGCGGGCGCCGTCGACAACGAGGCCGACGACGAGGACGACGCGCTGGAGCAGCTGCGGCGCTTCCTCTCCTACCTGCCCTCAAGCGCGTGGGAGGCACCACCGATCACGACCTCGACCGACGACCCCGGACGCCGCGAGGAGGAGCTGCTGTCGCTCGTCCCGCGCGATCCGCGCCGGCCGTACGACATGCGCCGCGCGCTGGAGCTGATCGCCGATCACGGCTCGGTGTTCGAGGTCGGGCGGCGGTTCGGCGCGTCGCTGATCACCGCGCTGGCACGCCTCGACGGACGACCCGTCGGGGTCCTCGCATCGGACCCCAAGCACTACGGCGGCGGCCTGACCGCCGAGGCCTCGGACAAGCTCGCGCGCTTCACCGACATCTGCGACGCGTTCCGCCTGCCGGTGATGAACCTCGTCGATCAGCCGGGCTTCGTGATCGGGACCGACGCCGAGCGGCGCGGCACGATCCGCCGCGGCAGCCGCGCGCTGAGCGCCGTGATGCAGGCACGCACGCCGTGGGCGAGCGTGCTCGTGCGCAAGGTCTACGGGGTCGCCGGCGCCGGTCACGGCAACGGCGCGCGCCTGAACCTGCGGTTCGCGTGGCCGTCGGGCCAGTGGGGCTCGCTGCCGATCGCGGGCGGGCTCGAGGCCGCCTACCGCCGTGAGCTGGAGGCCAGCGACGACCCCGTGGCGCTGCGCGCCGAGATCGAGGAGCGGCTCACGCGCGTCCTCTCCCCCTTCCGCACCGCTGAGCGCTTCTCCGCCGAGGAGATCGTCGACCCGCGCGACACGCGGGCGATCCTCTGCGACTGGGCGGTGCGGGCGCATGAGCTCGTGGCGCTCGATGCGCACAACGGGCCTGTGATGCGCGGTACGCGGGTCTAGGCACGGCGGTCGGCGGAGCCGAACCGATGGGCTCTCAAACGCGCCGCGAGAAGTGGTGCGCAGTGATCGCGTAACCGTGCCGCAGGTACAGGCTGTGCGCGTCGCGGCGCTCGATCTGGACGCCGGAGTCGAGGTGGATCTCGTCGCAGTCGTGGCGCTGGCCTCCGCGACGAGCCAGTCGAGCAGCGCTTCCGCCTGTCCGCGCCCGCGCGCGGCAGGCAGCTGCGGGCCACGCAAGTCCCGTGTCCGGCGGGAGCAGCTCCCGGATCGCGCCGGCCATCGGCTCAGTGATCGGCGACCGTCGCGCCGTCGGGCTCCAGCGGTCGCTGCTCCGCCTGCCAGACCTCGATCCCGCCGGCCATCGAGCGCGCGTCGAGCCCGGCGGCCTTGAACGCCTGCGCGGCCATCAGCGAGCGCACACCCGCGCGGCACTGGAAGATCACCGGCCGCGAGGAGTCGATCGTCTCGGCCTGCGAGGCGAGGCGATCGAGCGGGACGTGCCGGACTCCGGGGATCCGGCCCGCCTCCCACTCATAGGGCTCGCGCACGTCGATCACGGTCGCGCTGCCGTCACCGAGCGCCTGCGCCGTCTGCTCGCAGGTGACCTCGATGTCCGGGTCGCTCAGCGGATTGCTCAAACCTTCGACACGTTGACGGCCTTCGGTCCCTTGTCGCCCGGCTCCTCGTCGAAGGACACCTTGGCGCCCTCGGCGAGCGACTTGTAGCCGTCGCCGTTGATCGCGCTGTGATGGACGAACAGGTCCTTGCTGCCCTCGTCGGGCGTGATGAACCCGAAGCCCTTCTCATCGCTGAACCACTTCACGGTTCCCGTCGGCATGTTGTCTGCTGCTCCTGATCCCGATGTCGCCGAGGAAGGTCCCTGCCTCCGCGAACACCTGCTTGTGAGTGACCGGCGATCCGCACCGGCCGAACGCGGCGCACGCTACCAACCGGCGCGGCACGCCGGGGATCTTCGTCCGGATGCGCGACGATGGGGCGGTGCAGGACCCGATGCCCGTCACCCGCGATGTCGCGATCCCGCTGCGCGAGATCGAGCTGCTCGCCAGCCGCTCCTCCGGTCCCGGCGGCCAGCACGCGAACGTCACCGCCTCGCGGATCGAGGCGCGCTTCGACGTGAGCGCGTCCTCAGCGCTGAGCGATGCGCAGAAGGCGCGCGTCGCGGCGCGCTGCGGCCCCGTCGTCCGAGCCATCGCGCAGGACGCCCGCAGCCAGGCGCGCAACCGCGAGCTCGCGCTCGAGCGTCTGCGGGAGCGGCTGGCGCGGGCGCTCGCGGTGCGCCGGCCGCGTCGGGCGACGCGGCCGAGCAAGGGTGCCCGCGAGGACCGCCTGCGCGCCAAGCACACGCGCTCTCAGCGCAAGCGCGAGCGGCGCAGGCCGGCCGACGACGACTGACGCCGGCCGCGCCGGCCGGCTCACAGACCGGCCGGGTGGCGGATCTGGAACCCGCTGCTGGAGCGCATGTCCTTCTGCCAGCGCGAGCCGCGCGGGCCGCGACCGCTGGTGTCGAACCGCAGGCCGGCGACGGTCATGTACATGTGACCCGAGTTCGTGGAGATCGTGACCCACTGCCCCTTGCCGGACTGACCCCAGCCGAAGTAGTCGTAGGAGGCGAGCGGGCTCTTCAGCAGGCCAGCGCCGCGAAGCGCGTAGGAGACCGAGCCCGAGCAGTCGTAGCCCGAGTCCTCCCAGCGGCCATGGCCGCCGCCCCACTTGTATGGAAGCTTGGCGATCTTGTTGCCCGCGGCGATGATCTGCTTGACCGCCTCCGGGGCGTCCTCGGGCGCGATCGCGAGGCCGTCGTCGCCGAGCTTCGCCTGGTCGCCCGGCGCGAGCGGCGGCGCCGGGAGGTCGAGCGACGGGTCGCCCGCGTCGCCCGGCTGGGCGTCCTCGCCGACGGCGCTGAGCAGCGCGTAGATGTCGCCGGCGTCGACCTGGCCGTCAGCGGCGCGCTTGCGGCGCTGCTCGAAACGGCGCACGGCCGCGGCGGTCTGATCGGTGAACTCACCGCTGGGGCGCGGCGCGCCCTTGATGCCGGCGCGGCGCAGGTAGTCCTGAAGCTCCTTGACGTCGCGGCCGCTCATGCCGGGGGCGAGCGGGATCCGCTCACCGAGCTTGGTCGTGCCGGCGGTCGCCTCGCCGAACCCGACGCCGCCGCTGGCCTCACCGGCGCGTGCTCCGCGCGCGGCGCGGCGCAGCGCCTTCAGCGTCTGGGGACCGGCGACGCCGCTGGCGTCCAGTCGCGCGGCCACCTGGAAGCGCTGCACGGCACGCGAGGTCGCATAGAGGTACTTGCCGTCGACGGCAACCGTGAGACCGGCTGCGCGCAGCAGCTTCTGCATGCCGCGGACGTCGGCGCCGGCAGCTCCGGGGCGCAGGACGCGCGAGCTGACGTTGGGGAGCTTGGCGCTCGGGACTGCCGCGACGACGGGCTCAGCGGCCTCATCAGGCGTCGCGGCGACGGCGGCTGCACCAGGGAGGACGGCTCCCAGGATGAATAACGGTATGGCGATGCGGAATAGATGCGGCACGGGAGAACCCCCTCTTGTCGCGCCTACGGGGTTAGCTGTCGGGCTCGCGCGAAAAGGGCCGCGCTACGTCACGCTCAGGTGACGATTCGCCCCGGGCCATCGGAGATGGCCAGTGGGTCCCCCGTTCTCCGCGATTTAGGGTTCCGCGGAGACTCGGCTGGTCACAACTTCTCCGGCAGGGTAGCGGCTCCTTCTCGAATCTTTAGGTTCAACCGCTCTGCAGCACAGCGTGCGCGACCGCCAAGGCGACCTGGGCACGCGGCTCCAGCGAGCGCAGATCGACGAATTCATCGGGGTGATGGGCGTGCCCACCGCGCGCTCCGAGACCGTCGATCGTCACCGGCACCGTGCTCGCGAAGTGGCTCGCATCGCTCGCGCCGCCGCGCTGCGCGGGAACGACGGGACGGCCGAGGGCGGCGCCGGCTGCGGCCAGTACGGGAGCGGCCGGCGCGCGCGCGTCCATGCCCGGCCATTCACGCTGCATCTGCGCGTCGATCCGCGCGCCGCGCGCTTCGCCGGGAATCGCGTCCAGCACGCCGCGCAGCGCCTCCAGGCGGTCGGCGCGCACGTCGCAGATCAGCTCGCCGCCGGCGGGAACGACGTTCAGCGCCTCACCGGAACGCAGGATCGTCGGCACCGCGGTCAGGCGGTCGGGTCCCTGCGGCGCATGGCAGGCGGCGACGATCGTGGCGACGTCCGCGAGCGCGAGCAGCGCGTTGACACCCTTGTCCGGTGCGGAGCCGGAATGGGCGGCGCGGCCCTCGGCGCGCACCCGGATGCTGCCCGCGGCCTTGCGGCGCACGACGACCGCATCCTGCCCGTCGGGGTCGCGCTCGCCGGCCTCGAAGCAGAGGACTGCGTCGACGCCCGCGAACCGCGCGACGTGGATGAACGGCTCCGTGCGCCACTCCTCGTCGTTGACGAGCAGCAGCGTCGCCTCGGCCAGCTCGGGGCGCCCTTGGAGTGCGTGGAGCAGCCCGAGCGAGAGTGCGACGCCCGCCTTCATGTCGATCGTGCCCGACCCGAGCATGCGCGGCCCGAGCCGCTGCGGCGCGACGTGGGCAGCGTGCGCGACGACCGTGTCGAGATGACCCACGAGCAGCAGCCGCCGTTCGCCGGGGCCGGTGACGCGCAGCGCCAGGTCCGGCGCGTGCTCGTTCGACGAGCACGCGATCCGCGTGGCCTGCGCAGCCGGCGGAGCGAGCGCGGTGGCGACCAGGACGGCCTCCTCGGCGGCGGCGACGTCGCCCGAGGGCGAGGAGATCGCGACGAGCGCCTCGAGGTCGCGTTCGGCGCGCGCGGCGATCGCGCCGGCGTGCTCCTCGATCCAGGGATGCGCCACATCCGTACCCTTGCATCTATGGCCAAGGGACCCCAGGTCGGCGAGCCGGCTCCGGACTTCGAGTTGCAGGGCACGACCGGGCCGTTCCGGCTCTCCGATCACCGCGGTGAGCGCGTCGTGCTGCTGTTCTACCCCGGCGACAACACGCCGGTCTGCACGAAGCAGTTCTGCTCCTACCGCGACCGCGCCGACACGATGTCCGACCTGGACGCCGTCGTCGTCGGGGTCTCGCATCAGGACGTGGACTCGCACAACGCGTTCACCGCCGCGCACAGCCTCACCGTGCCGCTGCTGGCCGACACCGACAAGCGGGTCGCCAAGCTCTACGGCGTCGCGGCGCCGGTGCTCGGCACACGGCGGGCGGCGCTGGTGATCGACGAGGAGGGCATCGTCCGCCACCGCCACGTCCACGCGCTCGGGCTGGACTTCGAGGACACCGATGACCTGCAGGCCGCGCTTGCGGCGCTCGGGCCGAAGGCTGCGGCGCAGGCTTGACGTCCGCGCCGCTCGCTGTCGAGACGCTCACCGAAGGCGGGCAGCAGCCCGAGGACGTGGGTGCGCAGATCGCTGCCTGGATCGCCGGCGCGCGGCGCACGCTGGACTTCGCGCTGTACAGCGTCCACATGCCGGGGCCGGTCGGCGGGCGCGTCTTGGGGGCGCTGCGCGATGCATCCGCCCGCGGCGTCGCGGTGCGCGCGCTGCTGCACCGCCCCGACGTGCAGCCCGAACCCCTGCACGCCACCTCAGCGCCGCGTACGCGCGTCGATGTCCTGCGGCGCGCGGGCGTGCACATCGAGCTGACGGAGCAGCGGCGCGACCTGATGCACCACAAGTTCGCGGTGCGCGACGACGAGGCGGTCTGGACGGGCTCCACGAACTGGACCCTCGATGACTTCACGGCCCAGGAGAACGTGATCGTCCGGCTCGCGTCGCCCGCGATCGCCGATGTCTACTCCGCCGTCTTCAGCGAGCTCTGGGCCTCTCAGCAGATCGAGGGCAGCGGGGACCACGACCCGCCGCTCGTCAGCGTCGGCGAGGCGCAGGTCCGCGTGTGGTTCTGCCCCGGCCGCGGGCGCGCGCTCTCCCACCGCATCGCCGACCGCATCACGGGAGCGCGCAGACGCGTGCGCGTCGCCTCGCCGATCATCACCGCAGGGCCGATCCTGTCGGCACTGAACGCCGCCTCGGCCGGCGACACGGACATGACGGGCATCGTCGACATCACGCAGATGGTGCGCGTGCTCGGGCAGTGGGCCGGCGGGCCCGCGACCTGGAAGGGCCCCGTGCTCGAGCAGCTGCTGCGCTCGCACGCGTTCGCCGGCAAGGCATCCAGCGACGACTACGGGCGGCCCGGATCGGTGCGCGACACGATGCACGCGAAGGTCGTCGTGGTCGACGACGTCGCATTCGTCGGCTCGTTCAACCTCTCGCGCTCGGGCGAGCAGAACGCCGAGAACATGCTCGAGATCGAACACCCCCAGATCGCCGAGGCGCTCGCGACCTGGATCGACGGGCTGCGCGCCCGCTACCCGGACGCGGCGCTGGCGCTGCCCGGCGGCGCGCCGGTATGAGCGCGCGCGGCGAGCTGGCGATCCGCACGCTCGACGAGGGCGGCCAGAGCGCCGAGGAGATCGGCGGCGGCATCGCGGCGTGGATCGGCGCTGCGCACCGCACGCTCGATCTGGCGCTCTACGACGTCCGCGTTCCGGGACCGGTCGGGGACACCCTGGCGGCTGCGATCGAGGCGGCGCGCGCACGCGGGGTGCGCGTGCGCATCGCGATCCACGACCCGCGCTCGGAGGCACCCGATCAGCCGACGACGCCGCCGCAGACGCGGCCGGACCTGCTCGCGCAGACCGGCGCCGACGTGCGCCTGATCGACGGCGACCACGACCTCATGCACCACAAGTTCGTCGTCCGCGACGGCGCCGCGCTGTGGTGCGGCTCGACCAACTGGACGCTGGATTCGTGGACGCGCGAGGAGAACGTGATCGTCACCGCCGTCTCGCAGCCGCTCGCGCTCGCGTACGAGCGCACCTTCGAGCAGCTGTGGCACAGCCGGCGGATCGAGGAGACGGGCGACTTCGACGCACCTGCCATCCGCGTCGGGGACGCACTCGTGCGCCCCTGGTTCTGCCCCGGCCGCGGACGTGAGCTCGCGCACCAGATCGCTACCCGGATCGACCGCGCGCGCCGGCGCATCCGGATCGCGTCGCCGGTGCTGACGAGCGCGCCGGTGCTGGCCGCGCTCGCCGAGGTGCTGCACGAGGGCCGCGTCAGCGCCACCGGCGTCGTCGACATCACGCAGACCGAGCAGGCGCTCGCGCAGTGGCGCGGCAACGAGCAGGTGCGCTGGAAGGCCCCGGTGCTCGAGGAGGTCCTCGGTGGCCTGGAGTTCCACGGCAAGCGCTCGCAGCCCTACCGGCCCGACAGCATCCACGACTTCATGCACGCGAAGATCTCGGTGATCGACGATGTCGTCTTCGCCGGCTCGTACAACCTCTCGCGCTCAGGCGAGGAGAACGCCGAGAACGTGCTCGAGATCGAGGACCGCGTCCTCGCCGACCAGATCGCGGCGTGGATCGACGCCGTCCGCGCGCGCTACCCCGACGCCCGCTGATCCGGGCCGAGCAGCCCCTGCCGGCGAGCACAGTGCACGGCGGCCGTGACGATGTCGCGCGGGTCCTCCCAGACCTGCAGCAGACCGAGCTCCTGGGGCCGCAGCATCCCGCGCGCGACGACCTGCTCACGCAACCACGTCAGCAGGCCGGCCCATGACCCGTCGCCGGCGAGGATCACGGGGAAGTCCTGCACCTTCTCGGTGATGATCAGGTTGAGCGCCTCGAACAGCTCGTCGAGCGTCCCGTAGCCGCCCGGGAAGACGACGAATCCGATCGCGTAGCGCACGAAGCAGACTTTGCGCGCGAAGAAGTGGTCGAAGGTGATCGAGATGTCCTGGTAGGGGTTCGGCGCCTGCTCGTGCGGCAGCTCGATGTTGAGGCCGACGGACAGCGCACCTGCGTCCTGCGCGCCGCGGTTGGCCGCCTCCATGACGCCGGGCCCGCCGCCGGTGATGACCGTGAAGCCGGCCTCGCCGAGCAGGCGCCCGGTCTCACGCGCTGCGACGCAGACCGGGTCCGTCTCGGGCAGCCGCGCAGAGCCGAAGATCGTGATGCCCGCCTTGATGGCCGACAGCGCCGCGAACGCCGCCGTGAGCTCGGCGTCGATGTCCGCGACGCGCTCGGCGTCGGTCCGCTGCGTGGCGACCGCCGGCGACTCCGCGCTCAGCAGTTCCTCGTCGACGCTGAGTGGCGCACGGGGATCGTCGGGTTGAGTGTCTGGCGCGGTCATCTGCCGGCGAGGCTAACGGGCGCCGGGCGCGCGTTGGCCGGATGCCGCGGTGCGCCACGGCAGCGCGCAGCGCTGTAGCCTGCGCGGAGTGAGCACCGAGGCTGACGCGTCGTCACAGGACCCCACCGACCAGGGAGCCCCGGAGGCAGCCGCCGAGGCGCCCGCTCAGGCCCAGGCCCCGGTCGCCGAGGAGCTGCAGGCCGCGGCTCCCGAGCCGGTTGAGGCTCCTGCCGTCGAGGAGCCGCAGGCGGTGGCTCCCGAGGCGGCCGAGCAGCCCGCCCAAGCGCCCGCTCCCGAGCCGGCCGAGCAGCCCGCGGAGCCGGCAGCGCACGTCGACGCGCCCGCCGCCGAAGCCGCGGCGCAGAAGCCGGCCAAGCCGAAGCGCAAGCGCCCGCCGCGCACCCGCAAGCCGAACATCCCCAAGGACCTTCCGCGCTCCCGCGCGCCGCTTCCGCTGGACGAACTGCGCGACGCGTCACGGGCCACGCTCGACCTGTTCGGCCAGAAGGGGATTCGCGAGGCGTTCCTGATCCTCGCCCCGCGCGAGCGCCAGGACATCTCAGCGCTGATCGCCGGCGACGAGGACCACGGTCCGCGTGCGCGAAACATCGCGAACGGATCCTTGGGCGCAGGTCGCATCGACAAGGCGATGAGCGCGACGATCATCTCGATGGCGCGCATCGAGGACCTCTGGGTGATCACGCTCGACAAGGAGCGCGCCGCCGAGAAGACCGGCCGCATCCGCGCAGCCAAGCAGCGCGACAAGCAGAAGGCCGACCGCGCCAAGGAGCGTGCCAACCGCTCCGACCGCGTCAGCCGCGAGGACATGGAGAAGGCTCGCGACGGCAGCGTCGGCGCCACGATCCGCATCGTCACCGACGAGAAGCGCGAGCGCCGTCCCAAGGGCGAGCCGCCCGCCGAGAAGCCCCAGCGCGAGAGCGTGCTGGACAAGCTCGGGTACTGAGCCCGCTTCCGATCGCCACGGCTCGGCGCTGATCCGTCGGCATCGGTCCCGCTCAGCGGGCTCAGACCCGACCGATCACGGTGTGGACGCCCGGTGCCCGATGATCGGCGTCAGGCTGCGCAGCGTCAGGGACATCGGGGTGCAGCGGAGCGCGAGGTTGCGCATTGCGGCCAGCAGCGGCCGGCGGAGCAGCGCGGCCTGTGCGGTGCGCCGCGCGCAGTGCGTCACGCTCGCGCTCCGGGTCGGGGTCGCCGTCCTGGTCAGCTGCCGCGGCGGCGAACCAGTAGATCCGCTCCCCACGCAACGGAGCGGCGCCGAACAGCGTGCCGCGACCCCAGGTCTCGCCTTCGAGCTGCGCGAGCTCAGCGCCGGCCGGAACGACCGCTCGCACAACGACACCGCTCGGCGCGGCGGGCGGATCGCCCCACACGCGCTCACGCACCAGCGAGTGCACGCCGTCCGCGCCGACGAGCAGCGCAGCTTCGAGCTGCTCCCCGCCGGCCAGCGTCACGGTGACGCCGTCATCGTCCTGAGCGACCTCGGTGATCGCGATGCCCTCGCGCAACGCGGTCGCGGGCAGCGCGGCACGCAGGAGCCCGACGAGGTCGGCACGGTGAACCACCAGCACCGGGGCGCCGAAGCGCCCGGCCAGCTGCGCGCCCGGCAGGCTCGCGAGCGTCCGCCCGTTTGCGAGCCGCAGCGCGCCGCCCGCCGGCTCGAGCCCGACGGCGTCGATCGCGTCGCCGAGACCCAGCGCGCGCAGGGGATGCACGGCATTCGGCCACAGCGACAGCCCGGCGCCGGCCTCGGCCGGCGCCGCGTGGCGCTCGATCACGACCGGGTCGAGCCCGGCCTTCAGGAGAGCGACGCCCGCCGTCAGGCCGCCGATGCCGCCGCCGGCGACCAGAACTCGCGTGCCGGGTGCAGCGCGCTGCTCATGTGCGGGGAATGTATCCCGCGTCATCGGCCCGACGCAGACGGCGCTCAGCAGCCGCCCGTGATGCCGCTCGGCGGATAGCCACCGCCGGCCCACCAGGTCGCGTACTCCTCGGCGAAGACCTTGGCGTCGGGGTCGCCGGCGGCGAAGCCGAAGCCGCGCCACCCCGACGTCGACTCACCGCGGCGGTAGGTGTCGAAGGGAATCGCCGGGGGGAGGCCGTTGGACTTCGCGGCCGTGTGGAAGTTGGCGTACGTCGCGAGGTTCTCGAGGCTCAGGTACCCCGTTGGGATCACGGTGCCACCAGGTGCCGCGGTGATCTCGCGCAGCGTGCCGTACGTCGGCGGTGTCGTCGCGGGCGTCAGCAGGATCGCCGCAGGTCCGCCCGGACTGCGCGTGACGTACGTGTAGGCGAGGCCGAACGCGAACACCGGGTTCGTGGTCAGGGCCAGCGAGGACGCGAACGCGTCGTCCGACAGCTCCGGCGTCCCCGCCGTCTGCAGGACTCGCGAGAGCCCGGCGCCGAAGCCGTCGCCCGGCGCGGCCACGGCGCCATTGGCGATCGTCACGCGCTTGCGCGCGCCGGCGATGTTGTCGTAGCGCAGCGAGCCGGCCGGCGTACGCGCCCAGAACTCGATGTTCAGTGACCCGGGGACCGTTCCGAGCTGCACGCGAACGGTCGCGCGTCCCTTGTCGTCCAGCGTGATGTCGAACGGCTTCTCGAACCCGCCCGCGCCGCGGACGCTCGTCGGCCAGACGGCTGCGAACGCAGCGCCGCCCGCTGAGGAGCAATAGCGCGCCGGCACGGGCATCGCGTTGGGGTTCGCCCCGACCGTGTCGGAGTTGGGCATCCCTGCGACGACGAGACCGGGCACGGGCTCGCCGAAGCGGACCGCCGTGAGCGCGATGTCGACGACCTGCGTGCCGTCCGCCTGGACGCCCGAACGACTCGCCTTCGCCGTGACCTCGAGGTCATCGTCGACCACGAAGTCCGCTTTTGCGCCCTTCTTCGACGTCACCTTCACGACCCGTGACCGCGGCGTCAGCACGCCGGCACGATCGCCGGTGACCTTCTTCGGCAGCGCCGGCGTGACGCGGTAGGTCCCCGACTTCTTGACGATCGCGTAGTAGTAGCCGTTGGCGTTGGTGCGCGCCGTCTTGGACGACGGACCGTGGATCTTCACGGGGACGTTGGGGACTCCCGCGACATCGCCTGCCGAGACCTTGTCGGTGTTCTGCCGCCGAACCGTCCCCTCGATCAGCTGTTCCTTCCCGAGCACGACGTAGAAGTCGTTCTCCGCATACGCGCCGGCGCCGCCATTCTGGAACAGCGTCATGCCCAGGCTCGTCGCCCATCCGCCCGTCCTGCTCGTCGCCTTCCAGACACATGTCGAACTTCCGGACGTACCCTGCGCGATCGCGCGAGCGGGGCGCGAGCAACGCAGCCGCTTGAGGCCAGGACCATCGCGCGCGATCCGTGCACTGCGCGTCTCGGACAGGTTCCATGCATAGGTCCCCGACACGGTCTCGCCGACGTGCAGCACGTGCTTGGCGAGCCGGAACTCGACATACCCGACGTTGTTCACGCAGGGCGCCGGCAGCGTCAGGCAGTCGCCACGCACTGGGGCGGGTCCCGGAGAGGCCGCGGTGGCCGTCGGCGGACCCCACGCAGCGAGCAGCAGCGCAGCGACCAGCAGGGACCGTTTCGGCGCGCATCGCGGGCCGGACCTCGACACGCCCACGACCCTACTTCCGCCGGGCCGCAGAAGCGAGGTGAGAAAGCTGCCGGTGAGGTCTGGTCAGGCCGAGCTGCGGGCCGCAATCGGCCGGTACATGGCCTCAGACTGCGTGACCCCGTACTGCCAGCTCCCAGGTGATGCGCTTGCCCAGGTGCACCTCGGAGAGCTGGTCCCCGATCGCCTCGATCGCGACCAGCCACTCCAGAGCGGCGGCGAAGTCCCGTTCGGCCGCGGCTTCGTCAGCCCACCGCAGCGTCTGAATGACCGCCGCCTCGTGACTGCTGGGACCGGCGACCGAACGCCGGGACATCTCTGAGCTGGGCATGCGGGCCTCCGGAGGTTGGTCGGACCACCGAAGTCGCGTCGTGTTGCCCGTCCCGGTGGGACCAGCCCCACAACGAACGCCCTCAGAAACGCGACGTTACACGGGTCCACGCCGGGCGACAAGCGCGAGCTACTCAGTGTCCTGCGCCGGGACGATGCGCACGCCGTCGCTCGGGAAGACGATCGACTCGTGGTGTTCGTTCCAGCGGACCTGGAAATGCCAGCGGCCCGGCCCGCCGAGGATCTCCACGATCTGCCCGCGACGGACGCCATCGCTGTGCATCCCGTGTGCTTCAAGCCAGTCCCCGGCGCGCGCGTTGATGGGCACGTGATCCCAGTCCATGGCCGCGAGTCAACCAAATCGCCCGGCCGCCGGGCATCGGGGGCGGACACGCATCGGATTGTGGGGATGTACGACCGCGGATCAGGACTTCCCGCGGGGGTCGTCCTTGCGCAGCGCGCCGGCGACCTCGTGCGCGTCGATGCCCTCCCCGAGCTCGGCGTGCTCCTTGTCGAGCTCGCCCGGCAAGGCGAACATGGGCAGTCCGTCGGGTGGGCGGCCCTTCTTCGCGGCCTTGACGCTGTCGTAGAACCGTTCGGGCCCGATCAGCGTGACGACGCCGGACTCCTGCAGGGCATCGTGGACGGGGCCCTTCACGCGGCACATGCGCAGCTCGATGTCGCGCTCGCGCAGCTCGCCGACAAGGTCGACGAGCGTGTCCACGCCCACGAGGTCGATCTGCGTGATCCCGTCGCAGACGAGGACGACGGTCTGCGGCGCGGGCTCGTGCGCGTCAACGAGGTCGATGACCGACTGACGGAAATACTCGGCGTTGGCGAAGAACAGCTGCGACTCGAACCGGATGATCAGCACGTCGTCCGCCGTCCTGGCCTCCGGGTGACGGCTCACGTCGCGGTGGCGGCGCGCGCCGTGGACCTTTCCGAGTACCGCCACGCGCGGCCGCGCGCTGCGGTACAGCACGGCCAGCAGCGTGACGATCACGCCGACGACGATGCCGTTGAGGATCCCGAACAGCAGCGTCCCGGCGAAGGTGATCAGCGCCGACCAGAACTCGGGGTGACGCGGCACGATGTGGCCAGGCTGCCCGGTCGAGTGCTGCGCGGCGCGCTGGAACTCCAGCAGGCGGCGGAACCCCGGCAGGTCGATGAACCCCAGCACCGCCGCGATCACGACGGCGGCAAGCACCGGATAGGGCAGGTTGGCGAACAGCGGGGTCAGCACGAGGAGCGTCGCGAGGATCGAGAGCTTGGTGACGAGCGACGCGACGACCGTCCGCCCGCCCGCCCCGTCGGACAGTGCGGTCTGGGCGAAGCTCGCGTTCGCCGGGTAGCCCTGGAACAACCCCGCTGCCGCGTTCCCGATGCCGAGCGCGAGCAGCTCACGACGCGGCTCGACCGGGTAGCGGCGCGCGCGGGCGAAGGTCCGCCCGATCGCCATCGTCTCGACGAAGGCGATCAGCGCGATGCCGACGGCGGGAGCAGTGAGTGTCTCCATGTCGTGCCACGAGATATCCGGCAGCCCGGGTGCGGGCAGGCCGGCCGGAACGTCGCCCACGACGCGGATGGTGTCCGTGAGCCCGAGCGCCGCGACGAGCACCGTCGCCACCGCTACGACCACGAGCTCCCGCGGCACCTTCGGCGCCAGGCGGCGCAGGCCAAGCAGCACGATCAGCGCCCCGACGCCGACGGCGAGCGAGTCGAGGTCGACCTGCCCGACCCGGTCGCCGACGCCGCGGACGGTCGTCTGGAACGTGGCGGTGGAGACGCCGGTGATGCCGAGCAGGTTCGGGAGCTGGGCCGCGATGATCACGAGTGAGATCGCGGCGGTGAACCCGATCAGCACGGCGCGCGAGAGGTAGTCGGAGATGAAGCCGAGCCGCAGCGCATAGGCGCCGAGCAGGATCGCGGCGACCATCAGCGCGAGCATCGCCGCAAGCGCAGTGGCGCGGCCGACGTCGCCGCCCGCCAGCGGGGCGATCGCGGCCGCGGTGAGGATCGAGCTGGTGGACGTCGGCCCGACCTGCGCCTGGCGGATCGTGCCGGCGAGCGCGTAGGCGAGCCCGGCGACCGCCGAGGCGTACAGCCCGACGATCGGCGGGAGACCGGCGAGCCCCGCGTAGGCGAGGCCGCTCGGCACCGCGGCCGCCCAGACGGCGAGTCCCGCGAGGACGTCGCCGCGCAGGCGACGGCCGTCGTAGCCGCGGAGCGTCGCCGCCGGCGGGACGAGCCGCTCCAGGCGGCTGCGTGGGGCTGAGGCTCCGTTCACGGCCGGGTCCACCCCGCCGCGTTCAGCGCGACGCCGCGCTGAGCACGCTGAGGGCGTACCGGTAGGGCGGGCGCGGGGGTGCCGACGGCGCACACGCCCACTGGTTCCCGAGACGGTCGCGCAGGTCGGCGCGCTTGACGGCCCGGGCCAGCTCGCCGGCGCGGCCGGGCGCCTCGGCGATGCGGCGCACGTGCGCCTCGTACTCGGCGAGCTCCGCGGCCGGGGCCCGCGTCAGCAGCTCCACGGCCCGGACCTCATCCTGAGAGGCGCCGGCATCGTGCAGCGCGGCGGCCGAGAGGTCGGTGCACTCGAGGACCTCGTGAAGCCATGCGACGGACCGTGCCGCGCGCGGGGTCAGCGCCGCCACGCGCCGCACATGATCGAGCAGCGGCGCACCGTAGCGGTCCAGAGCGCGCCCGTGGACCTCCTCGGCCAGTCGCCGCGCCGCCTCCGGGGTCACGGTCCCACGCCTTGCCGCCGCCTGATCGTGAGCACGATGTCAACGCTATGTCAACGCGATGAAGCCGGGCGACGGAGGGCACCACGGATCCGCCGTCCGTAGTTCTCCGCGTCCTCCTCCAGTTCGCCTCAGGCGGCGTGGATCGCGCTGGTGAGCATCCCCTACCCTGCGCGCGCTCGTGACTCGATCAGCTCATCGGCTCGCGCCGACATCGTCGGCGTCACGAGCCGGCCGAGACGTGACCGGTTGCGCGCGACCAGCGTGTAGCCGCCTCGCGTCACCGGACCGAGCCCGCGCAGCACCGGGGCGAACACGCGCCCACCCGGCAGCACCGCCGCGATCGGCGCGGCGGTGTCTCCGCCGGACGCGACACGACCGTCCGCGCCCACCGCATGCGCCGACGCGAGCCGCAGCGGCGCCGGCACGCCCGCCAGCAGCCGTTCGCCCTCGGCGCTCTGAATCGCCACCGGGCGCAGCGCGCGGTGGCGGTCAGATGCCAGAACGCGTGCCAGCGACCAGCGGCACCAGCCGCAGTCCTCGTCATAGAGGACGCTGACGCGTGTCAGGAGCCGAGCACCAGCTGGAGCCGGCGCTCGATCGCGCCCGCGACCGCCGCGCGGACCGCACCCGCTTCGAAGCGGCCGACGAGGGCCTCGAGGAACCCTTCGACGACGAGCCGGTGCGCGTCGGCCTCGGGGAGGCCGTGGGAGCGCAGGTAGAAGAGCTGCTCCTTGTCGATCTGGGCGATCGCCGCGGCGTGCGTGCAGCGCACGTCGTTTGCGAGGATCTCGAGGCCGGGGATCGAGTCGGCGTGCGCCTTCTTGGTCAGCAGCAGGTTGCGCGACTCCTGGAAGGCGTCGGTGCGCTGTGCGCCCTCGTCGACCTGGATCATGCCGCGCCAGACGGTGCTGGAGCGTCCGTCGAGGATCCCGCGGAAGGCGAGGTCCGACGTCGTGTCCGGCGCCGCGTGCTCCTGCAGCGTGTCGAAGTCCAGGTGCTGACGGCCGCGCGTCGCGTACGCACCGGTGACGGCTGCGTGAGCGCCGGGGCCGGCGAGCTTGGTCTCGAGGAACACCTTGCCGTTCGCCGAACCGAAGCCGAGCGTGATCCAGTCCAGCGAACCGTCACGCTCGACGATCGCACGCTGCGCGCCGAACACCCAGGTGCGCTCCGACAGCGCCTGCAGGTCGACGAACCGCAGCCGCGCGTTCTGCCCGATCACCAGCTCGGTGACGCCGTTGACGACGCCCTCCGCTTCGAGATCGGACGAGAGCGACTGGTGCCAGACCTCCGCCTGCGCGCCCTCCTCCAGCACGATCAGCGCGCGGTGATGCAGCGCGCTGCCGGCCTCGTCATGCACGTTCGTCAGGACGATCGGCGCCTCGACGTGCACGCCGCGCGGGACGTACACGAAGGTCCCGTCCGTCCAGCGCGCGTCGTTCTCGACGGTGAACCGCGTGCGCGCGGTCACGACCGTCCCGAGATAGCGCTCCACGATGTCCGGGTGGCGCTCGGCGGCAAGCGCCAGCGGCATCACCACGGGGCCCTCGGAGACCGGCTCATCCGACGAGACGCGCACCGAGTCCGCAGCGTCCAGGTCCAGCGCATGCGGAGCTGCATCGTCAGCACCGCCCGGAGCCGGAGCAAAGGCCGCCAGGTCAAAGCCCTTCAGCGGAGTGAACTCCCACCCCACCTCACCCTTGAACACCGGCAGCGCCAGCTCCGCAGCCTCCAGCAGGGCAGCGGCACGGCGCGCAGAGAGAAAAACAGGCTCAGTGGAAGTCGTCATAGAAAGGAGTAGCAGTTCAGTCGAAGTTCAACAGGCGATCCAACGAGGCGTCAGTAGCAGACAGGCGCCGCGAGATCCGCGACCACTAGCCGATTGACCCTTCCATCTGCAGCTCGATCAGGCGGTTCATCTCCACCGCGTACTCCATCGGAAGCTCCTTCACGATCGGCTCGATGAACCCGTTGACGATCAGCTTCGACGCCTCCTCCTCAGGAAGGCCGTGGGACATGAGGTAGAAGAGCTGCTCCTCGCCGACCTTGGAGACGGTCGCCTCGTGGCCGACGTCCACGTCGTCCTCGCCGATGCGGATCGTCGGGTAGGTGTCGGACCGCGAGCCCTCGTCGAGCAGCAGCGCGTCACAGACGACCTTGGACTTCGAGCCGTGCGCGCCCTTGGCGACCTCGAGCAGGCCGCGATACGACGAGCGGCCGCCGTCCTTGGAGATCGACTTGGCGAAGATGTTCGAGGTGGTGTTCGGCGCGGCGTGGACGATCTTGCCGCCGGCGTCCTGATGCTGGCCCTTGCCGGCGAACGCGATCGACAGGATCTCGCCGTGCGCGCGCTCACCCATCAGGTAGACGCTCGGGTACTTCATCGTGAGCTTCGACCCGAGGTTGCAGTCGACCCACTCGACGGTCGCGTCGCGCTCGGCGATCGCCCGCTTGGTGACGAGGTTGAAGACGTTCTGCGACCAGTTCTGCACGGTCGTGTAGCGGATCCGCGCACCGGGCTTGGCGATCAGCTCGACGACCGCTGAGTGCAGCGAATCGCTGGAGTACGTCGGCGCGGTGCAGCCCTCGACGTAGTGCACGTAGCTGCCTTCGTCGGCGATGATGATCGTGCGCTCGAACTGGCCCATGTTCTCCGTGTTGATGCGGAAGTAGGCCTGCAGCGGCATCTCGACGTGCACGCCCGGGGGCACGTAGACGAACGAGCCGCCGGACCACACGGCGCTGTTGAGCGCGGCGAGCTTGTTGTCGTTCGGCGGGATGATCGTCGCGAAGTACTCGCGCATGAGCTCTTCGTGGTCACGCAGCGCGGTGTCCATGTCGACGAAGATCACGCCCTGGTCCTCGAGGTCCTTGTTGACCTGGTGGTAGACGACCTCGGACTCGTACTGGGCGCCGACGCCGGCGAGGAACTTGCGCTCGGCCTCGGGGATGCCGAGCCGGTCGAACGTCTTCTTGACGTCGTCGGGGACGTCGTCCCATGAGCGCTCGGCCTTGTCGGAGGCGCGCACGAAGTAGTGGATGTCGTCGAAGTCGACCTCGGCGAGCTTCGGTGAGCCCCAGGTCGGCATCGGGCGTGCGAGGAAGTGCTCGAGCGCCTTCAGGCGGAACTCGCGCATCCACTGCGGCTCGCCCTTGAGCTCGGAGATCTTCTCGACGATCTCGCGGTTGATGCCCTTCGGCGCCTTGTAGAGGTAGTCCTCGGCGTCGTGGAACCCGTAGCGCTCGGTGTAGTCCGCGTTGAGGTCCTTGAGGCCGGCCTCTTCGTCGGTGAGCGGGGTGCGAGTGGTGTCGGGCGTTGCCATGTCAGTCCACCTCGAGCTTGATGAGCCCGTCCTCGACGAGGACGGGGAACGTCTCTACGGGTACGTATGCGGGAAGGGTGAGGGGCTTTCCGGTGCGCAGGTCCCAGAGCGCTCCGTGCCGTGGGCACTCCACGGTGCAGGCGGCCTGGTCGACCTCGCCCTCGGCGAGCGTCCCGTCATCGTGGGAGCAGCGATCCTCGATCGCGAGCAGCTCCCCGTTGCAGTTGAAGACCCCGATCTCGTAGTCCTCGTACTCGACGATGCGCGTCGCGCCGGGCGGCAGCTCGTCGAGGCGGCAGATGTCGATAACGGGCGTCACAGAAGGGAGAATCGGAAATCCGATGGTGTAGGACGGGATTGTACCGGTCGCGCCTGCCGCGGCCGGTACATCAGAGGTCGCCGGGGGCCGCCGGAGCCGCCGCTTCGGGTGTCGCGGGCTCCCAGTCGGCGCTCCCACCGATCGCGGCGCTCTTGAGCACCTTCAGGGACAGCAGCGCGCACTTCATGCGTGTGGCGGAGATCTGGATGCCGAGCAGGTCGAGGATCGCGCTGCGGTCCAGCCGCGCGACGTCGTCGACCTGCATGCCCTTGATCTCGTCGGAGACCATCGACGCGGACGCCTGGCTGATCGCGCAGCCGTGGCCGGCGAAGCGCACGTCCTCGACCGTCCCGTCATCAGCGACCTTGAGCATCACCTTCAGCTCGTCGCCGCAGAGCGGGTTGGTGTCCTCGAAGACGAGGTCGGCGTCCGGAAGCTCGCCCCAGTTGTGCGGGCGCTTGTAGTGCTCCAGGATCTCCTCGCGGTACAGGCTGTCGTCCATTGCGTCCTCAGTCCAGCTGGAAGATCTCGCGCACGCGATGCAGCCCGTCGATGAGACGGTCCACGTCGTCGCGGCTGTTGTGCACGGCGAAGGAGGCGCGCGAGGTGGCGCCCACGCCGAGCAATTTCATCAGCGGCTGCGCGCAATGGTGGCCGGCGCGGATGCAGACGCCGTCGCGGGCGACGATCTCGGCGACGTCGTGCGGGTGGGTGCCCTCGAGTGAGAACGCGGTCAGCGCGCCGCGGGCCTCGGCATCGCGCGGACCGTAGACGACCAGGCCCGGAACCTCGGCGAGACGCTCGAGCGCGTACGCGGTCAGTTCCTGCTCGTGGGCGCGCACGCGGTCCATCCCGATCCCGCTGAGGAAGTCGACGGCGGCGCCGAGCCCGACGACCTCCGCGACCGGCGGCGTGCCGGCCTCGAACTTCCAGGGCAGCTCGTTCCAGGTCGCATGGTCGAACTCGACGGTCTTGATCATGTCGCCACCGGCCAGGAACGGCGGCATCGCCTCGAGGATCTCGCGGCGTCCGTGCAGGACGCCCACGCCGGTCGGGCCGTAGGCCTTGTGGCCGGTCCAGACGTAGAAGTCCGCGCCGATCGCGGCGACGTCGACGGCCATCTGCGGCACGGCCTGCGAGCCGTCGACCGCGGTCGCGGCGCCGGCGGCGCGCGCGCGGGCGACGATCTCGGTGACGGGGAAGATCGTCCCGAGCACGTTCGAGACGTGCGCGACGGTGACGAGGCGCACGCGGCCGTCGGCGAGGTGCGCGTCGAGCTGGTCGAGCGACACGCGTCCCTCCGCGTCCACCTCGAGGTAGCGCAGCTCCGCGCCGGCCTGTGCCGCGAGGATCTGCCACGGAACCATGTTCGCGTGGTGCTCGGCCTGCGTGAGGACGATCGCGTCGCCCTCGCCCACGTGGTCGCGGCCCCACGCGTAGGCGACGAGGTTCAGCGCCTCGGTCGCGTTCTTGGTGAAGATCGTCTCGGGCGCCGTGGCGCCGGTGAACGAGGCGATCCGCTCGCGAGCGCCCTCGTAGCGCGCGTCGGCCTCGGCGGCGAGCGGGTACGAGCCGCGATGGACGTTCGCGTTGTAGCGCGCGAGCTGTGCCTCGACGGCCTCGATCACGACGCGCGGCTTCTGCGCCGTCGCGGAGCTGTCGAGATAGACGAGCCCCTCCCGTCGCAGGATCGGGAACTCGTGCGCGACCGCGGTGTCGGTGAGGGCGGGCACGAGCCGGTCAGGCCGCCGCGCCGGCGACCTCGTCCTTGATCCAGCCGTAGCCCTCGGCCTCGAGCTGTGTGACGAGCTCCGGGCCGCCCTCCTTGACGATCGCGCCGTCGAACAGGATCGACACGCGCTGGGGCTCGACGAGGTGCAGGATCCGCTGGTAGTGGGTGATGATGAGCACGCCCATTCCCTGGTCCTTGGCGACGGTGTTGACCGCCTGCGCGACGATGTTGAGCGCGTCGATGTCCAGGCCCGAGTCGGTCTCGTCGAGGATCGCCGTGTGCGGCTGCAGCAGCGCGAGCTGGAGCATCTCCAGGCGCTTCTTCTCGCCGCCGGAGAATCCGTCGTTGAGGTAGCGCGAGGAGAAGTCGCGCGGGATCTTCGTGAGCTCCATCGCCGCCTCGACGGTCTTGCGGAACTCCTTCAGCGGGACCTCCTTCTCGCCACGCGCGTCACGGTGGGCGTTCATCACCATGCGCAGGTACTTGGCGACGGTCACCCCGGGGATCGCGACCGGGTACTGGAAGGCCATGAAGAGGCCCATCCGAGCCCGCTCGTCGGGATCCATCTCGGTGATGTCCTGCCCGCGGAAGCTGATCTCACCCTCGGTGATCTCGAGCGTCGGGTTGCCCATGATGACGTTCGCCAGCGTGCTCTTGCCGGAGCCGTTGGGGCCCATCAGCGCGTGGATCTCACCCTCGTTCACGGTGAGGTTCAGGCCCTTGAGAATCTCCTTCTCGCCGGCCCGCACGTGCAGGTTCTTGATCTCGAGGTCCGCCATGTCGTCCGTTCGTCGTCGTGTGGTCGTGAAAGCTGGGTGGTGGTCAGGCTGCGCTGTGCAGCGGGAGCGCGGAGCCGACGGGATCCGGCAGCACCGGGTCTACGGCCTTGGGCGCCGCGAAGTCCACGAGCTCCTGGAGCGTCGTGCCCTGCAGCGCGCGCGTGACGCCGCCCTGGACGCGCGTCCAGAGAAGGCGGGTGGCGCAGGCCTCGTGGCCGTCGTCGACGTGCGAGCACAGGACGCGCCCGTCCTCGCTGTCGTCGACGAAACAGGACATCGGCGCGACCGCACCCTCGAGCGCGAGCACGGCCTCGTCCATCGTGATCTCGCGGGCCGGGCGTGCGAGCCGGTAGCCGCCGTGGGCGCCCCTGGTGCTCTCGACGAGCTGCGCCTTCTTCAGCAGCGCGACGATGCGCTCCAGGTAGGCCAGCGGCAGGCCCTCGGCCTCCGCGAGCGCCTTCAGCGAGACAGGCTGCTCGTCTGCCTGGCGGCCGAGTTCGACGAGCAGGCGCACGCCGTATTCCGCCTTCGTCGTGAAGATCATCGCGAGCGCTCCCCGCTCGGGTTTGTCGCGACGACCGTCGAGCAATGACGCGCTGTCATGAGGCAATCCTACCAGCGAGGTCGGAGATCCAGTGTCGGGCCGAGCGCTACTTCGAGCACACCAGCCCCGGCGGCTCGACGCCCGTTCAGCGGGTCCGGCGCGCGGGCTGCCGCGTCGGCGAGACGCTCGCCTTCGCGACCGGGCCGCAGGCGACCCCGGCCGGCGCCGTGCGCGGCTGGCTGCACTCGCCGCCGCATCGCCGGATCCTGCTCGACCGCCGGAGGTACCGCCCCCTCGCAGGACACGGATCGGCAAAGCCGCATCCGTGATGGTTCTCAGCGCAGCGCCGGCTGCACTAGAGAACATCCCCGCGCACAGCGGAGCCCGAGAGCAGCGGGCTGACGACCTTCGGCGACTTCGGGAAGACGCCCATCCGGTGGCGCTCGACGTCGAGCCCGGATGCGGCGATCGTCGCGAGCGTGTCGCGGTTGCAGTTGCAGCCGCCCGCCACCTTCCGCCAGACCGGCGCCCAGCGCTCCTGCTTGCGCGCGAGCTTCGGGTCGGCACTGCGCACGTGCTCGAGGAACAGGTAGTGCCCGCCGGGCTTCAGCACCCGCGCGATCTCGTCGACGGCGCGGGCCGGATCGTGCGCTTCGCACAGCACGAGGGTCGCGGTGACGGTGTCGAACGTCGCGTCGTCGAACGGCAGGTCCTCCACGCGCGCGTCGACGATCTCCGTCGGCGCCGGCGCTGCGTCGAGCTTCGCGGCGATCTGGCGGCGCATCGGCTCGTGCGGCTCGGTCAGGACGAGGCGCGTGATGCCGGTGCGCGGGTACGCCGCGAGATTCAGGCCGGTGCCGGCGCCGATCTCGAGCACATCGCCGCGCGCCTGGGCGAGCGCGTCGCGCCGGGCATCGGCGAGGCCGGCCGTCTGGCTGCGCTTCATGACGACGCGGTCGTAGACACGGGCGGTCAGGCGGTTCACAGCGACCGAGGGTATCCGCCGGGCCACCGGCAGGCCAGCGCCTTCGATACGCTCGTCCGATGGTGCTCGCCGTCAGCAATGCCGTGTTGATCGACATCGGCCTGATCGGAGTCTTCTTCGTGCTGTTCCCGGTCATCGCGCAGGGCCTGATCGCCTTCGCGGCGGCCCAGGCGTTCGCCGAAAAGCGCGAGAACGACAAGTTCCTCGAAGAGCACAGAATTCCCGGGCACGAGCTCTAGGAACGGCCCCCTGGCAGGACACGGATCGGCAAAGCCGTATCCGTGATGGTTCTCAACAGGTCACCTGGCAGCTACAGGTCGCCTGCCGCAATCCGCGCACCCGACGCGATCAGCCCCCGCGCGCGGTCCAGGTCCAGTCCTCCGCCGACGCTCAGCGCGCCGCGCACGTGGCCCTGCTCGAGGTACCAGACGCCGAAGCTCCAGCTCTCCAGCGCGCCGGTGACGACCTCCTCGTCCCACGTGTGCGCAGGCCCGACGTACTCCAGCGACGCCCAGTCGGCGAGGTCGCTGAAGAAATACGGCACCTCGGCATAGGCCTCCTCGGCGCCGAGGATCGCGCGCGCCACGAATGCGCCCTGCGCCGTGGCGTGCTCGGTGTGCTCGACACGGATCCGCCGGCCGCCGTGCACGACGCTCGCGTACTCGCAGACGTCGCCGGCGGCCCACACGCGCGGCGCGCTCGTGCGCAGGCTCTCGTCGCAGCGCACGCCGCCGCTCTCGCCCAGCTCGAGCCCCGCGGAGCGCGCGAGCATCACGTCGGGCAGCACGCCGACCCCGCAGACGACGAGGTCGCCCGCGAGCTCGCGGCCGCCCTTGGTGAGGACCCGCTCCACGCGCTCCTCGCCCTCGAACCGCTCGACCTCGTCCGCGTGGACGATCCCGACGCCGCGCTCGGAGAGGACGCCGCGGAAGAACGCGCCGACGGTGCTGCCGAAGCCGCGCTCCATCGGCTCGTCCTCGAGCATCACGATCGTCACCTGCTTGCCGATCGCGCGCAGCGAGGCCGCGACCTCGCAGCCGATGTACGAGCCCCCGACGCAGATGACGTGCTCGGCGGCGTCGAGCTCGGAGCGGATCGCGTCGGCGTTGCCGAACGCGCGGATGTAGTGGATGCCGTCGAGCTGGGTCCCGTCGACCTGCAGCCGCCGCACCATCGCACCCGTCGCCACCAGCGCGTGCCCGTAGCCGACGGTCTCCTTCGTCGAGAGCGTCGCCTCGCGCGCAGCCGTGTCGAGCCTCATGACGCTCGTGCGCGTGAGCAGCTCGACCGGCGCGTCGTCGAACCAGCCGTGCTCGGGGCGGTGGGCGCTCGCGCGATCGTGCTCGCCGCGCAGGTACTCCTTCGTCAGCGGCGGCCGCTCGTACGGCGGATCGAGCTCGCGGCCGGCGAGCAGCACGCTGCCGTCGAAGCCGCCGTCCACCAGCTCGCGCGCAGCAGCGGCTGAGGCCACCCCTCCGCCGATCAGCAGGACATCGACGGTGCGATCAGCCATGCGTTTCAGCCTATCGGCACGCCTGCGAGCGCTACGTTTGATGGCATGGCTGACGACGATCTGAACCTGATTCCCGCCGACGAGCCGGTCATCGACCTGCAGCTCACGGCCGCGGAGATGAAGGTCACCTACACCGCGCTGAAGGCGTACTTCGACGCTTTCGGGCACGAGCAGAGCGACCTCCACGGGCTTGTTCGCGGAATCCTCGAGCGGCTCCCCGGCGAGCACGACATGCGGGCGATCGACCTCGATGCGGAGCTGACCAAGCTCCGTGAGCTGCGCAGCCCGTGACCGCCACACGCGACGACCTGCGCAACGTCGCGATCGTCGCGCACGGCGACCACGGCAAGACCACGCTGGTCGACGCGCTCCTGCACCAGAGCGGTGCGTTCGCGGCCCACGAGGACGTCGCGACGCGCGTGATGGACTCGATGGACCTCGAGCGCGAGCGCGGGATCACGATCCTCGCGAAGAACACGGCGATCGACTACCAGGGCGTGAAGATCAACATCGTCGACACGCCCGGTCACGCCGACTTCGGCGGTGAGGTCGAGCGCAGCCTGGAGATGGTCGACGCGGTCCTGCTGCTCGTCGACGCCGCTGAGGGCCCGCTCCCGCAGACGCGCTTCGTGCTGCGCAAGGCGCTCGAGGCGCGCCTCCCGGTGATCCTCGACATCAACAAGGTCGACCGGCCCGATGCGCGCATCGGTGAGGTCCTGAGCATGGTCGAGGACCTCTTCCTGGATCTCGACGCGCATGAGGACCAGCTCGGCTTCCCCGTCGTCTACACCGACGCCAAGCGCGGCTGGGCGTCGACGGACCCCACCCAGCCGGGCGACAGCCTCATCCCTCTCCTGGACCTGCTGCTCGAGCACGTCCCGCCGCCCAGCTACGACCCGGAGCACCCGCTGCAGGCGATGGTCACGAACCTCGACGCCTCGCCCTACCTCGGGCGCCTGGCCATCTGCCGCGTGCGTCACGGGACGATCACCAAGGGACAGCGGATCGGCTGGTGCCGCGCCGACGGCACGATCCAGGCCGGCCAGCTCGGCGAGCTGTTCATCACCGAGGCGCTGGAACGCGTCCCCGCGGAGTCGGCGGGACCGGGCGAGATCATCGCCGTCGCCGGCCTCGACGACGTCACGATCGGTGAGACGCTCGCCGACCCCGACGATCCGCTCCCGCTGCCCGTGATCCGGGTCGACGAGCCGTCGCTGTCGGTCACGCTCGGCGTGAACACGTCGCCGATGGCCGGCCGTGAGGGCAAGAAGGTCACCGCGCGGCTGATCAAGGCGCGCCTGGACCGCGAGATCATCGGCAACGTCTCGATCCGCGTGAACGACACCGAGCGCCCCGACGCCTGGGAGGTCCAGGGCCGCGGCGAGCTGCAGCTCGCGGTGCTCGTGGAGCTGATGCGCCGCGAGGGCTTCGAGCTCACGGTCGGCCAGCCGCGCGTGCTGGAGCGCACGATCGACGGCAAGCGCCACGAGCCGGTCGAGCGCATGTCGATCGACGTTCCCGACGACTACGTCGGCGTCGTCACGCAGCTGCTCGCGCTGCGCAAGGGCCAGCTCGAGCAGATGGTCAACCACGGCCAGGGTTGGGTGCGCATGGAGTACCGCGTGCCGGCGCGCGGGCTGATCGGCTTCCGCACGGAGTTCCTCACCGAGACCCGCGGCACCGGGCTGATCCACCATGTCTTCGATGGCTGGGAGCCCTGGTTCGGCGAGCTGCGCACGCGCCCGAGCGGGTCGCTCGTGGCCGACCGGACCGGGAAGGCGACCGGCTTCGCACTGTCCTCGCTGCAGGAGCGCGGCACACTCTTTATCTCACCCGGCGACGAGCTCTACGAGGGCATGATCGTCGGCGAGAACAGCCGCTCGGAGGACCTCGACGTCAACGCGGTGCGCGAGAAGCACCTGACGAACATGCGCTCCGCCGCCGCCGACGTGCTGGAGCGCCTGGTGCCCGCGAAGCTGCTGTCGCTCGACCAGGCGCTGGAGTTCCTGCGCGAGGACGAGTGCGTCGAGGTCACGCCCGAGTCGATCCGGCTGCGCAAGGCCGTGCTCGACAAGGTCGGCCG
>JBBQKR010000036.1:0-29490 GCA_038327125.1 Solirubrobacterales bacterium
ACGAGCAGGACGTCGACGGGGGCCACGCGGCGGATCGTGGCATGCTCACGGCGCTCGTGACCGGGACGCTGATCAATGTCGGAACCATCCTGCTCGGCACGCTGCTCGGCACGCTCGTCGGCGACCGCCTGCCGGAGCGCCTGCGCCGCCGCGTTCTCGACGGGCTCGGGCTCGTCACGCTTGTGATCGGCGTCGACCTCGCGCTCGCCTGGCGCGACACGAACGCGCTCTACGTCCTCGGCGGCGTGCTGCTCGGCGCGATCGCCGGAGAGGCGATCGGCATCGAGGCGTGGCTGGAGCGGCTCGGCGACCGTCTGCAGGCCCAGGTGCGGCGCGTGCACGGGTCGGCCGGGCAGGTCAGCGAGGCGTTCTTCACCGCCAGTCTGCTGTTCTGCGTCGGGCCGCTGACCGTCGTCGGATCGATCCAGGACGGGCTCACGGGCGACTACCAGGCGCTCGCGACCAAGGCGCTGCTCGACGGGTTCGCCTCGATCGCGCTCGCCGCGTCGCTCGGGCCGGGCGTCGCGTTCGCGGCCGTCAGCGTGTTCGTCGTGCAGGGCGCGATCTCGCTCACCGCGGGCCTGTTCGACTCGATCCTCGCGGAGGGGAGCGAGGCGCTGGCCGCGCTGACGAGCGCCGGCGGCGTGCTGATCATCGGGATCAGCCTGAAGCTGCTCGACGTCAAGGACGTGAAGGTCGGGAACTTCCTGCCCGCGCTGGTCTTCGCGCCGGCACTCGTCGGGCTCGTCAGCCTGTTCTGAGCTCGTTGTTTGGGCGACGCTCGCTCGGGCGCGCCGGCGGGACGCCTGTGTGCTGGGTTCTCCCGAGTTGGTGGGACATCGGTACCGCGCGCAGCGGCGGACGCCTGGCCCAGACCACAGCCCCGGACCGCTAGGACGCCCCGCGTGGCACGGGTGGCAGGTCGCGCCGCAGTCCCGGGGTGCGGATCAGCTTGATCGGCCCGACGAACGACGTGCTGTCGACGAAGAACGTGACGCCGTCGCGCTCCTCGACCGCCGTGACCGCGGCGTCCTGGTGGCGCCAGGAGAGCGCCCAGATGATGCCGAAGCCCGCCGCGATCGCCGCGATCTGCGGGAACGCCAGTGACAGGGCCGCGGAGACGATCGTCGCGAGCAGCAGCGGCCAGAGCCGGTTGAGCAGCACGCGCCCGGCGCGCTGCTCGGGCAGGTGCGTCGCCGACTTCGCATCGCGCAGCGCCCGCTCGACGGGCTGCGTCGGCTGACCACGCCGCCCCGTCCAGGTGCCGACGAGCGCCGCGACGAACCACCAGCCGGCGGCCACGAGGACGAGCAGGTCATCGCCGAGCGTGTTGGCCTCGACGACCGTCACGAGCGCGAGCAGCGTCGCGGCGGCGGCGCTGAGCAGGACGGTGCTCTTCAGCAAGTCGACGAAGCGCACGGCTCCGACTCAGATGACGAGCGCTTCGAGGAGGTCGCGGACACCGTCGATGCCGTCGACGAGCACGTCCGCTGCGTCGCCGAGCTCTGCGGGCGTCTCTTCCGAGCGCACGCCGATGCAGGCGGCGTGCGTCAGCCGGCCCTCGTCGACCAGCCCGCGCAGGCCGTCGAAGGCATCGACGTCGGTGAGGTCGTCACCGACGTAGAGCGCGACGTGAACGGTCGGCGTGATCGCCAGCAGGCGCCGCACGGCGGCGTCCTTGCCGATCGGGACGGGCGGGCGCAGCTCCAGGACGCGGCGGCCCTCGTGGATGACGAGCCCCACCTCCTGGGCACTCGCGGCGATCTCGCGCGCAAGGTCCTCGGCGCGCGCCTCGTCGTCAGCGCCGCGCCAGTGCAGCGCGACGATCGGGCCCTTGTCCTCGCGCAGCAGGCCGGCCTCACGCATGCGGTCTGCGCGCACCGCGTCGGCGACGCCGCGCACGCGGCCTGCCCAGCGCTCGGCCTCGGGGTCCACCGTGGCCTTGCCCGCGCCGCGGAGCAGGAGCTCGGCGCCATGGTTCCCCGCGTAGGGGATCGAGCCGATGCCGACCATCCGCCGGGCGACGCTGGCACGCCGGCCGCTGACGCAGCCGACGAGGCCGTAGCTCTCGGTCAGGCGGTGCACGACGCGGCGCATGCGCTCGGGAACCGTCGCCGCTTCCGGGTCGCGCACGATCGGCGCGAGCGTGCCGTCGACATCGAGCAGCACCGCGGTGCCGATCGGGTCGGATCGCAGCGGTGCGAGGACCTGCTCGAGCGTCGCGGCCGGGGACACGGGATCTAGTATGCCCGGATGCCCCGCAGCCGACGTGCGCAGCTCGTGGCGATCGGTCTCGCGGCAGGGCTGTTCAGCGGCCTCTTCGGCGTCGGTGGCGGCACGATCCTCGTGCCGCTGCTGATCCTCTGGTTCGCCTACGGGACGAAGGAGGCGACCGGGACGTCGCTGCTGGCGATCGTGGTGATTGCGCTCGCCGCGGTCGCGCTGCAGGCCGCGTACGGCAACGTCCACGTCCGCGAGGCGCTGCTCGTCGGCCTGCCGGCGGTCGGCGGCGTTCTGGCCGGCACGTCGTTGCAGCAGCGGATCCCGGCGGCCGTCGTGCGCCTGCTGTTCGCGATCGTGCTCGCGACGATGGCGGTCCTGCTGGTGGTGCGCGCCTCGTGATCGTGAGCGCGATGCTGGTCGGCGTCGTCGCAGGGCTGCTCTCCGGCCTGCTCGGTGTCGGCGGCGGCGTCCTCTTCGTCCCGGCGCTCGTGCTGCTGCTCGACCTCGACCAGGTCGACGCGGAGGCGACCTCGCTGCTGGCGATCGTGCCCGTCGCCCTGGTCGGCGCCTGGCGCCAGCACGGGTACGGCAACGTGCGGGTGCGCGACGGGCTGACGGTCGGCGCGCTGGCGGTCCCGGGAGCGCTGATCGGCGTCGCACTCGTCAACGCCGTTCCGGAGCGGGTGATCGAGTACGGCTTCGCCGCGCTGATGCTGTGGATCGCCTGGCGGCTCGGACGCAGCGCCCTGGTGGAGCTGAGGGGCGCCGGGCCGCCGTAGGCCGTCTGGGTCGAGCGCGGCCTCCGCGCCGGCCGTGGTGGGTGCCTGACTCAGGCCTTCAGCCGGCGCCGCAGTGCCGCGACCGTCCGGCGGGCAACCGGGATCTCGGTGCCGTCGCGCAGCTCCAGGACGGCGGTCCCGTTCTCGAGCGAGCGCAGCTCGATCGCGTGGCTGAGGTTCACGAGGTGGCCACGATGGACGCGCGTGAATCCGGCCGGCCCCCAGTCCTCCTCCAGGTGCCCCAGCGAGGCGCGCAGGACGAAGTCCCCGTCGGGCGAGTGGATGCGCGCGTAGTCGCCGTCGGCGTCGACGTGCGTGACCGACTCCAGGCGCACGAGCCGCTTGCCCGCTCCGCTGGGGTTGTCGAGGGCGACGACCTCCGGAGCGCTCGCGGGCACCGCGACGGCGCCGCCATGGCGGCGCGAGCGGGCGTGCTCGACGCGGGCGAGGGCGGAATCGAGGCGATCGCGCGTGACGGGCTTGACGAGGAAGTCCAGCGCCGCGACCTCGAACGCCTCGACCGCCGCGTCGGCGTGCCCGGTGAGGAACACGACCTCGGGCGGATCGTCGAAGCGGCGCAGCAGCCGCGCGAGCTCGATGCCCTCGATCTCCGGCATGCGCACGTCCAGCAGCAGCATGTCGAAGGTGCCCTCACCGAGGCGCATCAGCGCTTCACGGCCGCCGCCGGCCGTCTGCACGCGGGCCACACGGGCCGAGCCTTCCAGCAACCGCTGGACGTCCGCCAGCGCGCGTGGCTCGTCATCGACCGCCAGCACGACCAGACCGCTCACGTCGTCACCTCCGTCAGGGGGATGCGCAGGACGTCCTGCGGTCCTGCGCCGCTCACCGCCAGCTCGAGTCCGCCGTCCGCCGGCCGCAGGGCCACCGCGCACGGCCCCGCCTCGTCGCGCAGGCGCCGCCCGAGTGCCTGCTCGATCGGACCCTGGATCGTCCCCTGCTCCACGCGGCCGAACACCTCGGTGGCATCGGGCAGCTCGACCGTGATGCGGTCCGGGAAGCGGGCCTGCTGCAGGCGCAGGAACGTCGCCGCGTGCGCCAGCTCCTGCGCCGCGCTGACCGCGGCGCGGTCCTCGCGCAGGCTGTAGGAGAGGAACTGGCCGAGCTCGGCGAGCACGTCGCGCGCGTAGTCGGGGTCCTCGTCGATGTAGCTCGCGGCGGCGGCGAGCACGTTGTTGACGAAATGCACAGAGAGGCGCGGGGTGCTCGCGCCGCCGTTCTGCATGGGCTGTTCACGGACGTCCACGATCACGCTCCTGCGCGCGAACGCTAGCGTCCGGACCGGCGTGCCGGGGCGCCCTGACCGTTCGGCGCTGCTGCTGCGCCGTCCGGCGCTCGATGCCGGGTCCCACCCACGCTCAACTGTTGTGAGCGAATCTGCCGATACGTACCCTCGGACGTCCCACTCCAGGGGGCGACGATCACCGGTGCACAACCTTCCTGACATCCCGCAGGACGCTTTTGAACAGCGCCTGTTCGAACTGGCCACCGACGCGCTCGTCGTGTGCCGCATCGACGGCACGATCCGCCGGGCGAACCCCGCCGCCGCACGGCTCCTGCTCGGCGACGAGGACGCGCCGCTCACCGGCCTGCTGTGGGACGTCGTCCATCCGGACGACCTGGCGGGCGCGCGTGCGGTCTTCGAGGCCGTCTCCCCGGACGGCCAGGTGCGCGACGAGGAGTTCCGTGTGCGCATCGTCCAGCCCGGGAACGCGGTCCGCTGGGCCGAGGTGCGGGCGGTCGTCGACCACGACGCCGGCCTGTGCCACATCGTCGCGCGCGACATCACCGGCCGCGACGAGGACGACGCCGAGCGGCTGAGCGAAGCCTTCCGCGACGCACCGACCGGCATGGCGATCGTCCAGCCCGACGGGCGCTTCAGCCGCGTCAACGGCGCGCTCTGCGGGCTGCTCGGGCGCAGCGCCGAGGAACTGTTGAGCATGAGCGCGCTGGATCTCGCCGAGCGCCGCGAGGACGCCACCCGCTGGGTCACCGCGAACTGGAGCGACGGGGAGCCCGGGTCGTTCCAGCTCGAGGCGCGCATGCGCACCGGCGACGACCGCGTGGTCGTCGCGCTGGTCAGCGGCACGCTCGTCCGCGATCCCGCCGGCAACCCGCTGCACTACCTCGTCCAGTGGCTCGACGTCACCGAGCGCATCGCCGCGCAGGAGGCGCTGGCGGCGAACGAGTCCAAGCTCGCCGAGGCCCAGCAGGTCGCGCGGCTGGGCAGCTGGGAATGGATCGTCGACGCCGACCGTGTCACATGGTCGGACGAGCTCTACCGCATCCACGGCCTGCGCCCGGAGGCCACCTCGCAGAGCTGGGCAAGGCACCTCGAGCGCGTCCACCCGGAGGACCGCGCGCGGGTCGGGCGGACGATCGAGCAAGGCGTCGCCGACGGCCGTGCGTGGAGCCTGGACCACCGCATCCTGCGCCCCGACGGGGATGTGCGGCTGATCCATGCCCGCGGCGAGGTCGCCAGCGACACCGCCGGAAACGTCGTCGCGGTGCACGGCACCTGCCAGGACGTCACCGAGTCGCGCCGCGTCGAGGATGCGCTGCGCGCAGCCGAACAGCTGTTCCGCCGCGCGTTCGACGACTCGCCGATCGGGATGGCGCTGATCGACCTGGAAGGCCGCTGGCTGCGGCTCAACCGCGCGCTCGCGCAGATGGCCGGCCGGACCGAGGCGGACCTGCGCTCCACCACGCTCGGCGCGCTGAGCCACCCGGAGGACACCGAGCTGGATCGCCCACTCGTGCGCGAGCTGCTCGCCGGCCGCCGGCGCAGCTACGCGATCGAGAAGCGGATGATCCACGCCGACGGCCGCGTCCTGCACCTGCTCACGCACGTCTCGCTGATGCACGGCGACGGCGAGCGGCCGCTGTACTTCCTCGTTCAGCTGATCGACCTCAGCGAGCGCCGCCGCGCCGAGGCCGAGCGCCGCGCCGGCGAGCAGCGGCTGCAGGCGATCATCGACAACGCGCCCGCCCTGATCTCGGTCAAGGACGCGCGTCAGCGCTTCCTGCTCGTCAACCGCCGGTTCGAGGACGCGATCGGCGTCCAGGCCGACGCCGTCCTGGGCCGCACCGCCGCCGAGGCGCTCCCGCTCGATCAGGTCGACCCCGCCGACGACGAGCTCGAGCGCGAGGTCGTGCGCACCGGGCAGGCACGCCAGGGCGAGCAGATCCTCAGTGCCGCGGGGACCGGCGAGGAGCACGAGCTGCTGATCGTCAAATTCCCGCTGCTGGACACCGACGGCCAGATCGCCGCGGTCTGCACGATCGCGACGGATCTCACCGACCGCCGCCGCGCCGAGCGCGACCGCGCGGAGCTCGAGCAGCGCCTGGCACAGGCCCAGCGGCTGGAAAGCGTCGGGCAGCTTGCCGGCGGCGTCGCCCACGACTTCAACAACCTGCTGTCGGTGATCCTCTCGTGCGTCACGTTCGCGCGCGAGGAGCTCGACGAGGCCTCGCCGGTGCTCGAGGACGTCGACGAGATCGGCCGCGCCGCCGAGCGGGCGGCGGCGCTGACGCGCCAGCTGCTGATGTTCAGCCGCCGCGAGGTCGTCCACCCCGAGGTGCTCGACCTCGGTGCGCTCGTCCTCGACCTCGAGTCGCTGCTGTCGCGCTCGCTCGGCGAGCTCGTCGCGCTGGAGATCGCCTGCGAGGAGCCGCTGCCGCCGGTGCTCGCCGACCGCTCACGACTCGAGCAGGTGCTCGTCAACCTCGCGGTCAACGCCCGCGATGCGATGCCCCAGGGGGGCGCGCTGCGGATCTCGGTCGGCCGGGCCGGCGAGGACGTCGAGGTGCGCGTCGCCGACGAGGGAACCGGCATGGACCCCGTCATCGCCGATCGCGCGTTCGAGCCGTTCTTCACCACCAAGGCCGCCGGCGACGGCACCGGCCTGGGGCTCGCGACCGTCCACGGCATCATCACCGACTCCGGTGGCCAGATCGCGATCGACTCGGCGCCCGGCGACGGCACCGTCGTGCACTTCACGCTCCCGGCTGCGCGCGAGGAGCTGACCGTCGCGCCCAAGCGCGCTCCGGCCGAGCACGCCGCCGCCGGCTCCGCGCGCGTGCTCGTGGTCGAGGACCAGGACCCGGTCCGCCGGCAGGCCGTCCGGATCCTCGAACGTCACGGCTATGAGGTACGCCAGGCCGCCGGCGGCGATGCTGCGCTCGCCGACTGGGAGCCCGTCGACGTGCTCGTGACGGATGTCGTGATGCCGGGGATGACGGGCCACGAGCTCGCCCAGCGCGCGACCGAGCTGGCGCCGGGGCTGCCGGTCGTCTTCATGTCCGGCCACACCGAGGACGTCGTCCTCCTGGACGGTGCGCGCGAGCGCGAGATCGTCTTCGTGCAGAAGCCGTTCACCCGCGACACGCTGCTCGACGCGGTCGCCCAGGCGCTGCGCGAGCGCAGCGACCAGCCTGACTCTCGCGGCGCTGCTGCCTGAGCCTCAAGCCGGCGCCGGCGCGTCGTGCCCCATGCCGTGCTCGATCGCGGCCTTGATGCCGGCGTCGAGCGTGTTGAGCCGGAACAGCGCGAGCGCCTCCGGCAGCGCGAAGCGCCGCCCGGGCAGGGCATCGGCCCCATGGTGGGCGAGCACGCAGTGGCTGAGCGCGAGCCTGCGCGCCTCGTCGAGCCCGCCGGCCGCCGCGGCCTGTTCGAGCATCCGCAGCCCCAGCTCGACGTGCCCGAGCAGGCGGCCCTCGTCGCTGACGCCGATCTCGGCGCCGAGCGTCAGCTCGCGGGTGCGGCCCAGGTCGTGGACGAGCGCCGCGGTCAGCAGCAGGTCCTGGTCCAGGCGCTGGTGCAGCGTGCAGGCCTCGACCGCGAGCGTGGCGACCGCGACGGTGTGCTCGAGCAGGCCGCCCAGGTAGGCATGGTGCTGGGACCGCGTCGCGGGTGAGCTGCGCAGCGCGGCGCGCAACGCCTCGTCCCCCAGCAGACGGCCGAGGAGTGCCCGGTAGCCCGGCTGGCGGACCTCGCCCGCGAGCGCGTCGAGGAACCCGTCGAGCTCGTCCAGGTCGCGGTAGGCGACCGGCAGGAATGCGGCCGGGTCGGCCGTCCCGGGCGCGACACGCGCGATGCTCGTCAGCTCGGCCTGAAGCTCGCCGCGGAAGCGCACGACGCGCCCGCCGGCGCGCACCAGATCACCGCGGTCGAAGCGGCCGGAGTACAGGTCGGCGTCGCGGAACAGCCGGGCGGCAAGCGCGCCGGTGCGGTCGCGCAGCTCGACGACGAGGTAGGGGGTCCCGGTCTTTGCGACCAGGCGATCCTTGCGCGTGCAGGCGTAGACCCCCTCGATCCCGTCGCCCTCGCGCAGCGTCGCGACCGCCCCCGGGCGGGGCGCGCCCGGGGCCTGCGCCGGAGCTGGGGAATCGGTCGGTGGCACGCAGCCCATGATGTACCGTGAACCGGATGCCGCCACTGATCTGGGAGAGCCGTCCCGACGGCCTCCGCGCGCCCGCGCTCGTGTGCGCCTTCACGGGGTGGAACGACGCGGGCGAGGCGGCATCGTCGGCGCTGTCGTTCATGGGCTCGCAGCTCGGCGCCACGCGCTTCGCGCACCTGGATCCCGAGGACTTCTTCGACTTCCAGGCGACGCGCCCGACGGTCCGCCTGGAGGAGGGCCGTACGCGCGCGGTCGAGTGGCCCGAGGTCGAGGTCTGGGCCGCGCACGCCGCGCGCGCCCCGCGCGACCTCGTGCTCGTCTCCGGCCCCGAGCCGTCGATGCGGTGGCGCACCTTCTGCGACGGGATCCTCGAGCTGGCCGAGGCGCTCGGCGTCCAGCTCGCCGTCACGCTCGGCTCGCTGCTGGCGGACGTCGCGCACACGCGCCCCGTCCCGCTCGTCGGCCTGGCCAGCGACGCCGCACTGGTCGAGCGCCACGGCCTGTCACCGACGTCCTACGAGGGACCGACCGGCATCACGGGCGTCCTCTACACGGCCTTCCAGGACGCGGGTCTGCCATCGGCCTCGCTGTGGGCGAGCGTCCCGCACTACGTCGCGGCGGCGCCGAATCCGAAGGCCTCGCTGGCGCTCGTGCGCAAGCTCGAGTCGGTCGTCGGCGTGAGCGTCGACGCGACCGAGCTCGAGAGCGGCGCCGACGAGTACGAGCGGCGCGTGACGCAGGCCGTCGCCGGCGACGATGACGTGCGCCAGTTCGTCGAGCACCTCGAGCAGGCCGCCGATGCCGAGGCCCCCTCGCCTGAGCAGCAGGACGTGCCCTCCGGCGACGTCCTCGCGCGCGAGTTCCAGCGCTTCCTCAGCCAGCGTCCGCCGCGCGATGAGTGACATCAAGGACTCGATCCTCGACGCCGTCGGCCACACGCCGCTCGTGCGCCTCTCGCGGCTCGGGGCGGACCTGGCGCCGCAGCTCGTGGCGAAGGTCGAGTACATGAATCCCGGCGGGTCGATCAAGGACCGGCCCGCCGTCGCGATGGTCGAGGCGGCCGAGCGCGACGGCAAGCTGAAGCCCGGCGGGACGATCGTCGAGCCGACCTCGGGCAACACCGGGACGGGCCTCGCGATCGCGGCCCGGCTGAAGGGCTATCGGGTCATCGCCGTGATGCCGGACAAGATGAGCAAGGAGAAGATCGACCTGCTGCGCGCCTACGGCGCCGAGGTCGTGGTCGCACCGACCGCCGTCGCGCCGGACTCGCCCGAGTCCTACTACCGCGTGGCCGACCGGCTGACCGAGGAGATCCCGGGCGCCTTTCAACCCAACCAGTACTTCAACCCGGCGAACCCCGCCTCCCACTACGCCACGACAGGCCCCGAGCTGTGGGAGCAGAGCGGCGGCCGCATCACCCACCTCGTCGTGGGCGTGGGCACCGGCGGCACCGTCACGGGCGTCGGGCGCTACCTCAAGGAGCGCAGCCCGGCGCTGCAGGTGATCGGCGCCGATCCCGTCGGCTCGATCTACTCGCAGGGCGAGGAGGGCATCAAGCCCTATCTCGTCGAGGGCGTCGGCGAGGACTTCTGGCCGGCGACGTTCGACCCGTCGGTCGTCGATCGCTACGTCACCGTCTCCGACAAGGAGTCGTTCCTCGCCGCGCGCCGGCTGGCGATGGTCGAGGGCATCCTCGCGGGCGGCTCGTGCGGCACGGCGCTCCACGCCGCAGTGGTCGTGGCGCAGGAGCTGACCGACCCCGAGGCGATGGTCTGCGTGATCCTCCCGGACGGCGGGCGCAGCTACCTCTCGAAGGTCTTCAGCGACGCCTGGATGACGCAGCACGGCTTCCTCGAGCGCACGGGCACGCAGACGGTCGGCGAGGTGCTGCGGCGCAAGCACGAGGGCGGCGCGGTCCCACCGCTCGTCAGCGTCCGCTCGCAGGATCTCGTCCGTGACGCGATCGCGCTGCTGCACGAGCACAGCGTGTCCCAGCTGCCCGTCGTCAGCGGTCACGACGCGGCGTCCGTCGTCGGCTCGATCGGCGAGCGCGGGCTGCTGCGCCACGCCGTCGACGACCCGGCGCTGCTGCAGGCGCCGATCGTCGACGTGATGGAGGCGCCGTTCCCGGCGGTCTCGGTCGACGACGAGGTCCGCGAGGCCACCGAGCTGCTGAGCGGCGACCGTCAGGCGCTGATGGTCACCGAGCACGGCCGGCCGGTCGGGATCGTCACGCGCACGGACCTGCTGGAAGCGCTCGCACGGTGAGCTCACACGAGTTGCCCGACGACGCGCAGTTCGCCACGCGCGCCGTGCATGCGGGGCTGCGCCCCGACCCCTACTTCCGTTCGATCATCCCGGCGATCCACCAGACGTCGACGTTCGTGCAGCCCGCGCCCGGCGAGTACGTCGAGGGCTTCGACTATGCGCGCAGCGCGAACCCGACGCGCAGTGCGCTGGAGGATGCGCTCGGGATGCTCGAGGGCGGTCACGCCACGGCGTTCGCCTCGGGGCTGGCCGCCGAGCATGCGCTGATCACCGCGACCTGCGAGGCGGGTGATCACATCGTGCTCCCGGCCGACCTCTACGGCGGGACCTACCGGCTCGTCGACAAGGTGCTGAAGCGCTGGGGCCTGCATTACACGATGGTCGACCAGACCGATCTCGATGCGGTGTCGGCCGCGCTGACGTCGCGGACGCGGCTGATCTGGGTGGAGTCGCCGACCAACCCGCGCCTGAACGTCATCGACCTGGCGGGCGTGATCGCGCGCCAGGGGGATGCGCTCGTCGTCGTCGACAACACCTTCGCGACGCCCGTCAACCAGCAGCCGCTCGCGCTCGGCGCGGACGCGGTCGTGCACTCGGCGACGAAGTACCTCGGCGGGCACTCGGACACGGTGCTCGGCGCGCTCGTCGTCGCGAGCCCGGAGCTGCATGAGCAGGTCCGCTTCGTCCAGAACGCCGTCGGCGCGATCCCCGGACCGCTCGACTGCTTCCTCGTCCACCGCGGGCTGCGCACGCTGCACCTGCGGATGGCGGCGAGCGCCGCGAACGCCCGTGCGGTGAGCACGTTCCTGGAGGGCGCCGCGGGCGTCAGCGACGTCCGCTGGCCGGGCTTCAGCGGCATGGTCAGCTTCCGCCATCCGGACGCGCACGGGATCTGCTCGCGCACGCGCATCTTCACGCTCGCGGAGTCGCTCGGCGGCGTCGAGTCGCTGATCGAGGTGCCGCAGGCGATGACCCACGGCTCGGTCGAGGGCAGCGACGCGGCGGTCCCCGCGGACCTCGTGCGCCTCTCGTGCGGGGTCGAGGCGGCGGAAGACCTCGTCGCCGACCTCAGTCGGGCGATCGCGGGCTGACGAGCGCCACGCGCCCGCCGGCCGGCGGCGCGCGCCGGGCGCGGCGATGACCGACGCGCCGGTGTGACCACGCGATCGCCGGCCGCTCGACGAGCCTCCAGCTGAGCCACGCGGCGAGGAACGACAGCACGAGCACGACCGCCAGTCGCGGCGCGAACGGCTCCGGCAGCAGCCCGGCGCTGCGGACGGCCAGCAGGATCGGCAGGTGCCAGAGGTAGAGGCCGTACGAGACGATCCCCGCTCCCGCCAGCGGACGCCAGGCGAGGCCGTGCAGCACCGGTCCGCGGCCCGCGGCGACCGCGGCGATCAGGAGTGCGAAGCCCGTCGCTGCGGGGACGTCGCGCAGCGCCGGCCGCCACCCGTCGAGGTAGATCTGGGTCTCCATCCAGGCGGCGTGGCCGATGACGAGCGCGCCGCCGCCGAGTGCGAGCACCAGCGTCGTGCGGACCGACAGCAGTGGCGTGTCGCGGCGCTCGCGGGTCTCGACCCAGAGCGCCGCGAGCATCCCGCAGGCGAACACGCCCATGAACGTCGGCAGCGCCTTCTGGACGACGTCGTTCCAGCCCTGCTCGAACACGACGCGGTTCCACAGCGTCGCCAGCACCACGATGCTCGCGAGCATCGTCGCCTGCACGCGCGGCCGCCGGCCGATCGTCAGCGCCAGCAGCCCGATCAGCGGCAGGACGACGTAGAACGCCACCTCCACGCAGAGCGTCCACGTCACCGGGATCAGCTCCATGATCGAGTCCATCGAGTAGTTCTGGCCGAACGCCAGGAACAGCGGGATCTCACGCGCCGTCGGCGTGATGTGATCGAACCCGGTGATCGCATAGAGGACGAGCACGCCGGCGATCGCCACGTAGTACGCCGGCACGATCCGCGCGACGCGGCGGATCGCATATGCGCCGAGGTCCGTCCGCCGGCCCCCGAGCGCCGCGCGGGCGAAGCTGCGGTACAGCAGGAAGCCCGAAAGGACGAAGAAGCACACGAGCCCGAGGTGCAGCGCGAACCCGACCTGGTCGAACAACAGCGTGCGCTCGCCCGTCGGGCGGTTCTCGCGGTAGAGCCAGACGTGGAAGCCCAGCACCGACAGCGCGGCGAGCCCGCGGATGCCGTCGATGGCTGCGCTGCGCCTGGGCATGGCTCGACGGTAGCCGGTCCGGCCGAGCCGGGGACTCAGCGCTCGGCTGCCGGGCAGGCGATCCGGTAGTCGCAGATCGCGCACGCGGCGTAGCTCGGCGTCGGCTCGAAGCCCTGCCCTTCGATGCCGTCGGCGACCTCCATGACGGTGTCGCCGATCCGCGCGGCGTCGGCCTCGCCACCGGGCAGCGTGGCCTTCTCGTCGTCGAGGACGTAGAGGTAGGACTGCACGGGTGACTCCACGTCCCAGGCCTCGCGCGCGGCAAGCGCGTAGAGCGTCAGCTGCACGTCGTCGCGCAGCTGCGCCGCGCTGCGCGGCCGTCCGGTCTTGTAGTCGATCAGCTCGTAGCCGCCATCCGGCAGCCGGTCGACGCGGTCCACGCGCCCGCGCAGCGTGTGCGGCCCCAGGCGGAACTGGAACGAGCGCTCGAACCAGACCGGCTCGCCGTCCTCGGCGCGGCAGCGCTCCTCGTAGCGGCGCAGCGCCGTCTCGGCCTTCCCCCGCAGCTGGCGCTCCTGATCGCCGGCGCCCAGCCCGCCGCGCCGCCAGCTCGCGTCGAGCAGGCCGAGCAGTTCGTCGACGGAGCCGCCGCCGGACTGGTGGTAGCGCTCGAGGACCTGATGGACGACGATGCCGAAGCGCTGGTTCAGCGTCGGCTCGCTCGGGATCCGGAAGACGCGGGCGAACTTGTACTTCAGCGGGCACGTGCGGTAGGTGTCGATGTCCGACGCGCTGAGCACGAGCCCCTCGCCGCGGCGTGGCAGGAACGCCTCGAGCGACGGCTCACCCCGGCGCGCGATCGCGCCCGCGCGGGTGCGCACGTCGCGCTCGGCGGCGAGGATCAGCTCGTCGAGCGGGCTGGACTCGAGGACCTCGCGCTGCTGCGCGGTCGTCGTCTGCGCGAGCACCGCGTTGACCTGGGCGAGCGCGTCGGCGACCGGCAGCGCGTCGCTGCGGTTCAGCAGCGCCGCGAGCTTGACCATCTCCAGATAGCGCACCACGCCATGGGTGATCTCCAGGTCGGCGTCCAGGCGCAGTTCGCCGAGCGTTCCCGCGAGCCGCGGGACGTCGCGCAGCAGCTCGTCGCGCAGTTCGGTGTAGGCGGCGTGCAGCGCCTCGTCGGGGCCGAAGAGCTCCTCCGCGCGGTCCTCCCATGCGCCGCCGACCGCGGCGCACGCGTCCTCGGCGAACGGCGACGGGGGCTGCAGCGCGCCGCGCTCGGTTCGTGCCACGTAGGCGAGGACGAGACCCTCGCGGGCGCGGGTCATGCCGAGGTGCAGCAGGCGGCGCATCTCGGCGACGTGCGCGTCGCGCGTGTCCGGCGGGAGCTCCTCGTGCAGCAGCGCGTCGGGGATCGGCTCGAGCGCGACGCGCCGTGCGCCCGGCATCCGCGAGGACTGCAGGCCGAGCACCAGGACGTGGTCGAACTCGCGGCCCTTGGTCATGTGCAGCGCCATCACCTGGACGGCGCCGCCGCGCACGACGTCCGACGGGCCCTCCTCCTCGCGCAGCCCCGCCTTGGCGACGGCGGAGAAGTGGCGCGCGAACTCGCGGCCGGTCGCCTGCGGGGACCGGCGCGCCTCCTGCGCGGCGAGGTCGCCGACCTTCGCCAGTGCGACGAGGCGCTCGACGACGTCCGCCTGCGCGCTGAACAGCTGCTGCCGGCGCAGTCCGAGCCGGTCGATCAGGCGATGGACGAACAGGTCCGGGCGCGTGTCGAGCTGTGCGGCGACCTGGCGGTGGAGCTTGAGGAACCCGAGGATGCGGTCGCGCGCCTCGGGCGGGATCTGCGGTGACTCGGTCGCGGCGGCAAGCGCCGCGACCATGTCGAGCTTGCGGCGCCGGGCGATGTGGACGACGCGCGCGACGTCGACCGCCCGCAGCTCGACCGGTGGGCGCGAGAGCGCGCGCACGACGGCGCCCGCGTCGCCGGGGTCCACGAGCAGGCGCAGCCACGCCAGCACGTCCTTGACCTCGGCGCGGTCCAGCAGCGCCGCGGAGCCCGCGAGGCGGTAGGGCACGACGCGCTCGTCCAGCGCCGCCGCCACGGCCTGGCCCTCGACGCGCACCGAGCGCACCAGCACCGCGATGCGGCCCGGGTCGGCGCCATGGCGCACGAGGCGCTCGATCTCGGCCGCGGCGGCCTGCGCCTGTGCGCGCTCGCTCTCGCAGCGCCAGAACGCGACGCGGCCACCGGGCCGCGCCTGCGTCGGCGCCGCGAGGCGCCCGGGGTTCGGCGCGACGACGGCGAGCGCCGCGTCGAGGATCGCGCGTGGCGCGCGCAGCGACTCCTCCAGGCGCAGCGTGCGCGTCTCGGGCAGTTCGGCGGCGATGTCGCGCAGGTTCTTCCCAGCCGCGCCGCGGGCACGCTGGATCGCCTGGTCCGGGTCGCCGGCTGCGGTCAGGCCGCGATGCTCGGCGACGAGCGCGAGCACCAGCCGGGTGTGCGCGTACGCGAGGTCGGGGACGTCGTCGACCAGCACATGGCGGTGGCGGTCGGCGACGCGCGCACGCACGTGGGGACGTTCCAGCAGCTGCAGCGACAACAGCACGAGGTCGCCGGCGTCCAGCGCGCCCTGCTCGCGCAACATCCGGTCGTGCGTGCGGTAGACCTGCGCGAACTCGCGCTCGCGCTCGGCGCGCTCGTCGCCGGCCGGCAGCCCAGAAGCCCAGGCCGTCACCTCGTCGGCGGTGACGATCGCCTCCTTGAGCCGGTCGATTCGCCGCAGGACGCCCGCGAGCATCGACGCCGGGTCGCCGCGGAAGTCGTGCAGGCGCAGCGTCAGCTCGTCGACCCGCTCGAGCAGCATCGCGAGGCGGTCGGCGTGTGAGACGGTCACGACGAACGGGTCCAGCCCCGCCTCGTCGGCCTCGTCGCGCAGCAGCCGCGCGCAGAAACCGTGGACGGTGTGGACGTGCAGTTCGGCGAAGCCATGCCCGATGCCCTCCTCGACCTGGGTGCGCAGCGCGTCGACCGCGGGGACGCCGTGGGTCAGTGACAGGACATGCTCGGGCTCGAGCCCGCCGTCGGTCGCCAGCCACGCGTGACGAGCGCCCAGCGCGTGCGTCTTGCCGGTGCCGGCGGCGCCCACGACGACGAGCGGGCCGCCCGCGTGCGCGACGATCTCGCGCTGGCGTTGCGTCAGGCCCTCGAGCGGTTGCTCCACGGAACTAGGATACGTCGAGGATGCCAGCATCCACCGTCCTCCCCGATCACGACTGGCTCGGGCTCTGCCGCCGGTCGGCGGAGGGCCTTCGGGAGCTGCTCGCGGCGGCCCCGACGAGCCAGGAGCGGGTCGCCGAGACGGGCGCTGTGGGCGAGGGCGGCGACCGCACCCTGGTGATCGACCGCCTCGCCGAGGACGTCGTGTTCGGCGAACTGCAGGCCCTGTATGACGCCGGCGCGCGCTTCACGGCAGTGTCGGAGGAGCGCGGGATCGTCGACTTCGGCGATCCGGGGCTGCTCGTCGTCATCGACCCGATCGACGGCTCGCTGAACGCCAAGCGCGGGCTGCCCTCGCACGCGCTGTCGATCGCCGTCGCGGACGGGCCCACGATGGCCGACGTGCTGCTCGGCTACGTCTACGACGTCGGCGCGCGCGAGGAGTGGCGGGCGCAGCGCGGCGCGGGGGCGCATCTGAACGGCGTCCTGCTCGACGACGTGCCGCCCGAACGGCGGACGGCCGACGGCCTGCTCGAGGTCGTCGCGGTCGAGTCCGCTGCCCCGCGACGCCTCGCTGCGGCGGCGCCGGCGCTGCAGGACGCGGCCTACCGCGTCCGCGCGATCGGATCGATCGCGATCTCGCTCTGCCAGGTCGCCGCCGCACGCGTCGACGCGATGGCGTCGCTCGGCCGCTGCCGCTCGGTCGACGCCGCCGCGGCGCAGCTGATCGTCCGCGAGACCGGCGGGCTCGTCGCCTTCCCGTCCTGCCCGGAGCCGCTGGCCGCGCCGCTCGCCGACCTGCGCGGCCGCTCGCCGGTCATCGCAGCGCGCACGCCGGACGGCCTCGCGGTCGCCGCGACGCTGCCCGTCGACCGCTGATCACGCCCCTGTAACCCGCTCGGCGAGGCCGGGGTACATACGAACAGGTGTACGACGAACAACCGTTCGCTTTCGTGGTACACTGACGGTTCATACTTCTAAGGATCATAAAAGAGCGAGGAAATCATGGCTGAAGCCACCACCCCCAAGAAGCGCACGACTGCGAAGCGCACCACCGCGAAGCGCACCACCGCGAAGCGCACCATCGCGAAGCGCACCATCAAGCCCCGCACCGCCGCTGCACGCTCGACGAGCGCCCGCAAGGGTGCGACGAAGCGCGGCGTGAACCGGACCAAGGCCGCGGCGAAGACCATGCGGACCGACGCCAAGACCGTCGGCGCCGACACCGGTGCAACCCGTGACGCCGCCGTCTCCACCGGCCGTTCGGCCGTGCTGCTCGCCGGCAACTACGCCGAGCGCGTCGCCTACGTGCAGGTCGGCGCCGTCCTGACCGCCCGTGACACGGCGACCGCGACGATCGAGGACCTGCGTGGCCGCATCAGCGACCGCGAGTCCGCCGAGAAGGAGCTCCGCAAGCTCGAGAAGCGCGGCGAGGTCGCCCGCGTCCGCGCAGCGCGCGAGGTCAAGAAGGCCCGCACCCGCGTCGAGCGCGAGCTGCGTCAGCGCCGCAACCGCGTCCAGCGTGACGTCAAGCGCAACCGCACCCGCGTCGAGCGTGAGGTCAGGTCGCTGCGCAAGGACGCCGAGGCACAGATCAAGGACGTCCGCGCCCAGGTCCGTGACATTCAGATCCTGCAGGTTCCGAACGTCGTCACGCCCGTGCGTGGGGCCGTCAAGCCGGTCGTCGATCGCTTCGCGGCGTAGGCACACCGCTTCCCCGCCGGCGCGGCCCTGGAGAGGGGCCGGCGCCCGGCGGTAGGTCTGCCGGCCTCATATCTCGCCGGCGGAAAGCAGTTCCTCTCCTCCCCGCAACGGGCCGCCCTCTCCGGCGGCCCGTTGCTCATTCCGAGCCGCGGAGTCGGGTTTGCGAGAATGACGGGATGCCCACGCATGACGAGATCCTCAAGTCGCTCGAGGCCGTGATCGACCCGGAGCTGCGCAAGTCGATCGTCGAGCTCGGGATGGTCCGCTCGATCGAGCAGCCGGGCGGTGGCGTCGTCGACGTCGTCGTCTCGCTGACGACTCCGGGCTGCCCGATCAGGAGCCACTTCGAGGATGCCGTCGCGAAGGCGGTCGGCACGCTTGAAGGCGTGACCAGGGTCACCGTCGCGTTCGACGTGCTGAGCGACCAGGAGAAGGGCGACCTGCAGCGCAAGCTCGGCCGCGGCTCACTGCCCGAGGGCGCCCTCGCGCAGGTCGCGAACGTCGTGTGCATCGGCTCCGGCAAGGGCGGCGTCGGCAAGTCGACGATCACCGCGAACCTCGCCGCGGCGCTCGCCGCCGAGGGACGCAAGGTCGGCGTGCTCGACGCGGATGTCTGGGGCTACTCGATCCCGCGCATGTTCGGCGTCTCCGGCCGCCCACCCGTCTCCCCCGAGCGCAAGATCGTGCCGCTGGAGGCCGGCGGCGTGAAGATCATGTCGATCGGCTTCTTCGTCGAGGAGGACGCGGCGGTCGTCTGGCGCGGGCCGATGCTGCACAAGGCGCTCACGCAGTTCCTCGAGGACGTCGACTGGGGCGAGCTGGACTTCCTGCTCGTCGACCTGCCGCCCGGCACCGGCGACGTCTCGATGACACTCGCCCAGCTGCTGCCGCAGGCGCGCTTCGTGATCGTCACGACGCCGCAGCCGACGGCGCAGAAGGTCGCGCGCCGCTCGGCCGAGATGGCGCACAAGGTCGACCTCGAGATCGCCGGCGTGGTCGAGAACATGACCGGCTTCGTCACCCCGTCGGGTGAACGCTTCGCGATCTTCGGCGAGGGCGGCGGCCAGGACCTGGCCGACGATCTCGACGTGCCGCTGCTCGGAAAGGTGCCGCTGACGATGCCGCTGCGCGAGCAGGCGGACGCCGGCGTGCCGCTCGTCGCGACCGACCCCGACGACCCCGCTGCCCAGGGCATCCGCCAGGTCGCACGCGGCCTGATCGCGATGTTCCCGCGCGAGCTTCCGGTGCTGCAGATGGCGGTCGCCGGCGGTCCCGCCGAGCCTCTGGCGCCGCCGGAGCCGGCGGGCATGACGCTCCCGATGGCCTGAACACCGGTATTTGGCGTATTCCGGGCGTCCAGAGCGGCGCGAAAGTCGTGAAGTCGCCCACGGGGACGGCCGATACCCCGGGTGATGCCCGACGTCAGTTCGTCTCGCCTACAGCTGCGCCAAGAGGCGATCGCGGCTGCGCGCGGGTTGTCCGAAGGCGATGACGCGCTCGTCGCGGTGCTCCGCGACCTCGAACGCGAGCGCGGTCGCGCCACCCAGTCCGTGCGCTCCGTCGTCCAGGCGCTGGCCGCGACGCTGCAGGCGCGCGACGGCTACACCGGCGAGCACGCGGACGCGGTCCACGACCTCTCCGTGGCCGTCGGCGCCCGCCTCGGCCTGAGGCCCGAATCGATGGCGGAGCTCGCCGCCGTTGCGCTGCTCCACGACGTCGGCAAGATCGGCATCCCCGACGACCTGCTGCACAAGCCCGGGCCGCTCGCTGACGAGGAGTGGCAGGTGATGCGCGAGCACCCCGTGATCGGCGAGCGGATTCTCGCGAACGTGCCGGGCCTGGAGTCCGTCGCACGCGCCGTCCGCCACGAGCACGAGCGCTGGGACGGCGGCGGCTACCCGGACGGGCTGGCCGGTGACGACATCCCGCTCGCTTCGCGGATCGTCCTGGCCTGCGATGCGTGGCACGCGCTGAACAGCGACCGCCCCTACCGCAGCGCGCTGGCGCGCGAGCATGCACTCGAGGAGCTGCGCCGCTGCGCGGGCACGCAGTTCGATCCCACAGTCGTCGCCGCCCTGCTCGACCTGCTCGAGCACCCGGACGCGATCGAGGACGGCAGCGGACGCCCCGATCCGGGCGCCATCGTCGCCGACGTCGTCGGCGGCAGCGAGAGCCTCGAGCGCGAGCTGATCGCGCTGATCGCGGTCGCCTCGGCCGTCGCCGCCGCGCACAAGCTCGAAGAGGTGATCGAGATCGCCGCCGAGGAGGCGCGCAGCGCGATCGACGCCGCATCGCTCTCGATCGAGCGCTGGTCGCCGGACCAGGGCATGCTGCGAACGCTCGTGAACGTCGGCGACCTCGCTCCCGGGGAGGAGCGCCATCCGGTCGACGAGATCTACCAGGTGGCCGGCGACCGCGACCTGCGCCGCGTGCTCGAGGAGGGCGGCTCGTACTACTGCTCGCTCGACGATCACGGGATCGCCGACGTCGAAGCCGACCTCCTCCGGGCCCTCGGAAAACACTCCTCGGTGGCCGTCCCGATCACCTTCGGTGCTGAGACGTGGGGCCAGATCTGGGCCGCCCGCACCGCCGACCAGCCCGCGTTCGGCGAGCGCGACGCACGCTTCCTGCACGCGATCAGCGGGCAGGTCGGATCGGCGATCGGACGCGCGGAGGTCTTCTCGCGCGTCTCTGAGCTCGCACACAGCGACGGCCTGACGGGCCTGGCCAACCGCCGCGCCTTCGACGAGGCGCTCGAGGTCGCGGTGCTCGACTCGCGGGCCACCGGGCACGACCTCGCACTGCTCCTGTGCGACATGGACAACCTCAAGGACATCAACGACCACAGCGGCCACGAGGCCGGCGACGCGGCGCTGCGCACGGTCGCCGACGCGCTGCGCAAGTCCGCCGCGATCGTCGACGGCGCGCTCGTCTGCCGCGTCGGCGGTGACGAGTTCGCGATCGTCCTGCACCGCTCCGACGACCAGCGCGGGCGTGAGATCGCCGAGAGCATCCTGCGCCGCCTGCGCAGCTCCCACCCGCCCGTCGGCGTCTCCTGCGGCGTCGCGATGCTGCGCGCCGGCGAGGGCCGGCCCGCCGACCTGCTGCGCGCAGCCGATGCTGCGCAGTACGCGGCCAAGCGCGGCGGCCGCGGTCGCGTCTACGTCGCCGGCCCGATGGGCGCCGTCGACGCGGCGGAGCTCGCCTCGATCGTTCCGGGCCGCCACCGCGCGCTGCGCGACGCGCCCGTCCTGGACCTCGGCCGGCTCCTGAAGGAGACCCTCGGCGTGCTCGACGGGCCGCTCGACGGCGCACCCCCGGCCGAGCGCCTCGGCGGCGTCCTGCGCCGCATCGGCGAAGCGACCGACGCGCTCGGTTGGACCGTGGCGTTCGCGCCCTCCGGCCGTGAGCCCGAGCCACTCGTCGTCGCCGGCCGCCCGGGGACCGTCGCCGGCATCGCCCGCCGCGGCGCCTGGCTCGAGGGCCGCGACCTGCTCGCGCTGCGGATGGCCTCGGCCGGCACCGGCTCACGCTGCGTGGTCGTCGAGCGTTCCGATGCCCAGCTCACCGGCCTGCTGCGCGAGTGCATGATGCGCACGTCGCTCGAGACCCTGCTCGTTCTGACGGCCTCGGCGCCCAGTGGCACCTGGATCGCGGAGATCGGGGGCGACCCAAGGACCGGGGACCTGCGCCACGTCGAGCCGGTCATGCGCCTGCTGACGCCCGAAGCGCTGCGCGGCCTGCGCGACGCACAGCACGTGCGCGTCGGGGCCGAAGCGCTCGACGCTCCTGCAGCGAGCTAGCCGCTACGCGTCCTGTGGGACGTGGCGCAGCCGGCCCGTCTCGACCTCGTAGACGAAGCCGTGCACGTGGTCGCGGTGCGGGATGAACGGGCTCGCGGTGATGCGCGCGACGGACTTGCGCACGTCGAGGTCCACGTCCGAGAACGCCTCGGTGTCCCACGGAACCGGTACGCCGGTCTCGACCTCGAGCTGGGCGCGGAACTCCGCGTCGTCGAACGCCTGCATCCCGCAGTCGGTGTGGTGGATCAGGACGATGCTGTCGGTGCCCATCAGCCGCTGTGAGATCGCCAGCGAGCGGATCTCGTCATCGGTGATGACGCCGCCCGCGTTGCGGATCACGTGGGCGTCCCCCTCACGCAGGCCGAGCAGGCCGTAGGGGTCGATCCGCGCGTCCATGCACGTGACGATCGCCAGCTTGCGACGCGGCGGACGCTGCAGGCGCCCACGCTCGAAGACCGCGGCGTAGGCGTCGGCGCTACGGACAAGATCGTCGATCTCGGGCAGGGCGGCGGCCCTCAGCGGCTCGTGTAGTACTCCACGTTGACCTGCGCGAACCGCTGCCACTCGTCGGGCAGCTGATCCTCGGCGAAACAGGCATCGACCGGGCAGGCCTCGACGCAGGCGTCGCAGTCGATGCACTCCTCCGGGTCGATGAAGAGCTGGTCGACCTTGTCGTAGTCGGGCTCGTCCGGGGTCGGATGGATGCAGTCGACGGGGCAGACCTCGACGCAGGAGTTGTCCTTGACTCCGACGCAGGGCTCGGCGATCACGTAGGCCATTGTGGAAAAGCGATCCTTGGGTTCTCAGTACGGGGATACGGCGGGCCGTGAGAATACCGGGCGGCCTGCTGAGACCACGATACGCTCCGCCGCGCGATGCTCCTACTCACCGGCGCGACCGGGCTCGTCGGCTCGGCACTGCTCCCGCGACTGGTCGCGGGGGGCACGCCGTTGCGCTGCCTGGTCCGCGATCCCAAGCGGCTGGGGGCCGACCGGGTGCGCGTGCAGATCGCGCTCGGCGACCTCTCCGACCCGCCCTCGTTCCGCAACGCGATGCGCGGCGTCACGACCGTCGTGCACCTCGCGGCGGCGATCCGCGACCAGCCGGCGGGCTCGATCGAGGAGCTCAACGGGATCGCGACATGGCGGATGGTCGAGGCGGCGGAACGCGCCGGCGTCGAGCGCTTCGTGTTCTTCTCCGCGCTCGGCGCGACCGCACACGACCGCACGCGGTTCCTGCGTGCGAAGGCGCTCGCGGAGGATGCCGTCAGCTCGGCGGGGATCGCCTCGACGACGTTCGCGCCGTCGCTGATCTACGCGCCCGGGGATGTGTGGCTGACGATGGTCGAGCGCCTGGCACTGCTGCCCGCGGCCGTCATGTCCGGCAACGGCCGCGCGCTGTTCCAGCCGATCTGGGCGCACGACGTCGCCGCATGCGTCGCAGCCGCGCTCGCGCGGCCGTCCGCTGAACGCCGTGAGCGCTTCGAGCTTGCCGGCCCCGAGACGCTCAGCCATGCAGCGGCGGTGCGGCTGATTCTGCAGGCGGCAGGACACGACCGTCCGCTCCTGAAGCTGCCCACGCCGCTCGTCCGCAACGCTTTGCGGCTGGGTGAGACGTTGCTCGGGAACCGCACGCCCGCGACGTGGGATGAGGCGGAGTTGCTCGAGGTGTCGTCGACCTCTGAGCGTGGGACTGCTGATGCTGTTGCGCTTGGAGTTTCGCCGCGTTCGATGGCGGAGGTTCTCGGGGTGGCAGCGCCCGCGTTTGCGTAGGCTTTGGTCGCGGATCTCGTGGCATCCACGATCTCTCGCTCCTGGTCTGGCCAGCGGGGTCCTCGTAGACCGCTGCGGGGTGCGTTTGGGCTCAGGCGTGCTGGTCGGGGTGTCGTAGCCCCACTGCCGAAACCGCTCCGCGTCCCGGCACCGACTACTACGCCCCCGCCACCACCGCCCGCCGCCCCGCCCAAGGCCGCGCCGCCTCGAGCTGAGCACTCAGCGCCAGCAGCGCGCCTTCGCCCTCGGGCTGGCCGACGATCTGGATGCCGATCGGCAGGCCGCTCTCCTCGTCGTGGTCGAGGGGGACGCTGATCGCCGGCGACCCGGTGAGGTTCGAGACCACCGTGAACGGCGTGAAGTCGGCCGAGCGGATGAAGCCCGACAGCGGGTTGTCGACATCGCACGCGTCCATCGTCCCGAGCGCCAGCGGCAGCTCGGCGAGGGTCGGGCAGAGCACGGCGTCGTACTGCGCCGTCCACTGCACGATCGCCCGTGCGACGCCCTGCAGCATCATCTCGACGCCGAGGTAGGTCGTCGCGTTGACGCCCTTGGCGGCCTCATACATGGCCATCGTCAGCGGCTCGATGTCCTCGAGTGTCGGCTCGCGGCCCATCAGCTGTGCGCCGAACGCCGTCTGCGTGGAGATCATCGGCGCCCACAGCACGCTGAACTGCTCGAGCAGGCCCGGGATCCGCCACGGCGGATCGTCCTCGATCACCTCGTGTCCCAGGTCGCGCAGCAGTGCGGCGGCCTCGTGCAGCGCCTCGAGCACACGCGCATCGACGGACGCGGTCTCCACCGGCGTGAGTGAGGTCAGCGCGATCCGCAGCCCGCGCGGCTCCTCGGCGGTCTGGCTGACGAACGGCGTTCGTGACGGCGTCGCCCAGGCGACGTCACCGATCGCGTGGCCGGCGAGCACGTCGAGCGCGACCGCCGTGTCGCGCGTCGTGCGCGAGACGACGCCGTCGACGCCCAGGAAGGAGTATCCGAGGATCGGGGCGACGCTGATGCGCCCGCGCTGGACCTTCAGGCCGACGAGCCCGCAGCAGGATGCGGGGATGCGCGTCGAGCCGCCGCCGTCGTTGGCGTGCGCGATCGGGATCATGCCGGCGGCGACCGCTGCGGCCGCGCCGCCCGACGAGCCACCCGAGGTGTGGCCGGGGTTCCACGGATTCCGGGTCGCGCCGAAGCGCCGCGGCTCGGTCGTCGGGAGGATCCCGAACTCCGGCAGGTTCGTCGTGCCGACGATGATCGCGCCGGCCTCACGCAGCCGCGTCACGCCGATCCACTCGAACGGCGCCTCGAAGTCACCGAAGAACGACGAGGCGAACGTGAAGCGCTTGCCCTCGACCGGCCGGTTGTTCTTGATCGCGATCGGGACACCCGCAAGCGGGCGCTCGTCGCCGGCCTTGATCCCCTCGGCGGCCATCAGCGCCTCGTCGTGGAAGACGTCGATGAACGCGTTGTACTCCGGGTTCAGCGCGTCGATCCGCGAGAGCGAGGACTCGACCAGCTCGCGGGCCGTGATCTCACCGGCGCGCACGAGGTCCGCGAGCTCACTCGCGGGTCGGAACATCAGGTCAGCTGCGGTTGCGGCGTCGGTCATCGTCGGCTCCTCCTGAGGGTCGGCCAAATCTACCGGGACGGCGCCGGTGCCCGCTCAGGCCGGGAGAGCGCTTGTACTAGATTCCCCCGCTGTCCCCGCCGTCAAACCCTCACCCCCTCAGGAGCCGCACGTGACCGAGGTTCAGTCCGGCCTGGAAGGCGTCGTCGCCTTCGCCACCGAGATCGCCGAGCCCGACAAGGAGGGTGGCGCGCTCCGCTACCGGGGCGTCGACATCGAGGACCTCGTCGGCAAGGTGCCCTTCGGGAAGGTCTGGGGACTGCTGGTGGACGGGTCGTTCGACCCGGGGCTGATGCCGGCCGAGCCGCACGCGCTGATGGTCCGTTCCGGCGATCCGCGTGTCGACGTGCAGGCGGGGCTCTCGATGCTCGCCCCCGAGTGGGGCATGGGCCAGCTGCTGGACATCAGCGACGAGCAGGCGCGGCTGGACCTCGCGCGCTCCTCGGTGATGGCGCTGAGCTTCGTCGCGCAGTCCGCGCGCGGCCTCGGCCAGCCGTGGGTCCCGCAGTCCGTGATCGACGGCGGCAGGACGATCGCCGAGCGCTTCCTGCTGCGCTGGCGCGGTGAGGCGGACCCGAGCCACGTGAAGGCGATCGACGCCTACTGGATCTCCGCGGCCGAGCACGGGATGAACGCGTCGACGTTCACCGCGCGCGTCGTCGCCTCGACCGGCGCCGACTGCGCGGCCGCGCTCTCGAGCGCCGTTGGCGCGCTCAGCGGGCCGCTGCACGGCGGCGCGCCGTCGCGCGTCCTGCAGATGCTCGACGAGGTCGCCGAGAGCGGCGACGCCGACGCCTGGGTCAAGACCGCGCTCGATCGCGGCGACCGGCTGATGGGCTTCGGCCACCGTGTCTACCGCGCCGAGGATCCACGCGCTCGCGTCCTGCGCCGCACCGCCAAGGAGCTTGGCTCGGAGCGTTATGAGGTCGCCGAGGCGCTCGAGATCGCCGCGCTCGCCGAACTGAAGGCGCGCAAGCCCGACCGGGTCCTGGCCACGAACGTCGAGTTCTGGTCGGCCGTGGTGCTCGACATGGCCGAGGTGCCGGCCGACCTGTTCACGTCGATGTTCACGTGCGCGCGCGTGGCGGGCTGGTCGGCGCACATCCTCGAGCAGAAGCGCGAAGGGCGGCTGATCCGCCCCACCGCGAAGTACGTCGGCCCCGGACCGCGGCCGGTCTCCGAGGTCGCAGGGGCGTAGTGACCGGTCCCGACAACGGCATCGTCGTCGAGGGGCTGCGGCGCGAGTTCAAGGGCGGCATCAAAGCCGTCGACGGGATCGACCTGCGCGTCGAGCCGGGCGAGATCTACGGGTTCCTGGGACCGAACGGCGCCGGCAAGTCGACGACGGTCCTGATGCTCGTCACGCTGCTGCCGCCGACGGGCGGCCGCGCCACCGTCGCCGGGATGGACGTGGCGAGCCAGGGCAGCGCGATCCGCCGGACGATCGGCGCGGCGCTCCAGGAGGCGGCACTCGACGACTTTCTCACCGGCTGGGAGCACATCGAGCTTCAGGGTGGGCTGCACGGCCTCTCGAAGGCGGACTGCCGCGCGCGCGGCGACGCCCTGCTCGAGCGCGTCGGGCTGACCGACGCGGCGAGCCGCAAGGTCGGCGGCTACTCCGGCGGGATGAAGCGCCGCCTGGATCTCGCGCTCGCGCTGCTGCACGGCCCGCGCGTCCTGTTCCTCGACGAGCCGACGACCGGCCTGGATCCGCAGAGCCGCACCGCCCTGTGGGCCGAGGTCGAGCGGCTCGCGCGTGAGGACGGCGTCACGGTCTTCCTCACGACGCAGTACCTCGAAGAGGCCGATGTGCTCGCCGACCGCGTCGGGATCATCGACCACGGGCACATCGTCGCCGAGGGCACGCCATCGGCGCTGAAGGCGCAGATCGGCGGCGTGGCGCTCGAGGCGACCCCGTCCAACCCGAACGACAAGGAGCGCCTGGCCACGGCGCTGGCGCGGTTCGGCGAGCCCGCCGCCGGCAGCCCCAAGAGCGTCGCCGTCCGGCTGGCCGGCGGGGCGGAAGCGCTCGCCGACGTCATCCGCGCGCTCGACGCCGACGGGATCAGCGTCGCCGACCTGCAGCTGCATCAGCCCTCGCTCGACGATGTCTTCCTCGAGAAGACCGGCCGCTCGCTCGAGGGCGCGGACGACGACGAGGGTGCCGCGGACGACGCTGCGCCTGCCGTGCCGGAGCCCGTCGCGCAGTGACGAGCGTTCCGCTCGCGGCCGGCCCCGCCGCGCGCGAATCGACCGCGGTGCATCAGGTCGCGCTGATCGCCCGCCGCTCGGTCAGCCGCACGTTCCGCCAGCCGGAGCTCGTGATCCCGGTGATCCTGTTCCCGCTGATCCTGCTCGCGGTCAACGCGGCAGGACTGCAGTCGGTGACCAGGCTGCCGGGCTTCCCGACCGACAGCTACATCAACTTCGCGATCGTCGTGTGCTTCGTCCAGGGCGCGCTGTTCGCCTCGATCACGGCCGGGACCGAGTTGGCCTCGGACATCCAGAAGGGCTTCCTGGACCGCCTGTCGCTGACCCCGGCGCGGCGCTGGACGGTGCTCGTCGGCGCGACCTTCGGCGGCACGTCGGTGTCGATCGCCGGCACGCTGATCTACCTCGCCGTCGGGCTCGCGTTCGGCGTGCACATCGAGGCCGGCGTGCTCGGCGCGATCGTGCTGGTCGCGCTCGCCGTCTACGTCGCGCTCGCGTTCGCCGGGATCGGCGCGTGGCTGGCGATCCAGACCGGCTCGCCGGAGGCGGTGCAGGGGATGTTCCCGCTGCTCTTCGTCCTCTTCTTCCTCTCGACGATGAGCCTGCCCGCGGACTTCATCCAGAAGGACTGGTTTCGCGCGATCGCCCAGGCGAACCCGATCAGCTTCCTGATCGACGGGATGCGCGGCCTGATCATCGACGGGTGGGACCTGAGCACGCTGCTGCCGTGCATCGCGGTCGCCACCGCGATCCTCGTCGTGTTCTTCGGGCTCGCCGCGCGCGGGATGGGCAAGCGGGTGCAGCGCACGTGAGGACGAGCTCGTGAGCCAGGATCTGAGTGTGGCGCTGGCGGTGGTGCGGCGCACGATCATCCACACGTACAAGAACCCGGCGATCATCATCCCGTCGCTGGCGTTCCCGCTCGTCTTCCTGCTCGCATTCGCCGGCGGGCTCTCGGCGGTCACAGAGGTTCCGGGGTTCGAGTTCGAAGCCGGCTACACCGCGTTCCAGTTCGTCTTCGTCTTCCTGCAGATGGCAGCGTTCGGCGGGGTCTTCACGGGCTTCCGGCTCGCCGAGGACTACGAGAGCGGGTTCGCCCGCCGGTTGCTGCTCGGCGCGCCGCGGCGCCGGTGGATCATCGTCGGCTACGTGCTCGCCGGGCTCGTGCGCTTCACCGTCGTGGGCGTCCTGCTGTGGGCGCTGGCGCTGGCCACCGGGATGGACGTCAAGGGCAGCGCGGCGGACCTGCTCGGCCTCGTGGCGCTCGGTGCGCTGGTCAACATCGCGTGCTCGCTGTGGACGGTCGGCCTCGCGTTCCGCTACCAGTCGGTCGACATCGGCTCGTTCATGCAGACGCCCGTGTTCGTGCTGCTGTTCCTCGCACCGGTGTACGTGCCGCTCGCGCTGCTGACCGGGTGGCTGAAGGGCGCCGCGTCGATCAACCCGCTCACGCTTGTCATCGACGCCGGTCGCGGCTTCATCTCCGGCGACCCGGCGAAGGTGCTCTACGCGTTCGCCGCCTCGCTCGCGATCGCGGTCCTCATGTGGCTGTGGGCGACCCGCCAGCTGCGCCGCGCCGAGGCCGGCACGGCCTAGCGCGGTCACCCGGAACGAAAAAGGGCCCGGCATCTGCCGGGCCCTTCTCGAGTCGTCGGCCGGAGGCCGGCTCCTTACATCATGCCGCCCATGCCACCCATGTCGGGCATGCCGCCGCCGCCGTGATCCTTGTCCGGGATCTCGGCGATGATGACCTCGGTGGTGAGGATGTTCTTCGCGATCGACGCTGCGTTCTGCAGCGCGGAGCGCGTGACCATCGCCGGGTCGATGACGCCGTCCTCGACGAGGTCGACGATCTCGCCGGTCGCGGCGTTGAGGCCGAAGCCCTTCTTGGCCTTGAACACGTCGGCGATCACGACCGAGCCCTCGTAGCCCGAGTTCTCCGCGATCTGACGGAGCGGCTCCTCGACGGCGCGCAGGACGATGCGAGCGCCCGTGCGCTCGTCCTCGTCCTCGATCGCCTCGACGTTGACGCTCTTGGATGCCTGCAGGAGTGCGACACCGCCGCCGGGGACGATGCCCTCTTCCAGCGCCGCGCGGGTCGCCTGGAGGGCGTCCTCGACACGGTGCTTCTTCTCCTTCATCTCCGTCTCGGTGGCCGCGCCGACCTTCACGACGGCAACGCCGCCGGAGAGCTTGGCGAGGCGCTCCTGGAGCTTCTCGCGATCGAAGTCGGAGTCGGTGTTCTCGACCTCGGCCTTGATCTGGTTGATGCGGCCCTTGATGGCTGC
>JBBQKR010000037.1:0-29216 GCA_038327125.1 Solirubrobacterales bacterium
CTGGGCGCCGGCCCGCCGCTCCGTGTGCCCACCCCCCCACTCGCGGCCCCGCGCTGAGCGCCGGGTGGGTTGAGCACGCCCCGGCGTGCCCAACCCTCCACGCCAGGCGCCGCGCCCGCCGAGTGGAGGTTTCTGCACACGGGAGTGGCGCGCGATGAGCCCCGTCGACCAGCTGATCGACGCCATCGCGCGGCGCCAGCGGCAGGTCGTCGCCGTCGGGCAGCTGATCGCCGCGGGCGTCTCGCGCAGCGCGATCCAGCACCGCGTCGCGACGGGCCGGCTCCACCGCATCCACCGCGGTGTCTACCTCGTCGGCCACGCGGTCCCGCTCCCGCTCGCACTCGAGACGGCCGCGCTGCTCGCCTGCGGGCCCGGCGCCGTGCTCAGCCACCTGACCGCCGCCGTGCTCTGGCGCGTCATCGACGCACCCGCAGGCCGTCAGCCCGTCCATGTGCTCCTCCCTTCGCTCCGCCGCCCTGAGCACCGCGACGGCGTCGTGATCCACCGCACCGCCACGCTCACCAGCAACGCGGTCCGGCGACACCAGGGCCTCCCGCTCACCGCGCCGGCACGCACCCTGATCGACCTCGCGTCGGTCCTGAGCGAGCGCAACCTGCGCTGGGCGATCGAGCAGGCCCGCGTGCAGCGTCTGATCACACCCGACGAGTTCACAGCAGCCTGCCTCGCCCACCGGGGGAGGCGCGGAGCAGCCACGCTGCGCCGGTTCGCCGCAGCGAGCGGGCCCGAGCCGGCGGCCACCCGCTCGGAGGCCGAGCGCCGGCTGCTCGACCTGATCGCCGCAGCCGCGCTGCCACGACCGCGCGCCAACGTGAAGGTCCAAGGCCACCTCGTCGACCTGCACTGGCCCGCCGAGGGCCTCGTCGTCGAGATCGACGGCTACGCCTTCCACGCACACCGCGAGGCATTCGAGCGCGACCGCCGCCGCGACGCCGACCTCGCAGCTGCCGGCGTCCGCGTCGTGCGCCTGACCTGGCGGCGGATCACGGCAGAGCCACTGGCGGTGGCGGCGCTGCTGGCGCGGGTGCTCGCAGCGTGATCGCGCCGGAGTACCGACACGGCGGCCGCCGGCGCAGGCGGCCGCCGCACCGGGGTGTCGACGGCGCGGGGGTCTCGCGGCGCTTTCGCGCTGCGCACGCCGCCTACGTGAGGCGCTCCAGCACGGTGACCGCGAAGGCGCAGGCCGATACGCCGAGCGCGAGCATCGCGAGCCGCGGCCCGAGCAGCACGCTCCTGCGGCGTGCGCGACGCCAGCGGGCCTGCCGCCGAGTGACGCTGCTGGCATAGATGACCGGACGATCCATCCGCTCTCCCTCTCCCTGATCGAACAGCGGCACGCAAGCGCGCGCAACCGTTGCGCGAAGAACGATCCCGGTGTTTGCGGACGGAATCGCGTCGCGACCGGTGAAGGAGCCCCCTGGGCGGTCTCGCGTTCGCGTCAGATCACGGTGCCCGAGGAGGCCAACCAGGTGCGAAAGCTGCCGGGCCCCACCGCGAATGGGTCGCCGAAGCGCGCCGCCGCCGGTCCGAGCGCCCGGTGGGCTTCGCGCGCGACCGGCGGTATCAGGACGCCGTCGGCCCACCGATCGAACGCCCACGACCAGTGTCGCGCCACCGCGTCGCCGCAGGCGAGCAGCGCGCGCTGATAGCGATCGGCAAGGAGGCCCGCAGCTCCGGACTCCGCGGTCCGCATCGCCGGGGCGTACTGGCTGAGGATCTCTGGGCTCGCCGCGTCGTAGCCGCTGGCATGCACGATCCGACACGGGCTGCCACCGACCGTGATCTGCGCTCCTTCGATCCGCACCGGTCGCTCGGTGATGTTCCAGTACGCCACGTTGACCCCGGGGTCGCGCAGCAGCCGGACGTCGCCGAACAGCACCGGCGCCAGGTCCAGCCAGCGCTGGTCCATGTGCATCCCCTCCGCCGGGTCGCTGACACAGTGCGTCAGCAGCCGCTCGCTCCACCATTCGAGGAACGCTTCGGCCACCGGTCCGGCGTGCACCCCGACGACGCCGGCGTTGAGAATGCCGGAGCGCGCGATCGCCAGTTCCCGTGCGCGTGCACCGTCGCCGCGTGCGGGACTGACGAGATGCGGGGTGAGCACGAGCGCGCTGCCGCGCACCGCGTCGAGAACCGGCGTGAGATCCCCGGTGACGACGGTGTCCGGGTCCAGGAACAGCACGCCTGGATGTCCGCGCTCGAGCAGGTGGCCGACCAGTCGCGGCTTCGCCGCCGCCGATGCGCCGCGGCGCCCGTAGCGAAATGCGAGGGCGAGCAGGTCGTCCGTTCGCGGAAGGTCGGCGAGCCGCAGCACCTCGAAAGGCTCGCCCGCCGGGTCGAACCGGCCCGCCGGCTCGTCCATCAGGAGCAGCACCAGCGACAGGTCCGGGTGCCACCGGCGGAGGGAGGCGGCGAGCACCCGCGCCCGTGCCAGGTGATTGGCCGCGACCACGGTCGCGATCGCCAGCTCGGTGGCGGCCGGGCTAGAGCCCATCGGCGATCTGGTGCTCGTCGCGCCCGAACGACTCGCGCCACGCGGAGAAGGCGTGCCCGTCCGCCCCGAGGTGGTCGGGGAACGCGGCCTGCAGATCGGCGCGCCGGCGCCAGACGGCGTCCCACAACCGTGAGATCGATGGTGCCGCGCCGGTTCCGATCGGGGCTTCGAGCCAGGCACGAAACGTCCCGGGCCCGGGCACGAACGGATCGCCGAACGCCTCGGCGCCGGGTCCGAGCTCGCGGTGCAGCTCGCGGGCGAGCGCCGGGATCGGGACGCCGTCGGCAAAGCATCCGTACGCGTAGGGCGCCGCTGCCGCGGCGTGATGGCCGGCGGCCAGCAGCTCGGCGCGATAGCGCTCGAAGACCGCCGCGGCACCGCCGATCTCGGCGATCGTCGGGTGGTCCTGATACTTCGTCGCCCGCTCGGGGCGCTCCGGCTCGTAGCCGCTGAAGCGCACGACGCTTCCCGGCACCCCGTCGACGAGCACGGTGTCACCGGCCACCTGGACCTGGCGCTCGCGCATGTTCCAGTGGCCGACGTTCACGCCGACGTCCTTGAGCACATGCACCCCGTCGAACAGCGCGGGCACGTGGTCGAGCCAGCGCTGCTCGTAGTGCAGGCCGGCTGCGATGTCGAGCACGCAGCTGTCCCCGATGCGGTCCGCCCACCAGTCCAGGAACGCCGGCCCCGGATCCCGGTCCGCGACGCCGATCACGCCTCCGTTGTAGATCCCGGCGCGACAGATGACGAGTTCACGCGCGACGGCGTCCGGACCGCGGAGCGGGGCGAGCAGGTGGGGCGTGAGGACCACGCCCGCAGCCCGCAGCGGACCGGCGACCGCTTCGAGGTCGCCCACGACCAGCGTCTCCTGTTTGAGGAACACGACTGCGTCGAGATCCTCGCGGTCGAGCAGCCGGCGGAGCAGGTGGGGCGTCAGCGCATAGCTGAGCTCCTCGCGCTCACAGCGGAACGCCATCCGCCGGAAGTGCGGCAGCCCGAGCTGCGAGGCCACCATCAGCTCGAACGGCTCGGCCTCCGGGTCGACGCCGGGCCCGGGCTCATCGGCGAGCAGGACGAAGCACGGAACCTCCGGGTTGCACCGCCGGGCCGACGCCGCGATGACCCGCGCCATCGGCAGGCGCGCACCGGCGCAGATCGTGGCGACGGCGTAGCGCAGCGCCCCCGCGGTCACGCCGCGGCGGTTCCCCGGGTCGGCGAAGGGGATGGCTCGGGCGCGGCCGCGGCGCCCTCGCGCACCGGTGTCCCCGCCGCGCTCCACGCCCACAGCAGCGCGACCCAGGTGATGGTCGCCAGGCAGACGTGGACCCAGACGAGCTCCGCCGGCAGCTGCGACTGGTACTGGATCGCGCCGACGATGCCCTGCACGCCCAGCAGCACGACGACGGTCACGAGCGCGCGGATCAGCGCGCCGCCGGCCTGCCGGTACCAGGCGATGCCGAGCGCCGCGAGCGCCACGAGGCCGAAGACGATCCCGATCGTCGTGTGGTTGCCGACCGCCCAGCTCAGCGTGTCGCTGCCCTTCACGTAGAGCCGTTCGACGAGGTCTCCCGTCCCCGCTCCGCCGGCGTGCGGGCCCGCTGCCGTGGCGGCCGTCCCGGCGACGACCATCAGCGCGCCGAGCGGCAGCAGCAGGCGCGTGGCCCACATCGTCAGGCGGTCGGGGGCGCCGGGCTCGATCCGGCCGGCCTCGAAGTCGGGCTTCGAGCGCCAGTACAGCGCCCATGAGGCGATCAGCAGCACCAGCGACAGGGAGTAGTGACCCATCACGAAGCCGGGCTTGAGGTCGTAGACGACGCTGAGCCCGCCGAGCACCGCCTGCGCGACGACTCCGAGCGGCAGCAGCACGCCGAGGATCTTCAGGTCGCGGCGCGGGGGCACGCGGAAGAACGCGAGCAGGCCGGCGGCGATCGTGCCGAGCGCGACGATGCCGGAGAACACGCGGTTGGTGAACTCGATGATCGCGTGGGTCTGCAGCGGCGCGACCACCTTCCCCTCCTCGCACGCCGGCCAGCCCTCGCAGCCCAGCCCCGAGCCGGTCAGGCGCACGGCCGAGCCGCTGAACACGATCAGGACGAGCAGGACGAGCGCCGCGAGCGCCACCTGGTGGTAGCGGCGGGGGCTGATGGAGATGCGGCGCTTCACGTCACGTACAGGATGGCGAACCCGCTCAGCAGAGGCGCACGTCGCCGCCGGCCCGGCTGACCTGCGCGCGGTAGGGCACGGGCGAGCGGTCGCGCGCGAAGCGCACGACGGTCGCCCCCTTCACCGGCACCGGCGACGGCGGGTTGACGAAACCGTCGGCGAAGCGCCGCACCCCCACCGCCAGCTGCCCGCGGCCGGTGAACCGCAGGCCGCCAGGCGGCACGGCGACGTCGACGGGCGTCGCGCCGAGCGGCCGGCAGCTGCCGGCCGTCAGCCGCCCCCCCGCCGCCGGCACGGCCTGCAGGGCCAGGGCCTGAAGGATCCGGTCGGCGTTCTGGCGCTCCTCGTTGAACGCGCGCGGCAGCTCGGCGGGGCTGTCAGCCGGACTGGAGCCCAGGTCGCTCACCGCGTCGAGGTACTGGCCGGCGGTGAGCTGTGGCGCGAAGGTCGGATCCGGCCTGAACCCGGCGGGCGCGGAGCCGGGGACGAGCTGCAGCGCGCCCAGCTCGGCGGCGACGATGCCGCTCCAGCGCTGCTGCTCCTTCGCGTACCCGCGCAGGGCCGGCAGGGACGCCAGGCCGGCGAAGACGACGAGCACCGCGCCGACGGCCAGCGCTCGCCCGTTCAGCTCCGTTCCGCGCAGCAGCTCGACGATCACGAGCACGATCACGACGCCGCCGAGCGTCAGGTAACGGCTGGCTGACGGGTCGACCGTCAGCGAGCGGGCCATGCCGGAGAGACCCCAGAACGCCACGACGGTCACGATCAGCCCGGTCAGCCGCGCGGATCCGAGTCCCTGCCGGACGGCCCGCACCAGCAGGACGGCGACGAGCAGCACGAGCAGCGTGCGGCCCCAGTCGATCGTCAGCCCAGCCACCGAGCCGGCGGACGCGGCGGCGGCGTTCGCTGCCCATTGCGCCGCCTGCGCGGCGCTGTCTGCGGTGATGTCGCTCTTGCCGCGCGCGTACCCCAGGTACCAGAGCGTGTAGAGCGCGAGTGGGACGGCGGGGATCCAGAGGGTCCTGCGCTCCCGGCGGGCAAGCTGCTCGGCGGCGACCCCGAGCGCGAACGGCACGCCGAGGCTCGAGCACAGCATCGCGGTGACCAGCGCGATGCAGGCCCACACCCTGCGCCCGCGATCGAGCGCGAGCAGCGCGAGCAGCCCTGCGAGCACGGAGCCCAGGAACCCGATCTGGAAGGCCCAGAGGATGTTCTGCGCCGTGCGTCCCATCACGAGCACCAGGCCGGCCGCGACCAGCGCCGCGGGGCTGCCGATGCGCGAGCGGGCCAGCAGGAAGACGGTGAGGCCGATCCCGGCGTGGAGCGCCGCGGGCAGCACCCGGTAGGGCCAGTGGGTCGACAGGCCGGCGACCGCGAACAGCGCCTTGTAGATCAGCACCGGCAGTACCGCGATGTGCTCGTTGTGCGGCTGCAGGAACGTGTCGGCGCTCCACCCGCGACGGGTGAACACGAAGCTCCACTCGTCGTAGAAGAAGCCGATCCCGCGCCCGATGAACACGAGCGCCGCGAACGCGAGGACGGAGAGCGCCAAGGCGGCGGCGAGCGTCCAGCGGTCGTCTCGGGAGGCTGGAGCCGGCGCGGCGGGGTCCCCGATCACGGAGGGCAGTCTAGGGGCGCCGCGGGCGGGCGACGGCAAGCGTGTCGCGGCAGCGTTCGACGATCTGGACCACCGCGGCTGACGCCGCGCGCCCACTCCAGCGACTATCGTGGCGACCGTGAGCGTCCGAGATATGGCCCCGGGCGAGCGGCTGACGGTCCAGCGGGATGATGTCGCGGTCGTGGTGCCGCTGTTCGGTGGGCACCAGCACGCGGTGCGTTGCCTGGCGAGCCTGCTCGAGCACACCCCGCCGGGGGTGCCGATCCTCGTCGCGGACGACGCGAGCCCCGAGCCGGCGACCCGGGCATGGGTCGAGCAGCTCCCCGGAGACCGCGAGGTCCTGTGGCTGCGTCAGGGCGAGAACCTCGGCTTCGTCGGCAACTGCAACGCGGCGTTCGCGGCGAGCGTCCCGGCCGATGTCGTGCTGGTGAACTCCGACGTGGTCGTCGCCGCCGGGTGGTTCGAGGGACTGCGCGACGCCGCGCGCTCGGACGACTCGATCGCAACGGCGACCGCCCTCACCAACCACGGCTCGATCCTGTCGGTGCCCTACCGCAACACCCCGATCAGCGCCCTGCCGCCGGAGGTCGATTTCGACGCCGCGGCGGCCCGGCTGCGCGAGCTCAGCAAGCGCCTGCGCCCGCGGATCCCCACGGCGGTCGGCCACTGCGTCTTCATCCGCCGGACCGCACTCGAACTGGTCGGCGGCTTCGACGCCGCGTTCGCGCCCGCCTACGGCGAGGAGGTCGACTTCTCGCAGCGCTGCGTGGCCACCGGCCTGCAGCACGTTGCGGCCGACGACGTGCTGGTCCTGCACCACGGGCACGCCTCGCTCGGCGTCGAGGGTGAGGTCAACCCGCTCCAGAAGGCGCACGACGAGCTGATCGAGAGCCGCTTCCGCTACTGGGCGCAGACGGTGGAGCTGACCGAGAGCGCGCGCTTCTCGCCGCTCTCGCGCGCGCTGATGACGGCAGATCGCGCGATTCGCGGGATCTCGTTGACCATCGACGGGCGCTGCCTGGGCCCGTTCATGACCGGCACGCAACTGCACGTGATCGAGGTGATCGCCGGGCTGGCCCGCACCGGCCTGGCGCATGTGCGCGTCGTCACCCCGCACGACCTGGGCGCGTATGCCAAGCGTGTGCTCGACGCGCTCGACAACGTCACGTTGGCCGATTGGAGGACGCTGCTCGACGACCCGGCGCGCACGGACATCGTGCACCGGCCCTTCCAGATGACCGACCCGCGCGACCTGGAGTTCCTCGCCTCGCTCGGCGAGCGCCTCGTGGTCACCAATCAGGATCTGATCGCCTATCGCAATCCGTCCTACTTCCGTTCGGCGAGAGCCTGGCAGGCCTACCGTCGTCTGACGGCCGAGACGATGGCGCTGTCGAGCCTCGTGCTCTTCTTCTCCGAGCAGGCGCGGACGGACGCCCTGGCCGAGGATCTCGTTCCCGCCGAGCGGGCGCGTGTCGTTCTGCTGGGGGTCGACCACAGCGTGACGGTCGACCGCCCCGCGCCGGCGACGCCGACGAGCGGCCCGCAACTCCCCGACCGGCCCTTCCTGCTCTGTCTCGGGACGACCTTCCGGCACAAGAACCGGCTGTTCGCGATGCGGCTGCTGCGCGCGCTCAAGCAGCGTCACGACTGGGAAGGCTGCCTGGTGCTGGCGGGCCCCGACGTCGCGGAGGGCTCGTCGGTCGGCGCTGAAGCCGAGTGGCGGGGGCTCAACCCCGATGTCGCAGCCGACGTGATCACGCTGCCCGCGGTGAGCGAGGCGGAGAAGGGGTGGCTGCTGGAACACTGCGCCGCAGTCGTCTACCCGACCACCTACGAAGGGTTCGGGCTGATCCCGTTCGAGGCGGCCGAGGCCGGTCGCCCCTGCCTGTTCGCGTCGGTCAGCGCGCTCGCGGAGCTGCTGCCGCCGGAGGCCGCCCTGCTCGATCCATGGGACGAGGACGCCAGCGCCGACCGCTGCATCGCGGTGCTGCGCGATCCGCAGGCCGCCGCCGCGCAGGTCGAGCGGGTGCGCCGGGCGGGAGCGCCGCTCACGTGGCGCAACACGGCGTTGGGCCTGCTCGAGGCCTACGACGCGGCGCTCGCGCTGCCGGCGAGCGAGCTGCTGCGCCTGGAGGGCGCCGACCTCGCGCAGCATGCCACCTACTGGCACTTCCGTCACGCGATCGGGCCGACCGGACTGGCGCTCGTCGAGCCCGACCAGCAGCTGCTTCCGACGGAGATCCAGCGGACCCTCGCGGCGCTCGCGCGCCGGCCGAGCACGCGGCGCGCCCTGTTCGCCGGGCTGCGCGGGCTGCGGCGGCTGTCCGGGTCGGAGCACGTCCCCGAGCCTCCGCCGCCGGCGCCGACGCCTGCAGAGCGCAAGCGAACATCCGGCTCCGAGGACGACGAGGACGCGCTGGAGCGGCTCTTCCCCGACGAGCCGCCGCTCTATTGAGCGGGGCTCAGCCGCGCAATCTGCGTCTCACCGCGCCGGTCAGCGACCGGCGCGGCGGTGGTGTGCTCCGCGCCACCTCGAGCTCCCCGCGCAGCGCCTGGATCGTCGCGCCGGCGTCCTCGAGCTGGCGGATGTAGTGCCACGGATCGAAGCCGTCGAGCGCGATCGAGGCGGGCCGGGCGAATGCCGGGGCCAGCTCGTCGAGGTCCTCCTCGCGCACGAAGAAGTAGTTCAGCCCGTCGTAGAGGACACGCGCGTAGCCGCAGGCCGTGACGAGCGGCTCCCAGGACTCGTGGTAGTTCTGCTCGGCGACCAGGACGCGCGGGCGCCAGCGCCGCAGGTCGAAGCCCTCGAAGACCTGCTGCTCGAAGCCCTCGACGTCGACCTTCAGGAACTCCACCACGCGGTCGCCGACGTGCTCCTCGAAGATCGCCGAGAGCGTGGTCACGGGCACCTCGCGCTCGACGCTCGTGTAGCCCATCCCCTCCCACTGCTCCTTGAGCTGCGGGCTGAAGGTCGAGACCGCCGTGGCGCCGGCGAACTCCTGCAGCGTGAGCGTGCCGGGACGGTTGGAGACGCCGACGTTCAGATTGACGTCGCGCGGCCGCGCGGCCTCGATCGACGCGTGCACCGACGGCACGGGCTCGACGTTGACGCCCTGCCAGCCACGGTCGTAGAACACCTTGGTGACGCTGTCGTGCACCGGGTCGTTCGCCCCCACGTCGACGTAGAAGCCGACGACCGGATCCGGGAATGCACGCGACAACACGACGTCCTCGCCGTTCTGCGAATAGGAGACCATGCGCGCCGTCATGCCGATCACGCAGGGTAGAGCGCCGCGCCTCCCGGCGGCGGCGTCGCCAGGCGCGTGGCTATCGTGGCGGGCATGAGCCAGGGGTCCGAGCGGCGGGCAGCCGTCGTGGTCGACGGCGTCTCGAAGACCTTCCAGGTTCCGAAGGAGCGCGTCCACACGCTCAAGGAGCGGGCGCTGCACCCGTTCCGCAACCCGGGCAACGACGAGCTGCGCGCGTTGCGCGACGTGTCGTTCTCGGCCCCGGCCGGCCAGTTCTTCGGGATCGTCGGCCGCAACGGATCCGGGAAGTCCACGCTGCTGAAGTGCCTGGCCGGCATCTACCCGACGGACACCGGGCGGATCTGGATCGAGGGCCGGCTCTCGACGTTCATCGAGCTGGGCGTCGGGTTCAACCACGAGCTCGCCGCGCGCGACAACGTGATGCTGAACGCCGCGATGCTGGGACTGTCCACGCGCGACGCGCGGCGGCGCTTCGACTCCGTGATCGAGTTCGCCGAGCTCGAGGACTTCGTCGACCTCAAGCTGAAGAACTACTCGTCGGGGATGCTCGTGCGCCTCGCGTTCTCGGTGATGATCCAGGTGGACGCCGACGTGCTGCTGATCGACGAGGTGCTCGCCGTCGGCGATGCCGCCTTCCAGCAGAAGTGCAACGACGAGTTCGAGCGCATCCGCACCGACGGCAAGACCGTGCTGCTCGTGACGCACGACATGAACGCGGTCCAGCGCTTCTGCGACACCGCGATGCTGCTCGAGCGCGGCCAGGTCGTCGCGACCGGCGACCCCGAGACCGTGGGCAACCGCTACATGCAGCTGAACTTCTCGCACGAGGCGCGCGCCGCGATGCAGAACGAGGCCACGCAGCGCGCGCTCCACGGCGTCGAGCCGATCGAGTTCCTGGGCGACGAGGGCGTGCGGTTCGGCGACGGCCGCGCGACCATCACCGAGGCCTGGTTCGAGGACGCGGCGGGCACCCCGTCGCTGACGTTGCCCAACGGGGCGCCGTGCAGCTTCGCGATGCGCGTGCGCTTCAACGAGGACATCGAGGACCCGCACTTCGCCTTCGCCCTGGCCAACCCGAAGCGGATGCAGCTGTTCAGCGCGTCGACCGCGCTGGAGGATCCCCACCCCGGGCTGTTCCGCGCCGGCGAGGAGGTCGTCTACCGCGTCGGCTTCGACAACATCCTCGGCCCCGACCGCTACACGGTGACCGCCGCCGTCGCCGTCAGCGGCGGCGCTCCGATGGACCAGCGCGAACGGATGATGACGATCACGGTCACCCGTACGCGGGTGACGGGCACGCTCGTGGACATCCCCTACGAGCAGCGCATCGAGCGCTCGCCCGGCCCGGCCCCCGGCAGCGCGGTCGTCGCGCGCGGGGAAGGCGGCTCGTGAGCACCGCGACACCTGAGGCGCTGGAGTCGATCACCGAGCGGCAGATCGACGGGCCCACCGCCCTGGGAAGCGATTGGGGCCGGCTGCTGCGGCTGAGCTGGACGCTGGCCGTCACCGATTTCAAGCTGAAGTTCTTCGGCTCGGTGCTCGGGTACGTCTGGCAGCTCGGCCGGCCGCTGCTCCTGTTCGGCGTCCTCTATCTGGTCTTCGCCAAGGTGCTGGCGATCGGCGTGACGCTGCCCGACTATCCGATCGCGCTGCTCTTCGGCATCGTGCTGTTCCAGTTCTTCTCGGAGGCCACCGCGGGAGCGGTGCGCGCCGTGCTCGCACGCGAGGGCCTGATCCGGCGCGTCGACTTCCCGCGGCTGGCGATCCCGCTGGCGACCGTGCTGACGGCGCTCATGAACCTCGCGCTGAACATGATCCCGGTCTTCGTCTTCCTGCTGATCTCCGGCAACGGCGTGCGCCTCACATGGCTGGAGCTGCCGCTGGTGATCGCGATGCTGACGGCGTTCATGTTCGGCCTGGCGATGCTGCTGTCGGCGCTGTTCATCCGCTACCGCGACGTCGAGCCGATCTGGGACGTGATCCTCCAGGTGCTCTTCTACGCGACGCCGATCCTCTACTCGGTGCAGATCGTCATCGAGAAGGCCGGGATCTCCGTGGCCCGGCTGATGCTCGCGAGCCCGGTCGCCGCCGCGATCCAGCAGGTGCGGCACGCTGCGGTCGACCCCGCCTACCTCAGCATCGGGCAGGTCTATGGCTCCCCCGCGGGAGTTCTGATTCCCGTGGGCATCACCGCGGTGACCCTTCTCGCGGGCTGGCTCGTGTTCCGGCACGAAGCGCCGCGGATGGCCGAGGACCTCTGAACTGGTGCGCCCGCTGGGTGCCCGCGGCGTCGCATCGGCGGCGCTGGCTCATGTCGCGCTCGCGGCGATCATCGCGATTCCCGCCTACTGGAACCTGTTCAGCACGTGGGTCCAGTACGACGACGAGGGCTACCTGACGCTCTCGCTGCGCAACTTCGTCGACGGCGGGACGCTCTACCACGACGTCTTCACCCAGTACGGCCCTGCGTACTACGAGTTCTGGGGCGCGCTCGTGAGTGTGCTCGGCCTCGACGTCACGATGAACACCGGACGGCTGCTCGTCGTCGCCGTCTGGGTCCTCACCGGCCTGCTCGGCGGCCTCGCGGTCAGCGCGCTGACGCGCAACGTCGTCGCCGGGCTGTCCGCGCAGGTGGTGCTGTTCTCCGTCCTGAGTGCGCTGGTGCCGGAGCCGATGCACCCCAGCGGGCTGATCGTGCTGCTGTTCGGCGCCTTCGCCGCGAGCGCTGCGCTCGCACTCCCGCGCTGGGCGCGGACGGGCGCCGCGCTGCTCGGGGCGATCGCCGCGACCGCCGCGCTGACGAAGCTGAACATCGGGATGTTCCTGGTGCTCGGGACGGGGTTTGCGCTCGTGCTGGCGCTGCCGGCCGGCCGCCGGCGACTCCCGCTGGTCGCCTTCAGCGCCGTGGCCGGCGCCGTCGTCCCGTTTCTGCTCATGCGTCCCGACCTCAGCGACCCGCTGGTCTCACGCTATGCCTGGATCGTCGCGCTCGGCATCCTCGCGCTCGGAGCGGCCGGGATCCTCGCCCCGCAGCCGGCCGCGACAGCTCCCGGCCTACGGCGCTTTGCGGGCGCGTTCGTCGCCGGAGGGATCGCGGCCGCGGCGGCGATCGTGCTCGTGATCTTCGTTCTCGGCAGCTCGCCGGCCGACCTCTGGCAGGGGATCGTCACCGAGCCCTCGCGGCTGCGCGAGGTGCTGTCGATCCGGCTGCAGACGTTCGACAACCACCTGCGCGTGGCGCTTGCCGGGCTGGTCGGTGCGGTCGCCTGGGGCCTGCTGCGCCGGCGTCCGGCGAGCGGCGCGGTGCTGCTCGCCCCGGGACTCGTGCGGATCGCCGTCGGCGTGCTCGGCTGGATGGCGCTCGCGCAGCTCGGCCCGTTCGACACGCTGAGCTCGCGGCTGACGTTCCCGCTCGCATTCGCGTGGCTCGCAGCGGTCCCGCCGCGCTCGGCCTCCGGTGAGCCGCAGTACCTGCTCCCGCGCCTCATCCTCGCCGGCTGCGCGGCGTTCGAGACGCTCCAGGCCTACCCCGTCGCCGGCACTCAGGTCCAGCTCGGCGGCGTGCTGCTCGTGCTCACCACCGCGATCGTCGTCGCCGACGGCCTGCGCGAGGTCCGCGAGGCGCTGCCCGTGCGCACCCCGGTGCCCGGGCTCGTCGCGCTGGCGGCCGGCCTGGTCATCTTCGCGGGCTTCACGATCCACGTCGTCACGAAGCCGTGGGACGCGGCCAGGACGGCCTACGAGGTGCAGATCCCGCTGCCGTTCGCCGGCGCTGACCGCGTGCGCCTGCCCGAGCCGTTCGTGACGGTCGTCGACGGGCTCGTGAACGACGTGCGCGATCGCTGCGACACCGTGATCGGCTACCCCGGATTCGGCAGCCTGCACCTGTGGAGCGGGGTTCCCGCGCCGAACGGGCTGATGCCCGGCGACTGGATGTACCTGCTCGGCAGCGAGCAGCAGCAGCGCGTGCTCGACGACCTGCGTGAGGATGCGCGCACCGGCAGGCGCGTGTGCGTCGTCAGGAACGCGACGCAGCTCTACTCGTGGACGTTCGGCAAGGCGCCTGCGCAGGGCGCCCTGATCGACTACATGGAGTCGGCCCGGACCGTCGCGACGTACGGCCCCTGGGAGCTGCAGGTGCCCGCATCGCCCGATGGCGGCGCCTAGACTCAGGTGTGAATGAGCGGCCGCCTCTGGATCGTGACTCCGGTGTTTCACGACGTGCCGGCATTTCTGCAACTCCGGGACGCGGTCCTGCAGGAGCAGCAGCAGAGCGAGCTCCTGCGTGATCTCGATACCCGCTTCCTCGTCGCGGATGACAGCGGCGGCCGCGATCCGCAGATGGCGCAGCTGCATGCGGCCGCTGATGTCGATGTCATCGTGCCGCCGTTCAACCTCGGCCACCAGCGGGCGATCGTGTACACGCTGCGGCGCAGCGCGGGCCGGATCGCCGACGAGGACCTCGTCGTCAGCCTGGACTCCGACGGTGAGGACCGCCCGCAGGACATCGACGCGCTGGTGCGGGCGATCCGCGATGACCCGGACCCGTACACGATCGCGCTCGCGCGGCGCACCACGCGTCGTGAGTCGAAGGGCTTCCGCCTCTTCTACAGCGCCTTCAAGCTGCTGTTCCGCGGCCTGACCGGGACCGTCATCCGCACCGGCAACTTCGCCGTCTACCGCGGCTCGCTGCTGCGGCTGGTGGAGCGCCACCCCTATTTCGATCTGTCCTACTCCGCGTCGCTGACCGCGGTCGGGCTCAGCACGCACTACGTCCCCTGCCCACGCGGCTCGCGCTACACCGGCGAGTCGCGGATGAACCTGCAGCGGCTGATGCTCCACGGCCTCGGCATGCTGGTCCCCTTCACCGACCGGATCGCGTTGCGCGCGATGCTGGTCTTCACGGTGACCCTGGCCGCCAGCATCGCGCTGGCGCTCGCCGTGATCGGGGTGAAGCTCTTCAGCGAAGCTTCGATCCCGGGCTGGGCCACCTACAGCCTGCTGTCGCTGTTCCTCGCCTCGCTCGTCTCGCTGGGCAACTTCGTCGTGCTGTTCGTCGTGTTCTCGCAATCCCGCGGCGTGTCACTCAGCGGACTGGAGTCACTTGATGACCGCGGATAGCCTCGCCCACCACCTCGAGCGCCAGGTCGAGCACTCGCACGACTTCTTCTGGCACCGCGTGCGCTGGTACGCGGTGCGCAGCCAGCTCCCGCAGGGCCGGCCGTTCACCGTCGTCGACGTCGGCGCCGGCGTCGGCCTGCTCGGCGAATACCTGTCCGAGGAGTCTCCGCAGGCGGCCTACGCCTTCACCGAGCCGATCGAGGCGCTGGAGCAGCGCCTGGAGGCCCGCTGGGGCGCCGCGGCCAACCTGCGCGCCGCGGAGCGCTACGACCAGGCCGACGTCGTCACGCTGCTCGACGTGCTCGAGCACATCGAGGACGACGACGGGTTCATGCGCGAGCTCGTCGGCAAGATGCCCGTGGGCAGTCGCCTGGTGATGACCGTGCCGGCGCTGCAGTCGCTGTGGTCGCACTGGGACGTCGCGCTCGGCCATTTCCGCCGCTACGACAAGCCGATGGTGCAGCGCCTGTTCGCGCCGCTGGACGTCCGCGTGCACGAGGTCTCCTACCTGTTCCCCGAGATGCTCCCCGCCGCCGTGCTGCGCCGGCGCAGCGACCGCACGGCGAGCGATCAGGAGGCCGAGTTCCCGGACCTCGCGCGGCCGGTCAACCGGACGCTCGAGCTCGTCGGCACCGCGACGATGCGGATGCGGCGCCTCGCGCCGCGCGGGACGTCGCTGTTCGTCGTCGTCGAGCGCGTCTGACCCGCGCTCAGGCGCGGCCGACGCAGAGGAACTGCTTGCCCAGCAGCCGCCAGGCCAGCGGCGTGCGCAGGTAGCGGCGCGTGCCCGCCACCGACGGCGGCAGCTTGCTGCGGAACGAGTAGGGCAGGAAGCGCGGCTCGATCCGCTCGAGCTCGAAGCCCGCCGCGTAGAGGTGTTCGGCGATCGCGCCGTGGGTGAAGATCAGCGTGTGGTCGGCGCAGTCGAAGTAGTCGTTCTTGCAGTACCGGAAGTTCGGGCCCATGATCGCGATCCGCCCACCCGGCTTCAGCACGCGGTGCATCTTCTCCAGAAATCGCGCGCAGTCCTCCTGGCTGAGCAGGTGCTCGAGGAAGTTGGAGACCCAGACGCCGTCGAAGTGGCTCTCCGGCAGGTCCGCGTCGAAGATGTCGGAGACGACGACCTTCGTCCCCGGCGCGTGAGTGCCCTCGGGGTAGTCGACCATGTCGACCGCCCAGCGCTCCTGCGCGGGCACCGCGTTGATGAACTCGCCGCGGCCGGCCGCGGGGTCCAGCACGACGCTCGGGCGCCCCAGCACCTCGTGGATGAACGGCGCGATCTCACCCCAGACGGCGGTGCGCGCATCCTGGTCGATGTCGCGGAAGCGGTACTCGTACAGGCGCTCGTAGTTCATCTGTTCCTCTTGTCGGACTTGCTGGAGACGACGTCGGGGCCGGACAGGCGGCGCCCCAGGCGGTGGCGCCGCGCCGGCAGGTCCTGGCGGCGGTAGTCGCCGCGGCTCAGGCGGTGCTCCAGCAGCACCATGAGCACGATGAAGAGGTAGCGGCTGCCCATCTCCTGCAGGCGCAGCTTGCTCTCCCCGCTGGTGCGGTTCGTCCACGAGATCGGGACGATCGCGTAGGAGTTGCCGCGCACGACGGCCTTCAGCGGCAGCTCCACGGTCAGGTTGAAGTGGTTGGAGACGAGCGGCTGCACGGTCTCGATGACCTCGCGCCGGTAGGCCTTGAAGGCGTTCGTCGTGTCGTTGTAGCCGTGGCCGAACAGCAGCCGGATGAAGACGTTGACCGTTCGGTTCATCAGCAGCTTCAGGCGCGGGTAGTCGCTCACGACCGCGCCGCGGATGAAGCGCGAGCCGAACGCGCAGTCATAGCCGGCCTCCAGCAGCCGGTGGTAGGCGACGAGGTCCTCCGGGGAGTCCGACAGGTCGGCCATCACGATCGCGACCGCATCACCGGTGAACGCGTCGAGCCCGCGGCGCACGGCGAAGCCGAAGCCGTGCGGGCCCTCGTTGCGCACGCAGCGCACGCCGGCGTCGGCTTCGGCCAGGCGCGCGACGATCGCTCCGGTGCGATCGATCGAGCCGTCGTCGACGACCACGATCTCGTAGTCGATGTCCTCGGCCGCGAGGCGCTCGGCGAACGAGGTCACGGTCGCCTCGATCGACCCCTCCTCGTTGTAGGCGGGGATGACGACCGACAGGCGCAGCGACTCGCGCTCGCTCAGCGCGCCGCCGTCAGCCACTGCTCGACGTTGTGGTCGTGGATCTCCTGCAGCACGTCCTCGATGCCGAAGGTGATGTCCCAGCCCGGGTAGTCGCGCTTGAAGCCGCTCAGGTCGCTGATCCACCAGCGGTGGTCGCCGATCCTGGCCTCGTCCGAGAGCGTGTAGTCCAGTTCGCGGCCGGCGATCCGCTGGCACTCCGCGATCGCCTCGAGCATCGAGATGTTGCTCTGGCGCCCGCCGCCGAGGTTGTAGACCGCCGCGGCCTTCGGATCGGCGTGGAACGCGCCGAACGCGCGGGTCACGTCGACGGCGTGGATGTTGTCGCGCACCTGCTTGCCCCCGTAGCCGAAGATCGTGTACGCGTCACCGGTGACCGTGCAGCGCATCAGGTAGGCCAGGAAGCCGTGCAGCTGCGCACCGGCGTGCTGGGGCCCGGTCAGGCAGCCGCCGCGGAAGCACACGGTCGGCATGTCGAAGTAGCGCCCGTACTCCTGCACCAGCAGGTCGGCGGCGGCCTTCGAGACGCCGAACAGGCTGTGCGTGCAGAGGTCGATCGGCATCTCCAGGTCGATCCCGGGATACCAGCGGTGATCCTCCGGGAGCTCCAGGCGCGTCCCGACGTCGACCAGCGGAAGCTGGTTGGGACGGTCGCCGTAGACCTTGTTGGTGCTGGTGAAGATGAAGGTCGCGTCCGGCGTGTGCTCACGCGCGACCTGCAGCAGGTTGAGCGTGCCGTTGGCATTTACCGTGAAGTCCGTGTGCGGGTCGGACGCGGCCCAGTCGTGCGAGGGCTGCGCCGCGGTGTGGACGATCAGCTCGACGTCCTTGGCATGCTCGGCGAACAGCCGCTCGACGCCCTCACGGTCGCGGATGTCGATGTCCAGCGGGCGGAACGTGTCGAACTCCCGTGCGAGCTTCTCACTGGTATGCCGGGTCGAGGCGTCGGGCCCGAAGAACTGGGCCCGCATGTCGTTGTCGAGACCGATGACGTCGAAGCCCTCGGCGCTGAAGTGGCGGACGGTCTCGGAGCCGATCAGGCCGCCCGATCCCGTGACGATGGCGATTCCCATGCGACAGGGCAGGGTAGAGCCTCTCCTGGGCGCTGCGCGCCTAGACTGCCTGCGGAGTGGCCCCGCCAGCGCCCAAGCGACGACACGCCGAGCGTGCAGTCGGCATCGTCGTTTCACTCGTCGCCCTGGGAGGCGTCGTCTGGTGGGCGCTCAAGCAGCAGGCGCCGACATTTCCCGGCGACACCGGCGGCTGGGCGCTGATCGCGGCCGCCGTCGCCCTCTATGCCGCCGAGACGCTCGCGCGTGGCTGGCGCTGGCACGTGATCCTGCGACATGCCGGGATCCAGCACCAGCGACGCGATGCAGTCGGGGTGACGGTCGTCGGATACATGGGCAACACGGTGCTGCCGGCCCGCGGTGGGGAGGTGCTGCGGATCCTGATCATGGGTGACCGCTCCGGAGCCCGCCGGCGCGAGGTGCTGGGGACGATCGTGCCCGAGCGCCTGCTCGACGCCGCAGCGCTCGCGCTGCTGTTCGCGCTGATCACCGTGCTCGGCGCACAGAAGACGTCGATCGGCCCGGTGGTCGCGATCACCGCCGCCGTGCTCGCGGCGCTCGGCGGGATCGCGCTCTACGTCTACCACCGGTTGCGCGGCGCCGGCCACTTCGAGGACTTCGCCGCGCGAATCCGCCCGGTCGCACGCGGCTCGCGGCTGCTGGTGACGCCCTGGGGCGCCGGCCTGCTGCTGCTGACCTGCGGCGTGTGGATCGCCGAGGGCCTGACGCTGACGCTGATCGCGGACGCGCTCGACGTCTCATTGAGCTGGCCGGAGGCGTTCGCGACCGTCGTCCTGGCGAGCTTCTTCTCCCTGATACCCGCGGCGCCGGGGTTCGTCGGGACGCTCGACGCAGCAGTGCTGTTCGGCCTGAAGGCCGCCGACGTCACCGGCTCGGCGGCGCTCAGCGTGCTGCTGATGTACCGCTTCGTCGTGTTCGTCCCGATCACGATCTTCGGGCTGATCCTGCTGCTGACCCGCTACGGCGGGTTCGCGATGCTGCGCTCAGCCGAGCGCACCGCGGACGAGGGCGGTGTTGGCGAGGATCCAGGCGTGGATGTCGCCGAGGATCTCGCCGGCTCCGCGCCGCGGACGCCAGGCCGTGTGTGAGAACAGCGCGCTGCAGTCGCTGAGGTAGACCGGCACGTCCCCCTGCCGGGTCTCCGGGACCGAGCCGACCTGCAGGTCGCGGCCGGTCAGCTCGCGGCAGAGCGCCGTCGTCTCCAGCAGCGAGAGGCTGACCTCGCGGCCACCGCCGACGTTGAACGTGCACCCGTCCCAGTGCTCCGCCTGCGCGAGCTGCTCGTCGACGAGGTCGACGAGGTCGTCGACGTGCAGCAGGTCACGGACCTGCTTGCCGGTCCCGCCATAGCCGATGTAGCTCAGCGGCCGGTCGAGCATGAAGCTCAGCATCCAGTGCGTGAAGACGCCCTGGTCGACCTTGCCCATCTGCCACGGCCCGGCGACGACGCCGCAGCGGTTGACGACCGCGCTGAGCCCGCGCTCGGCGCGGTACTCCTCGATCAGCAGCTCCGCGGCGAGCTTCGTCGCGCCGTAGAGCGTGCGCGCGCCGGTCAGCGGGAAGTCCTCGGCGATGCCCGCGGCAGAGGCTCCGGCGAGCGGCTGCTCGGCGGCCAGCTCCAGGCGCGTCTCCCCCTCGATCGTCGCCAGCGCCTCCTGCGCGGCGACCGGATAGACGCGGCTCGTGGACAGGAAGATCAGCTGCGCGTCGTGCCGTGCGGCGGCTTCGAGGCAGTGGTAGGCGCCGATCAGGTTGGCCTGCACGACGTAGTCGCCGCCGCCGCCGAGGGACGCCATCACGGACGGCTCGGCCGAGCACTCCACGAGCGCGTCGAACGGGCCGATCGCCAGCAGGTCGGCGAGCTGACGCACGTCGGCGTGGTGGAACGCGACGCCCGCCGCCTTCAGCCGCGGCAGGTTCAGCTCGGACCCGCGGCGGTAGAGGCTGTCCGCGGCGAGGACCTCCATGTCGGGGTGGCGCGCGGCGAGCGCCAGCGCGACCGAGGACCCGATGAAGCCGGCGCCGCCGGTGATGAGGACGCGCACCGTTCAGTCCTCCCGGTAGGTGAAGGGCAGCTCGGCTGCCATGTCCGCGAGGCTCGGAGCGGTCGTGTCGCGCTCGGAGACGATGATCTCGTCCGCCGGCAGCCGCCAGTCGACGGCGAGCACCGGGTCGTTCCAGGCGATGCCGCGCTCGACCGCGGTGTCGTAGTAGGCCGACTGCTTGTAGAGCGTGTCGGCGACGTCGCTGAGGACGCAGAAGCCGTGGCCGAAGCCGACCGGCACGTAGAGCACGTGCATGTTCTCGTCGGTCAGCTCGAAGCCCTCCCACTGCCCGTAGGTGGGCGAGCCGGCGCGCAGGTCGACGATCACGTCCCAGATCCGCCCGCGGCCGCAGCGCACGAGCTTCGACGAGCCCTCGCCGATCGCGAAGTGCAGCCCGCGCAGCACGCCGCGCGTCGAGCGCGAGTGGTTGTCCTGCACGAACGCCTCGCCGATGCCCGCCGCGGCCAGCTCGTTGGCGCGGTAGGTCTCGCAGAAGAACCCGCGGTCGTCCGGGAACGCCCGCGGCTTCAGCAGCAGCGCGCCGGGCAGCGTGGTCTGATGGGCCTCGATCGGCATGCGCGCCGGAGCCTAGTCACCGATCGAGCTCGCGCGCTCTACCCTTGGGCCCGTGGACGTGGACGTCGACGTGAGTGAAACGCGCAACAACCTGCTGGAGGCCGAGAACGCGCTGCTGTGCGAGCAGGTCCAGCAGCTCGAGGGCCAGCTCGCCGAGCAGGCCGCGCGGACCAACGCGCTGCTCGCCGCGGCGCAGGAGCGCTCCTACTGGCTCGACCGCTGGGGCCTGGACCTCAACGCGCTGATGCGCAAGCCCGGCGCCGCGCAGCTGCGCGCCCTGCTGCGCGCCGCCCGCTGGCCGCTGCGCCAGGCCAGGCTGCTGAAGCGGCGCCTGCTCGGCTGATGGCGGCGACCTCGGTCGTCATCCCCGTCAAGGACGGGGCGCGCTGGCTGGCGGAGGTCCTGGACGCGGTCGCCCGCGAGCAGCCCGATGAGGTGCTCGTGATCGACTCGGGCTCCACCGACGCGTCGGTCGCGATCGCCCGCGCCGCGGGCGTGACGCTGCTCGAGATCCCGCCGCGGGAGTTCGGCCACGGCCGCACGCGCAACCTCGCGCTCGAGCACACGAGCGGTGAGCTGGTCGCCTTCATCACGCAGGATGCGACGCCGGTCCCCGGCTGGCTGGCCGCCTACCAGGAGGCGCTGGCGCTCGACGACCGCGTGGCCGCCGCGTTCGGCCCGCACCTCCCCCGGCCCGGCACGAGCCCGATGATCGCCCGCGAGCTGACGGAGTTCTTCGCCGGCTTCAGCCCCGACGGCGAGCCGGCGCTGCAGAGCGGCCTGGACGACGGCTCCGCGCACCCCGGCTTCCTCTCGAACGCGAACGCCGCCTACCGCCGCTCCGACCTGGAGACGATCCGCTTTCGCGACGTCGCCTACGCCGAGGATCAGGCGTTCGCGCGTGACCTGTTCGCCGCCGGGAAGCTGAAGGCCTACCACCCCGGCGCCGCCGTCCTGCACGCGCACGACTACCCCTGGAGCGAGTTCATGCGCCGCTACTTCGACGAGTACCGCGGGCTGCGCGAGACGACGGGGCACGTCGAGCAGATCGGCGTGCGCTCGACCGTGCGGGTGCTGCGCGACGGGGTCGCCGGCGACCGCGCGTTCCTCGAGTCGCAGGGCGTCGGCGGCGCGCAGCGCGCGGCCTGGACCGCCCGCTCGGCCGCACATCACGGCGGCCGGCGCGTGTTCTCGGCGCTCGGCTCGCGCGCCGACCGGCTGCCCGCCGGAGCGCGGCGTGCGCTGTCGCTGGAGGGCCGCGGCGACAGCGGGGCGAACGGCGCGGCGGGCGGGCCGGAGTCCTTCAAGCCGGTCTCCGCCACCCGCCGCAGCGAGCCGTTCGCCGAGATCCTCGACTTCGAGACGCGCGGCGCCGCGCCGCTGCTCCCCGTGGCCCAGGGCATCGGCGAGCGCACGCCGCTGCACATCGCGATCGTGATCCCGCCGTTTCGCACCGGCAGCGGCGGCCACGACACGATCTTCCGCGTCTTCAGCGAGATCGAGCGCCTCGGCCACACCTGCTCGGTCTGGATCGACGACCCGCTCGGGTACATGAACGGGGATCGGCCGTCGGTGATCCGCGAGCAGATCCGCAGCGAGTTCGCCCCGCTGCAGGCGCCGGTGCATGTCGGCTTCGACGACTGGTTCGGCGCCGACGTCGCGCTCGCGACCGGTTGGCAGACCGTCTTCCCGGTGCTGCAACTCGACGCGACGCGCGCGCGGGCCTACTTCGTCCAGGACCACGAGCCGGAGTTCTACGGTGGCGGCGCCGAGCACCGCTGGGCGCAGGAGACGTACACGAAGGGCCTGCACGCGATCTGCGCGAGCCCGTGGCTGGCGCAGATCGTGCGCGAGCGCTACGGCGGCAGCGCGTCGGTCTTCCAGCTCGGCCAGGACCCCGCCGTCTACCACCCGCGCGAGGTGGCGCGGCGGCGCGACATGATCGTCTTCTACGGTCGTTCGGTGACGCCGCGGCGCGCCGTCCCGCTCGGGCTGCTCGCGCTCGCCGAGCTGCACCGCCGCCGCCCGGACGCGCGGATCGTCATCTACGGCGACCCGCAGCCGCTGCAGACGAGCTTCCCCTACGAACACGCCGGCGTCGCCTCGCAGGAGCAGCTCGCGTGGCTCTACTCCGAGGCCACCGCGGGGCTGTGCCTGTCGATGACGAACTACTCGCGCGTGCCGCAGGAGATGATGGCCTGCGGGCTGCCGTGCGTGGACCTCGCCGGCTACTCGGCCGAGAGCGTGTTCGGCGAGGACGGGCCGGCGGAGCTGAGCGAGTTCAGCATCCGCGCGCTCGCCGGCCACATGGAACGCCTGATGGACGACGAGGCGCTGTGGCTGCGCCGGTCGGAGACCGGGAAGCGCTTCGTCGCCGCACACACCTGGCAGGCCGCCGCCGCCGAGGTCGAGGCGGGACTGCGCGAGGCGCTGCGCGAGCGCGAGCGGGCACTCGGCGCAGCGGCTGAGGGGCGCGGGTAGCCCGAGCCCGTCAGCTGACCGCCGCGGGGCCGTCGGCCCGCGCCAGCACGTGCCACTGCAGCGCCATCAGCTCGCGCGTTCGGCCGAACGTGAGACGGTCGACCGTGCGGTGGTGCCCGCCGAACGTGTTCGGCGCCCAGGACTCGACCGTCCAGCCGGCCTGACCGACCGCGGCGATGATGTCCCGCCGCGTGAACCAGCGCAGGTGGGTGGAGTCGCGGTGGCCCCAGTCGGTGTAGCCGAACGTCCCGCGCAGCATCAGGTCGCGCATCAGGCTGAAGTGGCGGGCGTTGGGCACCGAGACGTGAAACCGCCCCCCGGGGGCGGCCAGCCCGCGCAGCGCGACCATCACCGCCTGCGGGTCGACGAGGTGCTCGAGCACGTCGTAACAGACGATCGTGTCGAACGGCCCCTGCAGCTCCCCCGTGGCGAGCCCGTGCTCGACGGTGCCGACGACGAGCTCGTCGAAGACCTCGCGGGCCAGCTCGGCGGACTCGGCGTGCACCTCGACGCCGGTCAGGTGGCTCGCGCCGGCGGCGCGCAGGCTGCGTCCGACGCCGCCCGCTCCGCACCCGACGTCGAGCACCCGTCCGAGCGGCCGTTCCAGCTCCGCCACGACGTCTTCGCGGGCGTGGGCGTAGTAGCCGGCGTCCTTCACGCTCGGCATCGTGTCAGGTCCCACTCCGGCGCAGCGGCGCCTTCGCCGGAGCGGCGATCTCAAGCAGCAGCACCGCGCGCCTGCCGATGATCTGCTCGATCGTCGCGAGGACCGGGGCGTCGAACCCCTGCTCGGCGAGCGCCGCGCGCGCTGCCACCGCGTGCGTCGGGGCCCGCTCGGCGAGGCTCCGCAGCCGGCGGCGCGCGGGAGCGACGCCGAGCCCCGCGTCGTCGAGCAGCCGGTCGAGGTGGCGCGGGCGCACGTACTCGGGGCGGTACTCCCCGCCGATCTTCATCGCCAGCTTTCGCGACATCGGCTTGACGGTCGCGTAGGCGATCGTGCTGAGGATGTCGTAGGCGGGCGCAAGGCTCGCCCGCGCGGTTTCAGGCGCGTACAGCAGCGCGTAGTTCTTGCCGTGAGCGTCGTGATTGCCGACGAGGAAGCTCAGTCCGACGAAGTCGAGCAGGCGGGGCGCCTCACTCGCCGGCACGGCGGCCGCCGACCGGATCAGCCCGAAGCAGTCGGGCAGGCCCGGACCGCCCTCGCTCTCGTACTTGCGCTGGCTGGGGATCCCGAGCGCCTGACAGAAGTCCTCCTGGTGCAGGCGCTCGATCCCGCTGCCGGACATGCGGCGGTCGTAGCGCTCGACGAGCAGGCACTCACGATCCTGGGCCCGGCGGGGCACGGCGCGGGCGGCGTCGATGCCCAGTCGCCGCGCCAGGTCCAGGCAGAACGCCTCATTCGCGACGGTCGCCGGGAGGCCCGCGATCGGCGTCTTCATGATGTGCGTCGACGGCGTCCGTCCGCGCGTCAGCCCCACGCGGCCGTCCTCGCCGACGATCACGGGGAGCTTGTCCTGTGCGCCGGCGAGTGAGAGTCGCCATTCGCCGTCGCTGTCAGCATGCATCGGGCGCGCCGGCAACTCGTCGATCAGCCGGGCCAGTCCGGCGTCGTCGAGCCACTCGATCTCGACGCCGCTGGTCGCAGGCATCAGCGTGCCGGGCAGCAGCAGACTCACCGCCCCCGCCGTGTCCCCGCCCAGCGCCTCGAGCAGGCTGAAGTCGTTGCGTGAGCTCACGCCCAGCTGCCGCGCCAGCACGTCCCGTGGCGTTCCCTCAGGCAGCAGCCCACCGAAGAACGCCGTTGCCTGCTCTGATCCGAAGTCACCCGTCAGCGGCAGCGACTGCGAAAGCGGCGGCCGCCCCGCCTGCGCCCAGCGCGGGTCGTAGGCGAACGCGAGGCCGTCCGGACCGTCGGTCAGAACGCCGGCGAGCGTGCCGAAGCAGGCGACGTCAAGCGTTCGGCCGGTCATCGGAGACCTCCGCTGTCAGGCGCACGCCCAGTGCCGCGAGCACCTGCATCGACTCCGCGAGCCGGGCGGTGGGCTTACCCCGCTCGAACTCCGAGACGAAGCGAATCCCGACGCCGGCTGCGAGCGCGACGTCCTCGAGCGTCAGCCGCTGAGCCTTGCGCGCGGTGCGAGCGGTTCGCCCGAGCTCGTCCGGGGAGGAGACAAGTGTGATCATGGGTCTTTACCGATCGGGACATAGTGTCGCGCGTATCGCGACTGGGGGTAAACACTTTACCGATCGGGACAGAAATGTTCAATCCTGCCGATATCGGTAGGTTCTTTACCGATCGGGACAGTCACGCTCGGCGCGGACGAGCGCGAACGTGATCAGCGCGGGCACCGCGAGCACGACGAGGGCCGCGAGCAGCCAGAACGCCCACGGCCCGACCCAGCCGGCCTTGAACAGCGACGCGCGATCGGCCGAGCGGCCGAACAGCGAGAGCACCGAGCGCGACCGCGTCTCGAAGCGCAGCGCCGCGTCGGCGCCGACCGGCGTGCCGTCCTTGAGCAGCATCGACGCCGGCGCCGCGATGTCAGGGTTGCCGTAGATGGCGACGCGCCCGGAGCCGCTGTTGCGCAGGCAGACGATGATCCGCGACTGCTCCGGGACCGTGGGCGCGACGGCGATCCGCTCGAGCTGGCGCTCGCCGACGTCGGGGTAGCCGCCGGGCAGCGTCCCGCGCGCCAGCACGCGGCCGGTCGTGACGTCGGTGACGGTCGCCGCGACCGGCGAGCCCGGCCGCCGGTAGGTCCCCAGCGGCACGGTGATCGCGTCGAACGCCCCGCCTTCGGGCACGTCGATCGGCGCCTGGCAGCCGGTCTGGCCGGAGCCCAGCGTCGCGACCGGGCCGCCGGGGAACACGCCGAGCGTGAACGCGAGCTTCGTCTCGCGGCCTGCGCCCACAAGCAGCAGCAGCGCGACGCCGAGCGCGGCCAGCGATGCGAAGACGATCGCCCCCCTACGCATAGAAGCGGTCCCAGGACAGCGCCAGTGAGAACAGCGTCAGCGTGAAGATCAGCGACAGCCAGACGCCGGTCAGCAGCGCCCGCGTGCGCGGGGTGAACTGGCGCAGCGCGAGCGCGACGGCGAGCCCGCCGATCCCGGCCAGCGGGAGCAGGTAGCGGCCCTGGATGAACGACGTCGCGCCGCCGCTGAACTGGCGGTACTCGGTCCAGTGCAGCCCGGCGACCGCCGTCAGCAGCGCGAGCAGGAAGAACGCGGCGAGCGCCCAGTCGATCGAGCGCCGCATCCGGATCGCCGTGCTGATCGCCAGGCCGGCGACGAGCACCATCGCGCCGGCGATCACGTAGTAGACGGGGTCGCCGAAGTGGACCTCGAGCCAGCCGAAGTTCGCCCACAGCCCCTTGACCCAGTACTCGAAGACCGGGATCGCCTCGGACGTGCGCGGGAACGGCGTCTGGAAGGACAGCCGCGGCAGGTAGAACTGCCACACGTAGGAGCCGAGCTCGCGGATGTCCAGCGCGCTCGCTCCGGTGGCCGTTCCCCCCACCTGCGAGGCGGCGGCACGGCCGATCACGCGCGCGATCACGATCCAGGCGCCGAGCGTCGCGACGAGCCCCGCGCCGGCGGCGAGCACCGGCACGGCGACCCGCGCTGCGCCGCTGCGCCGCGCGCGCACCGCGCCCACGCCGACGGCCAGCAGCGCTGCCGGCAGCAGCACGAAGCTCGCGGACTTCGTCACGCATGCGGCGCCGACGACGAGCCCGAGCGCCAGGGCGTCGTGCGTGGTCAGGCCGCGTTTGAGGATCCGCGCGCCGAACCACAGCGCGAGCGTCGACAGTGCGATCACCAGCGGGTCGGGCATCACCGCGCCGGCCAGGAAGCCGATCATCGGCTGCAGCGCGATCGTGCCAGCGGCTGCGAGCTGCAGCATCCGGTCGCGCGCGAAGACCTCCCCCGCGAGCAGCCAGGCCGCGAGCACCGCGAGGAGGAACGCGAGCACCGACGTCATCCGCATCGCCCACTGGCGCGTGAACAGATCGCCGCCGGCGACGCGATAGGCGGCGGCGTCCGCCAGGTAGCTCAGCGGCGGGTTCGGCGACGCGGGATTGGGCCCGCCGCCGTCCTTGCGCGCCGCGGGCCCGAGCGTCGCGTCGAGCTCGGCCCAGCGCTGCTCGGCCGCCCTGGACCATTCCGGGCGCGTCAGCAGCACGCCCGCGACCTGGTCGCTGTTCAGCGCCGAGGCAGCGGCCCGCTGCTCGGTCGACTGGCCCGGCCGGCCCTCGATGCCCGGCAGCTTGAAGCGCTCGGCCAGGATCTGCGCGTAGGCGGTGTGCGAGTTCTCGTCGGGCGCCTGGAAGGCGGGCGTGAGCGTGGCCCACGTCGTGCCGAGGATGAACGCGACGGCCAGCAGCGCCGCGAGCGGCGCCGGGATGCGCTTCATCGACAGGCGTCCGAGCAGGCGGCGGGCATCGGCGGCGAGTGTATGACTGCCCAGCAGCGTCCCGGCGAGCCATCCCAGCTGACGATGCGCGGACAGCGTCACGCCGGCCGCGATGCCGGCGGCGGCCACGGCCGGCGGCAGGACGCCTGCGGCGGCAAGCTCGGCACCGACGATGGCGATCACCGCCGTCACGGCGATGTGCAGGGCGGCGCGGCTCCCCGTCGCGCTGTGCCGCGCGACGGCGGCGAGCGCGATCGCGACGACGACCGCCTCGGTCGCCCAGCTGATCCGGGCAGTCGCCTGTGCGCCGTACTGCAGGGTGAAGATCGCGTTCGCGGCGAGGTTCACGAGGAGGGCGAAGAAGTTGAACGCCAGGTAGTCGCGGCCACGGCCGGCGGCGATGTACAGGTAGCCGAGCACGAACGCCGGGACGACGAATGCGCCCATCGGCGCCAGCAGCGTGAGGTAGTGGCCGGCGGGCGCCAGGTCGGCGCCGCCGATCACCCGCGTGAGCGGCGATGCGACGAGCACGATCGACGCGGAGATCAGCGCGCCCAGCGCGGCGATCGCGACGAGCAGGTCGTGGCTGAGCGGGTCGCGCAGCAGCGGCGTCGTGCGGTGACGGATCGCGAGCAGCGGGAGCGCCGCGCCCGCCACGATCGCCGCGGCGACGATCACCTGCTCGATGAACTGGAACGCGAAGAGGAACTGCGCGACCACGGCGGAGTCCTCGTCGACGTTCAGGAACACGACGAACGAGCGCGTGTAGGTCGCGACGAGCAGCAGTGCCAGCGCGAGCGGCGCCACCTCGCGCAGGACGGAGCGCACGCGCTCGGGCTGCGGCCCCGGGATGTCGAGCCGCCGCGACGGCGTGACGCGCAGCTCGCGGGCGATCGCGATCGTCAGGAGCAGCGCGGGCCCGGTGAACCCGGCGAGCGCGAGCAACGGGGCGGAGGCGCCGGCAGCAGCCGCCGCGGCGAGGCACAGGAGCCCCAGCCCGGCGGCGCCCGCCTCCCACGCGGTCTGGCGGTGCAGGCGATGGTCGAGCTGCAGCCACGGCGTCGCGTTGAGCACCAGCGCCCGCGGCACGACCTGCGCGCCGAGCACGATCGCCAGCGCCAGCGCATCGGCGCCGCGCAGCAGCACGGTCGCCGCCACGACGATCGCGAGGGTCGTCGCTCCGAGCGCCAGGCGCACGCGCACCAGCGACGCGGCGGTCGGCGCGCTCGCCGGGTCCTGCGCGAGCCGGCGCACGACGACCGGCGAGATCCCGGGGTCGAGCAGCACGCCGGCAAGCGCGACGATGGACAGGACGGTCGCCCAGTCGGCGTAGCCGTCGAGATCCAGATGCCGCGCGACGATCGCGGTGCTGCCGATGACCGCGAGCAGCGACACCGCGCGGCCGATCGTCTGCGCGAGGATCGTCGCCGTCGCGGTGCGCGACGTGATGTCGCGCGCCAGGCGATCCGGCTCGGCGTCGGCCGCCGTCACACGCGCGGCCGATCGCGCAGGCCGATGCCGTCGAGCAGCTTGCGCAGGACGACGTACCCCCCGTGGCGGGCCGCGTGACCCGGCCTCATCGCTCGCCGCGGCGCGCGCGAGGAGCGGCCGTCGTGGACGTAGTCGGCCAGCGGCGCGGCGACCGCGTCCCACCGGTGGCGGGCGGCGAGCCGCTCGAGCCCGGGGGCGAACGCCGCGCGCCCACCGGCCAGGGTGTGCTCGAGGGCGGCCGCCGCGGCGA
>JBBQKR010000038.1:0-28926 GCA_038327125.1 Solirubrobacterales bacterium
TGGATCAGCCAGGCGAGCCGGTGGGTGAGCACGCGCGTCTTCCCCGAGCCCGCCCCTGCGAGCACGAGCAGCGGGCCGGACTCGTGCGTCACGGCCTCGCGCTGAGGCTCATTGAGACCTGCGAGCAGATGCTCGATGCGCTCGTCGGCGGGGGCGTCGGGCATGAGCCGTCCAGGGTAGGGACGCGAGCGGCGGCCGGCGATACGCTCGCCGGCATGGCGATCAGCCTGCCCGACGAGGTCCGCGCACGCTGTGCGCGGATCGCCGAGAACGCCCGGTCGGTGACGATCGACCTGGACGCGCTCGATGCGCTCGACCCCGGGCCCGAGCCTGCGCCCGACGGCGAGCGCCACCTGCTCGACGGGCCGCCCGAGGACGTCGCGGCGTACTTCCTCACGCTCGACACGATCAACTTCGGCTCCGGCTGGTTCCCGACGCTGCGCAAGCGCCTGGATGACCACGAGCGCCCCGTCTCGGGCTACTTCACGATCGCCTGGGCGCTCGCCGACCACTTCCGCGCGGCCGGGCCGTGGACGGGCGCGGAGCTGTGCTCGATGCGCACCGAGGCGCTCGCCGACACGCTCGGCCAGGCTCGCGACCACGAGCTGATGGCGCTGTACGCGCAGGCGCTGCGCGACCTCGGCCGCTTCCTCGGCGGGCGTCATGCACTGGACGTCGTCTCCGAGTCCAAGGGCTCCGCCGCAGCGCTCGCGCGCACGCTCGCGGGCGGGATGTCGCTCTACGACGACCGCGGCTTCTGGAAGCGCGCACAGATCGCGCCGTCGAACCTGGCCCTGGCCGGAGTCGCGACGTTCACCGACCTCGACCGGCTGACGATCTTCGCCGACAACCTCGTGCCGCACGTTCTGCGCTGCGACGGGGTGCTGCGCTACGCCCCCGGCCTGGCGGACCTGATCGACGCCGGCCGGCCACTGCGGCCCGGCCCGCAGGAGCAGGAGATCCGCGCCTGCGCCGTCCATGCCTGCGAGCTGCTGTCAGCGCGGACCGGCCTGCACCCGCGTGAGATCGACGTGCGCCTGTGGACCCGCGGGCAGGATCCGGCGATCAAGGCCCGCCCGCGGCATCGCTGCAAATGTGTGGCGTATTGAGCGTCCTGCCAGGGGGCCGTACCACTAGGAGCCCGTCGAAGTATCGGTCGCGGTGAGGTGGCCGAGTTCGTTGAGGGTGTTGGTCAGCAGCGTGAGTAGCGCGCCGGCGAGCACGAGGCGGGCGCCGGGCGAGAGTCTCAGGGTGTCGGGGTGCTCGTCATCGGCGTTTTTGGCGTTTTGGGCGCCGCCGTGCGCCAACAGCCGCTTGAGGTTGATCGCGGTCGCAGCGGCCAGCAGTTGCAGCTTGCGGGTGCCGCGTCCGCGCGCCCGCGTCAGGCCGTGGCGTTTGAGCTCTGAGATCGCGCCCTCGCCATGGACCATCCGATCGATCTTCGCGGCGACCCCGGCCGCAGTGCGCATCAGGGCGCGGGCGTCGATGGCGTCCTGGTAGGCGGCGTTGGGCTTGGGCGGAATGTAGGCCAGCACACCAAGATCGGCGGCCTGCGCGTAGCTGTCACGGCTGGCATAGCCGCTGTCCGCCGCGACCTCCCGGGCCGCGTGCCCGGCGAAACGGGCGCGCCCGACCAAGGCCGGCAGAGCCTCATGCTCGCTGCCCGTCGCCGGCTCAGCCTGCACCGCCACGATCACCCGGTTCTTGGGGTCAACGGCCACCTGCGCGCGATGCACCAGATGCTTGCGCTGCCCAGGCTTGTGACGCAGCTTTGCGTCTGGATCACTCAGCGACACCGCGGTCGCGTTGCTGGCATCGCGCTGAGGCGTGGGCCCCGACCGCGGCTCGGGCACCGTCAGATCTGGCCGCCGGTCTTCGGGCCCCGCCGGACCTTCGCCGCCGCCATCGATGCCCGACAGCTCAGCACGCAGACTCTTCAACGCGGCGTCCGCCTCGACATGCGTGGCGTCGACGAGCAGACGGTGACCTCCGACCAAGCCCGCGTCAGTGCACTGGCGAAGCACGCCGGTAAATAGCTGCTCGAAGACCGAAGAGTCCGCAAAGCGTCGGCACTGCGCATGGCTAAACGTCGAGTGATGCGGCAACACCTCGGTCAGGCCAAACCCGAGAAATCGCCGGACCGACAGGTCGGTTCGAGCGGTCCGCAGAACCTGACGCATCGACCCCGCGCCCCGCCAAGCGAGAACCAACGCAAGCTTGACGAGCACCACCGGATCGACCGCGGGCCGCCCCGGACCGCCAGCCACGTAGAACGGGGCAGCCGACCCGCGGACCGCCGCCCAGTTCACCAACAACTCGATACGACGCAAATCGTAGTCCGCTGGCACCAACTCGTCCAAGCACACCATCTGCACCTGAAACGCCTCATCCCCAACCCTGACCGCGATCGCCATACCCGCAGAATTCACCGCGGACCGGACGAATACTTCGACGGGCTCCTAGCCCCCGGCCGGGTTGTGGCCCTTCACAGGCCGCAACGGCCGCACCTGCGCCGGGGCCTGCTCGCCGGCGATCTCGGCGAGGCGCTCCTCGAGCTCGCGCAGCCGTGAGGACAGCTCGCGGATCGCGTCGGCGACCGGGTCCGGGAGGTGGATCCAGTCGGCGTCCGGGCCCTCCGCCCTGCGGCCGTCGACCTTCACGACGTGGCCCGGGTTGCCGACGACGGTGCTGTTCGACGGCACGTCGTTGATCACCACGCTGTTGGCACCGATCTTTGCGCCGTGGCCGACCGTGATCGGGCCGAGCAGCTTGGCGCCGGAGCCGATCGTCACGTTGTCCTCGACCGTCGGATGCCGCTTCCCGGTCGCAAACCCCGTGCCGCCGAGCGTCACGCCCTGGTAGAGCGTCACGTCCTTGCCGATCACCGCGGTCTCGCCGATGACGACGCCCGTGCCGTGGTCGATGAAGAGGCCGTCGCCGATCTCCGCGGCGGGATGGATCTCGATGCCGGTGAGCGCACGGCTGACGTACGCGATCGACCGCGGGACGATCGGCGTGCCGGCATCCTGAAGCGCGTGCGCGACGCGGTGGGCCAGCAGCGCATGCACGCCGGGCCACGCGACGAGGATCTCGAGCGACGAGACACCGCGCGCCGCGGGGTCGCGCTCGTGCGCAGCCCGCACGTCGCACCTCAGCTCGCCGGCGACGCGACGCAGTGTTCCCAGCCCCAGCACTTCGCGAATCGTACCCAGGCTGACGCCTGGGACCGCCAATTCCGGCCTCAGGCGCTCGGCGCGAAGAACGGCGCGGAGATGTAGCGCTCGCCCGAGTCGGGCAGGACACAGGCGATCCGCTTGCCCTTGGACTCCGGGCGGGCGGCGACCTGGATCGCCCCCCACAGCGCGGCGCCGCACGACAGGCCGGCGAGCACGCCCTCACGCGCGGCTGCCAGACGCGCAGTCGCGATCGCGGCCTCGTCAGGGACGGTGATGACCTCGTCGAGGACCTCGCGGTTCAGCACCGCCGGGACGAATCCCGCCCCGATCCCCTGGATCCGGTGGGGCCCTGCGGGCCGGCCGGAGAGCACCGCGCTCGACTGCGGCTCGACGGCGATCACCTGCGCCTTGGGGTTCTTGGCCTTGATCGCCTCACCCGCGCCGGTGATCGTGCCGCCGGTCCCCACACCGGCGATGAAGATGTCCACCTTGCCGTTCAGCGCCTTGAGGATCTCGGGGCCCGTTCCCGTACGATGCGCTTCGGGGTTGGCCGGGTTGGAGAACTGGTCGGGCAGGAAGTGATCGGGCTCACCGGCGAGCGCGTGGGCGGCGCCGACCGCCTCGCCCATGCCGCCGAGCGACTCGACCACCTCGACGGTCGCGCCGTACATCCGCAGCAGCGCCTCGCGCTCGCGGCTCATGCCCTGTGGCAGGAAGATCCGCAGGTCGTAGCCGCGTGCCGCGCAGACGAACGCGAGCGCGATGCCGGTGTTGCCCGAGGTGGCCTCGACGATCGTGCTGCGGCCGGGCTCGATCAGACCCTCGCGCTCGGCCGCCGCGATCATCGAGATGCCGATGCGGTCCTTCACCGATCCGCCGGGGTTCAGCGCCTCGAGCTTGCCGAACAACTCGACGCCGTTCGAGTCGTCGCCGAGCAGCCGCGTGAACTGCACCATCGGGGTGCCGCCGACCAGGTCGGCAATGTTGATCGGGATTCCGGCCATTAGCCGTTGTCGAGACTAGAGCACCGCCCCGACGCGGTGCCGGTCGTGGCGCGCTCAGGCCGGTGGCGCGGGGCGATCCCAGTCCTCGGCGTAGACGACGTGCGCGGGGTTGATCACGACGCGCTTGCCCATGCGGTCGGCGGCGATCACGCGTCCCTCGGTCATCAGCCGCTCGACCGCCTCGAGTTCGAGGTCGCTGGCGATCCATTCGCCGTCCGCGAAGACGAGGCGCGTTCCCATGCGCGTGATGCTCGCGCAGCGTGCGGACGCTCAGCCGGCGCAGCTGAGCAGCCGGTCACGCAGGTCGCGATGCGAGGTGGTGACCGGGTTCACGCCCAGCGGCGGGCGGCGGCGCGCCGAGCAGATGAGCGACTGCGTCAGCGCGGTCGCGGTCGGCTTCTGCGTCGATGCGGTCGTGCTCATGGGAGCACCGTATGAACCAGGCGCCGGCCGTTGTGTGCGAGGCGGCACGGACGGCTCAGCCGATCGGCTCGTCGCCCAGGATCACGTCGACGTCGATCGGGTTCACCGTGATGTCGCCTGCGACGGTGGCCTGGTCGCCGCGGTAGCTGACGCCGTTGTAGGCGGCGTCGGTCGGCGCCGGGATCCCGTTGACGATGCCGGTCAGGCCGGCGCGCCGGATCACGTCCGCCAGGTCCGGCGTCGTGTCCGATCCGCACGGGACGGTGCTCGGGGCGTTGCCCTCGGCGAGGTTCGGATAGCGCTCCAGATCGCGGAACGGCACGCTCGTGTTGCCGTCGGTCTGGAGCACCCCGCCGGGGACGGCCTGCGCCGGCCCGCCGCCCGCGACCTGCGCGAGCGTCGGGACCTTCGCGGCCGCGGTGTCGGTCGACGTGCCCGCATAGGCGTTGTAGGGCTTGGCGGGGAACAGGCACGCGCTGAGCGCCACGTGGTCGGGCTCGTTGATGTTGGATCGCACGGTGGCCTTGGCGATGCGCACGCGGCCGTCCTTGGTGATCGCCGGGGCGATCCGCAGGTCGCCGGTCAGGCGCACGCCGGGGATGTAGTTCTGCACGGCGCCCGTGACGATCTGGCGGCAGTTGAAGTACGCCGCCGGGAAGTCGCCGCCCTCGACCAGTCCGGGCTGCTTGAAGACGTCGTGATCGACGATCCGCACGATCGAGTTGATCTTCGTCGCGAGATTCACGGTCACGTCGACGCCGACGTTCTTGCCCGGGATGTTCCCGAACAGGTTCGCCTGGCCACCGGAATACCCCAGCGTCGTGTCCTGCGAGCCCTGCGCCGTCGTCAGGGCGCCGGGGGCCGTCGCGGTGCCGGTGCTCATGTTCACCGATACGCCGCCCGGAGCGATCCCGAGCGACAGGGCGGTCGTGCGCAGCACGGTGCCGGCAGCGGCGCCGGTGAACCCGCCGGGCGCCGACCCTCCGGGGAACGGGCTCGGGTTCGGCCCGATCCAGTCGTTGCTGCCGGTGATGCCCCCGGAGCGCAGGTCGGATGGGTCGTCGACTCCCGGGCTCAGCGGAAGGAAGGCGCCGCCGGGCGTGCCGCCCGCGGTGTGGATCGGATAGCCGGGCAGGCCGTTGCCGGTACCGGCGCCGAAGTCGCCGGGCGCGTCGTGGAAGAGCGCCTTGTACCCGGGGCCGGCGGCGGCGGCCGCGTATGAGCCGCCCTCGCCGACGGTCGTCGTCCAGTCACCGCAGCCCGACCGGTTCGCAGGGCTGTCGGCGTAGGACTGCAGCCCGGAGAGCTGGCCGCCGGGGCGAGCGAGCGAGGAGAGCCAGTTGGCGTCCGAGCGCGCCGCGGGGTCCGCGATGTCGTCGTTCCAGAGCAGCGGGACCGCGGAGGTGAGGAGCGACTTGTCGCCCTGCTGAAGCTTGATGTTGACGTTGCCCAGGCCGCCGCCGTCGTTGGTGTCCTGGAACTCGACGACGGCGCCGAGCGTGCCCGAGATCGCGATCTGGCGTGTTCCCAGCGACGGACCGAGGTTCACCTGCGCGCTCGGGACGGTGAGCTGGTTGAGGGCCGTGCCCTGCGTCGCGCACGTCTGCCCGCCGCCGGGCGCCGGGTTCTGGCCGTTGTCGGTCATGCACGCGTTGCGCAGCCGGATCGTCACCGGCAGCTGGAAGTTCACCAGTGCGGCGCGGCGCAGGAACGAGCGGCTGCGCAGCACGCGCGGGCTGCGCCCGACCTGCTTGCGCAGCTCGGCGCGGATGCTCGCCTTGCGCGCCTTCGACAGCCGCTTCGCGGCGGGCGCGGAGGCGACCGGCACAGCGAGCGTGAGCAGGGCGATGAGCAGCAATGAGGATGCGCGACGGAGCACTGCCAACGCATCGGCGGCTGGCCGCGAGACTTGCGTCGCGGTCGCCCAATTTCAACAGGCGTTGCGGGCTGCTGACGCTTCTAGATGTAGTACATCGACTGGCCGGCGTCCGACCGCTCGCGGTCGATGACGTCCTGGACGGACGTCTTCTCGAGCACGGAGCGCGCGGCCTGCGCGGCTTCGGCGAAGATGCCCTCGCTGCCGGCGCCGAGCGGGCCGTCGAGCAGCTCGACGACCTCGAGCACGGAGATCGCTCCGGGGTCGCGAGCAAACGAGTAGCCGCCCTTCACCCCGCGCTGGCTCTTCAGCAGGCCGGCGCGGCGCAGCGTCGCGAACAGCTGCTCGAGGAACTGCGTCGGGATCTCCCGGCGCTTGGCCAGCTCACCGATCGGCACGGGCCCCTCGCCGGACTGGCCGAGCTCGGAGAGGGCCTGCAGAGCGTACGGGGACTTCGTGGTGATCGAGATCATGCGCGCTGCTGATCCTATGGCTACGGCCCCTGGCAGGACAGAACGCGCCGAAGGCGCGTTCCGGTGGTTCTCAGCGGCGCCGCCGACGTACCTAGAGCCAACCCCGCTCCGTCGCAATCAACACAGCCTGTGCCCGGTCGACCGCTCCGAGCTTGCCGTAGATGTTGTGCAGGTGGGTGCGCACGGTGCTCGTGGAAAGCTCGAGCTCGTGGGCGATCTGCTTGTAGACCTTGCCCTCGGAGAGCCGCTTGAGCACCTCGACCTCGCGGCCGCTGAGCGGGCACGGATCGACCTGGCGGATCCGGCCGGTCGACGGGAACGGCAGGTCGTACATGACGCTGCGCAGCTCCTCGGGCCCGAGGCCGATGGCACGCGCGCAGCGCAGCATCTCGGACGGGGACACCGCGCCGCCCTGGGCGTAATGGGCGAGCATGTCGGCGAGGCGCACGAAGGCGGTCTCGTCGCTGGCGTCCTCGGCGTGATGGCGCTCGATGACGGAGGCGACGGACTTCGGCAGGCCCCAGCGACGGGCGAGCACGCCGCCGACGAGCGCATGGTCGACGCCGAGCTCACGGCGCTCACGATGGATGCGCTCCTCGGGCGTGCGGGCGCCCGCGTGGACCTGCTGCGGGTAGCCCGGGTAGGCGTGCATCAGGACGAGCTTGCCGATGTCGTGCAGGAGCGCGGTGACCATCAGGCGGTCACGATCCTCGTAGCCGACCTCGGCGGCGAGGCGCTCGGCGGCCCGCTGGGTGGCGACGCCGTGCAGGCGGAAGCGCTCGGGAGCAGCCTCCCAGACGGTCGAGCGCTCGAAGAAGTCGAACGTGCGGGCGCGAGCGGCGACCGACTGGACGGCCTCGGGGGACATCACGTCGGTGGCCTGGACGATCGACTCGACACGGCCGCGCGTGCGACCATCGATGCCGTTGGCGACGCGCAGGACGGCGATCACGAGTGCGACGTCGCCCTCGACCGCGGCGACCATCTCCCCGATGTTCGTCCGCTCCTCGCCGACGACGCGCAGGACGCGGTCGCGGGACTCGGCGAGCGCCGGGAAGTTCTCGAGTGCCTCAAACGCTGCCGTGAGCCGCCGGCCATGACCCTCGTTGTGACGACGAGCGGCATCGGCGGGCGTATCAGCAGCGCGCAGGGAAGCGGCGGAGGCGGCCTGTGACATGGGCAAGATTCCGTTCGAGAAAGGGGGTTCCGGGTCGCGAGGGTGCGACACAGGACACCTATCGGCAGCCCTGGACAAGAGTCTTAGCCCTGTGCTCTCACTGCACCGTCACGATGCCCTTCATCCCCGCGTGGAACGTGCAGAGATACTCGAAATCTCCCGCATCGGCGAAGGTGTGCTTGAAGCTGTCGCCGACCTCGAGCGTCTTGGATTCGTAGCCGTCGCCCGTGACGTTGTGGGCGATGTCGCTCGTGTTCTTCCAGGTGACGGTCCCGCCGGCCTTCACGGTGATCGCTTCAGGCGTGAATGAGACGCCCTCCATGCCCACCTCGGCGCTCGCTGGGGCGGCCGGGGCCGCTGTCGTCGACGTGGTGGTCGCCGAGGCGGTGCTGTCCCCGTCATCCGAGGACGAACCGCATGCACCCGCGCCGAGGACGAGCGCTCCCCCGATCAGCAGCGTCAGCATCAGTCGTCGGTCCGGCATTGCGCGGCCTCCTGTTCGGGGTCTCTGTGAGCAGACTACGCCAGCGCGGCGTCGAGCCGCTTGAGCGATTCTGCGCGCCCCATCACGTTCAGCGTCTCGAAGATCCCGGGTGAGACGGCCGTGCCGGCCAGCGCGACCCGCAGCGGCTGGAAGACATCGCGCGGCTTGGCCCCGCGGGACTCCACGACGCCGCGCAGCGCCTCGTCGATCGATTCGACCGACCAGTCCTCCGCTGGAAGCAGGGCGAGCGCGGCGCGCGCATCGCCGAGCGCCGCGATCCCGTCTTCCCCGAGCCACTTGGCGCGCGCGGCCTCGTCGTCGCCGGGCCCGTCGAAGATGAAGCCGGCCAGCGGCCAGAAGTCCGACAACGTCTGGATCTTCTCCTCGCTGATCGCCACGGCGGGACCCAGCCCGTCGCGGCCGGTGAATGCCTCCAGGCGCGCCGTCAGCTCCTGCGCCCCGAGCTCGCGCAGGTAGCGGCCGTTCATCCAGCGCAGCTTCTGCTCGTCGAACTGCGCGGGGTTCTTTGAGACGCGGCGCACGTCGAAGCGGCGCACGAGCTCGTCGGTGGCGATCAGCGTCTCGTCGTCGCTGTCGCCCCAGCCGAGCAGCGCGAGGTAGTTGCGAACGGCCTCGGGCAGGTAGCCGGCGTCGCGCAGATCCTGCACGGATGCGGCGCCGTGGCGCTTGCTGAGCTTCTTGCCGTCGGGGCCGTAGAGCAGCGGCAGGTGCGCGTAGACCGGTTTGGGAGCGCCGATCGCCTCGAGCACCAGCAGCTGCTTCGGCGTGTTGGAGATGTGGTCCTCGCCGCGAATGACGTGCGTGATCTCCGCGTCGTGGTCGTCGATCGCGACCGCGAGGTTGTAGAGCGGGCTCCCGTCGGCGCGCGCGATCACCGGATCGTCGAGGTGCTCGTGCTGGAAGACGGTGTCGCCGCGGATCAGGTCGTGGACGACGGTCGCGCCGTCGTCGGCGACCCGCAGGCGGACGGCGCCGTCGGCCTCGGGGGTCCCGCGGTAGCCGCGTCCGGCGCCGTGCTCGGCCTTCCAGGCGCGCACGTCCTCGCCGGCGGCGTTGCTGCGATAGGCGAGCCCCTCGTCGAGCAGCCGCTGGACGACCTGGCGGTGGCGCTCCTCGTTGTCGGCCTGCGAGATCGGGGCCTCGTCCCAGTCCAGCTCGAGCCAGCGCAGCGCCTCGAGGATGTGCTCGACGTTCTCGGGCGTCGAGCGCTCACGGTCGGTGTCCTCGATCCGCAGGACGAACCGCCCCTTCTGACCGCGGGCCGCCAGCCAGTTGTAGAGCGCGGTTCGCGCGCCCCCGATGTGGAGCTGGCCGGTGGGGCTGGGAGCAAAGCGGACGCGCATGTCGCTAGGAATGTAGGGACATGTCCCGTTCCGCCCCCCGCCCCGTCCGATGCTGATCGGCGCCCACGTGTCACCGGCCGGTGGTCCGGCGAAGGCGGTCGAGCGCGGTGAGGCGCTCGGTGCGCGCAGCATCCAGATCTTCAACCAGAACCCGCGCGCCTGGAAGCCGACCGTCTACGCGCCGGAGCAGGTCGAGGCGTTCCGCGAGGCGCTGGCGCCGAGCCCGGTCGACGCGCTCCTGATCCACGCCGTCTATCTGCTGAACGCCGCCAGCGAGGACCCGGAGATTCGTGCCAAGACGCTGACGTCGCTGATTGCCTCGCTCGATGCCGGCGCCGCGCTCGGCGCGCATGCCGTGGTGCTCCACCCCGGCTCGGCGAAGACCGGCGAGGTGGGCCCGGCGATCCGGCGCGCCGGGGCCGTGATCGCGCAGGCGCTCGCCGAGACCGAGGGCTGTGCGCTGCACCTGGAGGACACCGCCGGCACCGGCGGGACGCTCGGGCGCTCGTTCGATGAGCTCGCCGCGCTGATCGATGCTGCAGGGGGCGACGCGCGCCTCGGAATCTGCCTGGATTCCTGCCACATGCTCGCATCGGGCATCGAGATCCGCACCGCCGAGGCACTCGGCTCGGCGCTCGACGACCTCGAGGCGGCCGTCGGGCCCGGCCGGATCGGATCCCTCCACCTCAACGACAGCCAGACCCCGCTCGGTTCCAACCGCGACCGGCACGCGAACATCGGCGAGGGCGAGATCGGTCTCGACGGCTGCCGGGTGTTCCTCAGCGAGCCCCGCTTCGAGGGGCTGCCATGCGTGCTGGAAACGCCCGGCAAGGACCGCAGCGGGCCGGTCGCCGCTGAGCTGGCGCTGTGCGAGCGCCTGCGGACCGAGGGGCTCGCGGCGCGCGGATAACAACGGCTCCCCGCCCCCGGTCCAGCGGTAGGGCGGGGAACCGCGAGGGACGCTACCACGTCCGCGCGGCCAAGTTGCTCGAAGCAACTGACTCCGGAGTCAGGTTCTGCGACCGGCGTTCGGAGGCCGGAAAACCGCTCAGGCGAGCGATGTCCGCAGCGCCGCCGGACCGAGGATGTGTTCGAGTTCGGCCCGCAGCGACGGCGTCGCAGTGACGCGGAACTCCTCCCCGAAGCGCAGCGTGCGCGCCCCGCCGGAGGTGGTGACGTCGAGGACGACCTCGCTCTCCCCCGTGTGATTCCCGAGGACGTGCTTGAGATCCTCGATGATCGTCGCCGGCACCCCCGTCGCCGCCGCGTCGAGGTGCAGGCGCAGCGGCTGCGGGCCCTGGGGCTCGAGCGCAGCCTGCTCCCGCGCCGCCTCGACCTCTTCGGGTGACGGGTCGAAGCGCTCGACGCTCTGGACGACCAGGCAGGTCTTGTCCTTGTCCTTATGGTCGATCCGCCCGCGGACGAGGACGATCTCGTCGACCGCCAGGGCACCCTCGCACTCGGCGATCACCTTCTCGAAGGCGATCAGCTCGATCTCACCCTCGAGGTCGTCGAGCGTCGCGAACATCATCTGCGCGCCCGCCTTGGTGCGGATCTTCTTCGCCTGCGTGACGATGCCGCCGGCGGTCACCCAGTCGCCGTCGCGGCGCTGCGGGAGCTCGGCGAGCGATCCGTCGACCTTCTGGCGCAGCGCGTCGCGCACCTCCTTCAGCGGATGCAGCGAGACGAACAGGCCGATCGCCTCCTTCTCGACGGCGAGCAGCTCGCGCTGGTCGAACTCCTCCAGCGGGATCGGCGGGTGCGCGGGCCGGAACGCCTGCGCCGCGGTCGACGGTGCCCCGCCGCCGTCGCCGAGCTCGGCCATGTCGAAGATCGAGCCCTGGCCGATCTGCGCGTCGAGCTGCGCTTGCTGGCCGGCGGACTGCGCCTGCTCGAGGACGGCGAGCATGCCCTTGCGCGTGGCACCGGTGGAACCGAACGCCCCGCACTTGACGAGCGCCTCGATCGCGCGCTTGTTGACCAGCCGCGCGTCGACCCGCTCGCAGAAGTCCCAGATCGACTCGAACGGCCCGTCCTGCTCGCGCGCGCCCTTGATCGACTCGACCGCCTGGTACCCGACGCCCTTCACGGCGTCCAGGCCGAAGCGGATGTTGCCGTCCACGACGACGAACTCGTGGTCGGAGAGGTTGACGTCCGGGGGCAGGATGTCGATGCCCATGTCCTCGCAGCGCGCGGCGAAGAACGGCACCTTGTCCTTGGTGTCCATGACCGACGAGATCAGCGCCGCCATGTACTCGGCCGGATAGTTCGCGCGCAGCCAGGCCGTGCGGTAGGCGATCAGCGCGTAGCACGCCGCGTGGGACTTGTTGAAGCTGTAGTCGGCCGACTTCTGGTTCGTCGCCCAGATCCAGTCGACGACGGTGCGGTCGACGCCGGAGGCCTCGCAGCCGCGCCGGAACTCCGGCTCGAGCAAGGCCATCGCCTCGCGATTCTTCTTCCCGATCGCCTTGCGCAGGTCGTCCGCCTTGGCGCCGCTGAACCCGGCCAGCGAGGTGGCGATCTGCATCGCCTGCTCCTGGTAGAGGATCACGCCGTAGGTCGGGCCGATGATCGGATCCAGGCGCGAGTCGGGGATCGAGACCGCATCAGGGGAGCGCTTGCCGCGCGCGTACGCGGGGATCTGGTCCATCGCGCCCGGCCGGTACAGCGCGACCAGCGCGACGAGGTCGTCGAACTCGGTGGGGCGCACCTTCTTGAGCGCCTCCTGCATGCCCTCCGACTCGAACTGGAAGACGCCGATCGAGTCACCGCGCCCGAGCATCTCGTAGGTGTTCAGGTCGTCGAGCGGGAGCGTCGCCATGTCGGGCCGCTCACCCGTCGAGCGGGCGATGATGTCGAGCGCATCCTCGATCACGTCGAGGTTGCGCAGGCCGAGGAAGTCCATCTTCAGCAGGCCGAGCTCCTCAACCGGCTTCATCGAGTACTGCGTGACGATGCGATAGACGCGGTTGCCCTGCTCGTCGGTGGTGTTCGCGTCCGCGAGCTGCACCGGGACGATGTCCGTGAGCGGCCGGTCGGCGATCACGACGGCGGCCGCGTGGACCGAGGAGTTGCGCACGATCCCCTCGAGACCGCGGGCGACGTCGACGATCTGGCGCGCGGTCGGATCGCTGTCGTAGGCCGCGCGCAGCGGCTCGCCCTCGTTGAGGCAGTCCTCGAAGCTCGGTGAACGGCCCATGATCGGGTCGGGAATGAGCTTGGCGAGGCGGTCGCCCGCGCCGTAGTCGTGACCCAGCACGCGTGCCGCGTCGCGCGTCGCGGCGCGCGGGAACATCTTGCCGAAGGTGACGATCTGCGCGACCGAGTCGCGACCGTACTTCTCGGTGACGTAGCGCATCACCTCGTCGCGGCCGCGCACGGAGAAGTCGATGTCGATGTCCGGCATCGAGACGCGCTCGGGGTTGAGGAACCGCTCGAACAGCAGGTCGTAGCGGAGCGGATCGACGTCGGTGATCTTCAGGCAGTAGGCGACGATCGAGCCGGCCGCCGACCCGCGGCCCGGTCCGACGGCGATCCCGTTCGACTTGGCCCAGGTGACGAAGTCCCAGACGATCAGGAAGTAGGCGTTGAAGCCCATCCTGTCGATGACGCCGAGCTCCATCTCCATCCGCTCGACGGCCGCGGCGGGCAGCGGATCGCCATACCGCCCCTGCAGGCCCTCGATGACGCGCTCGCGCAGGTAGGCGCGCTCGTCCTCACCGTCCGGCAGGAACCGCGGGATCAGCTGCTTGCCGAGCTCGATCTCGACATCGCAGCGCTCGGCGATCTCGAGCGTGGTCGCGATCGCCTCCGGCCACTCGGCGAACGCCGCCGCCATCTCCTCGTTGGAGCGCAGGTAGAACTCGTTCGTCTCGAACGTCATCTTCGGCGCCGCGAGCGTGCTCTTCGTCTGCACGCAGAGGAGCGCCGTGTGGTGCGCGTGGTCCTCCTTGGCCAGGTAGTGCACGTCACCGGTGCCGACGATCGGCCGGCCGACCTCGCGGGCGATGCGCACGATGCCCTCGTTGGCGCGGTCCTGGGCGGCGATGCCGTTCTTCTGCACCTCGAAGTAGACGTTGTCGGCGCCGACGGCCTGCATGAGGTCATCGGCGTGCGCGCGGGCCTCCGCGTCACGGCCCTCGGCCAGCCGCGAGGTGAACCGCGCCGCCAGACAGCCGGTGAGGACGATCAGCCCGTCGCGGTGCGCCTCGAGCTGTGCGAGGTCGACGGTCGGCTTGCCGCGGCTGAGACCTTCGAGAAAGCCCGTGGAGCAGAGCTTCACGAGGTTGCGATAGCCCGCGTCGGACGAGGCCATCAGCGTGAGGTGGTTGCGTTCGGCCTTGCCGCGCTCGGTGTGATCGTCGACGAAGTAGATCTCGCAGCCGATGATCGGCTTGATCCCGTGCTTCTCGGCGGCCTTGTAGAGCTCGACCGCCCCGTTCATCACGCCGTGGTCGGTGAGCGCCAGCGCCGGCTGCCCGAAGCTCGCGGCGCGTGCTGCGAGCTTGTCGATGTTGCATGCGCCATCAAGCAGCGAGTACTCGCTGTGAACGTGAAGATGGGCGCAGGTCGGAGCGGTCACCGGGGACGGGACATTAGGGGCCGCCCCGGACGGGCCGCGAGCGTCATTCCCGCTCCTTGCGGAGCTTCGCTGCAGGTCAACTGCGACGCCGGAAGGCGCGGCCGAGGCGCTCGACGAGGCCGCCCGGACGCGGCGCCCATGCCTCGTCGGCAGGCTGGGCGACCGGTGCTGCCGCAGCCTCCGGCTCGGGCTCCACGTCGGGCTCAGGCTCGGGCTCGGGAGCATCGGCGAGCGGCGTCTGTTCGCGCAGGCGCTCGGCCGCGAGCGCCAGGCCCGCGATCAGCTGCTCGTTGTCCGGCCCGCCGGGCTGCGGCGGCGCCGACACGGCCATGGGCGCGGCGGCAGGCGCCGGCGGGGGCGCAGCGACAGCCGCGGGAGCGGGCGGCGGGGCCGGCGCCGGGCCCACGCGGGCACGCTCAGCGGTGAGTGCGCTCGTGGCAGCGTCGCGCGCGGCCCGCTCGGCCACGACGGCCTGCTCGGCCGCCTCGCGACCGCAACGCTCCGCGTGCAGCGCCGCCTCGACGACGCCGCGCGCCGCGATCTCACGGTCGAGCGCCTCACGAGCGGCGCGCAGCGTGGTCGCCGCGTCCGCGACGAGCGTCGCCATGCGCGAATCGCGCTCGGCCCTGGCGGCCAGCCGCTCGCGCAGGCGCTCGGCTTCGTGGGCCCCGTGCTCGAGCTGGGCGACCCGCCGCTCGGCGTCTGCGAGCCGTGCGCGAAGCTCGCCCTCGGCCAGCTCTGCGCGTCGCGCGCGGCGCTCGGCCAGCACCGAGGCGTCACTGGACTCGGGCTCGTGCCCGTGCTTGTCCGCGGGGGCAACCATCGACCGCGAACGCTACCGCGCGGAGCGGCGGCCAGAGGCTCAGACGGTGGGCTGCTGCGAGCGGCTGCGCGCGACCCGCGCGGCCACGCTCACCACGACGGCCGCGACCACGACGGTCTTGGCGACCTTCACGCGATGCTCACGCTGCGCCTGCGCACGGTGCAGCGCCTCGTCGAGCTTGCGGCGACCGACGAAGCGGCCGACACGGTACGTGACGAATCCGAGCGCCTGATAGGTCCGCGGGCCGGGCATGCGAGTGACGATACAAGCTGCCCGCGCGGCCCCGCTCAACCGTCCTGCGAGGCCTTCAGCCGGTAGGCCATCCGCGACTGCAGCGACCACAGCTCGATGAAGCCCGGCGAGGCCTGCTGACTGAAGAGTCCGCCGCTGGTCTCGAACGTGGCCAGCGAGGCGTCGTAGACGGCATTCGGGCTTTCCCGCGTCACGGGGCGCACGGAGCCCTTGAACAGCTTCAGGCCGATCGTGCCGGTGACGCGCTCGTTGACCGAGTCCATGTAGGCGTCGAGGTTCTCGCGCAGCGGCTCCCACCAGAGGCCGGCGTAGACGAGGTAGCCCCACTGGCGGTCCAGATCGCCCTTGAACTGGTTCTGGTGGATCGTGCCGACGAGGCGCTCGAGCTCAGCGTGAGCGGGCAGGATGATCGCCGCCGCCGGGACCTCGTAGATGTCGCGAACCTTCAGTCCGACGATCCGGTCCTCGATGTGGTCGATGATCCCGACGCCGTGCCGGCAGCCGATCTCGGCGGCGCGCTCCAGCAGGTCGACGAGGCCCAGGCGCTCGCCGTTCAGTGCGACGGGCACACCACGCTCGAAGCTGACCGTGACCGTCTCGGCCTCGTCGGGCGCGAGCTCCGGCCGCGTGACGAGCTGGAAGACGTCGTCGTCGGGCGCGTGCGTGAGGTCCTCGATCCACTTGCCCTCCGACGAGCGCCCCCAGAGGTTGTCGTCGATCGAGTACGGCGTCGTCTCCGCCCCGTGGGTTGGGTGGGTCTTGATCGGGATCCCGTGCTCACGCGCGTAGGCGATCTCCTCTTCGCGGCCCATCTGCCAGCCGCGAACCGGGGCGATGACCTTGAGCTCCGGCGCGAGCGTCGCGACCGTCGCTTCGATGCGCACCTGGTCGTTGCCCTTGCCGGTGCAGCCGTGGGCGACCGTGTCGCAGCCGTGCTTGCGGGCGTAGTCGACGGCGAGCTTGGCGATCAGCGGCCGGCCGAGCGCCGTGAACAGCGGGTAGGCCAGGCCGTAGATCGCGTTCGCCTTGATCGCCGGCGCGACGAAGTCGTGTGCGAACTCCTCGCGCGCGTCAATCACCTCGGCGGCGACCGCGCCGAGCTGCAGCGCCTTGCCCTTGACGACGTCGTAGTCCTCGCCGGGCTGCCCGAGGTTGATCGTCAGGGCGACGACCTCCGCGTCGTACTCGTCCTGGATCCACTTGAGCATCACGCTCGTGTCCAGCCCGCCCGAGTAGAGGAGCAGGACCTTGTGCACCTCCCCCGGCTCGGCGAGGTAGCTGGCGGCGCGGGTGTGGCGGGCTTCGGCGGCGTCGGTCATGTGGCCGGGGAGTGTAGGAACAGCGCTGCGCTCGCGCCGCTCAGCCCACGCGCTGCGCGCCGGCGTACACGTTCAACGCGTCGCCCCGCGCGAAGCCACAGAGCGTCATCCCCTGCTCGGCGGCGAGCGCGATCGCCAGCGACGACGGAGCCCCGACGCCTACGAGGATCGGGCAGGCGGCCACGGCGGCCTTCTGGACGAGCTCGAACGACAGGCGGCCGCTGACACACAGGATCCGGCCGGTGAGCGGGACCAGGCCGTCGCGCAGCGCCCGGCCGATGACCTTGTCCATCGCGTTGTGACGCCCGACGTCCTCGCGGGCGATCAGCAGCTCGCCGCCGGCGCTCAGCAGGCCTGTGGCGTGCAGGCCGCCGGTCCGCGCGAAGCCCGGCTGCGCGGCGAGCAGCTCGTGCGGCAGTGCCGCGAGCAGCGTGCGCGGGACGACCGGGCCGGGCGTCGCCGGCGGCGCGTGGACGGCGACCTCCTCGAGTGCGCCCTTGCCGCAGACGCCGCACGAGGACGAGGTGTAGAACCGCCGCCCGCCGACGCTGCGCAGCAGCGGGCCCGCCACCTCGACGACGTTGTTCGCGAGGTCCGCCGTCGGGCCGGCGCCGTGGACCTTGTCGATCAGGCCCTCGCCGAACAGGAACCCGAGCGCGAGCTCCTCGTCGTGTCCCGGCGTGCGCATCGTGACGGCGAGCGGCTCGCCGTCGACGCGGATCTCCAGCGGCTCCTCGATCGCGACCTCGTCGCGCGCGCCGTCGTCGCGGGCGACGGTCGCGATCATGCGCGCGGTTGCGGCGTCGTCCATCGCGGGTCAGGCCGGCCCGGCGGGTGCGAGCGCCGGAGTATGCGCGGGCTGCTCCGCGACGGGCCGCACGTCGACCGCGACGACCTTGTACTCCGGGCACGACGTGTTGACGTCCGCGGACGCGCCGATCAGCAGGTTCGTGCGCACCTCGGGGAAGTGGAACGCCGTGAAGACGTGCCCGGGCTCGATCCGCTCCGTGAGCCGCGCCTCCAGCTCGATGCGCCCGACGCGGCTGCGCACGGAGACCAGGTCACCATCACCGATCCACAGCTGCGCGGCATCGTCCGGGTGGAGCTCCAGCCAGTCACGGTCCATCAGCTCGATGTTGGCCGTGCGGCGGGTCATCGTGCCCGCGTTGTAGTGCTCGAGCCGGCGGCCGGTGATCAGCACGAGCGGGAACTCCGCGTCGGCGGCGTCGCCGGGCTCCTTGTAGGGCAGCGCGGCGATGTGCGCGCGCCCGCCCTCGCGGTGGAACTCGCGCTCGTAGAGGATCGGATGGTCGGTCCCGTCGGCCGCGACCGGCCACTGCAGCCCGCGGCGGCCGAGGCGCTCGTAGGTGACCCCGGTGAACTCGGGCGTCAGCGCGGCGATCTCACGCATCGCGTCCTCGGGCTCCTGGAGGCGCATGTCGTGGCCGAGCGCGCGCGAGACGGCGAGCAGGATGTCGAAGTCGGTGCGCGCCCCGCCCGGCGGCTCGATCGCCGCGCCGACGAGCTGGATGCGCCGCTCGGCGTTGACGAACGTCCCGGACTTCTCCAGGAACGAGGAGGCGGGCAGCACGACGTCGGCGTAGCGCGTCGTCTCGGTCTCGAAGATGTCCTGGCAGACGAGGAAGTCCAGCGACTGGAGCGCATGCACCACGTGGGCGGTGTTCGGGTCGGTCTGCGCGACGTCCTCGCCGAAGATGTACATCGCCTTCAGCGTGCCGGCGACCGCCGCGTCGAACATCTGGGGGATCTTCAGGCCCGGGCTGCGCGACAGCGAGACGCCCCAGCACGCCTCGAAGGCCTGCGCGACCGCCTCGTCACCGACCTTGCGGTAGCCGGAATAGGTGTCCGGGAGCGCGCCCATGTCGGAGGAGCCCTGCACGTTGTTCTGCCCGCGCAGCGGCAGCAGCGCGGAGCCCGGCCGCCCGATCTTCCCCGTCATCAGCGCGAGGCTGCAGATCAGCTGCACGACCTCGGACCCGTACTTGTGCTCGGTGACCCCGAGGCCCCAGAGGATGCTGGCCTCGCCGGCCTGCGCGTAGACGTGCGCGGCGCGCTCCAGGTCGGCGCCCGGAACGCCGCTGATCTCCTGTACGGCCCCCGGGTCGTAGGCGGCGAGCAGCTCCGCGAATGCCTCGAAGCCCTCGGTGCGCGCCTGGATGAACGCGCGGTCGAGCAGCCCGTCACGATGGGCGACGTGCGCAAGCCCCAGCACGACCGCGGCGTTGGTTCCCGGGCGCGGAGAGAGATGCACGACGGCGAAGTCGGCAAGCTCGATCCGCCGCGGGTCGATCGTCACCAGCTGCAGGCCGCGCAGCGCCGCCTGCTTGATCCGCGCGCCGACGACGGGATGGCCCTCGGTCGGGTTCGCGCCGATGATCAACGCCGCGCCCGCCGCTTCGATGTCGTCGAACGAGCCCGTCGCGCCGGAGTAGCCGAGTGACCTGCGCAGCGCGAACGACGTCGGCGAGTGGCAGACGCGCGAGCAGTTGTCGATGTTGTTCGTGCCGATCGCGGCCCGCATCATCCGCTGCATCGCCCAGCAGTCCTCGTTCGTCGCCCGCGAGGACGCGAGTCCCGCGATCGCATCCGGCCCGTGCGTGTCGCGGATGCGGCCCAGCTCGCTGGCGATCCGCTGCAGCGCCTCGTCCCAGCCGGCCGCGCGCAGCTCGCCGTGCTCGCGGATCAGCGGCGTGCTCAGCCGCTCACGCGAGCGTGAGAACTGGTGCGCGAACCGGCCCTTCAGGCACGTGTGGCCGCGGTTGGCCGGGCCATCCGCGGCAGGGCTGATCGAAACGACGCGGCCCGCGCGGGTGTGCGCCTCCAGGCGGCAGCCGACGCCGCAGTAGCCGCACGTGGTGGTGACGTCGCTGTCGAAGCGCTCGTTCATCGGCGTGACCGGGGATCATCCTCGGTTGCGCCGGCGATCTCCAGCAGCGACAGCTCCGTGATCGCGTCCGTCGGGCAGGTGTCCGCGCACGCGCCGCACGAAACGCAGGCGGAGTCGCGGAAGCCGGCGTCGATGCCGGCGACGACATTGGCGCCGAAGCCGCGGCCGACGGCGGTCAGCGCAAAGGCGCCCTGGACCTCGTCGCAGGCGCGCACGCAGCGCCCGCAGGAGATGCACAGCTCGTGCTGGAAGGCGAGGTAGGGGTGGCGCGTGTCGTGGTCGGGCTGATGGACCTCCCCGCTCCAGCGCGGCTCATGCACGCCGAGGTCACGCGCGACCGCGGCCAGCTCCGTGTGCGGCGCCGGGGTGACGGGGAGCTCCGAGAGCACGAGCTCCACCACTACTCGGGCGACGCGCCGCGCGCGCGGATCGCACGTGTCGACGACCATGTCCGCGCGGCAGGGCGTGGTGCAGGAGGCGACCACGTCCGCCCGTCCATCCGGGCCTGCGACCCCGACCAGGCAGACGCGGCAGGCACCGAATGGCGCCATCCGCTCGTCGAAGCACAGCGTGGGCACGGCGGCGCCGGCCGCGCGGGCGGCCTGGAGCACCGTCGTCCCGGGCTCCACGTCGACCTGCACGCCGTCGATCGTGACCTGCATCAGCGCAGTCCCAGCTCACCGGGGAAGTGCGTCAGCAGGCTGCGGATCGGCGCCGGCATCCCCGAGCCATGAGCGCACAGGCTCGCGACCTCGAGCGTCTCCAGCAGGGCCTCGAGCCGGGCGCGGTCGACGGCCTCCCGCGAGGCGAACTCCTCGTGCGCGCGCTGGAGCCCGATCCGGCATGGGAAGCAGGTCCCACAGCTCTCGTGGGCGCCGAATGCGAGCAGGTGGCTCGCGAGCCTGCGCATGTCGGTGCGGTCGTCGAACGCGAGGATCGAGCCGTGCCCCACCATGCAGCCCTGCTCGGCGAGCGGCGCGCTGTCGAAGGGCGTGTCGAGCAGCGACGCCGGGAGGATCCCGCCGAGCGGGCCGCCGATCTGGACCGCTTTGATCGCCCGGCCGCCGACGAGGCCGCCGGCGACCTCCTCGCAGAGCTCGCGCACGGTCAGCCCGAACGGGACCTCGACGACGCCCGGCTGCGCGAAGCGCTCGTTGAAGCAGACGAGCTTGGAGCCCGCGTTCGGGCTCTGCGGGCTGAGCTCGCGGTAGGCGTCGGCGCCGCGCGCGGCGATCAGCGGAACGTTGGCCAGCGTCTCGATGTTGTGGACGAGGGTCGGGTGTCCATACAGCCCCCGCTCGGCCGGGAACGGCGGCCGCGCGGAGACCGTTCCGCGCAGCCCGTGCAGGCACGCGAGCAGCGCCGTCTCCTCACCGACGACGTAGGACCCGGCGCCGTCGACGACGTGGACGTCGAACGCGAAGCCCGAGCCGAGGATGTCGTCCCCGAGCAGGCCCTCCGCGCGGGCGGCCGCGATCGCCGCCTCGAGCACCGGGCGCGACTGCGGGTACTCCGAGCGCACGAGGATCACGCCCTCGCTCGCGCCGACGCAGTAGCCGGCGAGCGCCATCCCTTCGAGCACCAGCGCGGGGCTGCGCTCCATCAGGTGCTTGTCGATGTACGAGCCCGGATCACCTTCGTCGCCGTTGGCGACGACGTAGCGGCACGTGTCCTGCTGCGCGCGGGCGAAGGACCACTTGCGCGCGGCAGGGAACCAGGCCCCGCCGCGTCCGCGCAGGTCCGCGGCGTCGACCTGCGCCAGCAGCTCGTCTGCGGTCATCCCTGCCAGTGTCCGCCGCAGCCCCGACCAGTCGCCGGCCCCGGTCAGCGCCGGCTCGGCGAGCAGCGAGCGGACCGCGGGCTCGCCGGCCTGGCGTGCCGTCCCGGCGAGCACGCGCTCGACGGCGCCGGGCCCGGCGTCGACGAGATCCCGGTCCCGGATCGCGGGCGCGCTGTGGCAGAAGCCCAGGCAGACCGTCTCGGCCAGCGAGAGCGATCCGCCATCGCTGCACTCCCCCGCCCTCAGCCCGAGCCCCGCGGCGATCTGCTCCGCGTGCGCCCCGCCAGTCGCGGCGAAGCAGGCGGTGCCCGTGCAGACGCGCACGTGCCGGCGCCCGCGCGGCGCAAGCAGGTCGTCGTAGAACGTGGCGACCCCGTGGACGGTCGCCTCCGGCAGGCCGGTCGCGGCGGCTGTGGCGCGGATGTCCTCATCGGTGAGTACGCCGCGCTCACGCACGGCGGCGCTCAGCAGCTCGACGGCGGTGGGCGCATGCGACTGCCGATGGGTCCGCGCCAGCTGCACGAGATTCGATGACACGCTCGCGAGTATCCCGCGGATCGGTCGCGTCCGGTCCCGCCAGGCGGGCTCAATCCCGACCGATCCTCAGCCGAGCAGGCGTGCGATGCGCGCGAGCGCCTCGGTCACCTCGGCGTCGCTGATCGTCAGCGGCGGCAGCAGCCGGACGGTCTTCGGCCCGGTGGCGTTCATGATCAGCCGCTCCTGGCCGAGCGCGCGCAGCACGAGCTCGGGTGCGCCGCCGTCGTGCAGGTCGAAGCCGATCATCAGGCCACGTCCGCGCACCGCCTCGACTCCGGGCAGCAGCGCGATCTCCGCGCGCAGCCGCTCACCGAGGTCGCGCACGCGGCTGAGCAGCGCCGGATCGTCGGTGACCTCGAGCGCCGCAAGCGCCGCCCGTGCGACCAGCGGACCGCCCGCGAACGTCGATCCGTGATCGCCCGGCTGCAGCGTCTGCGCGAGCCGCGGACCGGTCACGAGCGCGCCGATCGGCAGGCCGCCCCCGAGCGCCTTCGCGCTGGTCAGCGCGTCGGGCACGACGCCCGTCTGCTCGTAGGCCCAGAGCGTGCCGGTCCGGCCCATCCCGGTCTGCACCTCGTCGAAGATCAGGGCCGCGCCGTGCCGGTCGCAGGCGGCGCGCGCAGCCTCCAGCACGTCGAGCCCCAGCGGATGCACGCCGCCCTCCCCCTGGATCGGCTCGATCAGCACGGCGGCGGTGCCGTCGTGGACGGCGCCCGCGATCGCGTCGGCCGTCGGCGCGACGGCGCGAAAGCCCGGCACGAGCGGCGCAAACGGTGCCTGCTTGCTCTCCTGCGCCGTCGCCGACAGCGCGCCGAACGTCCGCCCGTGGAAGCCGCCGACGACGCTGAGGATCTCGCCGCCCGCCTTCGCGCGCCGCGCGAGCTTCAGCGCAGCCTCGTTGGCCTCGGCGCCGGAATTGCAGAAGAAGACCTTGCCGCCGAGCGAGCAGCCGCTGAGGCGCTCGGCCAGGAGGAGACCCGGCTCGGTGAAGAACAGGTTCGAGGCATGGATCAGCGTGCCGGCCTGGTCGCGCACCGCCTCGACGACCGCCGGGTGGCAGTGCCCGAGGTTCGTGACGCTGATGCCGCACAGCAGGTCGAGGTACTCGCGGTTCTCGTCGTCCCAGACGCGCGTCCCCTCCCCGCGGACGATCGCGACGGGCAGCCGCGCGTACGTGCCGATCACGTGCGCGGCGTCGAGCTCCTGCAGGCGCTCGAGGCTCATCTCGCGGGCCGGACCTTCGTGCCGACGCCGGCGTCGGTGAACAGCTCCAGCAGGATCGAATGCGGCACCCGTCCGTCGACGATGTGCGCGCTGCTGACCCCGCCGTGGATCGCATCGATGCAGGCGGCGAGCTTCGGGTGCATCCCGCCGGTGATGCGCTCCAGCCCGGCCTCCACCTCGTCGGCCGTCGCCTCGCTGACGAGCGAGTCCTCCTCGGCGGGGTCGCGCAGCCAGCCCTCGACGTCCGTGAGGAAGATGACCTTGTAGGCACCGAGCGCGCGTGCGATGGCGCCCGCGGCCTCGTCGGCGTTGACGTTGTGGCTCTGCCCGTCGCGGTCGCAGCCGATCGACGCGATCACCGGGATGTAGTCCTGCGCAACGTGGTTGATGACGTCGACGTCGACGCGCTCGATGCGGCCGACGAAGCCGACGTCGCTGCCGTCGGGTGCCAGGCGGCGCGAGACGCGGAACATGTCGCCGTCCTCGCCGCTGAGCCCGACCGCCGCCTGCCCGTGACGGCCGATGCGGGTGACGATGTCCGCGTTGACCTTGCCGACGAGGACCATCTTCACGACGTCCATCGCTTCGGCACTCGTGACGCGCAGACCGCCGACGAACTCGACCGGCAGGCCCAGGCGCTCCATGTAGCTCGTGATCTCGGGGCCGCCTCCGTGCACGACGACGGGGTTCATCCCGACGTACTTGAGCAGCACGATGTCGCGCGCGAACTCCTCGCGCAGCGCCGCATCCTCCATCGCGGCGCCGCCATATTTGATGACGATCGTGCGGCCATGGAACTCGCGGATGTACGGGAGCGCCTCGAGGAGCGTCGCGATGTCGCGGTGGGGCTGCTGTGGAGTCATGTCATCACGTGGTGTATTCGGCGTTGATCCGGATGTACTCGTGCCCGAGGTCGCTGAAGAAGACCTCGGTCTCCACGCCGTCGCCGGGGAGCCCGATGACGTACTCGACCTCGGGGCCCTTGACGCGGGCGGCGAGGTCCTCGTGGTCGTGGCCGACGGCCTGGCCGGCGACGCAGACCTGGACGCCCTCGATCGACACGTCGATCGGCAGCGGCGCGGAGTCGACGATCGCCATGCCCGCCGCCTGCACGATCCGCCCCCAGTTGGGGTCGCCGCCGTGCAGCGCCGTCTTCACCAGCGGCGAGTTGGCGACCGCTCGCGCTGTGCGCTCGACGTTGGGGCCGTGACCGCCGCGCACGACGACGCGGCCGATCCGCTCGCTCCCCTCGCCGTCCCGGACGATCGCCAGCGCCAGCTCGCGCAGGACGGTGTCCAGCGCCTCCCCGAACGCGCGCTCACTGTCCGACTGCGGCTCGACCGTCACGCCCGAAGTACCGCTGGCCTGGAGGATCGCCGTGTCGTTCGTCGACAGCTGCCCGTCGACGGAGATCCGGTCGAAGCTGCGCTGGACGCAGACCGACAAGAGCAGGTCGGCGGTATCGGCGCCGAGCGCCGCGTCCGTCTGCACGAAGCAGAGCATCGTCGCGAAGCTCGGCTGGATCATCCCCGCACCCTTGGACTGCGCGGTGATCCGCACGGTCCCGCCGGGCAGCTCGACGGCGACCGCCACCCGCTTCTCGAACAGGTCGGTCGTCATGATCGCCCGCTGCAGGTCACCGGCGCCGTCCGCGCGCAGCTCCGTACGCGCGGCGGCGAGGCCCTTGACGACGGCGCGCGCGTCGAGCGGCACCCCGATCACCCCGGTCGAGCAGACCGCGACCTGATCCTCGGGAACGCCGGCGGCCATCGCCGCCGCGCCCTGCATCTTCGCCGCGTCCTGCAGGCCCATGTTGCCGGTGGCCGCGTTGGCGTTGCCGCTGTTGACGACGACGGCGCGGATCGCGTCGAGCCTGCAGCGCTCGCGCGTGAGCAGCACCGGCGCGGCCGCGGTGCCCGACCGCGTGAAGCGCGCAGCGCTGGTGACCGCCTGCTCGTCACACACCAGCAGGCCGACGTCGGTCCCGCCCGACGGCTTGATCCCTGCGGCGACGCCGGCGGCCCGGAAGCCGCCCGGAAGGACATCGGGGTCGTCGAGCACCCGGACGTGCCCGGGCAGCGGGACCCAGCGCGAGGTGAACGGCGCAAGCGCGGCCATCAGAGCAGCCCCTCCGTCTCCGGCCGCCCGAACATCAGGTTGAGGTTCTGGATCGCCTGTGAGCTCGTGCCCTTCCAGAGGTTGTCGATCGCCGCGAAGACGAGGGCCTTGCCGGTCCGCGGGTCGATGCGCGCGTGGATGCGGCAGTGGTTGGTCTCCCGCACGTCGCGGACGCCGGGCGGCTCGGATGCGATGTCCACGAACGGCTCGCCGTCGTACGCCTGCGCGTAGAGCTCGTCGAGCGCCGCCTGCGCCAGCGGCTGCGACGGCGTGACGTAACAGCTGACCAGCTCCCCCTGGTCGATCGGCACGAGGTGCGGCACGAACGTCGTCGCGACCGGCGCGCCGAGCTCGGCGAGCTCCTGGTCGATCTCCGGCGTGTGACGGTGCGCGCCGACCTTGTAGGGGCGCACGTTCTCGGCGATCGCGACGAAGTGCGTCGTCTCGGTGGGTGCGCGGCCGGCGCCGCTGACGCCGGTCTTCGCGTCGACGACGACGTCGGCGATCAGCCCGGCGCGCGCAAGCGGGGCGAGCGCGAGCAGCGTCGCCGTCGGGAAACACCCGGGGTTGGCCACGAGGTCGGCCTCGCGGATCGCCTCGCGGTGCAGCTCCGTGAGCCCGTAGACGGCGTCAGGCAGCAGCGCCGGCGCCGGATGCGGGACGTACGCGGCCTCGTAGACCGCCTGGTCGTGCAGGCGGAAGTCGGCGCTGAGGTCGACCACCTTCACGCCGCGCTCGCGCAGCGCAGCGACGACGGGCGCCGCCGCGCCGTGCGGGTAGGCGACGATCGCCGCCTCGACGCCGGCGTGCCCGTCGAGGTCGAGCTCCTCGAGCGTCGCGCTGACGCGGTGATGGGGATACAGCGCATGCAGTGACCTGCCGGCGTCCGAGCGCGAGGTGAGCGGCCCGAGCGCGAAGTGCGGGTGACGGTCGACGAGCCGCGCGGCGATCGCGCCGGCGAAGCCGGACGCGCCGGCGATCAGCACGCGTGGCTCAGCCACGCAGCTCACCCCCGAGCTCGTCCTGCAGCGCACCGACGATCCGCTCGCGCAGCGGCGCGACGTCCTCGTCGGCGAGCGTGCGGTCGGCCGCGCGGAAGGCCAGGTGCAGCGCGAGCGAGACGCGGCCGTCCCCGACCTGCGCGCCGCGATACACGTCGAAGACCTCGACGTCGGCGATCAGCGGGGCGCCGGCCGCGCGCACGACGGCGATGACGCGGTCGGCCGTCACGTCCTCGGACACGATCACCGCGAGGTCCTGCCGCAGCTGCGGGAAGGTCGTGAGGTCCGCGTAGGTGGCGACATCGGCCGCCGCGGCGACGGCCTTGCCCACGTCGATCGCCAGGAACGCGGCCGGCGCCTCGATCTCCCACGTGGCGAGCACGGTCGGATGCACCTCCCCGAAGATGCCCAGGACGGCGTCGCCGGAGTGGATCGTCCCCGCCCGGCCCGGGTGCAGGAACGAGCGCTGGGCCTGCTCGGCGTGCCAGTCGACGCGCAGCGCGCCGAGCACCACCTCCACGAGCCCGCGCGCCGCATGGACATCCGCCGCCGGTGCGTCGCCGTCGCGCCAGCCGTTCGGCCGGGCGGTGCCCACGAGCAGCGCGCCGAGCGCGTGGTGCTCGTCGGCGAGCGGGCCGGCGCCGCGCCGGTAGACGGTGCCGGATTCGAAGACCGCCAGGTGATCCTGGCCGCGCGCGAGGTTGTGCCGGGCGATGTCGAGCAGCGAGCCGATCACCGTCGGGCGCAGGACCGACTGGTCGGCGGACATCGGGTTCTCGAGCTCGACGAGGTCGCGCAGGGAGTCGCCCGCAGGTGCGAGCAGCCGGTCCGGCAGCTCGCGGTCGGTGAACGACCAGCCGACGACCTCCAGCAGCCCGCGGCCGACGAGCGCATCCTCGGCGCGGCGCCGCAGGCGCTGCGCGCGGGTCAGGCGACCCGGCAGGCCGGTGCGGTTCTCGTGGATCGTCGCGGGCAGCTGCTCGAGCGCGTCGATCCGCGCGACCTCCTCGATCAGGTCGGCCTCACGGGTGACGTCGCCGCGGCGCCAGTGCGGCACCTCGACGCTGAGGCCGCCCTCGACGTCGGTCACGCCGAACCCGAGCGCCGTGAGGATCTCGGCGCTGCGCTCACGCGCGATCGGGGCGCCGAGCAGGCGCGTGACGCGCTCGTCGCGCAATGGCACGACCGGCGCGGGCGCGCCGCTGCTGCCGACGTCGACGGTCCCCGGAACCAGGCGGGCGCCGGTGAGCGCGATCATCAGCGCGGTCGCGACCGCCTGCGCCTCCAGGCAGCCCTCGGGCGGGAGGCCCTTCTCGAAGCGTGCCGAGGCCTCGCTGCGCAGGTCCAGCTTCCACGAGGCGTGGTTGATGCCCGGGCCGTTCCACGTCGCGACCTCCATCAGCACGCGCGTGGTCTCGTCGTGGACCTCGCTGCGTTCGCCGCCCATCACGCCGGCGATCGACGTCGGGCCGTCGGCATCCTCGATCACGCCCATCCGCGCATCGAGCGTGCGCACCTGGCCGTCGAGCGTCGTGATCTGCTCACCGTCGGCCGCCCAGCGCACGGTCAGCTTCCCACCGGCGATGCGGTCCAGGTCGAAGGCGTGCAGCGGATGCCCGGTGAGCAGCATCGTGTAGTTGGTGATGTCGACGACGTTGCTGATCGGCCGCTGGCCGGCCGCCATCAGGCGCGCCTTCAGCCACAGCGGCGACGGGCCGATCGTGACGTTCTCGAAAACTCGGCCGGTGAAGCGCGGACACAGGTCGGGGTCGCGCACCTCGACCGTGATCCCGGGCGGCGCGGCGGCGATGTCGGCGGCGCCCGGGTCCTCGCTCCACGGAGGCGGGCCGAGCGGGGCGCCGGTGACCGCGTGCACCTCGCGCGCGACGCCGTAGACACCGAGGCAGTCCGGCCGGTTCGGCGTGATCTCGAGCTCGAGCACGTCCGTGCCGAGCGGGAGCACGTCGGCGAGCGGCGAGCCCGGGGCACCCGCGTCGTCGGGCAGGACCATGATCCCGGCGTGATCCGTGCCGAGGCCGATCTCGTCCTCGGCGAGGATCATCCCGGCGGAGACGACGCCGCGGAGCTTTGCTTCCCCGAGCTTCACGCCGCCGGGCATGACGGCGCCGGGGCGCGCCACGGCCACGGTCTGGCCCGCGGCGACGTTCGGGGCGCCGCAGACGATCTGCGCGGGCTCGGCCTCGCCCACGTCGACGGTGCAGACGCGAAGCCGGTCGGCGTCGGGGTGCGGCTCGGCGGTGAGCACGCTGCCGACGACGAAGTTCGCCGTGTCGGGGACGCCGTGCACGTGGACGCGGTCGACCTCGGTGCCGGTCATCGCCAGGCGCGTCGCGAGCTCGCCCACCGGGATGTCCGGCGCGCAGTACTCCTGCAGCCACTCGACG
>JBBQKR010000039.1:0-28874 GCA_038327125.1 Solirubrobacterales bacterium
CCGACGACCGTCGCGCCGTTGTTGAGCGAGATGCTGGAGAGGGCCATCAGGTTCCCGACGAACGCGGTGGTCGTTCCAAGCGTCGCGGAGCTGCCGACCTGCCAGAAGACGTTGCACGGGTCCGCGCCGTTCTGCAGCACGACCGAGCTTGCCGACGCTGTCGTCAGCGTCGAGGCGATCTCGAAGACGAACTGTGCGTCAGGGTCACCCTGCGCGTCGAGTGTGAGCGGCCCGGTGAGCTGCGCGGACGACGTGAAGCGGTAGGCGCCGGCCCGCAGCGTGCGGTTGCCGAGGTTCGTGCCAGAAAGGTCGTTGGCGGGCGCGACCGGCTGACCGGCCGCGACGTTGTAGGCCGTCGTCAGGTCGTTCTGCGCCTTCCCGGCGACCGCGTCGGCGGCGTGCGTCGCCCCGTTGACGACGGCGGGAGCGCCGAAGCCGACGAGCGCGTTTCCGGGGTAGACGCCGAGCTCACCGTTGAGCACCGAGGGACCGGTGTTGGTGACGGTGGAGCCGGCGAGGACGACGAACGGGTTGACGGTGCCCAGGAGCACGGGCGAAGCCTGCGCGGCGAGCGGAAACGCCGCAAACGTCACGGCGGCGAGCGGGGCGGCGACGCGCAATGAGCGCGCAAGCTGACAGAGACGGGGCACGGCGGACCTCCCTGACGGGGGAGAGCAGCCCTGCCCGCGGCGGGGTCAGGCCGAGCGGGCCTGAGTCAGAAGATCTGCTCTATTCAGTGTGGTTCTGTTCAGCGTACGCGCCCAATGTTTCATTGCCGTCCGCCCTATCTACGGCCCGTCGTCCGCTGGAATTACGATTACTGACAGCGGATCGAAGATCCCGTACAGGTGATCCCCGCGCTGTGGCCGCGCCGCCGTCGCCGTGTCGATGTCGATCGGCCCGAGCCGGACGCGCAGCCGGCCGGCCTCCGGCGTGACGCCTGCGACGATGCCACGGATCGCGTTGCGGCGGCGGTCGGGCGGCGGCCGATCGGCGAGCTCGATCTGCCACGGGTGAACCGCCAGGCCGACGCGCCCCCGCGCCGGCTGCGCCGTGCTGACCGACCCCCCTTCGTCGAGCACGACCGTCGCACCGCCGGCGTCGTCCGGCGTCGCGGTCCCGAACAGGACGTTCGCGCCGGTGAACCGCGCGACGAAGCCGTCCGCCGGTGCGGCGGTGAGCTCCTCCGGCGTCCCCAGCTGACGCAGCTGCCCGTCGATCAGGACCCCGACGCGATCGGCGAGCGCCGCGGCGTCGCGGAAGTCGTGCGTCACCAGCAGCGTCGGTAGCTCGAGCTCCGCCAGCAGATCCTGCAGCTCCCCGCGCACGACTCCGCGCGTCTGGGCGTCGAGCGCCGAGAGCGGCTCGTCGAGCAGCAGCACGGAGGGATCGCGCGCGAGCGCGCGGGCCAGCGCAACGCGCTGACGCTCACCACCCGAGATCGCGGCCGGCAGCTGCTCGGCGAGGTGCGCGATCTGCAGCCGGTCGAGCAGTTCCTGCGCGCGCGCGCGGCCCCCGAACTCGACGTTGCGCCTGACCGACAGGTGCGGGAACAGCGCGTACTCCTGGAACACGAACCCGACCGAGCGCTGGTCGGGGTCCAGTGCGATGCCGGCGGCGCTGTCGAACCACGCCTCCTCGCCGAGGGCGATCCGACCGCGATCGGGCCGCAGCAGCCCGGCGATCGTGCGCAGGACCGTGGTCTTCCCAGCTCCCGAGGGACCGACCAGCGCGATCCGCTCGCGTCCGACCTCGAGCGCGATGCTCAGCGTGTAGGAGCGAAGGCCGACGGTGATGTCGGCGCTGAGCTTTTCCATGCGGAGAGCAGCTTGTAGGAGAGCAGGACGGCGGCGCTGAGCACGACGAGCAGCATCGAGATCGCGAGCGCGACGTCGAAGTCGTTGTCGAGCTGCTCGTAGATCGCGAGCGTGAGCGTCTGGGTCGTCCCCTGGACGTTGCCGGCGAAGATGATCGTCGCCCCGAACTCACCGACGCCGCGGGCGAAGGCGAGCACCCACCCCGCGAGCAGCCCGCTCGCGGCGAGCGGCATCGCGATGCGGGCGAACGTCCGCGCCGGGCTGGCCCCGAGCGTGCGCGCCGCGTCGGACAGGCTCGGATCGACGCTCTCGAATGCGGCGATGCCCTGACGCAGGTAGAACGGTGCCGCCACGAACGTCACCGCGATGACGACGGCCCATTCGCTGAACGGCAGCACGATGCCCGAGCCGGCGAGGCGACCGCCGAGCAGCCCCGTCGCGCCGAACGCCGAGAGCATCGCGATCCCCGCCACCGCGGGCGGCAGCACGAGCGGCAGCTCGACCAGCGTCACGACGAGCGCGCGCGCGCGGAAGCGGCGCGTCGCCAGGAAGTACGCCGCCGGGGTCCCGAACAGCAGGATCGCGGCGTTGGCGATCAGGTTCGTGCGCGCGGTCACCGCCAGCGCGTCGCGCACGACGGGGTCGCGCAGCAGCGACGGCACCTCGCGCAGCGGCACCTCGGTGAACAGCGCCACGAGCGGGATCGCGAGGAACGCCACGACCACGCCGAGCGCCAGCGCGAGCGCGGCCGTGAAGCCGGCGCGCCCGAGCATGGCTAGCGCCGCGGCAGGCCGAAGCCGGCCGCGTGCAGGAGGCGCCGCCCGCGCGGCGAGCGGACCTTGTTCACGAACGCCTGCGCGCCGGCGCGGTCGCCGCCGGACCGCTGGACGATGCACAGCTCGTAGCGGATCGGCGGCTGCGCCCAGATCGGCAGGCGGATCGTGCGCACCCGTCTCGACGCGACCTTGCCGTCGGTGGCGTAGACGAATCCCGCGACCGCGGAGCCGAGCGCGACCTTCGACACGACGCCGGCGACGTTCTGCTCGTTGCTGACGACGTTCTGCGTCAGCACCCGTCCGAGCCGCATGCGCGCGAGCAGCTGCCGCGTGTATGCGCCGACCGGCACGCCGGGCGCGCCGACCGAGATGCGCTGGGAGCCGCTGTCCTTGAGGCCGTAGACAGAGCGGATGCCGGCCGGGTTGTCCTTGGGGACGATCAGGACCAGCACGTTCGTCGCGAAGACCGCCGGCCGTCCGCACTTCCTCTCGCGGTACACGGCCCGTGGCTCCCTCGGGCTCGCCGACGCGAAGACGTCGGCGGGCGCCCCACGCTCGATCTGCAGCTGCAGCGTGCTCGACGCACCAAAGCTGTAGGTCATTCCGCCGTCGATGCGCGGGAAGACCTCGCGCAGCGAGGAGGCGGCGTAGACCGTGGTCGCCTGTGCGGCATGCGGGCCCGCCGCAGCGACGATGGCGAACGCGGCGGCGAGGCCTGCGCATCGCGCGAGCCGGCGCCGCCCGCTCATAGGGCAACCTCTCATGCCGCCCCCTCAACCATCACCGAGGTCGCCTTCACGACCGCCGTTGCGCGTTTGCCCGCGGCCAGCCCGAGCTCCTCGACGGAGTCGCGTGTGATCGCGGCGGTCACGAGGAACGGCCCCGCCTCGATCTCCACGAGCGCCATCACGCCGTCGACCTCAACCGACCGGACCACGCCCGCGAAGCGGTTGCGCGCGGAACCCTGGTGCCCGGAACGGTGGCGCTGCGGCCGCGAGGTCAGGCGCTCGACCTCGGCGGCGGGAACGCGCCGGCGGTTGCGCGGATCACGCGTCGTGCTCAGCTTGCCGTCACGGTCCCAGCGCCGCAGTGTGTCGACGCTGACGCCGATCGCGCGGGCCGCGTCCCCCATCGAGAGCCCATCCATCCTGCCTATGTATCACATAGGCAGACGGCGCCGGGTCAGGACCGGTGCGCGCCGTCCCCCCAGACGGCGCGCACCGGGAGGCGCGTTTCAGCGCCCGGTGACCCGCTGGAGCTTGGTGTTGAGCGTCTCCGGCGCGCCCGACGTGCCGGTGACTCCCGCCTTCATGCGCGGAGTTGCGCGCAGCAGGCGGGCGCCCTTGTGGTAGAGCGTGACCTCGACGATGCCAGTCCCGGCCGGCAGGCTGCTGACGGTGATCGTGCGCCCGCTGACTGCGACGGACGGCGAGCCGGCGCCGGTGGAGGCGAGCAGGACGCCCTTCGGCGCGCCCTTGGCGACACCGAGCTGCAGGATCGTGCGGACGCCGCCGGCCTGCACGAAGCGCAGCCGGCCGAGGCCCTTCTGCAGCTTCAGCGCACCGCGCGCGGCGAGCTTGGCCGGCAGCGGGAAGGTGACGGTGCCGAGCGCCGTGCGGCTGTCGACGCGCAGTCGCAGTCCGGTCCCGACGTTCGTGCGCCACTGGCCGGCGGTGTAGCGCGTCACGCAGGCGGCGGTCCTGATCGCCTCCGTCAGCGTGCGCGCGCCGCCCTTGCGCAGCGCGACGTCGATCTTCAGCGAGTGAGCATCGCCTGCGGCGAACGTGGCGGGCGACACGGCTGCCGACCAGCGTCCGCGCTTGGCGCGCGTGCGCAGGGAGCGACCGTCGAGCGTCAGCTTGACGGAGCGGATCTTGCGCGCCGGGCCGCTGAGCTCCACACCGAGCGGCGCGTCGGGAGCGACGGCGCCGTCCGCCTTCAGGCGCAGGCGGATCGCGCCGACGCCGGGAACGTTCAGGCGGCGGAAGCCCAGGCCGGTGACGACCTGGCGGCAGCTCGCGTCCGTCAGCAGGCCACCGTCGATCTGGCCGAGGTCGTCCGCGGATCCGGTGACGGGCTCCGGTGTGGGAGCCGGTGTCGGAGTGGGAGTCGGAGTCGGAGTCGGCGTCGGCGTCGGCGTCGGCGTCGCGGCAGCCCTGACGATCGCGGTCACGGCCGATGCCGCGGCCGACGGCCCGGCGGCGTTGGTCGCCGTCACGACGACACGGATCGTCGCGCCCACGTCCGCGGCGGTCGGGTCATAAGTCGACCCGGTCGCGCCGGAGATGTCGGCGCAGCTCGAGCCGGCCGCGTTGCAGCGCTGCCACTGGTAGGTGTAGGTGATCAGCGCCGAGCCGGTCCAGGTCCCGTGATCGGCAGTGAGCGTGCCGCCCTCGGCCGGGGTGCCCGAGACCGTCGGGGTGCCCGTGTTCGCCACGGCGATCGCGGCGACGGCGCCCGTCTGCGCGGAAGTCGCAGGCGTGTCGCCGCCGGCGTTCGAGCCGGCGACGACGACGCGCACTGTCGCGCCGACGTCCGCCGGCGTCAGGACGTAGGTGTCGCTGGACGCGCCGGCGATATCGGCGCAGGTGGCGCCTGCTGCGTCACAGCGGCGCCACTGGTAGTCGTAGGTGATCGTCGGGGAGCCGGTCCAGGAGCCGTCAGCGGCGGTCAGCGTCTGACCGTCGCGGGCGGTGCCGCCGATCGATGGCAGGACCGTGTTCGCCGGCGCGATCGCGGCGACGACCGAGCTCGCCGGCGAGCTCGCCGAGACGTCGCCGCCGTCGTTGCTCGCGGTCACGCGCACGCGGATCCTCGAGCCGATGTCGGCCGGGGTCAGGTCGTACCCCCCGCCGGTCTCGCCGGCGATGTCGCTGCAGTTGTCGCCGGCCGCGTCGCAGCGGCGCCACTGGTAGGCATAGGTGATCGTCGGCGTGCCCGTCCACGCGCCGGGGTCGGCGGTGAGCGTCTGCCCGTCCCGGGCGGTGCCGCTGATCGACGGTGCCCCGGTGTTGTCGGGCGCGTCGGGCGCGACAGCGCCTGTCTGGGCGGACGTGGCCGCGGCGTCGCCGCCGGCGTTCGTCGCCGTGACGCGCACGCGGAGCGTCGCGTCGACGTCGGCAGGGGCCAGGTCGTAGGTCGAGCCCGTCGCGCCGGCGATCTCACCGCAGTTGTCCCCGGCGGCGTCGCAGCGCAGCCACTGGCGCGTGTAGGTGATCGTCGGCGTCCCGGTCCAGGTGCCGGTCGTCGAGGTCAGCGTCCGGCCATCGGTTGCGGTGCCGCTGATCGACGGCGGCACCGTGTTGGCGGGGGCGTCGGGCGCGACGGCGCCGGTCTGGGCGGACGTGGCCGCGGCGTCGCCGCCGGCGGTCGTCGCCGTGACGCGCACGCGGAGCGTCGCGTCGACGTCGGCGGGGGTCAGGTCGTAGGTCGTGCCGCTCGCGCCCGCGATCTCACCGCAGTTGTCCCCGGCGGCGTCGCAGCGCAGCCACTGGCGCGTGTAGGTGATCGTCGGCGTCCCGGTCCAGGTGCCCGTCGTGGAGGTGAGCGTCTGACCGTCGGTCGTCGCGCCGCTGATCGCCGGCAGCACCGTGTTGACCGGCGGGTCCGGTGCGACCGCGGTGGTCGGACCCGAGTCGGCGCTCGCGTCGCCGGCGGCATTCGTCGCAGTGACCCGCACGCGGATCGTGGCGCCGACGTCGCCGGAGGTCAGCGCGTAGGTGACGCCGGTCTCACCCGCGATCTCGGCGCAGTTGTCGCCCGCTGCGTCGCAGGCCAGCCACTGGTGGCCGTAGGCGATGAGCGGGGTGCCGGTCCAGGTGCCCGCGTTCGCGCTGAGCGTCTGGCCGTCGCGCACCATGCCGCTGATGGCGGGCAGGACCGTGTTGACCGGCGGGTCCGGTGCGACCGCGGTGGTCGGACCCGAGTCGGCACTCGCATCGCCGGCGGCGTTCGTCGCCGTCACGCGCAGACGGATCGTCGCGCCGACGTCGGCGAGAGCCAGGTCGTGGGTCGGACCGGTCGCACCCGCGATGTCAGCGCAGTTGTCGCCGGCGCCGTCGCAGCGCAGCCACTGGCGCGTGTAGGTGATCGTCGGCGTCCCGGTCCAGTCGCCCACGGCCGAGCTGAGCGTCTGGCCGTCGCGCGCCGTGCCGCTCACGACGGGCGGGATGACGTTGACCGGCGCGTCGGGATCGACGGTGCTGGTCTGATCGGAGTCGGCGTCGTCGCTGCCGGCCGCGTTCGTCGCGGTCACGCGCACGCGGACCGTGCCGTCGACGTCGTCGGCGGTGAGCACGTAGCTCGTGGCCGTGGCACCGGCGATGTCGGCGCAGTTGTCGCCGGCCCCGTCGCAGCGGCGCCACTGATGGGCGTACGAGATCGTCGGCGTCCCGGTCCAGGTGCCGGCGGTCGCGCTGAGCGTCTGGCCGTCACGCACCGTGCCGCTGATCGCGGGCAGCACCGTGTTCACGGGCGGGTCCGGTGCGACGAGTTCCGTCGCGGCCGATGTCGCTGCAGCGCCGGCGGCGGCGTTGGTCCCGGTGACGACGACACGGATCGTCGCGCCGACGTCATCGGGCGTGAGGACGTAGGTGCCGGCGGTGGCGCCGGCGATGTCGGCGCAGTCTGCGCCCGCCGCATCACAGCGCCGCCACTGGTAGCTGAAGTTGATGTCCGGGCTCCCGGTCCAGGTGCCGTCCGCCGCGGTCAGCGTCCGGGTGTCACGCGGGGTGCCGCTGATCGACGGCGCGACCGTGTTCACCGGCGGCTCGGGCGAGACCTGCGACGACGGGAACGACGACGCGCTGGTCGAGCCGCCGCCGTTGGTCGCCGTCACGCGAACACGGATCGTCGACGTGATGTCGTCCGGGGTCAGCACGTAGGTCACGCCCGTCGCCGCCGCGATGTCGGCGCAGCCCGAGCCCCCGACGTCGCAGCGCCGCCACTGGCGCACGTACGTGATCGTCGGGCTGCCGGTCCAGGTGCCGACCGTCGACGTCAGGGTCTGGCCGTCGGTCGTGTCGCCGCTGATCTGCGGCAGGTCGACGATCACCGGCGGGTCGGCCGCCACGGTGAGGGTCGGGTCGGAGGAGGCGCTGTCGCTGCCGCCGGCGTTCGTCGCCGTCACGCGGACGCGGATCGTCGACCCGATGTCGGCAGGCGTCAGGTCGTAGGTCGATCCGGTGGCGCCGGAGATGTCCGCGCAACCGGAGCCCGCGACGTCGCAGCGGCGCCACTGCTGGGCATAGCTGATGACGGGGGTGCCCGTCCAGGTGCCCAGCGTCGCGGTCAGCGTCTGGCCGTCGGTCGCCGTGCCGGAGATCGCCGGCAGCACCGTGTTGGCCGGCGGGTCCGGAGCGACCGTCGCGGTCTGGCCCGCGTCGGCGCTCGAGTTGCCCGCTGCGTTCGTCCCGGTGACGCGCACCCGGATCGTCGAGCCGACATCGGCCGACGTCAGGACGTACGTGGTGCCGGTCGCACCGGCGATGTCCGCGCAGGCGGCGCCCGCAGCGTTGCAGCGCCGCCACTGTGAGGTGTAGGTGATCGTCGGCGTGCCGGTCCAGGTACCGACAGCACGGGTCAGCGTCTGACCGTCGCGCGATGTGCCGGTGATCGTCGGCAGCACCGTGTTGACTGGGGCGCTCGGCGCAACCGTCGCGGTCTGCGCCGAGTCGGCGCTGGAGTTCCCGCCGGCGTTCGTGCCGGTCACGCGCACGCGAATCGTCGAGCCGACGTCGGCGGGCGCGAGGACGTGGTTCGTCCCCGTCGCGCCGGCGATGTCGACACAGGCGGCGCCCGCGGCGTTGCAACGACGCCACTGACGGGCGTAGGTGATCGTCGGGGTGCCGGTCCAGGTGCCCACAGCCGAGGTCAACGTCTGGCTGTCGGTCGCGGTGCCGGTGATCGTCGGCAGCACCGTGTTGGCGGGCGGATCCGCAGCGATCGTCGCGGTCTGCACCGAGTCGGCGCTGGAGTTCCCACCGGCGTTCGTGCCGGTCACGCGCACGCGAATCGTAGAGCCGACGTCGGAGGGCGTGAGCACGTACGCCGAGGCGGTCGCGCCGGCGATGTCGGCGCAGCTGGCGCCCACGGCGTTGCAGCGCCGCCACTGCTGCGTGTACGTGATCGTCGGCGTCCCCGTCCAGGTACCGGCCGCGCGGGTCAGTGTCTGACCGTCACGCGCCGTACCCGTGACCGTCGGGAGAACGGTGTTGACGGGCGGGTCCGCAGCGATCGTCGCCGTCTGGGCCGAGTCGGCGCTGGAGTTCCCGCCGGCGTTCGTGCCGGTCACGCGCACGCGGATCGTCGAGCCGACGTCGGCGGGCAGCAGCACATACGTCGTGCCGGTCGCGCCGGCGATGTCGACACACGCGGCGCCCGCGGCGTTGCAGCGCCGCCACTGCTGCGTGTACGTGATCGTCGGCGTCCCCGTCCAGGTGCCGACCGTGCGGGTCAGCGTCTGACCGTCACGCGCCGTGCCCGTGACTGTCGGGAGCACCGTGTTGACGGGCGGGTCGGCGACGACGACCGCCGTCTGCGCAGAGGTTGCCTGCACGCTGCCCGCGGCGTTGGTGGCGGTCACGCGCACGCGCATCGTCGACCCGACGTCGGCCGGCACCAGAGCGCGGGTCGAGGCCGTCGATCCCGCGATGTCGGCGCAGCCTGCGCCTGCGGCGTCGCAGCGCTGCCACTGGTAGGCGTAGGTGATCGGGGCGGTTCCGGTCCACGTGCCGGTGGCGGCCGTCAGCGTCTGGCCGTCGCGGGTCGTGCCGCTGATCGTCGGCAGCGCCGTGTTCGCGGGGGCGCCGGGGTTGCCCGTCGCCGCAGCGGAGGTCGCGTTCGCCGAGCCGGCGCCGTTCGTCGCGGTGACGACGACACGCAGCGTCACGCCCACGTCGGCGGCCACCAGCGTGTAGGTCGACGCGGTCGCGCCGGCGAGATTCGAGCAGCTGTTGCCGGCGGCGTTGCAGCGCTGCCACTGGAAGGCGTAGGTGATCGTCGGGGTGCCCGTCCAGGTACCCGTCGAGCCCGTCACCGTCGAGCCCTCGGTCAGCGTCCCGCTGATCGCCGGCAGGACCGTGTTGACCGGCAGCGTCGGGACGACGACCGCCGATGCGGCCGCGGTCGCGGAGGAGTTGCCCGCCGCGTTCGTGCCGGTCACGACGACGCGCGCGGTCCCGCCGACGTCCGTCGGCGTGAGCACGTAGGTCGACGCGGTCGCGCCGGCGATGTTCTGGCACGCCCCGCCGAGCGCATCGCAGCGCTGCCACTGGTACGTGTAGGTGATCGTCGGCGTGCCGGTCCAGGTGCCGGTCGTCGCGCTGAGCGTCTGCGTGTCGCGCGCGGTGCCGGAGATGACCGGAAGGACGGTGTTGACGGGCGGCGCGGCAGCGACCACGGCGCTGACGGCCGAGACCGCGCTGGCGTTGCCGGCAGCGTTCGTGGCCGTCACGCGCGAGCGCAGCGTGTTTCCGACGTCGGCGGCAACGGCCGTGTAGCTCGATGCCGTCGCTCCCGCAAGGTCGGCGCAGCTCGAGCCTGCGGCGTTGCAGCGCTGCCACTGGTAGGTGTAGGTGATCGTCGGCGACCCGGTCCACGTGCCCGTCGTCGAGGTCAGCGCGAGTCCGTCACGCGCAGTGCCCGAAAGGGTCGGAACGGCCGTGTTGACCGGCGCGGTCGGCGCCACGACGGCGCTCTGCGTGGTCGTGGCGGGTGTGCTGCCGGCGGCGTTCGTCGCGGTGACGACGCCGCGGATCGTCGAGCCGACGTCGGCGCCGACGAGCGTGTAGGTCGTGCCGGCCTGACCGGCGATCGCCGAGCAGCTCGCCCCCGCGGCGTTGCAGCGCTGCCACGAGTAGCTGTAGGTGATCGACGGTGTCCCGTCCCAGACGCCCTGCCCGAGCGTGAGGACCTGCCCGTGCTGCGCGGTCCCCGAGAGTGCCGGCGGCGTCGTCACGAACGGGGCCAGCGCGGTCACGACGGCGCTCTGGCCGGAGGTCGCGGTCGCGTTGCCGGCCGGGTTGGTGGCGGTGACGACGACGCGGATCGTCGAGCCGACGTCGGTGCTCGTCAGCGCGTAGGTCGAGCCGGTGGCGGAGGCGATGTCGACGCAGCTCGCGCCGGCGGCGTTGCAGCGCCGCCACTGGTGGGTGTAGGCCGGCGCAGGCGAGCCGGTCCACGTGCCGGGGTTGGCGGTCAGGACGCTGCGATCGACCGTGGTGCCGGTGACCGACGGAAGCCCGGTGTTCGCCGGCGTCACCAGGTAGGTGTCGTTGACGAGGGTGATGACGCCGGGCACGTAGAGGTCCTGCGTCGTCCCGAGCGCGAGCGTCGTGCTCGTCGCGCTGTTGCCGATGAAGCCGTTGGCAATGATCTGGTCGGCGTCGATCCCGAGCTGGTTGACGTAGTTCGGAGTCTTCGTCGTGACGTGTGCGCCGGCGCGGGAGATCGTCGAGTTGAAGACATCGTTGGTCGCGTTGACCGCGTCGGTGAGCGTGTTGCCGTTGAGCGTCGCCGTCTCACTGTTGATGTCGGCGTCGCCCTCCCAGGAGACCAGGCCGACCTTGGCGTTGACGGTGCCGCTGGCGGGTGTCAGGAAGCTGTCGAGCGGGATGCTCACGGACGGGCGGGTGCCGGACACGAGCGAGGTCAGGCCGTCGTAGACGCCGACCTGCTGGATCCCCTTGGCAGGATCGTTGTAGACGACGGTCAGCGACCAGCCGGCGTAACGGTCGACACCGGTGCCGGCCTGCACGCTCGCGCCCCAGTAGGTGCCGGCACCCCCTGCCTGCACGAGCGCCGTGACGTCGGCGAAGCCCTGGTAGCGCGAGGTGCGCTGCGAGTCGGTGTCGACGACCGACGCCGTGACCGACTGGTAGCTCGCGAGCGCGGGCGTGCGGAACTTGACGACGTCGTTGGCCGCCGCGTTCGGTGCCGCGCTGCCGCCGCTGCCGGCGGTCGTGTCGGCCCCCCAGTACAGGCCCGCGAAGAGCACGGTCGCGCCTGCCGGCAGCACGAGGTTCGAACTGCTCGAGTTGAACGTCGTCGCGTCGGAGTCCACGTCGACGTTCACCTCGCTGAAGCTGCCGTTGCCGTTCGACGTGTCGGAGCCGTTGCGAACGTTGTTACAGCCCCCGCCGCCGCTGCACGTCATCAGCGTGTTCGCGACGAACAGCGAGTCTGCCCGCGCGATCGTCTGGTAGCGCAGCGAGAACGTGCGGTCGGCGTTTGCGGCGGGCGCAACTGCCAGCACCGCGGTGAGTGCGGCGAGGGCTGCGAGAACGAGACGACGGGCGGGGATCATGCGGGCTGGTACTCCAGATCGGCGGGAATGGGGCAGAACCGCGGAGAACGGCTGCCCTGCGCCGAGCTATCGACCCCAGGCCGCGTCCGCTTGAACGGCGCGAGTTGCGCGCCGAACGGCGGATCGCGGCGAGACGCGTGGGGTCAGGACCCCAGAACGCCGGTCCAGAGCGAAATCCGGGAAAGCGGTCCAGTCGCCCAGGCTGCGCCGAACGGCGCTTTGCACGTCCAGCAGGCGTGGACGGGGACTCCGCTTGACGCGGGGCCCGCAGGCCGCTGTGATCGCGCGATGCCCTCGATCCCACTGCCCGCCGATGCCGATCTGGATCCCGCGACGCGCGAGCGCCTCGCGAAGCTGCCGGCGCTCAACGTCCTGCGGATGGTCGCGCACGCGCCGCCGAGCCTGGGCCCGTTCGCGGCGCTGGGCTCATCGCTGCTGCTCGACGCCCAGCTTCCCGCGCGCCACCGCGAGCTCGCGATCCTGCGCGTCGCGCACCTGACCGGCGCCGGCTACGAGTGGCATCAGCACGAGATCATCGGGCGCGCCGTGGGCATCACCGACGCCGACCTGCAGCTCGCTCGCGACGGCGCGTCGGCCGACGAGCTCGACAGCCTGCTGATCGCGGCAACCGACGAGATCACGACCGGCGTGCGGCTCGCCGACGCGACGCTCGCCGAGCTCCTGCGGATGCTCGGCGAACGTCAGACGGTCGAGCTGATCCTGACGGTGGCCTACTACAACGCGGTCAGCCGCGTCCTCGAGTCGGCGCGCGTGCCGCTCGAGGAGGGCTGGACGCTCGACCCGGAGCGCTACGCAGCGGGCGCGGGCTCGGACTGAACCGCGGTCCCGATCGGGCAGCTGACGCCCGTTCCGCCCAGGCCGCAGTAGCCGTGCGGCACCTTGTGCAGGTACTGCTGGTGGTAGTCCTCGGCGTAGTAGAAGGGACCGGCGGGCGCGATCTCCGTCGTGATCACGCCACGGCCCGCCGCTGACAGCGCCGTCTGGTAGGCCTCGCGCGAGGCGAGCAGCGCAGCCTCCTGGTCCGCGCCATCCCAGTAGGCCGCCGAGCGGTACTGCGTACCGACGTCGTTGCCCTGACGCATCATCTGGGTCGGGTCGTGCCCTTCCCAGAAGACCGCCAGCAGCTGCTCGTAGGAGACCTTCGAGGGGTCATAGGCGACGAGCACCGCCTCGGTGTGGCCGGTGCGGCCCGAGCAGGTCTCCTCATAGGTCGGGTTCGGCGTGCTGCCGCCCGCGTAGCCGACGGCTGTCGAGTAGACGCCCGGCGTCTGCCAGAACAGTCGCTCGGCGCCCCAGAAGCAGCCCAGGCCGAAGACGGCCGTGCGAACGCCCTCGGGGAACGGCGGGCGGATCGGCGTGCGCAGGACGGCATGCACGTCCGGGCTGCCCGGCAGCTCGTGGTCGCGGCCCGGCAGCGCGTCGCTCGGCGACACGACGTCCAGCTTGGTGGAGAAACGATCGAGAAAGCTCATGGGGAACAGTCTCGCGGAACGCTGATCCGTGACAGGCGGCTACCGGTTCCCGAAGATCCGCAGGAAGAACAGGAAGATGTTGAAGACGTCGAGGAAGATGCCCGCCGCGAGCGGGATCACCTCGGCTTGGCCGGCGCGCCGCAGGCGGTTGAAGTCGAGCACCGTGTAGAGGCCGAAGATGCCGAGGCCGAGGATCGCGTAGATCATCGAGCCGCCCGGCATGTTCACGAAGATCAGCACGATCCCGAAGACGATCAGGCCGAGCAGGAGCCAGAACGCGAGCCGGTAGAGCCCGGAGAGGTCGCGGCGGATCGCGTAGCCGCCGGCGCCGAGCGCCGCGACGAACAGGCCCGTCGCGGCCGCTGCCTGATAGATCGCGCTCGGGTCGTTGGTCGCGTAGGAGTTCAGCATGTTGCCGACGGCGATCCCGAGCAGCAGGCCGAAGGCGAACAGCAGGACGAGCGCGAGCTGACGGTTGCCGCGGGCGTTCGCGACGTTGAGCCCGATGATGCAGCCGAACGCGACGAGCCACGGGACGAGCACCGTCATTCCGGTGAGGTCCTTTCCGACATAGGCGCCCGCCGCGGCGAACAGGCAGGTGATCGCGACGAGGCCCATGACCTCGGCGAAGATCGAGAGCGCGCGGTCGCGCTCGGTTGTGGTCGGGAGTGCTGGGCTGGTCGTCGACATGCGGCGGATGATGCAGGATCTCCCGGCTAGGGTGGCCCGATGAGCACCACCAGCGGGTTCGATGACACGACGCTGCGCCGCTTCGCCGATCTGCTCGTCGGCTTCGGGGCGAACGTGCAGCCGGGCCAGATCGTCGCCATCGGTGGCGACATCGGCAAGGAGGAGGTCATGCGCGCGCTCACCGAGAGCGCCTACCGCCATGGTGCGAGGTTCGTCGATGCCGCGTTCTTCGACCTGCACCTGAAGCACGCGCGACTGAAGTACGCGGCGCCCGAGACCCTCGACTTCGTGCCCTCCTGGTACGGCGAGCGGATCCTCGCGCTCGGCGATCAGCGCTGTGCCCGCATCGGCCTCAGCGGGCCGATCGCGCCCGGGCTGCTCGACGACATCGATCCGGCGCTGATCGGCCGTGACCAGCTCCCGTTCCTGAAGGAGAGCGGCAAGGTCGTGAACGACGCGACCACGAACTGGACGATCGGCCCGTGCCCGAGCCGGCCGTGGGCGTCGCTCGTCCATCCGTCGCTCGACTCCGACGCCGCGCTCGCCAAGCTCGTCGAGGAACTGGTGCACATCCTGCGCCTGGACGAGGACGATCCGGTCGCCGCGTGGACGGCGCGCGCCGACGGTCTCGTCGCGGCCGCCGAGCGCCTGACCACGCACCGCTTCGACGCGCTGCACTTCGAGGGGCCGGGGACCGACCTGCAGGTCGGGCTGCTGCCGTCGAGCCGCTTCGCCGCGGCGCGGTTTCAGACCGTCGACGGGATCGTGCACATGCCGAACCTGCCGTCGGAGGAGGTCTTCAGCACGCCCGACCCCACGCGCACCGCGGGTGTCGTGCGCTCGACCAAGCCGCTCGTCGTCGGCGGCTCGATCATCCGCGGCCTCGAGGTCGAGTTCCAGGACGGTCGCGCCGTGCGCATCGATGCGGAGGAGAACGCCGACGTGCTGCGCGGCTACACCTCGAAGGACCCGGGCGCGGCGCGTCTGGGCGAGGTCGCACTCGTGGATCGCGACGGACGCATCGGCAAGCTCGGGACGACGTTCTTCGACACGCTGCTCGACGAGAACGCGGCGAGCCACATCGCGCTCGGCTCGGCCTACGCGGAGTGCGTCGAGGAGCCCGCCGACCGTGCGCGCATGAACGAGAGCCAGATCCACATCGACTTCATGATCGGCTCCGACGACGTGTCGGTCACGGGCATCTCCGCGACCGGCGAGCGCATGCCGGTCCTCGCCGGCGGCGACTGGCAGGTCTAGGCGGACGGCACGGGCGGCCGGCGGCGCCACCATACGACGCTGCCCACCGCGAGAGCCAGGACGGCGGCTGCGAGCAGCGGCGCGCCGAGCGGACCGATCACGTCTCCGACGCGATCCCATTGCTTGCCGAGCATCCAGCCCGCGCCGATCAGCGCGCTGTTCCAGACGAGCGTGCCGACCAGTGTGAGGCCGATGTACAGGCCGCGCGACATCCGCAGCACGCCGGCGGGGAGCGACACGAGGCTGCGGATCCCCGGAATGCACCGCCCGACGAGGACCACGAGCGGACCGCGCCGGGTGAACCAGGCCTCGGCGCGATCCAGGTCGTCGGCGCCGACGCGCAACAGGCGGCCATAGCGCAGGATGAACGGGCGCCCACCCTGCCGTGCGAGCTCGTACAGGACGACCGAGCCCGCCACGGAACCGAGCGTGCTCGCCAGCAGCACCCCTGGGGCGGCGAGGTCCCCCGTGGCGATGAGGTAGCCCGCGAGCGGCAGTACCGCCTCAGAGGGGATCGGCGGGAACACGTTCTCGGCGAACATCAGCACGACGAGCCCGAGCAACCCGAAGTCGCGCAGGGTGTCGCTGATCGTCCCGGACATCGCGAGCAGCTCGGGCAGCGGGGGCAGCACGAGGCGGCAAGCTAGGGCGGCTGGATAAAGACCACTTCAGCGCCGGCGCTACCCTTCGCGCCCCGGGCGGCAGCACCGCGTCCGCCAGGAGAGGTGCCGGAGCGGTTGAACGGGCACGACTGGAAATCGTGTGACGGGCGTAAGTTCGTCCGAGGGTTCGAATCCCTCCCTCTCCGCTGCCCGCGGCTCAGCGTGAGCGGCGCTGCTGCTTGGCGACCGCGGGGGCGCGGTCGAAGTGCATGATCGCCAGCTCGCTGTGCACGGCCGGCGCTGCGTCGGCGCCCTCGCTCGCGCGGCGGTTCGTGCAGTCGGCCTGCAAGTCGATCGCCCGCTGCACGGTCTCCATCAGGAGATCAGCGAGCTCTGAGACGCCCTGCTCGTCGAGCTCGAGCGGGACGCGGCTGACGTGGACCTGCGGGCCGTCGAAGCCACCGTGCGTCAGCGCCTCACCGGCGTCGTCGAAGATCGCGCGCAGCGCGGGCCTGACGATCTCGCGGCGCATCGCCGGTGGCAGCAGCGCGTAGTCGTCGTCGTCGAAGAACGGGCGGATCGTCGCCCGGTAGAAGTGCTCGGTCGCGCCGCGCCGCTGCGCCGTCTCGACGAGCTCGATCGCCCCGAGGTCGACGAGGATCCGCGTGTGGTAGGCGACGGTGCCGATCGGCACGTCCATCCTCCGGGCGAGCTGGACCGGGCTGGCGACACCGTCGTTCAGCGCGGTCAGGATCGCGAAGCGCACGGGATGGCCCATCGCCTTGACGAGCCGCGGGTCGGGCGCCGGCGAACCGTCAGCCCGAGCTGGCGTGCGTGCCGATGTCGTGGTCCTGGGCGAGATGCTGGTCTCCCGAGTTCATCCGGATGGTTCGCAAGATGCGATGTGCTCGCACCCTAACGGTCGACGCGGGGAGTTCGAGCAGGTTTGCGATCGTGACGTACGACAGATCCAGGTTGTACTTGAGTAGTACGAGCGCGCGGTCTCTTGCGCTCAAACCGCGCAGTGCCCGCTCGACCTCGAGCCGCTGGTGCACGGCCTCCTCCATCGACCGCTCTGCCTGAGGCTGGGGAAGCTCCGCGACGTCGTCGATGCCAAGCGCGCTGGGACGGCCGAGCGCCCTGAATGCCTCGCGCCGGGTGATCTGACGCAGCCACGGCCAGGGCGCCTCCGGCTCCCGGCACGACCCCCAATGGCGCCACGCGCGGAGCATCGCCTCCTGCACGATGTCGTCGGCCTGGGCGGGCGAGACGTTGAAGCGCCGGGCCTCGCGCAGACAGCGCGTCCGCAGCGCCCCCCAGTCCGGCTCTCGACCAATGAAACGTTCTTGAGCGGTCGCAGGGTCATTCGAGTGATGATCACACTCCCCCTGACTGCGCCCGGCGTCGCGTACGACGCGTTCGCCGGGTGCTACGACGCGTTCACCGCCCATCACGACTACGACCGCTGGACGTCCGATCTGCTCGGCGCGGCCGGTCTCGGTGGCGCAGCCGGGGGCCGGCTGCTCGATGTCGGGTCGGGCACGGGCAAGAGCTGGCTTCCACTCGCGCGGGCCGGCTGGGATGTGACGGCGTGCGACGTCTCGGCGGCGATGCTACGCGTGGCAGCCGGCAAGGCCACCGGCATGCCGGTGCGGCTGCTGCAGCGCGATGCGCGTGAGCTCGAGGTGCTCGGCGAGTTCGATCTCGTCTGGGCGCTCGACGACGTCGCCAACTATCTCCACAGCGAGCCGGACCTCGGCGCAGCGCTCGCCGGCATGCGGCGCAACCTCGCCGCGGACGGCGTCCTGGTGTTCGACGCGAACACGCTTGCGACGTACTGCACGTTCTTCGCATCCACACAGGTCGTCGAGTCCGGCGACCATCTGATGGTCTGGCGCGGGGGCGTCGACCCGCAGTCGTTCGCGAGCGGCGAGATCGCCGGCGCGCAGCTCGACGCGTTCTTCCTTGACGGCGACAGCTGGCGGCGGACGGTCAGCCTGCACACCCAGCGTCACCACGCCCGCGAGGCCGTCCTGGGCGTGCTCGCCGGCGCCGGGCTCGCCGTCGAGGCGGTCCTCGGCATGACCTTCGACGGAGAGCTCGACCCCGAGGCCGACGAGCAGCGCCGCAGCAAGACCATCTTCATCGCTCGACGCGATGCCGCCGCGACACCACGAGGGAGGTGAACACATGAAGCTCGAGCACCTCGAGCGCCCGATCGTCCCCGCAGTGGGGGTCGTCAAGGGCGCCTAGGCCGATGATCGGCGGCGGCCATTCCGGCCGCCGCCCATCGGTCGGTGTGTGTCCGCTCGCGCCGAACGCCATGAGCTCGCTTCCCGTCCGACCCACGCTGCGCCCCGGCGTCGAGTTGTTCCCCGCCGGCAACGGCGACATCTTCATCCTGCGGACCGACGGTCGCGGAGACGCCGTCGTGCGCGACGCCAGCGATCACGACCGCGCGCTGTTCGCGCTGCTGCAGGAGGGCGAGCGAACGGTCCCTGAGATCAGCGAGCAGCTTGTGGCCCGAGGTCTGACCGCGGCCCCCGAGCCGCTCGTCGCCGAACTTGAGGGGCTCAACGACGCGGGCCTGCTGATGGAGCGCGTCGACACGTCGGCGCTCCCCGTGCTCGACGCCGAGCGCTACGACCGTCAGCTGCGCTACTTCGCCGACGCGGCGCCACCGGATCGCTCACCGGCGACGCTGCAGGCCGCGCTCGGGCGCACGCGCGTCGTCGTGATCGGCATCGGCGGCCTGGGCTCGTGGGCGGCCGCCTCGCTCGCCGCCGCCGGCGTGGGAACCATCGTCGCCGTCGACGACGATCGCGTCGAGCTTTCGAACCTCAACCGCCAGATCCTCTACGGCGAGCCGGATCTGGGCGGGCGCAAGGTGGACGTCGCCGCCCGCCGCCTCGGGGAGATCAACTCAGGCGTCACGTTCATCGCGCTCCCCCGCCGGATCCGCTCCCGCGCAGACGTCGAGGCCGTGATCGGCGGCTCCGACTTCGTCGTCGCGACCGCCGACTCGCCGGCCCACGAGATCGACCGCTGGATCGACGATGCCTGCCACGCCCAGGGCGTGCCGCACATCGGTGCCGGGCAGTTCCCGCCGCTGATCCGCGTGGGGCCGTGCGTCATCCCGGGCCAGACGCCGTGCCAGGACTGCATCGAGAGCGGGCTGCGTGAGGGCTTCGCCCAGTACGACGAGCTCGTGTCCTCACGCCAGGCGACGCCCTCGGCTGCGGCCACCCTCGCCCCGGCAAGCGCCGTCGTCGGGGGCCTGATCGCGATGGAGGTGCTCCATCACCTGACGGGCCTCGCCCACCCCGCGACGGCGGGGCGTGCGCTGATCTTCGACCTGCAGACGTTCGCGACGCGCTGGGAGCCGGTCACCTACCACGACCGCTGCGGCCGTCACGGCACGTCGGTGACCTCGATGATCCCGTAGGCGAGGTGATCCCACCCGTTGGCCGCGCAGTCGCGCACGAGGTCGTGGTAGCCCTCGCGGATCTCCTCGCGCCTGGCCGGGTCGCGCACGTCGAACCGGCAGTCGGCCTTGAGGGCGAGGTTGTCGAGCGGCATCGGGTTGGACTGCTCCTTCTTGCCGTTGACCCGCCACAGCGGCTCGTCAGTGAGCGGATGCCACGTCACTCGCCCCGCTCCGAAGCAGCGCTCGGCATGCTCGGCGACGGCCCAGCGGTCCTCGGCCAGGCAGCCCACGCTGTAGGTCAGCAGGAGACAGCGCAGACGTGAGTCCGCGTCAAGCTGCTCCTCGAGCCCGGCCGCGGCGTTGAGAGCGGCCCGGGTCAACTCGTAGCCGAAGTACCCGCCCTCGGCGCTCGGCGGGAGGGCGTCGCGCAGCGGTGAGAGCTCGAACGGCATGTTCGCGATCATCAGGACGCGCTCCGGCCCGCGCGGGGCGAACACGGCGGGCAGTCCATCCTGGACGTCGTTGAGCCCGAGCAGCGCAACGGGCACGCTGTTGAGCGTCGCGTTGACGGCGGCGTAGCTCAGCGAGCGCGCGCTCACGTCGAACCCGTAGCGCCGCGCGGAGCCCTCGTACATCAGGAGGTTGTGCCCGCAGCCGGTCGCGGGATCGATCAGGCATGTCGCCCAGTCCGACCAGCCCAGCTGATCGCAGCGGCGCTTCAGCAGCGCGCCCTCGTCGGCGAACGGGAAGACACGGTGCGCCGCGTCGACCCACAGGCCGTCCGTCACCAGCGCGAGGTCCTCGCAGACGTTCACCCGCACGGCGAGGCTGCGCTCCTTGGCAAGCGCGAGGCGCTCGAGCAGTGCGAGGTCACGTGCGGGCGGGTGCTCGAACGGACGCCCCTCGAACTGCTCGCGGTCGAGCCACTCCGCGTAGCTCGCACTGCCGGCGATCTCGAGCAGCAACTCGCGCAGCGCCGCCGCATCGCCCGGCGCCTTGCGCAGCTCCATCTGCACCTCGTTGATCTCGTCCGCAAGCAGCTCCGGGGTCATGCCAGCCCTTCCTCGCCTTCAGACGTGATCAGGAGGATGTCGCCTGCAGCGGGTCTGGGCCCGCTGCAGGCGACGAGCGGACCGGGTGCGCCTCCACGGGTCCATGTCGTGGAGATCAGCCGCACCAGGGGAGGAGATGACAACCGCTCAAGAATTCTTCACCAGTCTATAACATGGCAGCGAATGCGCGCATTGGCCCGGCTGCTTCGGAAATTCAAGGATCGGTGGCGGCGTGACAATGAGCGCCGTCGCGACAAGACCTCGGACCATCCGAACCGGTATCGCTGAGGGCAATTACTGAAAGGTCGAGCCGAACTCCGGGTACAGCTCACGGCGCCGGACGAACGGCCGGTTGATCGCGCGGGCGCCGAGCGCTCCCAGCGCGCCCGGCAGGTCCGGGCGCAGCACGGCGCCGAGCCAGAAGCGGCTGCGCAGCACGACCCCGTCGCCGTCGCGCAGGAAGACATGCGCCATCACGCTGTGTCGCACGTGCAGCCGGTCGTCGACGACCAGCCCGCAGACGATCGTTCCGACGCGCGGGTCGTCCAGCGCGTCGGTCGCGAAGCCCAGCGCCGTAGGCGAGCAGAACGCGATGCGCGCGCGGACGACCCCGGTGCCGATGTCCTCGACCGGATGGTGAACGGTCCCCCAGTGCGCCTTAGCTAAGTCGGGGCGGTTGCCGCTGACCCTAATGGGCCGGCAATCGCTGAGGCTCAGCCCACGACGCCGGCGGTGCCGGCAGCCGCCCCCACCTCGAGCACGGGTGAGCCTTCGCTCTCGGGGATGACGAGCACGATGTGGTTGCGGGAGACGGCGATCACCTCGTGGTGGGTGCCCTGACCCTCGCGTCCGATCAGCTCGACGACGACGTCGGTCATCGGCACGAACTCGCGCTCGGTCGCGTTCAGGACGTCGCTCACGCGGCTGCGGTAGCCGTCGCGGGCGAGCGTGATCCACCCCGAGATGCGGTGGCGCTCGGTTTCCAGATACACGCGTTCGCGGCGCTGCTCCATGAGGCGGAGCCTAGTCCTCGGGCAGGAGCGACTGGACGAGGTCCCGATCGTGGGCGTAGCTCAGCAGCCGTCGCGCGCGGTCCGGCTTGACCCAGCGCAGCTCGTCCACCTCGTCGTTGGGCGCGAAGTCGCCGGACACCGCCACCATCCGCCAGTAGCGCACGAGCTTTGCGCGGCCCTTGTTGTCGTGGTAGCGGACCGGGTCCAGCTCCGCGCCCAGCTCGCAGACCAGGCCGGTCTCCTCGTGCACCTCACGCAGCGCCGCCTGCTCGAAGCTCTCGCCGGAGTCGAGCTTGCCCTTCGGCAGCGACCAGTCGTCGTAGCGCGGGCGGTGCACGACCGCGATCCGCCCATCGCGCTCGACGATCCCGCCCGCCGCCTCGACCTGCCGCGCCACGCCGCTCATCGCATCGCCTCGAGCTCACGCGGGCGCAGGAGCACGATCAGCTCGCCGCGGGAGCCGTCAAGGCGCACCCCCGCGATGCCGCCCTTCTTCATGTCGATCCGCGCGCCGGTGAGGTCGTGAACCACCTGGCTGAAGTCCGGCTCGTGACCGATGACGAGCACGCGCCCGTCGCCATCCTCGTCGGACTGTGCGAGCGCGAGCGCCTCGGGCGCGTCGAAGCCGCTCGTCAGCGGCGCGTGCTCGACGGGCTGCACGCCGAGCGCCTCGCAGGCGAGCAGCGCCGTGTCGCGGGCACGCACCTTCGGGCTCGTGTAGACCAGCGCCGGCTGGACGCCCAGCGCATGGAGCGCCAGGCCGGCAGAGCGCGCCTGCGCCTCGCCGCGCTCGGTCAGGCGCCGCTCGTTGTCGGACCGCGTGCCGTGCAGCTCGGCGTCGCCGTGCCGCAGAAGCCAGAGCTGGCGTGCCATCTGCGCGGAGCGTAGACGAGTCCGGCGCCCGCGTCAGTGACCGTCCTGATAAGGCACCGGTGGGCCGAACGCCTCGCGCTCGGCCAGCTCCTGACGCGCGACGGCGCGCAGGTGGACCTCGTCCGGCCCATCGGCCAGGCGCAGCGTGCGCGCGCCGGCGTACAGCGCCGCGAGCGGGAAGTCGCCGGACACCCCCGCTCCACCGAAGGCCTGGATCGCGCGGTCGGTGACCCGGCAGGCGAGCCGTGCCGCGATCACCTTGATCGCCGCGATCTCCTTCTGCGCGTGCTTGTTGCCGACGGTGTCCATCAGCCACGCCGTCTTGAGCACCAGCAGACGCGCCTGCTCGATCTCCATCCGCGACTCGGCGATCCACTCGCGCACGACGCCCTGGGCCGCGAGCGGCCGGCCGAACGCGACGCGATGGCGAACGCGGTCGACCATCAGCTCCAGCGCGCGCTCGCTCATCCCGATCGCGCGCATGCAGTGGTGGACGCGACCGGGGCCCAGCCGCGCCTGTGCGATCGCAAAGCCCATGCCCTCCTGGGCGATGATGTTCGCCTTCGGCACGCGGACGTCGGTGTAGCTGACCTCGGCGTGACCGTGCTGGTCGTGGTACCCGAACACCGACAGGTCGCGCTCGACCTTCACGCCGGGCGTGTCGGACGGCACGAGGATCATCGAGTGCTGGGCATAGCGCGGACCGTCGGGGTTCGAGATGCCCATCACGATCGCGATCGCGCAGCGCGGATCCATCGCCCCGGTGCTCCACCACTTGCTCCCGTTGATCACGTACTCGTCGCCGTCCGCGACGATCGTCGTCGCCATGTTCGTCGCGTCACTCGAGGCGACGTCGGGCTCGGTCATCCCGAAGCACGAGCGGATCTCGCCCTCCAGCAGCGGGTGCAGCCAGCGCTCCTGCTGCTCTGGTGTGCCGAACATCTCCAGCACTTCCATGTTGCCGGTGTCCGGGGCGGCGCAGTTCAGCGCCTCGGGCGCGATCTCGATGCTGCGCCCGGTGATCTCGGCGAGCGGCGCGTACTCCAGGTTGGTCAGGCCCGCCCCATGTCTCTCGTCCGGCAGGAAGAGGTTCCACAGGCCCTGCGCGCGGGCCTTGAGCTTGAGCTCCTCGATCACCTGCGGGACGACGTGCGGGTCGCCCTCGGCGCGCTGGCGCGCGTAGACGGGCTCGGCCGGATGGACGTGCTCGTCCATGAAGCGCGTCAGCTGCTCCTGCAGCGCCAGCGCGCGTTCGGTGTGGGCGAAGTCCATGGGAAGCCTCCTGGTCGGCCGGGGACGGCCGGCGGGACGCTAACGACCCGCGGCCGGAGCGGTCGGGAGCGCTAGGTTTCGCCTCCAGTGAGCATTCACGAGATCGCCTCCGACGACGTCGTCCGTTCCCACGAGGAAGGCGCGCAGAACGAGCGGCCACCGCTGCTGGTCGTCGAGCCGTTGCTGGCGTTCCTCGACGCGCTCGGGCTCGGCGACGGCGAGCCCGAGGTCGAGCCGGTCGGCGACGGCCACTCGAACGTCACGTACCTGATCACGCGGGGCGATGCCGAGTTCGTCCTGCGCCGCCCGCCGCGCGGGCCACTCCCGCCGAGCGCGCACGACGTGCTGCGCGAGGCCCGGGTGCTGCGTGCGCTGGATGGCCGCGCCCGCGTCCCCAAGGTGCTCGGCGTCTGCGATGACGAGAGCGTGATCGGCTCGCCCTTCTACCTGATGGAGAAGGTGGAGGGCCTCGTCGTCACGAGCGAGGTCCCGGAGCCGCTCGACAGCACCGAGGACCGCCGGCGGATGGGCGAGGAGCTCGTCGACGCGCTCGTCGAGGTCCACGCCGTCGACTGGGAGGCCGCCGGGCTCGACGGCTTCGGCAAGCCGACCGGGTATCTCGAGCGCCAGCTGCGGCGCTTCCTCGGGCTCTGGGAGATCAACCGCACGCGCGACATCCCCGCCGTCGAGACCGTCGGCCGCTGGCTTGCGGACACGATGCCGCAGTCCGGCCCGGCGACGATCGTGCACGGCGACTACCGCCTGGGCAACACGATGTTCGGTCCCCGTACACCGGCGAGCCTGGTCGCGATCTTCGACTGGGAGATGTCGACGATCGGCGACCCGAAGGCCGACCTCGGCTACCTCTGCACGCTCTGGACCGACCGCGACGACCCGCCCGCAGGCATGTTCGAGCTGACCGGCGTGACGCGCGAGCCGGGCTTCCTCACCCGCGAGCAGATCGTCGCGCGCTACGAGGAGCGGTCGGGCCGCACGATGAGCGACATCCGCTGGTACCAGACGCTCGCGCTGTGGAAGTCGATCGTCTTCATGGAGGGCAACTACAAGCGGTCGATCGCGGGTGCCACCGACGACCCGTTCCTCAAGCGGTTCGGTGACGGCGTGATCGAGCTGGCGAAGCGTGCCGAGGAGCTGACGCAGGGTGGATGATCCGGCCGGCGAGGAGACGACCGCGCCGCGCGGGCTGCTGGTCGACTGGGGCGGCGTCCTGACGACCGACGTGTTCCTCTCCTTCCAGCACTTCTGCCGCAACGAGGGCCTCGACCAGACGCTCGTGCGCGACACGTTCCGCTCGGACCCCGAGGGACGCAGGACGCTCTTCGCGCTGGAGACGGGCGAGCTGACCGAGCCTGAGTTCGAGGACAAGTTCGCCCGGCTGCTCGGCCTGCGCGAGGATCGTGCCCCCGGCCTGATCGACCGGCTGTTCGGCGGCATGAAGGCGGACATCGTGATGTTCGACGCCGTTCGCGCGGCCAAGCGCGCGGGCCTGCGAACGGGGCTGCTCTCGAACTCCTGGGGCGTCGACCGCTACGACCGCTCACACTTTCCCGACCTGTTCGACGCGGTGGTGATCAGCGGCGAGGAGGGCATCCGCAAGCCCGACCGCGGCATCTACGACCTCGCGCTCGCGCGCATGGAGCTGCCTGCCGCGGAGATCGTGTTCGTCGACGACCTTCCGGGGAACCTCAAGCCGGCACGCGACCTGGGCATGATCACCGTCCACCATGAGAGCGGGCTGCACACCGTGTCGCAGCTCGAGCACCTCTTTCACGTGCGCCTGCGCTAGGTGCGCAGGATTCGCGCCCTGAGCTCCGCTCCCCTGCCCGCCGCCACGGCGCGTCCGGCCCTGCGCTCGTCGAGCTCCACCCCGTGCGAGGCGGCGAGCTCGAGCAGCTCCTGGCGCTCGTCGGTCTGGCGTGCCGCGCGCAGGAACAGCCAGCAGAAGAGCCCGAGCGTGATCAGCGATCCCTCGACCATCATGATCCCGCCGGCGGCAACCTGGTCGCCGCCGGGCGAGATGCCCCACGCCTGTTCGCCCGGCGCGTAGACGTCGTAGAGCGCCCCGCCGCCGAAGACGAAGACGTTGCCGAGCACCGCGGCGGTCAGGCGGACGGCAACGATGTAGCCGAGCATCGCCGCGTTGCCGAACCACGCCGGCTTGGGCAGCGGGCCGAGCAGCGCCAGCCACATGTTCATGCCGAGCACGAGGAAGAGGACATGCTGCAGTGCATGCACGTCGTCGCTGCGCACCGCGCCCTCGTGCAGTACCCGCAGGTGCCACGCGTAGAGGTTCAGCGCCCACAGCGTGAACGCGACGACGGGGTGCGAGAGGACCCGCAGCGCCCCCATGCCCGGCAGCCGCAGGACGGGAGCCAGCAGCGGCCCGGTGAGCCCGAGCACGAGCAGCAGGGCGGCGAGGTCGCCGATCATCAGGTGCTCGAGCATGTGCGCCCAGAACAGCTCGTCGGCGGCGCCGGCGATCGGCGAGGCCAGCGCGATCAGCAGCAGCAGCATCCCGCCCGCGAAGCAGGCGAGCCGCCAGCCGGGCACGGCCCGCGGCGTGCCGCGCACGCGCCGGACCCCGGCGACGTACAGCGCGGCATACGCCAGCAGCGCGAGGATGATCGGCAGCGCCTGCGCGGCGCTCGGCCAGCTGATGTCGCCCGCGGCGATCGGCACGCTTGGCAGCGTACGCCGCTCGGCGCGCTCCCACCCCTACCCGGCCGCGAGCAGCGCGACGCCGGTCAGGGCGAGCACGATGCCGGCCGCCTGCACGCGGCGCACGCGCTCACCGAGGATCCCGCGCGCCAGCAGCACCGTGGTCACCGGGTAGAGCGCGCCGACGACGGAGACGATGCTGAGTGCGCCGAGGGTCTGTGCGACGCCGTAGAGCCCGGTCGCCGACACGTCGAGGGCACCGGCGCCGATGACGATCCGGCGGTCCTTCCCGCGCGGCAGCGGGGTGTGCCGTGCCAGCAGCAGCGACGCCAGCACGGCGACTCCCAGGATGCGAACGAAGAACAGCAGCCAGGGCACGCTGGCGTCGGCCGCGGGATCCGACAGTGCGAAGTAGCCGCCGAAGCCGAGCGCCGCGAGCAGCGCGAGCGCGATGCTCGCGCGCGAGCGGCGCGTGTGCTCGTGGGACTCCTCCTCGGCCGTCGCCTCCAGCGAGGCCAGGATCACACCGAGCATCGTCACGACCAGACCGGTCGCGGCGAGCGCCGAGAGCGTGTCGCCGCTCACCAGCCCGACGATCACCGGCAACGCGGCCCCACACGCCGAGATCGGCGCGACGATGCTCATCGTCCCGATCGAGAGCGCCTGGTAGAAGCAGCCGAGCGCTGTCACCCCGCAGACCCCGGCGGCCAGCGCGTACAGGACCGAGTCCCCGTCCGGCAGCGGCTCCCACATCACCACGAGCACCGCGATGACGAGCAGGAGCCCGACGCCTTCGACGATCAGCAGCACCGCGACGACCGAGGCGCGCTTCGTCACGAGCCCGCCGGCGAAATCCGCCGAGCCCCAGCAGGCTGAGGCGAGGAGGGAGAGGAGGATTGCCAGCATCAGGTAGCGCCCCGCGCGGGCGGGATCAGCGTCGCACCGGGCGCTCGAGAACCATCAGCCCGCGCCGGCGGCGCGGGCTGTCCTGCCAGGGGGAGGTGCCTACTTCTTGCCCCGGTTGATCAGCTTCAGCGCATTCCCGATCAGGTTCGTCGTCTTCGCGTTGTACGGGAACATGTGCATGTCGCGCTTGGGGAAGCTGCGCGAGATCAGCAGCGTCTGCGGCTGGCAGTACTTGCGGATCCCGGCAGCACCGTGGCGCGAGCCCAGGCCCGACTCCTTCGCGCCGCCCATCGGCAGCTCGAGCGCGACGTAGTTGATGATCGCGTCGTTGATGCAGACCGCACCGCTGTTCACGCGCCGGGCGACCGCCTCGGCCTTCTCGAGGTCCTTCGAGAAGACCGAACCGCCGAGCCCGTAGATCGAGTCGTTCGCGAGCCGGATCGCCTCCTCGGCGTCCTCGACCTTCATGATCGGCAGCGTCGGGCCGAAGGTCTCCTCGGTCATCGCGTCCATCGTGTGGTCCACGTCGGTGAGGACGGTGGGCTCGAAGAAGATGCCCTGCCCCTCGCGGCGCTTGCCGCCGACGAGCACCTTGGCTCCCTTGCCGACCGCGTCCGCGATGTGCCCTTCGACGATGTCCATCTGCGGTGGAAAGGTCATCGAGCCGACTTCGACGGAGCCCGGTCCGGCCGCGCGGCCCTGCCGCAGTGCGGCGACCTTCTGCGTGACCTTCTGGACGAACTCGTCGTACACCGGCGCCTCGACGTAGACGCGCTCGACCGACAGGCACGTCTGGCCGGAGTTCTGCATCGAGTAGAAGACCGCCGTGTTCGCCGCGCGCTCCAGATCGGCGTCGCGCAGGACGATCATCGGGTCCTTGCCGCCGAGCTCGAGCGAGCACGGGATCAGGCGTTCAGCGGCGGCGACGGCGACCTTCCTGCCGGTCCGCGTGGAGCCGGTGAACATGATCATGTCCACCTCGTCGATCAGCGCGCTGCCGGTCGGTCCGCGGCCCGTGGCGACCTGGTAGATCCCCTCGGGCAGCCCGCACTCCTCGAGGCATTCGGCCATCAGCAGTGAGGTGAGCGGCGTGACTTCGCTCGGCTTGAGGATCACGGCATTGCCGGCTGCGAGCGCCGGGATGCAGTCGCCGAACGAGTTGGTGAGCGGGTAGTTCCACGGGCCGATCACGCCGACGAGCCCGAGCGGCTTCCAGCGGACCTTCAGCTTCTTGCCCTTGACGAACAGGTTCGACGAGCTGACCTTCTCGTCCGCGAGGTACTTCGGTGCGTTCTTGGCCCAGAAGCCGAACGCGGCGGCGCCGTAGGAGATCTCGGCGAGCTGCGCGTCCTCGTAGGTCTTGCCGGTCTCCGAGATGATCGTGTCGGTGATCCGGTCGCGGTTGTCGATGACCCACCGCTGAGCGCGCTGCAGGATGTGCGCGCGGCCCTCGAAGCCGAGGGCATCCCAGCCGGGCTGCACCTGGCGTGCCTTGGCGGCCATCGCGCGAACCTCGTCCGCGCCGAGATCCGGAACCGTGGCGATGATCTCACCGGTCGCCGGGTTCTCGACCGGGATGCTTCCCGTGCTGCCGTTGGTGCCGTTGACGGCCACCTCGTCGGGGGCCTGCTGCTCGACGCTCGCCATGTCCCTCTCCTGCTGCGTTTGACGCTGTGTCAGTCCAGGCTACCGGAACGAAACCGGCCACCGGGA
>JBBQKR010000040.1:0-28860 GCA_038327125.1 Solirubrobacterales bacterium
ATCCGCTCCCGGCCGGGCTCGGACCGCGCCGGCTTGCCGACGCTGCGCAGGATCTCCGCGGCGTCGTGGCGCAGGCGAAACTCGAACAGCCCGCCGCCGAGCTGGCGGCCGTAGCCGGTGCGGCAGACGGCGATCCCCTCGACCTGGAGGATCTCGGCCATCGCGACACCGATCGCCCGCCGCTGGGTCGCTGTCAGCTCCTCGCGCAGCCATCGAAGCACCGGCTGATCGCCGCCGGCGTCCTCGTAGAACTCAAGCTCGTAGCGACTCACGGGACGCGCCACCCTATGCCGGCCCGCCGACACCGAACCCGGCTTGTGCGCCTCGAGCGACACTGCAGGCACCGAAACGCAGAACGGCGGCACACAGTTGCATTTCCAATGCGGCGTGTACCCGTGTACGCCTCGGTAGGGCTCACGTCGCCACCAGCTACCACTCGGGCAGGTCCAGCTCGATCGTCGGCTCGCGCCGGCTACTGGACGGCATCGCCGAACACCCAAGCGTCGAGATCGCCGGGCCGGATCCGGTAGCCGCCGCGCGAGCCAGGCTCGCCGCGCACGCGTCCCGCGCGCAGCGCGCCGCTGTCGATCGCTCGGCGGATCGTGCGCTCGCAGCAGCGCACTCGCACGGCTGCCTCGGCGATCGTCAGGAACTGGGCCGAGGGGACCTCGGCGCGGTCGGGTTGAAAGGGAAACTCGAGCTGTGACATCACGCGACCTGTGCACTTACTCAGTCGCGCGAACCGGCATTGACCCCCCTCCCAAATCGACCTGAAAGGACTCGCTGGGTCCGCTTCAGACCCTTTGCGGGCCCAGTACGGACCCAGTAGATCTGAGTCAGGTCGTCCCCCTGAACGAGAGAAGTCCCCGCAACGCAGGGACTTCGCCAGAGCCCTCCATCGGACTCGAACCGATGACCCCTTCCTTACCATGGAAGTGCTCTACCAACTGAGCTAGGAGGGCGCGCTGGAGCAGGGTAGCCGAGTCCGCGTGCGGCGGTAGCCTTGACTCCATGTCCGAGTCTGGGAGCGTCATCTCCATCCATCTCGCCGACGTCAAGGCGGGTCCCGTTCATGCCGTCGACAGCGTCGAGGCGGTTGCCGGCGCGGGGCTGCGCGGGGACCGCACGTTCGAGCCCGGTGCGCCGCCCGAGCAGCATCTGACGCTGATCGAGAGCGAGGAGCTGGAGCGCCTTGCCGCGCAGGACGGGATCGAGCTGGCCCCGGGCGGGTCGCGCCGCCAGCTGACGACGCGTGGCGTGCGGCTGAACCCGCTCGTCGGGCGCCGCTTCCTCGTCGGCGACGTCGAGTGCCGCGGGATCGAACTGTGCGAGCCGTGCAGCGACCTGCAGAAGATGACGGGGCAGCCGGGGCTGATGCGGGCGCTCGTGCATCGCGCGGGCCTCAACGCCGAGATCATCTCGGGCGGCGCGATCTCCGTCGGCGGCGCGATCCGCCCGATCGACTGACCGATGCGGCGCGCGGCGCTCCTCGCCCTGTCGGCGCTCCTGGTTCTCGCAGCGCTCCCCGGCGCGGCGGGCGCCAAGGTGCTCACCAAGCCGACCTGGCTGTCGAAGGTCACCGTCACGGAGTACTTCCCCGCCCCCGAGCGCTGGTTCGTCGGCGCGGTTGTGAAGACGCCGGGAATCGACCGCAAGAGCCGGATCGACTGGCTCTACTCGGCGCACGGCGTCGCGATGGAGGGCGAGGGGATCGGGACCGATGGGCGCAAGTACCACATCGACTCGCTCGGCTCGGGCGGCTGGGTGACCGAGCGCGGCAAGAAGGCGCAGTTCGGCCGCGGCGGCATCTTCGCGCCGTTCTGGCGCGCCGCGGGCTACTGGCGCAACAGCAGGGGCGCCGTCACCTTCCCGCTGTCGACGGGCGGCTGGTATGCCGGCGAGGGCAAGCGCTACGTGGATCCGGGCGGCATCACGTTCGCCCGCGGAACGGCCCGCGACCTGCAGTCCTATCGCAGCGTCGCGGTCGACCCGGAGCTGATCCCGCTCGGCAGCCTCGTCTACGTCGCCGCGTACAAGCCGCTGAACAAGGACGGCTGGTTTCGCGCCGAGGACACCGGCAGCGCGATCAAGGGACGGCACATCGACGTGTACCGCCGCCCGCCGGACTCCCCGTCCGACAGCGGCCGCTACCTGGAGGGCCGCCGCATCTTCGTCGTCCCCAAGGAGGACATCGCGACGTACGTGCGCGAGGCGCGGGCCTCAGCCGGCGCGCTGCCGGCGATCCCGCGCCGCCTGAGAACCGGCTGACCGGTCCTCTAGGACTTCGCGGGAGTGACCTTCTCGAGGTCGACGTCGAAGACGAGTGCTGCGTTCGCCGGGATGGTGGGCGGCGAGCCGGCCTCACCGTAGGCGAGATCGGCCGGGATGATCAGCCGGCGGCGACCGCCGACCTTCATGCCCACGACGCCCTGGTCCCAGCCCTGGATGACCGAGCCGGCGCCGAGCGCGAACGAGAACGGCTCGCCGCGCTTCCACGAGCTGTCGAACTCCTTGCCGTTGTCCCGCAGCACGCCGACGTACTGCACGTCGACGGTGTCGCCCGACTTCGCTTCCTTGCCGGTGCCGACGATCACGTCCTGCACGACGAGTTCCTTCGGCGCGGCGCCCGTCTGCTTCGGGATCACCGGCTTCTTGGAGAGATCACCCTCGCCCGCACCCGGAGTGACCTTGACGGCCTTGACCGTCGCCGTGGCGGGCTCCTCGAGCTTCGGCGGATTCTTCACCTGCTCGGCCGCCTGTGCGGCGGCCTGGTCGGCGCGGCTTTCGTTGCTGCCCCCGCAGCCGGCGACGCCGACGGCGATGGCAGCGGCGACGAGCAGCAGCAGGAGGGCGGGGCGAGTGTGCGTTGACATACGGTCGGGGTTGATAGCACGCCGGGGCGCCCGACGGCGCCACACCCTCAGTCGACGACGCGTGAAAGCGCGACGCGCGCGACCTTTCCCGACCGTGAGATCGAGAAGTCCGTGACCACCTGACCACCCTTGCCGCCGCCGATCATGCAGCTGCGATAGCCGTAGCTGGTGGCGCAGCGGACCCCCGCGACGAGGCGCCGCACGTCAGCCTCCGGCGAGCCGACGCCGACGTCGCTCGCCGTGCGGTCCCCGCGGCTGGTGGTCGTGACCGACAGCACCCTGCGCCCGGCCTTCACCGAGTCGAACACGATCCGCAGCCCGGAATAGCGCCAGACCCGCACCTTGCCGATGATCGGGTTCAGGTTGATGCCCGAGGCCGCCGGAGCGCCGAGCCGCGCACGCACCTCGACCGGCGTCATGCCGAGCGCGACGCCGCGGATCGACGCCTGCGGGACCAGCGGCGGGCGGGCCGTCGTCGTCGTCGCGAGAGCAGCGGTGGGCGCCGCCAGCGTGATGAGCACGCCGAGGGTCGCCACGAGATGCGTGGGCCGCAGAAGCACCCGGCCATTCTCGCGCGCCGGCCGGAGCGATGCGCCGTCAGGCGCCGCTGCCCGAGCGGCGCGGGTTCCTGCTGCTCGACGGGCGGCGCACCGGGCACCGCGACCGGCGGCGTGTCGGCCTCCGGGATTTGGTTCAGTGAGCCGAACTGCGCGGCTCGCGCAGGGAAACGCGTGCGTCGGACGCGGCGATCTGCTCCCGGAGTTTGGCGACGTCCGTCGTGACCGTTCAGGACGCATATCGACCGCAGCGCGCGGAGGTTTGAGCGCGGTGCGGCTGCTTGCACGACGGTTGTGGCCGCCGCAGACATGGAGGGAGCAGGATTCGAACCTGCGTAGGCAGAGCCAACGGGTTTACAGCCCGTCTCCTTTAACCACTCGGACATCCCTCCGCGCGCCGCGAAATGGTAGCGGGACGACGAAGGCCGGCGTCCGTGCCGGCCTTTGTCGTTCCTCTCCTCCTCCGGTCTCACATCCTGGCGCTCTCGCGCCGAGACCCCGCCCGCCCCTCAGCAGGCGTCCCTGAGCCGCTGCGCCTCGGGCAGCGACTCGAGCTTCTTGAGTGTGTGGTTCTCGATCTGGCGGATGCGCTCCCGCGTCACGTTGAACGCGCGCCCGACCTCCTCGAGCGTGCACGGCCGCCCGCCCGTCAGGCCGAAGCGCATCTCGATGACCTCGCGCTCACGCATCGGCAGCGTCGACAGCGCGCGACGCACGTTCTCCTTGCGCAAACTCTCCGCGGCGAGCTCGTACGGCGACTCGGCCGTCTGATCCTCGACGAAGTCGCCCAGCTCGGACTCATCCTCGTCGCCGATCGGCTTCTCCAGCGAGATCGGCTGCTGGCTCATGCGCAGGATGTCGCGCACCTCGCGCGGCGTGCACTCGAGCTCGCGCGCGATCTCCTCCGGCGCGGGCTCGCGGCCGAGCTGCTGGACGAGCTGGCGCTCGACGTGCACGACCTTGTTGAGCTTCTCGACCATGTGGACCGGGATGCGGATCGTGCGCCCCTTGTCGGCGATGGCGCGCGTGACGGCCTGGCGGATCCACCAGGTCGCATACGTCGAGAACTTGTAGCCGCGGCGATAGTCGAACTTCTCGACCGCGCGGATCAGGCCGAGCGAGCCCTCCTGGATCAGGTCCAGGAACGTCAGGCCACGCCCGAGGTAGCCCTTGGCGATCGAGACGACCAGCCGCAGATTGGCCTCGACCATCTGCTGCTTGGCGGCCATGTCACCGCGCTCGATGCACTTGGCCAGCTCGACCTCCTGCGCAGCGGTCAGCAGCGAGACGCGGCCGATCGAGCGCAGGTAGAGCCGCAGCGAGTCGAGGCTGGGCTCGACCGTGAGGTCGATCTCCGGCTTCTTGCGCGTCTCGGCCTTCGTGCCGCCCGCGCCCTCGCCGTTGTGCGACGCGCCGGGCGGGCCCTCGGTGATCGGCGGCGCAGGCGCCGCGATCCCGCCGTTGTCCTGGAGCAGGTCGATGCCCTGCTCCTCCAGGTGGCCGTGCAGCTCGCGCACCTGTTCCTTGGTGACGTCGACCTCTTCGAGGCACGCCGTCACCTGCTCGATCGTCAGGTATCCGCGTTCCTGGCCGCCGGCGATGAGCTGCCGGAGCTCATCGAGCTCCCAAATCGGCGCCTCATCTGCCAGGAGCCCCTCAGGCTTTGTGGTGGTGCTCACGCCCCCGCATCCCTTCCGGACCTCTCAGGATGACCCTCCCAGGTCACCCCCTCCCCTGCTCCCCCACTGCACACTCGTCCTGCACCCGGCGTTCGCGACCCTGTCGCAGCGGCTGAGCCATGTGGTCCTCTCGCTCGTAGACGGAGGGGCCGCAACCGAAAAGTGCGTGATTGATAGCACAAGCTCGGCCAAATCCCGGATACCCTCGACTCGACGTACTCAGCCGGAAGGATCATCGCCATGGAGCCCGTCTCGCTCACGCATTCCCCCGACGTCCAGAATCGCGCGCCGTCGGTGCCGTTGTCGCTCTCACGCGTCGGCGTCACCAGTGTCGAGAAGGTCATCCGCATCGGCGCGCCGGGAGCCGAGCAGCTCTTCCACGCCAAGCTCGAGTGCTTCGTCGATCTGGGCCCGCTGCAGAAGGGCGCGCACATGTCGCGCTTCGAGGAGGTCGTCAACGACGCGATCGGTGAGACGGTCGTCGGCGGCTCCGCGTTCCGCGCCGAGGACCTCGCCACGCAGATCGCCGAGACCGTCCGCGACCGCCAGGGCGCGCGCCGCGCCGAGGTCACGATCGAGGCCCGCTACCCCGAGACCAAGCCGGCCCCCGTCAGCGGCATCACGACGCAGGAGATGTACACGCTGTTCGGCTCGGCGGTCGCGAGCGAGCGCGGCACGCGCCGGCTCGTCGGCGTCGCAGCGCAGGGCATGACCGCGTGCCCGTGCGCGCAGGAGCTCGTCGCCGCGAGCGCGCGCGAGCGGCTGCTCGGCGAGGGCTTCTCGGAGAGCGACATCGAGCGCATCCTGCAGGCGGTGCCCGTCGCGACCCACAACCAGCGCGGCCTGGGGACGCTGCACATCGGCTGCGTCGAGGGGAACACGATCGCCGTCGAGGCGCGCGACCTGCTGGACATCGTCGAAGGGTCGATGTCGAGCGAGATCTATGAGCTGATGAAGCGCAGCGACGAGGGCGCCGTCGTGGAGAGGGCGCACCGGCGCCCGCGCTTTGTCGAGGACTGTGTGCGCGAGGCGATCAGCGCGGTCGTCGAGCGCTTCGGCGGCCTGGACGACGGCACCTTCGTCATGGCCCGCCAGGAGAACCTCGAGACGATCCATCAGCACAACGTCGTCGCCGAGCGCTCGGGCCTGCTCGGCGAACTGCGCCGCGAGCTCGGGACCGGCGAGCACCTGGCGCACCACACGTCGATGCGCGACTGGCTCGACGGGACGCGCGGCTGACCAGCGAGTCCCGCGCTACGCGTCGATCTCGTTGGCGCAGCTGAGCAGCACCTTGCGGTCGGGAGCCTCGAGCGCGACGATCGGGAAGCGGTCCGGGCTGTCGTAGACACGGCGCCCGACGTCGCCCGCCGCCAGCGACGGGGTGTCCCCGTTCCACAGCGCGAGCACCGTGTAGTCACCCAGCGGGCCGGACAGCAGGACGCCGTCCGTCAGGCCCCAGTCCCAGCGGCGCCTGACCACGAGCTTGCCGGCAGCGGCGTCGGGGCGGGCGAGCGACAGCGCCTCTGCGCTGCGCGCGAGCGGCAGCCCCGCCTTGCGGATGCACGCCTCCATGTCGTTGGGGACGGGGTCGCGGTTCCACAGGACGACGTAGACGCCCGCGCCGACGGCGGCGAGCGCGAACAGGACGACGACGCCGACGAGGAACTTCGTCACCGCGGCACCTCGGCCCCGCGCGCTGCCGCGCGGCGCTCCTCGGCCTCACGCAGCAGCCTGCGCATTCCGAAGAAGTAGTCGATCCCGCTGATCACGGTGACGAGCACCATCATGTAGACCAGCCCGTCGACCCACAGCGGCGCGGGGTCGAACAGGATCAGGAAGAAGATCGTCAGCATCTGGACGAGCGTCTTCGCCTTGCCCCACCAGTTCGCGGCGATCACGACGCCCTCCGCGCGCGCCTGAAGGCGCGCGACCGTCACTGCGAACTCGCGCGCGATGATCACCATCGCCACCCACGCGTCCAGGCGCCCAAGCGACACCAGCGACAGCAGCGCGGCGATCACGAGCAGCTTGTCGGCGACCGGATCCATCAGCTTGCCGAACGTCGTCACCTGCTCGCGCGAGCGCGCGATCCAGCCGTCGATCGCGTCGGTGACCGAGGCGATCCAGAAGACCAGCGCGGCGAGCACGTCGCTCGCGTCGCCGCCCGTCCCGAGCAGGGCGACGACGAGCACCGGCACCAGCAGGATGCGCAGGACCGTCAGGAAGTTGGGCAGATTGAGGCCGAACACGCCGCGGGAAGTATGGCGATCGGGGAACTGAAGCCTGCAGGTCAGGCGTCGATCGACGCCTCGGCGCTCACGGGCGCCGCGTTCCCGCGCGTGACCCCGATGCTCGCCGCCACGACGAGCGCGATCGCCGCCAGCTCACGCGCACCGAGCGCCTGCGAGAGGATCAGGTACCCGGCGAGCGCGGCGAGCGCGGGCTCGAGCGACATCAGCACGCCGAAGACGTTCGCGGGCATGCGCCGCAGCGCCTCGGTCTCGAGCGAGTAGGGGATCACGCTGCTGAGCATCGCCACGCCCAGGCCGGCCAGCAGCAGGCCCGGCGCGAACAGGTCCGTGCCGGCCTCCGCGATGCCGGGGACCAGCGGGACCGCCGCCGCCCACACCATCGCGATCGCCAGGCCCTCACCGCCGTCGAACACGCGGCCGGCGCGCTGTGCGAGCAGGATGTACAGGCCCCAGAAGACCGCGGCGATCAGCGCGAAGGCGACGCCGAGCGCGTCGAGCCCTCCGCCCTCCTGCCAGGGTGCGGCGAGCAGCATGATCCCGAGCGTCGCGAGCCCGACCCAGGCGAGGTCCAGACGCCGGCGCGAGAGCACGGTGGCGACGGTGATCGGCCCGAGGAACTCGATCGTGACAGCGACGCCGAGCGGGATCCGGTCGAGCGCCTCGTAGAACGTCAGGTTCATCGCGCCGAGCGTCAGGCCGAAGATCGCGGCGAGCCGCAGGTGGCGCGGGTCGCGCGCATGCCGCCATGGCCGCCACATCGCGAGCAGGACGATCGCCGCGAAGGACAAGCGCAGCACCGAGGTGCCGGAGGGGCCGATGCGGTCGAACAGCGTCGCGGCGAGCGCCGCGCCGAACTGGATCGACGTGACGCCCGTGAGGACGAGCGCGACCGGCGGGATCGGGTCGAGCGCCGCGATGCCGCGGCCGGGCTGAGGCGTGGGCGCGGCTGACACCACCGCGAGGCTAGATGATCGAATCGGTCGCGATCGATCCCGCTGAACGGGCCTGAAGGCCACCGATCGCTCGCGCGCTCGTGGGTGCTGTGGCGGCAGACCGGACGAGGCGGTTCGCTAGGGTCGGTCCATGCCCCTCGTCCCGACGGTCATCGAGCAGACCGCACGCGGAGAGCGCGAGTACGACCTGTTCTCGCGGCTGCTGAACGACCGCATCATCTTCCTCGGCCAGCAGGTCGACGACACGATCGCCAACCTGATCGTCGCGCAGCTTCTGCACCTTGAGTCCCAGGACCCGGACAAGGACATCTCGATCTACATCAACTCCCCGGGCGGGTCGATCACCGCGGGGATGGCGATCTACGACACCATGCAGTTCATCAAGCCCAGCGTGCAGACGATCTGCTGCGGGATCGCGATGTCGATGGGCTCGCTGCTGCTGACGGCGGGCGCGCCGGGCAAGCGGATGGCGCTGCCCAACAGCCGGATCCTGATCCATCAGCCGTCGGCCGGCTTCGAGGGCCAGTCGACGGACATCGAGATCCACATGAACGAGATCCTCAAGACGCGCACGAAGATCGACGAGCTCTACGCCCACCACACGGGGCGCACGATCGAGCAGGTCCACGTCGACATGGAGCGCGACCGCTTCTTCACCGCCGAGCAGGCCGCCGAGTACGGCCTGATCGACCGCGTCATCAGCTCGCACTGAGCGCTCAGAGCTCGTAGAGCTCGCCGTACTTCGCGTTCAGGTAGGCGAGCAGCGGGGCGGAATCGAGCTCCTGGCCGGTCGCGCGGCGCAGCAGCTCCGGAGGATCCAGGCGGCGGCCGTGACGATGGATGTGCTCGCCGAGCCACTCGCGCACGGGGGCGCAGTCGCCGGCCGCGAGCGCGTCGTCGACACCTGCGACCTGCTGCTGGATCGCCGCCCACAGCTGCGCGCTCATGACGTTGCCGATCGCGTACGTCGGGAAGTAGCCGAGCTCGCCGAAGGCCCAGTGGATGTCCTGCAGGCAGCCGTGCGCGTCGTCCGGCACGCCGACGCCGAGCAGGTCGCGCATGCCGTCGTTCCAGGCCGCCGGCAGGTCGGCGACCTCGAGCGTCCCCTCCAGCAGCGCGACTTCGAGCTGGAAGCGTAGGATCACGTGGAGCACGTAGGTCGCCTCGTCCGCCTCGACCCGGATCAGCGACGGCTGCACGACGTTGACGCTGCGCAGGAACGAATGGAGGTGGAGGCCGGCGAGCGGCGAGAGCGCGGCCTGGGCGCGCGGCAGCCAGTGGGCCCAGAACGCCTGCGAGCGCCCGACCTGGTTCTCCCACAGCCGGCTCTGCGACTCGTGCACGCCGAGTGAGACGCCCGTGTCGAGCGTGGTGCGCGCGAGGTCGGCGCCGACCTGCTGCTCGTAGAGACCGTGGCCGACCTCGTGCAGGACGGCGAAGATCCCGCTCAGGTCGGCCTCGTCCCAGCGCGCGGTCACGCGCTGGTCGCCCGCTCCGATGCTCTGGGAGAACGGATGGGTCGAGTCGTCCAGACGCCAGCCCTCGTCCTCGTAGCCGATGGCGCGCGCGATGTCGAGCGCGACGGCGCGCTGCGCCGCGTGGGCCAGGCCGCCGGGCAGCGGCGGCGGGACCGGGCGCTCGGCGATCAGCGCGATCAGCGGGACGAGCCCGGCGCGCAGGCTCGCGAACACCTCACGCACGGCGGCCGTCGTGGCGCCCGGCTCGAAGTTGTCCAGCAGCGCGTCGTACGGATGCTCGACGTCGGGGAAGCACGCGGCGACATCGCGCCGCAGCGCGACCTGGCGCTCCAGGTGCGGGCGGAACGACGCGAAGTCTGACGCCGCGCGCGCCGCGGCCCAGACCGGAAGCGCGGCCGCCGTCGAGCGCGCCATCTCGGTGGTCAGCTCGACAGGGATCCGCACCGCCCGCTCGCGGTCGTGCCGGACGACGCGGACGATCGCCGCCTCGTCGCCGGCGGGATCGGCGTGCGCCTCGGCCTGCGCCGCGTCGAGCAGGTCGCCGAGCTGCGGACCGGCCAGGCGCTCGTGCGCGAGCTGCTCGAGCGTCGCCATCACCTCGCCGCGGGCGCCGGCGCCGCGCGCGGGCATCATCGTCTCGCGGTCCCAGCCCAGCAGCGACTCCGCAGCGCGCAGGTCGGCGAGCACCGCCAGCTGCTCCTGCAGCGCGGTCGCGGCGGGGCCGCGCGTTCCGGCCTCAGTCGACGATGCCATGCTCGATCACTCCCAGTCCCTCGATCTCGATGCGCACGACGTCGCCGGCCTCCAGGAACCGCGGCGGGTCGAGCGCCATGCCGACGCCGCTCGGCGTCCCCGTCAGGATCAGGTCCCCCGGCTCCAGCGTGATCGTCTCGGCGATGAACGCGATCAGCTGTGGGATCGAGAAGACCAGGTCGCTCGTCGACGCGTCCTGACGCAGCTCACCGTTGACCCAGGTGCGCAGCGCGAGGTTCTCCGGGTCGGCGACCTCGTCGGCGGTCGTGATCCACGGGCCGAACGGGCAGAAGCCGTCGGCGCCCTTGGCCCGCGTCCACTGCTTCTCGCGGCGCTGCAGGTCGCGCGCGCTGACGTCATCGGCGACCGCATAGCCCGCGACCGTGTTCGCGGGGCCCATCACGACCGCCAGCTCGCCCTCGTAGTCCAGGCGCCGGACCACGGGCGGCCGGCGCACCGGGCCGCCCGGTGGGGCTGCAGACGTCGGCAGCTTCATGAAGACGATCGGCGACTCGGGCAGTTCGGTGCCCTGCTCGGCAGCGTGCGCGCGGTAGTTCAGGCCGATGCCGAAGATCGCGCGCGGGATGTGCGGGGCCAGCAGGGTGACGTCGGCGAGCGCGTGAACCGGGCCGCCCGCGGGACTGCGATCGCCGCTGTGCAGGCGCTCCAGCACGCTCACGCCGTCGTCGAAGGCGACGACCTGGTCGCCGCGGACCTCGCCGGCGAGCGGACCGGAGCCGCCCGGCGGCAGGAACGTGACGAGCTTCACGGCGGTCAGACTAAAGAACCGAAACCGGTCCTATCGGTGCGGCAGGCCGATCAGCGCCGCGCGGACGACGCCGTCGCGCTCCTGCGCGGCCGGGTCGGTCCAGCGCCAGGCGACGCCGGCGTCGATCGCGAACGTCGGGCGCTCGTGGCGCCGGGTCGAGCTGACGCGGATCTCGACGCCGCAGACGCCGTCGACCCCGGGGAGCGGATCGGCGACGACGCGCGCACTGCCGTGTGCGGTGAACGCCAGGTCCGGGCCGGTGACGCCGAGCGCGACGCGCGGGTCGGCGAGCAGGCGCGCCAGCGTGCCGCGCGTGGCAGCGAGCGCCAGGACGATCCGGTCGTCCGCGACGCGGATCGCGGTCGAGACGGGGATCGCGTGCGGGCCGTCGGCGCCGGTCGTCGCAAGGATGCACACGGTTCCGGCGGGCCACTGCGGGAGCAGGTCGCTCATGCTCCGCGACAGTACTCGTGGCCGTGCGACACTGGGGGCGTGACGCTCTTCGGCCTGATCCTCGCTGCAGCCGGCGGCGGCTCCTCCGGCTTCGGCGGCGGCGGCGGCGGTGGCGGCGGCGGCTTCTCGGGCGGCGGGGGCAGCGGCGGCAGCGGCGTGTACGTCGGCGGCGGCGCCGTCAGCGGGTGGATCGTGCTGGCGTTCATCATCGCGTTCTTCGGCTTCTTCCTGTTCGCGATCGTGAGCACGTGGCTGACCGTCAAGCGTCTGCGCCGGCGCCTGGACGAGCGCGACGAGCACGTCCGGACCGCGGCGGCCGAGGCTGCGCAGGATGACGAGGCCTTCGCGCCCGACCGCGTCACCGAGGACGTGACCGTCATGTTCCATGCGATCCAGGGCGCCTGGGATGCGCGCGACGAGCACGCGCTCGCGGCGATGGTCGGCAACGACCTGCTGACCGAGTGGCACCGGCGCCTGAACGACTTCGCGCGCAAGGGCTGGCACAACCGCGTGCGCGTGATCACCGGCCCGGACGTGCGCTACGTCGGGCTGACGAACCGCGAGCGCGACGAGGAGGACCGCGTCGTCGTGCACGTCACCGCGACGCTCGAGGACTACGTCGAGGCCGCGGGCGGCATGCGCATCATGCAGACCGGCGACACGAACACCACGACCGATCTGCGCGAGTACTGGACGCTCGCCAAGCGCGACCGCCGCTGGATCCTCGTGTCGATCGAGCAGGATTCCGAGGGCAGCCACCAGCTCGACGCGCCGCTCGTCGCCTCACCCTGGGCCGACGAGCGCGTCCGCGACGAGGCGCTGATCGAGGGCGCCCTCGCCGACGCCGCGCTGCCCGGAGTCGCCACCGCCGAGCTGATCAACGTCGACCTCGCGGTCGACGCGCGCACGCAGGCGCTCGATCTGGCGCTCGCCGACGCGCGCTTCGGCCCGGATGTCCTAGAGGTGGCGGCGCGCCGCGCCGCCGAGGCGTGGGCCGACGCCGTCGACGGCGACGACGCGCCGCTGGCCGCGGTCGCGACCAGCGACGCCGTCGACGCGCTGCTCTACGGCGGCGACGCGAGCCATGACAGCCGCCTGGTGGTGCGCGGGCCGCGCATCGACGCGATCACGATCGAGCAGTTGCTCCCGTCGCCGGAGCCGGCGCGGATGACGCTCACCGTTCACGTGCGCGGGCGCCGCTACGTCGAGGACCGCGACACCGCCGCGGTCCGCTCCGGCAGCAAGGACCGTGAGATCCGCTTCACCGAGCGCTGGACGATGGCTTTGGACGGTGTCGACGAGACGCCGTGGCGGCTCGTGGGGGTCGCCGGGTAGGCTGGCGCCATTGCCGGAGTGTGTCCGGTGGTGGAGTGAGGTGCAGATGACGAGCGAGGAGACCCCGGGGCCCATGGCCGCCACGTCGGCGGACGCCTCAGGGGTGCCCGACATCCGCCTCGTCGGCCTCGTCAAGCGCTTCGGTGACTTCGCGGCCGTCGACCACGTCGACCTCGACATCGCGCGCGGCGAGTTCTTCACCATGCTCGGGCCGTCGGGGTCGGGCAAGACGACGACGCTGCGCCTGATCGCGGGCTTCGACGTCCCCGACGCGGGGCGCGTCGAGCTCGCCGGCGAGGACGTCGTGCGGCGCCCGCCGTTCGAGCGCGACGTCAACACGGTCTTCCAGGACTACGCGCTGTTCCCGCACATGAGCGTGCTGGACAACGTCGCCTACGGTCTGAAGATCCGCAAGGTCGCCAAGGCCGAGCGCCGCACCCGCGCGCAGGAGGCGCTGGAGATGGTGCGCCTGCCCGACGTCGGCGGGCGCCGCCCCAACCAGCTCTCCGGCGGCCAGCGCCAGCGTGTCGCGCTCGCGCGCGCGATCGTCAACCGCCCGCGCGTGCTGCTGCTCGACGAGCCGCTCGGCGCGCTGGACCTGAAGCTGCGCGAGGAGATGCAGGTCGAGCTCAAGCAGATCCAGGCGGAAGTCGGCATCACGTTCGTCTACGTGACGCACGACCAGGACGAGGCGCTGTCGATGAGCGACCGGATCGCCGTCTTCAACCATGGCCGGATCGAGCAGGTCGGAACCCCGGCCGAGGTCTACGAGCGCCCGCTGACCGAGTTCGTCGCCGGCTTCGTCGGCGTCTCCAACATGCTCGAGCGCGACGGGCGGCGATTCACGATCCGCCCGGAGAAGATCCGGCTCCTGGCCGCCGGCGACAGCACCGAGGGCCTGCACACGGAGGCCGGGACGATCGTCGACGCGAGCTACGTCGGTCCCGCCACGCGCTTCGAGGTCCAGCTCGACCAGGGCGGGCAGCTGCTCGTCACGCGCCAGAACATCGAAACGTCTCAAGACGAGTCCCGCGACCTGCGCGGGCGTCAGGTACAGGTCGGATGGCGGGAGGACCAGACGTTCGCCGTCGGCCGCGCACACACCCCGGAGGAGGAGGAAGCATGAAGCGCATGCTCGCGTTCGTCATCCTGGCGATCGCAGTTTCCCTTGGCGCAGCCGCATGCGGCGGCGACGACAACAACGGCGGCAGCAGTTCGGGCTCCGCGGAGTTCCAGGTGCCGGACATCCCGGTCACGTCGACCGTCGGCGCCGGTGAGGGCCAGCTGAACATGGTCGTCTGGCCCGGCTACGCCGAGGACGGATCGACCGACAAGGCCGTCGACTGGGTCACCCCGTTCGAGAAGGAATCCGGCTGCAAGGTCAGCACGAAGACGGCCGGCACCTCAGACGAGATGGTCACGCTCATGCGCACCGGCCGCTACGACGGTGTCTCGGCCTCGGGCAACTCGTCGGTGCGGATGATCGCCGGCGGCGACGTCGCTCCGATCGATCCGAAGATCCTCACGAATTACGCGGACATCGACCCGCTGCTCAAGGATCAGCCCTACAACTCGGTCGACGGCCAGATGTACGGCGCGCCGCACGGCTGGGGCGCCAACCTGCTCCAGTGGCGGACCGACAAGGTCGACCCCGCGCCGACGAGCTGGGGCGCCGTGTTCGACGAGAACAGCCCATACAAGGGCAAGATCACCGCGTACGACGATCCGATCTACATCGCGGACGCGGCGCTGTACCTGTCCAAGACGCAGCCCGACCTCGGGATCACGAACCCCTACGAACTGGACCAGAAGCAGTTCGATGCCGCCGTGGCGCTGCTGAAGAAGCAGCGGGCGATCATCGGCGAGTACTGGTCGGACTACACCAAGTCCCAGGCCGCCTTCACGCAGGGCGACGTCGTGCTCGGCATGACCTGGCAGGTCATCACGAACCTGCTGCAGGCCGACAAGGTCAAGGTCGAGAACGTGCTGCCGGATGAAGGCTCGACGGGCTGGTCGGACACCTGGATGCTGTCCTCGAAGGCCAAGAACCCGAACTGCATGGTGCTGTGGATGAACTGGATCACCTCGGCGAGCGTGCAGGCGCAGGTGGCGGAGTGGTTCGGCGAGGCGCCGGCCAACCTCAAGGCCTGCGACGAGACCACGGTCAAGGACCACTGCGACACGTTCAAGGCCGGCGACAAGGCGTTCTACGACGAGATCGCCTTCTGGGCGACGCCGACGCGCAACTGCCGCGACGACCGCGGCAACGTGTGCATCGACTACTCCAAGTGGGTCCAAGCCTGGACGGAGATCAAGGGCTAGGGCAGCGACGCCCGTCACGGAGGATCGGTGTCCGTCGCACCAGCATCAGCGCCCGGCAAGGGCCCGGCGAGCCGGCATCGGCTCGCCGGGCTCTTCTGGCGCGTGAAGTCGCTGCGTGTCGGCTCGCTGCTCGCCGCCCCGCTCGCCTGGCTGGGGATCGTCTATCTCGGGTCGCTCGTCGTCCTGTTGATCACGGCGTTCTGGACCCTGAACGACTTCACCGGGCTGATCGTCAAGGGCTTTTCGCTCGACAACTTCAGGACGATCGTCGAGGAGCCCGTCTACCGCAAGATCGTCTGGCGCACGGTGTCGATCGCCGCGCTCGTGACGATCACCGACATCGTGCTCGCGTTCCCGATCGCGTTCTTCATGGCGCGCGTCGCGGGCATGCGCACGAAGGGCCTGCTCGTCGTCGCCGTCCTGATGCCGCTGTGGGCCAGCTACCTGGTGAAGGTGTACTCGTGGCGAACGATGTTCGCCGAGGAGGGGATCATCAACTGGTTCCTCGATCCGCTCGGCCTGAGCGTCCCCGAGTCGGGCTACATCAGGGTCTGGATCGTCATGTCCTACCTGTGGCTGCCGTACATGATCCTGCCCCTGTATGCGGGCCTTGAGCGGATCCCGAACTCGCTGCTCGACGCGTCGGGCGATCTCGGTGGCCGGCCGTGGCGCACGTTCCGCAGCGTGGTGCTGCCGCTGGCGATGCCGGCGCTGGTGGCCGGGTCGATCTTCACCTTCTCGCTCACGCTCGGGGACTACATCACCCCGCAACTGGTCTCCAGCACGCAGTTCATCGGGAACGTCGTCTACGCGAACGTCGGCATCGCCAACAACCTTCCGCTGGCGTCGGCGTTCGCCACCGTGCCGATCGTGATCATGGTCATCTACCTGCTGATCGCCCGCCGACTCGGCGCGTTCGAGGCTCTCTGATGCCCGTCTCCGGAGTCACCCGGTGGTTCCTGCGGATCGGGTCGGCGGTGACGCTCGCGTTCCTCTACCTGCCGCTGATCGTCATCGGCATCTACGCGTTCAACGAGACGACGGTGCAGCGCTGGCCGCCGGACGGCCTGTCGCTGCGCTGGTTCGAGAAGGCGTGGGTCAACGAGGGCGTCCGCGACGCGCTGTGGACGAGTGTGAAGGTCGGTCTCGGCGCGACCACGATCGCGATCGTGCTCGGCACGCTCGCGTCGTACGCGGTGGCGCGCTTCGACTTCTTCGGCAAGACCTCGATCTCGTTCCTGGTGATCCTGCCGATCGCGCTGCCGGGAATCGTCACCGGCATGGCCCTGAACGCGACGTTCACGCAGGTGCTGAAGACCGACCTGGCGCTGTGGACCGTCGTCGTCGGTCACGCGACGTTCTGCGTCGTCCTCGTGTTCAACAACGTCGCCGCGCGGCTGCGGCGAACGCCGGCGTCGCTGGAGGAGGCCGCGGCCGACCTCGGAGCGCTCCCGTCGCGCGGCTTTCGCGACATCACCTTCCCGCAGATGCGCTCGGCGCTGATCGCCGGCGCGCTGCTGGCGTTCGCGCTCAGCTTCGACGAGGTGATCGTCACGACGTTCACGGCCGGAAGCACGGAGACGCTCCCGATCTGGATCCTGAACAACCTCAGCCGCCCGCGGAACCTCGGGATCGTGAACGTCGTCGCCGTCGTCGTCGTGATCCTCTCGATCATCCCCGTGTACATAGCCCAGCGGCTCTCGAACGACCCGGTCACCGCGGTCGGGACCGTGCGCGACGTCCCGGCCGAGCCCGGGAACTGAACGGCGCTCCCCGCAAGCCGCGCATTCGCATTCGCATCTCGATCGGTGGCGTTCAGGCCCGGTGAGCGGGACCGATCCCGACCGATCCGCCCGCGTGAGCGGCTATCGTCGCTGCCGATGCAGGATCTCCCGGCCGCGGCCGGTGACCCCCACTCCCCCGAGGCCGCGCGGTGACCGCGCTCGGGATCCTGGGTGTGCTGGCGCTCGTGCTGGCGAACGCCTTTTTCGTCGTGGCCGAGTACGCGCTCGTGACGGCGCCGCGGGTGCAGGTCCAGGACCTCGCCGACGACGGCAGCCATGGCGCGCGGGCAGCGCTCCTGCTGATGGACGACCCGGTGCGCTTCATCGGCACCGTGCAGGTCGGCATCACGGCGCTGGGCATCGCGCTCGGCGCGCTCGGCGAACCGCTCTTCAGCGACCTCTTCAACCCGTACTTCGCCGCCGGCGTCTCGTTCGTGCTCGCGTTCGCGATCATCACCTACCTCAGCGTCGTCCTCGGCGAGCTCGTCCCGAAGGCGATCGCGCTGCACCGCGCCGCGCACGTGGCGGTGGTCATCGCGCGCCCGATCGCGCTGCTTCAGCGCCTGTTCACGCCGGTCGTCTGGGTGCTGCAGGGCTCGGCGAGCCTGCTGCTGCGGCCGCTCGGCGTCCCCGCGGCGCCCGTCGGCGCAAGCGTGCACACCGTCGACGAGCTGCGCGGGATCGTCGCCGAGGCGGAGGACTCGGGCCTGATCGAGGAGGCCGAGGAGGAGATGCTCTACCGCGTCTTCGACTTCGCCGCGCAGGAGGCCGCGGACGTGATGGTCCCGTCGTCGGAGGTCGTCACGCTGGATGCCTCGCTGACGGTCGGGCAGGCCGTCGAGCGTGCGCTCGATGCGCCGCACAGCCGCTTCCCGGTCGTGCGCGGGTCGATCGACGATGTTGCCGGGATGGTCGCGCTGCGCGACCTGACGACCGCGCTGCACGCCGGTGACGAGCGGACGATCGAGCCGCTCGCGCGCGACCTGCTGGTGGTGCCGGAGACCAAGGACGTCGGCGCGCTGCTGCACGAGATGCGCAAGGGCGGGGCACAGATGGCGCTCGTCGTCGGCGAGTACGGCCGCACGATGGGGATCGTGACGCTGAACGACCTCGTCGAGGAGATCGTCGGTGAGATCGAGGAGGAGTACGGCCTCCCCGACGAGTCCGTCCAGGAACTGCCCGGCGGGCGCCTGCGCGTCTCCGGCAGCTTCACCTGCGACGACTTCAACGAGACCTTCAACACCACCCTGCCCACCGAGGCCTACCGCACGCTCGGCGGCCTGGTGTTCGGCGAGTTGGGCCGCGCGCCGCGCCGCGGTGATGCCGTGACCGTCGCCGGGCTCGAGTTCTCCGTCGAGCAGACCGAGGGCCCGCGGATCGACAAGCTGGTGGTGCTGATGCCCCCGAGCTCCGGCGCAGACTCAGGCTGAGCCGGCCGCCGGGCTCACGTCGGGCGCCATCGGCTGATCGGGAAGCCTGCGCACGAAGAACAGCCCGGCCGCGCCGAGCAGCGCCGCGACGATCAGCGCCTGGCGCAGCGCGTCGAGCTGGGCCTGGGCGTAGGCGCCCGAGATCGCGTCCTGCTCGGACTGCGGCAGGCCGGTCTTCGCGAGCTCCTTCTCCAGCTCGGACACCGGCACCAGCGGCGTGCCGCTCGCGGCAGTCTGGGCGATCGCCTCCTGCGACTGCGCGCTGACACGCGGGTCGCCGGCCACGTTGTCCTGCAGGCCACTGCCGAGCGAGGCGAGCAGCACCGCGCCGATCAGCGCCGTGCCGAGCGACGCGCCGAGGTTCTGGAATGTTCCCTGCCGTCGCGCGATCCCTGCCGTGGTAGTTGGCGGCCGTCAGCGCCAGGATCGACGGGATCACCAGCGTCGCGCCGAGCCCCTCGACGAGCGACCAGCCGAGCAGCAGGACCTGAGGTTCGGCGCGAGCGCGGTCGTCAGCGAGCCGATGCCGTAGATGACGCAGCCGATCGTGAACGTCCGGCGCCGGCCCCACACGTCGCCGAGCTTGCCGCCCGTGAGCATGAACGCGGCCATCGTCAGCGTGTAGAACGTGATCGCCAGCTGCAGGTCCGGGATCGTCGTGTTCAGGTCTGCCGAGACCTGCGTCAGCGACACGTTCATGACGGTCGTGTCGAGGACCATCACGAACTGCGCGCACGAGAGCAGCACGATGACGGTCCAGTCAGGGCGCCGGGCTGCGTCGGTCACGGCGCGCGACGCTACCGCAGCAGGAGGTCAGGCAGTCGCTGCGGAGATGCGGACGGTGCGCGTCGACGCCCCGCCAGTGTTGCGGATCGCATGCGGTGCGAGCGGTGGCACGATCAGCGTGTCACCGGCGGAGAGCGCGAACAGCTCGTCGCTGACCCGCGCTTCGGCGCTTCCCGCGAGCACGACCGCGATGACCTGCCGTGCGGAGACCGTCAGCGGCGGGAACTGCCCGTGCGGAATGAGTGCGTCGATGGCGCGGAGCACCTGGCCGCTCACGCCCGGTTCGGCCGCGAGGCCGAAGAGGTCGGCGTCGTGCAGGTCGAGCTCGCGGACGATCCGCGTGAGCACGCTCAGGCTGGGACTCGCCAGGCCGCGCTCGATCTTGCTGACGTGCGCCGGCGACATCTTGCACCGCCGCGCGAACCCGCGCAGCGAGATTCCCCGTTCTTCACGGCGCTTGCGAATGATTGCCCCGACCGCTGTTGCACGGTCACCTGCTTGGGCTGAGGCGTTCTCTGTGGCCATCATTGGTGCAGGGCGAGTGTCGCACGATGCGCGAACGCGGGGCCGCCACGTTTGAACGCGTCAGATGCGCAGCAGCAGGTGGTTCTGCGAAGGGTCGGCCACGAGCACGCCGGCCTCGTCGTCGATCGCCTCCAGGCCTGCTTCGCCGACACGTGCGAGCGTGCGGTCGAGCGCCTCGCGGTCGGGCAGCACCACTTCGAAGGCGTCCAGCCCGAGCGCCCCGGCGGGCGGCGGCGGAGCGCCCGGGCCCTCCCAGGTGTTGCTCCCGATGTGGTGGTGATAGCCCCCGGCGCTGAGGAACAGCGCGCCCGGATACCCGCGCGTGGTGACGTCGAAGCCCAGCACGCCCGCATAGAAGGCCTCGGTCGCCGGGATGCCCGAGACGTTCAGATGGACGTGCCCCATCACGGTCGGCTCGGGCATCGTGGGCGCCGGCTCGGGCGGCAGCTCGCGCATCACCATCGGCACGTCGAGCGGCAGCGTCGCCATCTTCACGGCGCCGTCCTCCCAGGTCCAGTCCTCCGGCGCGCGGTCGCGGTACAGCTCGATGCCGTTGCCCTCGGGGTCGCGCAGGTAGACCGCCTCGCTGACGAGGTGGTCCGACGCGCCGGTGAACGACCAGCCCGCCTCCGTCACGCGGCGGATCGCCGCGGCGACTGCAGCGCGGTCGGGGACCAGCAGCGCGAGATGGAACAGGCCCGTCGTGCCGTCCGACCGCGGATCGGCGCCCGGCCTGTGCAGGAGCTCCACGAGCGGCACGCCGTCGCGGACGCCGAGCGTGACGCGCTCGTGCGTACGCGTGAGCTCGCGCAGGCCGATCGCAACGGAGTAGAACCGCGCCATCGCGTCGAGATCGCGGACGCGCAGCCGCACGACGCCGAGCCGGGTGCGCGGGTCGATGCTCGCGTCGTCCACCCCGCAGACGCTACCGCCGGGTGCCGTAGAGGGTCTTTCTCCTAGCCGGCGAGGATCAGGACCGCGGTCGCAAGGCCGAGCAGCGCAGCGCTCAGCAGCGTGCCGCCGATGATGCGGTCGTCGGCGTGGACGTACTCCCCCAGTGGGAGCGCGCGCTCGACGTCGCGGCGCCGCGCGACCGCGTAGACGAGGACGATGACACCCAGCAGGCCATAGCCCACGCCGATCAGCTCGTATGGCCACGTCGTCTGCACGTCCGAGATCGACGGGACGAGCTTGCCGATCGCGAGCGCCACGGCCTCGAAGCCGAGGCCCGTCCGGATCCAGGCGAGCCAGGTGCGCTCCGCCGCGAGCCAGGTGCGGCGGGTCGCGTCACCGATTTCAGCGGACTCGGCCATCGGGCCGCATCTTCGCAGGGCGCTCGCGACACGTGTCAGCCGGCGCGGCTGCGCAGCAGCTCGGCGGTCTGCGCGTCGGCCGGGAAGAACGACTCGATCGCCAGCTCGCTGACGGTCACGTCGATCGCGGTCGAGAAGGTCGTGGCGGTGCTGAGGAAGCGCAGCTCGCGTCCCTCGTGGAGCAGGACGATCGGGACGGCGATGCCGCCGAGGTCCAGGTCGGCGACCGCCGCCGGGTCGCCTCCCGGCAGCGCCGCGAGCTCCTCGTGGAGCGCCGCGATCGCCGGGTCGCCGCTGAGCACCGCCTGCCGCCCGAGCCCGTCGAGCAGGTGCGCGCGCCACTGGCCGAAGTTCACGATCCGCGGCGGGAGTCCGTCGGGATGCAGGCTCAGGCGCATCACGTTGACCGGCGGCTCGAGCAGATGCGCGGCCACCCCCTCGGTGAACAGCGCGACGGCGCTGTTGGCCGCCACGAGCCCCCAGTGGCGATCGACGACGAGCGCCGGGTAGGGCTCGTGTCCGGCGAGGATGCGCTCGAGCGTGTCGCGCACCAGCCCCATCTCCGGCTCGTCGAGCCCGCGCTGCGCGAACGCCGGCGCGTAGCCGGCGGCCAGCAGCAGTGCATTGCGCTCGCGCAGCGGGACCTCCAGATGCTCGGCCAGGCGCAGCACCATCTCGCTGCTCGGACGCGAGCGTCCCGTCTCGATGAAGCTGAGGTGCCGGGACGAGACGCCCGCCTCGAGTGCGAGGTCGAGCTGCGTGAGCCGGCGGCGCCCGCGCCACTCGCGGAGCAGGTCACCGATGCTGGGGCGAACCGCGAGGTCGCTCATGCCGTGACGCTACCGGCCGCGCGCGCGGCGGACGCCGAGCAGCTGCGCGTCCGCGAATCCGGCGACGAGCACGCCCTGCATCAGGATCCAGACGGAGCCGGTGGCCGTCGGCGAATGCCAGCCGGCGAGGACGACGACGACGCTCGCCGTAAACCAGACGAGGTTCCCGACCGCGATGACGGTCGACGCCGTCAGCGGCATGCGCGAGCGCGTCGCGGTGAACCAGGCGTACGCGGCGTAGACGATGCTGAACGCGCCGACCGCGCGCAGGAAGCCGGCGGGCAGCCCGAGCAGGTCGGCGAGCGGGCCGGCCGCGACGAGATAGGCGATCGCGGTGCCGGCGCTGGCGAGCGCGTCGACCTTCAGCGCGCCGCGCAGGAGACCGTCGCGCGGCGTGGCGGCGGCGCCCGGGTCGGCGGCGGAAAGGGCTTGTGCGTGGGTGCTCATGGGTCCTCCGGTTCGGTGGTCGTGATCGACGGACCGCAGGCTGCCGCATGCGCTGCGGCGCGTCGATGACCTCGGAGGTAAGGCGGCGCGGAACGCCGTCAGTGGCCGAACCAGCGGGCGGCGCGGCTGGAGCCGAAGTGCAGCTTGTCGGCGACGAGCGCATCGGACGGCGGCTGGAAGACACCGGTCGGCGCGGGCCCTGAGAGAAAGTCGACGTCGACGCGGCCGACGCGGCCGGCGCCGAACTCGACGTAACAGGAGCCCGTCCCGCCATACGGCCCGGGCTCCTCGCCACGGCCCGCGCGGGCGATCACGGCCTGCGCGACGACGCGCGCCGCGCCCTCGGCGAACACTCCCGCCTTCGGCACCCCGATCGTCGCCACGTCGCCGACCGCGTACACGCCCGGGAAGTCCGTTTCGAGGGTCCGCGGGTCGACGGCGATGTACCCGTCCTGCTCGGTCATCCCGCTCGCGACGACGACATCCGCGGCGCGGTGCTTGGGGACGCCGAGGAAGAGGTCGTAGGACATCTCGCTGTCGTCGTCGAGGATCGCGATCCGGCGGCCGGCGTCGAGGGCGGCCACGCGGCGGCCCGCGACGAACCTGATGTCGCGCTCCTCGAAGGCCTCGACGAGCGCGCGCGAGGTGTCGGGTGAGGGCGGCACCGGCGTCGAGAACGGGATCACGACCGAGATCTCGCACTGGTCGCGCACGCCGCGGGCCACCAGCTCCTCGTGCAGCAGCAGCGCGCACTCGCTCGGCGCGGGCGGGCACTTGAACGGCGCGCCGCACACACCGATGACGGCGTGGCCGCTCGAGAACCCGGGGATCACGCCGGCCAGCTCCTCGGCGCCGGCGACGGAGTAGAACTCGTTGCCGCCCTCCGCGAGCCCCGGCGTCGCGTCGAAGGCGTAGTCCGCGCCGAGCGCGACGACGAGCACGTCGGCCTCGTGCTCACCGGCATCCGTGGTCACACGCTTGGCCTGCGGGTCGATCGCCGTGATCGTCTCCTGCAGGAAGCGCACGCCCGGCTTGGCGATGTCGCGGTAGTGGAGGCGGACGGCGTCGGGCTGCTTGCGCCCGAACATCACGTCGAGCTTCGCGTAGCCGAAGACGAACGCGTCGTTCTTGTCGATCAGCGTCACGTCGGCGTCGTCACCGAGCGCCTCCGAGAGCATCGTGGACAGCTCCAGGCCGCCGAAGCCGGCACCCAGGATCAGGACTCTTGTCGCCATCGCGCGAGCATACGTGAGCCCTCGATCAGGAGGTGCCTAAGGTGGGCGCGTGTCCCCGTCCGCACCCGTGGTGGTCCGCGCCGCGCCCGCCTGGCAGGTGTGGACGGCGCTGTGGATCGTCTACATCGTGTGGGGGTCGACGTACCTGGGCATCCGGGTGCTCGTCGAGACGGTGCCGCCGCTGCTCGGGACCGGTGCGCGGTTCGTCTGTGCGGGCGGGCTGATCTGGCTGTGGCTGCGCGTCCGCGGCGGGCGCGAGGCGGTGAGCAGCGATCGGGCCACGCTGGGCGCGTCGGCCCTCGTCGGGCTGTTTCTGATCGGCGGCACCGGGCTCGTCGCACTCGCTGAGGAGCGCGGTGCGCCGTCGTTCTATGCGGCGCTGATCTTCGCGTCGATCCCGCTGTGGGTCGTCGTGATGCGTCGCGTGATCGGCGACCGGCCCCCGGCGCAGACGTATGCCGGCGTCGCCGCCGGGTATGTGGGCGTCGCGATCCTGCTGCTCCCCGGCGAGCGGCCCGCGGGCGTGGACCTCGCCGCTGCGGCGATGCTCGTGATCGCGGCGTTCGGTTGGTCGCTCGGGTCGGTGTGGTCGCGCCATCTCCCCCTGCCGCGCGACGCGGCGCTGTCGACCGCGCTCACGACGATGGCCGGCGGCCTGCTGATGCTGATCGCCGGGACGCTCACCGGCGAGCTCGGCGACGTGGACCTCGGCACCGTCTCGGGACGGTCCTTCGTCGCGTTCGCCTACCTCGTGCTCATCGGCTCGATCGTCGGCTTCAGCGCGTACATGTGGCTGCTGCAGCACGCGCCGATCTCGCAGGTCTCGACCTACGCGTACGTCAATCCCGTCGTCGCGCTGATCCTCGGCCGGATCGCGTTCACCGAGCCGATCAGCACGCTGTCGCTCGTGGGCGCCGGGGTGATCGTCGCGTCCGTCGCGTTCGTGGTCCGGCGCGAAGCGGACCCGATCGAGCCCAGCATCGAGGCCGACCGCTGAGATACGGTCGCGTCATGCGCCCTCGCCAGATCGCCGTGATCGTCGTCGCCGTCGGATGCCTGTTCGCCCCGGCGAGCGCCTCGGCGTTCACCGCGTTCCGCTCACCCAGCGGGAACATCGGCTGCTACCTCGCGGCATCGTCGGCGCGCTGCGACATCCGCGACCGTGACTGGTCACCGCCGCCGCGCCCGCGCAGCTGCCCCGTCGACTTCGGGCAGGGCGCGTCGATCACGCGGCGCGGGACACGTGGGCGGCTCGTGTGCGCGGGCGACACCGCGCTGAACTCCGGTCGCGTGCTCGCGTATGGGCGCAAGCTGCGCGCCGGCGGGATCACCTGCACGTCCCGCGTGGCCGGCATGACCTGCGCGAACAGGCGCGGGCACGGCTTCACGATCAGCCGGCAGCGCTACCGGCTGTTCTGACCGACGCGGGGTTCAGCTGGCGACCGGCCGGGTACAGGCCGGTCATGCACTCTCCCCCGATCCAGCGCGGCTGATGCTCCCGGCGGCGCTGCTCGACGTCGACGGGACGCTCGTCGACTCGAACTATCACCACGTCATCGCGTGGAACACGGCGTTCCGCGACCACGGAATCGTCGTTCCGCTCTGGCGCCTGCACCGGGCGATCGGCATGGGCGGCGACCGGTTCGTCGCGACGGTCGCCGGCACTGAGATCGAGGATGCCGTCGGCGACTCGATCCGCGCGCGTCACCGTGGCGCATTCGCCGAGCGGATCGGCGGCGTCGCGCCCCTCCCCGGTGCGGAGCGGCTCGTCACCGGCCTGGTCACGACCGGACACCGGGTCGTGCTGTGCAGCTCGGCGGAGTCCGAGGATGTCGAGACGTACCTCGAGCTGCTCGGGCTGCGCGAGATCGTCGCCTGGACGACGGCCGCAGACGTGAGCGCGACCAAGCCGTCGCCCGATCTCGTCCGGGTGGCGCTGGAGCGGGCCGGCGGCGGCGCTGCCGTGATGGTCGGGGACACGGTCTGGGACGTCGCCGCGGCCAGCCACGTCGGGATCCCGACGATCGGGGTGCTGAGCGGCGGCGTGAGCGCCGCGGAGCTCGAGGAGGCCGGAGCAGTTCAGGTCTTCGATGACGCCGCAGAGCTCATCGACCAGCTGGAGACGACGCCGCTGCGTCCTGCAGCGGCCTCCGCGAACGCACGCCGCTGATCGCCTCCCCGTTCACCGGCGCGCGCCGGATCGCCGGAAGCCCATCCGCACGTCGGTCGCCCCGTCGTCGGCACGGACGAATTCGACGTGATCGGCAAGCGCGAGGGTCAGCGGCAGACCCAGTCGCGGACGACGCAGTCGTCAAACACCGCCTTGGGCGGTGGGCCCGATATCAGTCGGCGCTCGGGCCGCCGTCGAGATCGAGATGCTCGCCCGCTCGCGACAGCTCGATCACGCGCGACACCTGCCCGTTACCGGGGCGAACGAGGAGCCGGCGCCCCGCCTCACGCGCGCGGCGGCTGCAGACCAGCACGGCTCGAAGCCCTGAGGAGTCGATGAATGTCACCGGCTCGAGATCAAGCGCGAGGTCCCCGCCATCGAGCGCCAGCAGCGCGCTGATCTCGCGCTCGAGCTCCGGCGCGGTGGCGATGTCGAGCTCTCCCCGCGCCTCGATTCGCGGGCTGCCGTCAACCGATGTCGTGGTGATTGTGAATCCCGTCATGCGTACCGAGCGGACAGTAACGCCATGCCTGAACCCGATGCGTCAGATGGGCGCCGCTGGGGTACCAGAGCAGTCATGACGACTGCTGCCATCGCCGAGGTGCCGCAGGTCCCCGAGCCGGGACCCGAGATCCCGGCGGACCCGACACCCCCGGGACCTGAACTTCCCTCCGACCCCGAGCCCACGCCGGACACCGAGCCGGTCGGGCCTGACGTGCCTCCGTCACCGGCAGGACCGGGCGTCCCACCACCACCACAGGACCCAGAGCCTCCGCGTCCCGACGCCCCGAACGTGTTTCCCGCTGCGTGACGGCGGGTATCCCGGAACTCGGATCACTCATCCGCTTAGAGGCGACGAAAGGACTGCTCATGTACATCGGAATCGGAACAGGTCTGCTCATCCTCATCGTGCTGGTGGTTGTGCTCAGCTGATATGGCCGTTGGTTTGTCAAGTTGTCGTGGGTGATCGCGGCGGCTTGGGGGCCGTCGGAGGGGTGTCGTCTGCTCCATCGACTCCGCTGCGCGAAGGAGGACCGCCTGCCGCGCGCGGTCGCGCTCGGCGAGACTTCGCGCGACCTGCTCCGCGTCCTCGCGCCGGCGCGATTGCATGAGCGTGACACCCGCGAGCAATGCCAGGAGCGCGCCGCCCAGGCCCACGGCGACCGCCCCTGCCGGGCTGGCTTTCGCCTCCGGCACCACCGCGACGCGCCAGGTGCGACCAGCGATCCTCGCTGTCTGCACCGGCTCGCCCTCGAGCGGGCGAGCCGGTTCCAGGACGGGTTGCCCATTGGCGGCGTCGACGATGCGCAGCTGCGTCCCGGGCGGAAGCTGGGCGCGCAGCCGCTGCGCGACCTGCTGTGAGTTGACGCTGCCGGTGTACCAGCCGATCACCTGGGCGCGCCGCTCAACCACCGTCTGTGGGATGCGACCGGTGCGGTAGAGCGCGTAGAAGACCGAGAACCCGGGCTCGCGCAGCGAAACGGCCCAGGCGGTGGAGGGCCGGAGTCGCATCTCGGCAACCTATGCGAGCGCGCGCCACGGGCGCAGATACTGCTGCGGCTCGGTTTGGCCGGCCCTGGGTGCGGGTACATCCGGTTCGTCCCCATGGCTTCCCCGCTCTCGGCGGACGCCCATCACAAAGGAGCCAGCTGTGTCAACCGGAGCAATCATCGCCATCGTCATCGCCGTGGTCCTCATCGCGGCGGTCCTGATCGCCGTCCTTCCCCGCGCCCGCGAGCGCTCGAGAATCCGTGAGGTGCAGCACGAGCACCGGGAGGCTGCGGACTCCGGCCGGGCGCAGGCCGACGAGCACGAGCACCGTGCCGAGATCGCCGGCGCGACCGCCCGGCGCGCCGAGGCCGACGCGCAGATCGCTAGGGCCGAAGCCGAGCAGCACGCGGCGATCGCCGACACCGATCCGCGGGACCTGCGCGGCGAGGACGACGACAGCCTGCGTTCGGGTCTGGATCGCGATCCGGAGCGGGACACCGTGCCGGGGCGCCGCGAGGCCTGAGGCCGGGGTACCGTTCCTGTATGGCGCCACGAGCAACGGATGGCGACCCGCGCGGCGATCGCGACAGCGACACGCCGCGCGAGTCCGACCAGCTCCCGGAGGAGCAGCCGGCCCCTGCTCACGAGGGCGCCGAGTCCTCCCCCGATCGCCGGCGTGCCGCGGTCGGACTGGATCCCACACCGCGTCCGCGCAGCCGGCGGAACACCGGGCAGCGAAGCGATTGACCGCTGACGGCCTCGAAGCGGAGATCCGCCGGGACCTCGAGCGGCGGCGCGACCACCATCGCGAGCGCGTCGACGCGCTCGGGAAGGCACCTGAACGCGGCAGCACCGTCGGGTTCGGCAAGCGCATCGGTGACGGCACGACCGAGGCGATCAGCCGCCTGACGGACATCGGCGTCGGACGCTCGCTGGAGACCACGCTGCTCCGCATCGAGCGCGCCCTGGCCAAGCTCGACGAGGGCACCTACGGCGTCTGCGACTCATGCGGCACGCCGATCGGCGATGCGCGACTGCGGGCGATGCCCGACAGCGTCCTGTGCGTGGGCTGCGCGGCTGCGGAGCGCGGTGACCACGGCGTGGCGCAGCGGCGCTGACACTTCCCGCGGCTCCGAGCGCGCCAGGCTCAATCGCGGCCGCGCTCAGCGGCGTTTCAGATCCATTCGCCGGTGGTATGCCAGAGGGGCAACCGACGATCAAGGAGTCCCGTCATGGGCGAGAACACGGACAAGGTCGGTGGCCGCGTCAAGCAGGCCGCCGGAGACCTCACCGACAACAAGGACCTCAAGCGCGAGGGCGAGCACGACGAGACCAAGGGCAAGGTCAAGGGCACCCTCAACGACGCAGTCGACTCCGTCAAGGACGCAGCCGACGACGTGCGCGATAAGGCGTCACGCTCCTAAG
>JBBQKR010000041.1:0-27144 GCA_038327125.1 Solirubrobacterales bacterium
GGCCACCTGGAGCGCTGGAGCCATCCTCGTCGCCGCCGGCGTGCCGACAGGACATTCGATGCTCACCGACCTGGGCGGCGCCGCCGTGATCGCAGGGCTCGGCCTGTTCGCCACAGCGCTGTGGCAGCTCGAGCGCCGCTCGCTTCAGAGCGGCCCTACGGCAGCCTTCTGGGTGCGCACCTCGCGCTGAATCTCGCGGGCTGGCTCGGAACCGCGATCATCGGAACGCTGCACACGTTCTACCCGTCCCTGACGCAGGCGCTGCTGCGTCGCCCGCGGCTCCAGGGGCCGGCCTTTGCCGCGTGGACCACAGGGGTCGCGGTGCTGGCGTACGGGTATGCCTTGAACGTGGAAGGCGCGATCACGCTCGGCTGGGCAGGGCTCACGGTCGCCGCATTGCTCCTCGTCGTGAACGTCGGCGGCTGCGCGCGGGCCGCCGAGCGGCCGCTCAGCCTCGCGGCTCAGCTCGTCGGCATCGCACAGACGTTTCTGCTCGCCGGACTGCTCGTGGCGCTCGTCACGGTCGTCGGCGACGGCCCCTACGCCCCTGTGTACGGCACGTCACGGAACGCGCTCGCCGTGTTGCTGCTCGCCGGCTGGGTCGGCTGACCGTCGCCGGCTCGCTGCTGCACCTGCTCGCCGTCCTGCACCGGGTGCGGGACTTCAAGCGCACGATGCCTGCCCCCACGCCGACACCGGACCGCCTGCTCACGACACACTCCTGCGGTGATCGCGGTCGTCGCCGTCGCCGGCGTGGTCGCCGTGCACATCCTCACGCTCGCTGCGCGCGCCGCTCGGTCCGGGCGCGGGCTCGCCCGATAAGGCGCTCCGATCATCTTGCCACGCTCTCGCGCCAGGGCGAGGATCTGGTGGCGTTCGGCGCCGTGTTCGATGCCGAAGGCGGGACGCACTCGCCGCCTCGCCTCTGACGGCTCTTCCGGGGTCAGGAGCGCAGCAGGGCGACCTGGCGCTCCAGACGCTCCATCAGCGCGACGACCGAGTCGCTGGGCTCTCCAACTGCGGGCAGCACGAACATGTACGCGCGGGGGAAGCTCAGGCCCTTGATGTGCACCTCGGTGAAGTCGTGGCCCGCAAGGACGTACCGTGAGAGCAGCAGGGGTGCGCGGCGCTCGCGCGCCTCGCGGCGTGCTGCGCCGGGAGTGGCGGCCTCGGCGAGAATCGCGGGCGGATCGCAGCCGGCGTCGCGCAGCACGGAATCCACCGTCCAGCGGGCATTCGAGGCCGGGTCGCGCACGACCATCGGCGTGCGCAGGAACTCCGCGACCGGGATCGCGCCCGTTCGGTGGAGCCACGGGTGACCGGGCGGGACGGCGCAGATGACCTCGTCGTCGAGCAGCAGCGTCTCGCGTGCGCCGGGGTAGGGCGTGTGATGCGGGCGGCTCGCAACGACTCCGACGTCCGCTCGGCCGTCGGCGATGACGTCCCGCACAACCTGTGAGTTCGCGGTCACGAGCTCCACGGCCTGGTGCTGGTGGTCGAGGCTGCCGAGCGCCTCGCCGACGAACGCGTCCGCCGCACTGTGCGAGCAGGCCAGGCGGACGGGGCCGCCCACGCGGCGCAGGCCCAGGAGGACGTCCTCCAGCGTGGCTGACTGGTCCAGCACGCGGCGGGCCTCCTCGTAGAGGCGCCGTCCGGCCGGCGTGAGCTTGACGCCCTGCGGCGAGCGCTCGAGCAGCCGTGTTCCCGCGAGGGTCTCCAGCGAGGCCAGCCGCTTGGAGACGGCCGGCTGGGAGACGCGGCAGCGCACCGCGGCGCGGCCGAAGCTGCCCAGGTCCGCGGCGGCACAGAACATGCGCAGCTCCGCGAGCTCCGGCGAGCGCAGGAGCTGCCCCGAGTTGGTCACGGCCGGGTCGGCAGGCATCAACCAATCATAACCCAGAGGAATGAGCCTCGGAGATCAGTTGGAAGGTCATTTGCGCCTATTGCGGACACAAATGAGAGATCAGAGCCTACGTTCGTTGCACGCAGTCATAACGAACGCGAGGAGCAGTCCATGACCACCGAGAGCCTTCAGGCCACCTCCCTCTCCAAGCAGGACGAAAAGCGCGAATGGCTCATGGCGGCGACCGGACTGAGCGTCTTCGTGGCCGCGATCGCCATCATCCTGGCCCTGTTCGCAATCGGACAGAATGGGTCAGGCGCGTCCTCCGCCCCGACCGCGGCAGCCGCATCCACCCAGCCTGTCGCGTCCGCGGCGGCGACCCCGGGGCCGACGATCGCGCAGGCGCACGGCGTCGCGTTCGAGCCCTACCAGTACGTCGACCCGACGCTCCCGAGCGTTCCCGCAGGCGCCGTCAAGAGGTTCACCGTCGACGTCGAGCAACACGTGACGCAGATCTCCGCCGACCTCGCACCGACGGAGGCGTGGACCTACCGCGTGAACGGCAAGGGCTACCCGGGCACCGCCGCCTCCCCGCCGATCGTCGTCAACGAGGGCGACAGCGTTCGCATCGACTTCGTCAACGGGTCGACGAAGCGGATGGGCGTGACGATGCCCCACTCGATCGACTTCCACTCCGCCGAGGTGGCGCCGAACAAGAACTACATCGACGTGCAGGCCGGCAAACACCTGATCATCGACTTCACCGCGAAGCACCCCGGCGTCTTCATGTACCACTGCGCGACCCAGCCGGTGCTGCTGCACACCTCCGCGGGCATGATGGGCATGATGGTCGTCAAGCCCAAGGACCAGGCGCCCGTCGACCGCGAGCTGTGGATGACGCAGGCCGAGTACTACCTCGGCGCGCCCGGCAAGCCCGCCGACATGGCGAAGATGGCCGCCGAGACCCCCGACGCGATCGCCTTCAACGGCTACGCCAACCAGTACAAGACGCACCCCATCACCGTGAAGGCCGGCGAGCGGATCCGGACATACGTCCTCGACGTCGGCCCGAGCAAGTGGTCGGCATTCCACGTCATCGGGACCGTGTTCGACACCACGCACGTCGAAGGCGTGACCGGTCACGACAGCCAGACCGTGAGCCTGGCGCCGTCCCAGGGCGGCTGGGTCGAGTTCACCCTCGACGAAGAGGGCAACTACCCGTTCGTCACCCATGCATTCGGCGACATGGTCAAGGGCGCCGCGGGCATCCTGCACACCAGCGGAGCACCGATTCCCCCGAGCGCCGTCGCCGCGAAGAAGCCGGCCGCCGGCCACGACATGGCGACGATGACGAACTCGACAGCCGCGTCCGCAGCGACTCCGATGGTGCACGTCACGCTCGGTGAGATGTGGGTCAAGGCCGATACGGCATCCGTGAAGGCCGGGCCGGTCACCTTCGACGTCAGCAACTCGGGCTCAACGACGCACGGCTTCGCCATCGTGAAGGCCCCGGCGAAGGTCAGCGGAGGCATGGTCGACGAGTCGACCTTCCTCGCAAAGGGGGCGGACCTGCCCGGCGGCAAGGGCGACCAGATGGTCACCGCCAAGCTCGCCGCAGGGAAGTACGAGCTGATATGCCACATCGCCGGTCACTACATGGCCGGACAACACATCCCGTTCACGGTCACCGGGTGACAGCGGAGGCCTCAGCGAGAAATGGGGTGCCGGCGCAGGCGCATACTGGCCCGCATACCGAAACCCGAGGTCCAGGCCAGCTCTGGTTGTCGTGTGTCAGGCGTGCGCCGCGCGATGGCGGCGCCCGGACGGGGCTCAGCCCGGCTTCTTGATCGCGTCGGCGGCCTGCTTGGCCTTGTCCGTCAGCTTGCCCTTGCCCTTGAACGCCTCGCTGACCTGCTGGGCGTCGCGCTTGAGCCCGTCCTGCCCGCCGCGCTGCTCGATCAGCTTGTCGGCGTGCTTCTTGGCCTGATCGGTGAGCTTCTTGAGGTTCATGCAGGAATCGTAGGCGCGATTCCTGAACGCCGCGTGAAGGCGCGGCGACGAATCCAGTGTCGGTGAGCGCGAGCGATACCGGGCCCCTGAACCGCCGCTCAGGTGCGCCGCGGAGGTTCGGACGCCCGGCGGGCGCTCTTGCTGTTCGTCCCAAGCAGAAGCGGGTGGCGTCCGCCCGTCAGTTCGCCGCGGGCACCTCGATCCATACAGCCCGGGCCACGGCACACAGCTCACCCGCAGCCGTGAACAGCGCGCTCGCCGTGTGCAGCTTGCGCCCGTCCCGCGAGACCGGCCAAGCCTGCACGACATGGGGCTCGCCGACCTCCACCGGGCTTCTGAGGTCTGCCGCAAGGCGGCCCAGGAGGATCAGGCCCACATCATCGAACAGGTCGGTGACGATGCCGCTCGGACAGTCCAGCGCCCCCCAAACGAACTCGTCACGCACCTGCCCCTGGGCATCGGCGAGCGAGCGGTCGGGCGTCCAGGGCGCCGCGAAGAGCAATCGACCCTCGACCGGCCCCGGAAAGATGCACAGTCCGTCGCCCACCTCCCGCTGCGGCCCGCAGACGAAGCACGACGGATACGGGTGCCGGTCGCGCAACGGATAACGCGCCGCGGCGCGCTCTGCCTCAGCGAAGGACACCGGGGCGGGAACCTCGATGTCCACGGTCGTAGGCCGTGCCCCGGCAACCAGCGTCTCCCCATCCATCAGCGACACCCCGCCGTCCTCGAGCACCGCCGTCATCTCGCGCTCCAGCGGCGGCGGAACGCGCAGGGTCACCTCGGCCGGTCCGTCAACCCACCGCGCAACCATCGCACACGCATAGCCACCGTTCGCGCTCCCGGCGGGCCCGTGGAAGCGCTCACCAATCATCACGGTCTGGGACACCGGGCCACCCTCCCACCCCGAACGAGGGGCGTCAACCACGCGCTGCAGCACCGCTCGCGTCCCATGCAACGCAGCAGCGGTATGCGACCGGTATGCCCGTTCGCACGGTTGCGCACCGTTGCGCACCAGCTCGCACGACTGCGCACCTCTTGAACCGGCCCTCATGGCCGGTCCCGATCGGGGCGGCCGGGCGTGTACGTGCGAAACGCCCAGTGTTCGTGGGGCGTCGGGCAGGGCGCATACCGGTCCGCATACCGATTTCGGACAGCCCCCCCGACTCCGACTCTCGGTCCTGAACAGCAGCAGAGCGAGCTGATGCAAACGGGCTCAGCTGCGCCAATACCCCCCGGTGGTACTTGACATAGCGCGCCGAGTGTGTGTGCGGCTGACTCCTTCTAAGACCCCCCCGGAGTCACTCAGAAGGAGTCGCCGACGCCCACCACCGCAAACACCCTCCACGATCATCACCACCACACCGAGCATGAGCACGGCCACCACTCGCATGACCTGCCCACCTCCGGCCGCGAGCTCACGAACGTCTCGATCTCGGCGACGCTGCACTGCCTGACCGGCGCGCCATCGGCGAGATCGCCGGCATGGCGATCGGCACCGCGCTCGGCCTCTCGAACGGGGCGACCATCGCTCTGGCGATCCTGCTGGCGTTCGCGTTCGGCTACTCGCTGACGAGCCTGCCACTGCTGCGCGCCGGCTTCGTGCTGAGCGCGGTGATCCCGATCGCACCGGCTTCGGACACGTTCTCGATCGCCGTCATGGAGATCGTGGACAACGTCGTCGTGCTGAGCATCCCGGGCGCGATGGAGGCCGGGCTGGGAAGCCTGCTGTTCTGGGGTGCGCTGTCGTTCGCCTTGGCGGTCGCGTTCGTCGTCGCGGTCCCGGTGAACCGCTGGCTGATCGCGCGTGGCAAGGGCCACGCTGCCGTCCATCAGACCGGCGTCCGCGGCGGGCCGAACCCGCGGCTCGTGGCGGCACTGGTCATCGCCGGGTTCCTGTTCGGCTCCAGCGTCCTAATCGCCGAGGCGACCAGGGACGAGCAGCCGGGCGGCGGCTCGATGACCCTGATGAGGCCGTCCTGATGAGCGCGGTCACGTTCCGGCGGTGGGCCGCCCGCACCGGGGTCGGCGGTTGCGGGCGATGTGCGTGCGCGCGCGGCGCCACCGCCTACCAGGTCGGCTCCGCGCTCGGCCTGGCAGCGATCGCCGCCCTTCGGACTCCCGCGCCGCGACCGCGAAACACGATTTCCCCCGCGCCCGTCCCGACAGCCGCAGCCCCGAGGCTTTACGCGACAGCCTCCGTCCTGAGCGGGAGCGCGCGAGGCGGCGTGAGTGACCGCCCGCCCCTGGTCGGTTGAGGACGAGGCCGTCAGCCGCCGGTCGGCTGCTGGATCTTGTCGTCCATCGCGCGCAGGTAGGGTGCGACGAGCTCACCGTAGTCAGCCTTGCGAGCGGCGGGCAGGTCCTTCCAGCCGGTGACCGAACCGCGGCATTGCCCGGCGCCGCACAGGCACCGGGTGGGAAAATGGTCGATCGTGAAGTTGCGCACGGCGTAGTCGAAGGTCAGCTCGTCCCCGGCGCCGATCGGCCGGCGGGCGACGAAGTCAAATGCCTGCCCGTCGTTGAGACGCACCCCGCAGTTGGGGTCGCAGGAGTGGTTTACCTTCGGTCCGAGGCCGCCGTGGCGCGCCCAGCGACCGGGACCCACCTGCGTCGCGTGCGCGTCGTTGCCCGTCAGCGCCCCGACCAGAAACCCCACCATGACGGTGTCGCCGGCCATGAACGGGCGCGTGGCCAGAACGCCGTCGCCCTTGCCGTCGGCGGCTCGACGAAGCTTGACGCCCTCCTCGTCGGGAAGGTTGGTGCTGCTCGCCGTGCGCTTGGCGAGAAGTGATGAGTTGCCGCCGCGGGACGCTCTCGCGTCGGGCGGCGTGGGCGTAAGAACGTGGGGCAAGGGAACCCCTTTCGGTTGACGCCCTCGAGGGACGAGCATAGCCATGGCCGTCCGAGCGCCCACCCGTACGACGGTCGCTCTCCTGGCGGTGGGGATCCTCGCCCCCTGGTCGCTGCCGCGTCGATTTGCGCCTTCGAGCGGATGGCGCACGCGGCGCTCCGCCTCGCCGAAGACAGTCGCGGGAAACGGCTCTTCAGCCAGCGCCGAGGCTGACCGGGATCGACCCCGGCGCGATCGCCTACACCCCGCTCGGCGAACTCGACGGCGCAAGCGACAACGTGATCCGCGACGCCGGAGCGACCGCCGTCACGAAGATCCAACCGCCGCGCCTCCCTTCCACGTGCAAAGCGGGAGCGCGGAAACCGGTATCCAGGCCAGCAAAACCGTTCGCGCCTCTTCGCACTACGTCGCAGTACGTCGCGCTTCTTCGCAGTTCTCGAACCAGTCGGGGCGGCCGGGTGTGTAGGTGCGAAGCGGCCAGTGTTCACCGGGTGTCGGGCAGAGCGCATACCGGTCCGCATACCGGTTTCAGACGGTCCCCCGCTCCGGGGCTGGTTGATGCGTCGGTGGGCCGGTCAGGCGCGCAGCGCTATCGCCGGGGCGTCAGGTGCACTGGCCGGGAGTGCGCGCCGGGGAGGCCGCCGCGTCGTAGGGCGCTCACCTGCACCTCGACCGTCTCCGTCTTGGCGACGGACGAGATCACTGTGACGCGCTTGGCCCCGTGCACCGGGATCACGAGGCGTCGTCCGTCGCTGATCTTGGCGGAGACGAGGTAGCCCGAGGCGCCGACAACCGCCTTCCAGCTCAGCTTGACGCCGTTGCCGGAGCGCCTGATGCGCACATCGGCGGGCTTGGCCAGGCGTGTGGGGGCCGCCGTGTAGCGCGCCATGTCGACGTTTGCCTGCGGCCGGCCGTTGAGCTCGACCTGAGCGATGATTGTCCGGCGTGTTCCGTGCGCGTCGGAGGGGGTGAAACGCAGCGTCCCCGTCGCGCCCTTCGCCTTGCCGACCATCCGCTCGCCACCCGGCGCCTTCTCGACGAAGGTCACCGTCTGGCCCGGGGTCTTCTTCCACTGGTAGCGCAGCGTGTAGCTGCGTCCGCTGTGGTGGAGCGTCGCGGTGATCTGCGGGTCGGCCTGCGCCTGCGCGATCTTGACATCAGCCACCGCAGGTGAGCCGTCGAGCGGCTGCAGGGTCCATGTGCCCTTCGCGGGCTTGTCCACCAGGAAATACTCCGTGTTGTCCGGGGCGTTATGGAAGACGACCTCGTGGGCGTTACGGATCGCGGCTCCGGCGGGTGCCTGCACGACGCGGCCGCCCGGTCCGACGAGCTTGACCTGCGGCACACCACCAGCGCCGACCACGCCGACCACGAGCGCGTTCTCTGAGCCGGTCACCTGGAAGGTGCGTGACGCATTGGACTGCGCGGCCGACGCGACCTTCGGCAGCGTGCGGTACTGCCCGACGTTGCACGAGGTCAGCATCACCGACGCATTCCCGAGGATCCCGGCGATCGCGGAGACCGGGTTGGCGAATGCTTCGATCGGCGGGTAGAAGAAGCCCGCGCCCGCGTGCGTGAAGCCGAAGTCCGCGCAGAAGCCCATCCCCTTGTCGGAGATCACGGCCTCGCCGCCGATGCAGCCCAGGTCACCGAGACAGGCACGCGCGTTGCCGTCGACCTGGAAGTGCGGGTCGCGGTACTGCGCGGTGACCTCAGCCTTCAACGAGAACACGGCGAAGTCATAGTCCAGTGAGCCGCCGAAGGAGACATACCCATCGCCGTTGATGTGCAGGAAGCCCTTGGACAGCGGGATGCATTTCAGTTCGACGCTGCCGCGCGCGTCGAGCACATAGGGCGCCGGCGAGAAGTGCTGGTTGAGCGACGCGCGCACGCCGACGGCCGGACAACCGCGGCCCGACGCGACGCCCATGCCGATGACGGTGTCGGCGTCGAGCTCGGTCGGGTTCAGGCGGAACGCTCCGCCGAGGTGGAGCAGGCTCACGCCCGGTCCGATCGTGATGCCGGTCGAGCCCGGCCCAGCGTCATACGCGAGCTTGAGGTACTCGAATGAGCCGCTCCTGAAGCCGATCGACCCGGTGATCGAGTCGCCCTGCGGCGGGAAGAGCACCTGCCCGCCCCCCTCGTAGGTCTCGTCAGCTCGGCGATAGCGAAAGAACAGGTCGTTGAGCGCGACGCCGCCCAGGAACACGTGCGGGGCGCGAACCTCCAGGCCATCAAGCTGGATGCCGTCGCGGTTGCTGGTCCGCAAGGTGACCTCGGCGGAGAGGCCCTTGCCGGTGCTGGGGTCCGTGAAGACGCCGGGGAGCATCACGTGGGCAGGCAGCAGCGACGCCTGGTCCACGAGATTCCCCTCCATCCCGCCGGTCAGCGGCAGGTCCTTCAGGAACGGGACGTCGCGCTGGAGGTCGAAGTCGAAGACGTGCGCGTTCGTCGTCCCGAATGGCAGCGCGATCCGGATCTTGCCGCTCTTCAGCGGCACGCTCCCGACGCGGATGGTGGCGTTGGAGGAGACGATGTAGCCCGTCTTCGCCTGCCTGGTGGCCAGCGAGTAGTCGCTCGGGACGATGACCACGACAGCGCCGCCGGCCGGAATGATGTCCAGGCCGTTGAGACGGACGGGCTGGCGGGAAATGACCGGGTCGCGGGTGGACAGCGCCTTGTCGGTGGCGACGAGCTTCCCTGGGAGCGCCGATGCCGAAGCCGCGGCGCCCGCCTGGTAGGAGCCGAAGATCGGGACGATGATGTTGCGCTCCGCGAGCGGGATGTCGCTCGGGTGCGGTGCCCGGTCGAAGCATCCGATCGCGTCGACGATGCCGAACGAGACCTGACCGACGCAGCCGGCGGGCGGACCGCCCTGCGCCGTGATGTCATTGGTGGTCGGCGTCGGGCTCTTGCACCGGTACGACAGACCGACCGGGACACGCACCGCCGCCGTTCGGGCGCGAGCGGAGGTCACGCTCAGCGGCTGCAGAGCGGACGAGGTGCGCCCGCCCGCATCCATGACGGTGAGCTTGACGGTGCTCGCTCCCGCCGCAGGCAGCCGGGTCTCGAGCACCGGGGTCGTGCCATCGCAGGACGCGTCGGTCCTGCCGTCGTTGTTGAGGTCCCAGCTGTACCCCTGGACGATCGCGCCGGCGGACACCGAGCGCGAAGCGTCGAAGCTCACCGGCCCGCCCCGGGCGACGCTCGCCGCAGACGGCGTGAACTGCGCAAGCGCCGGTGAGCCTAGAGGCGCTGGCACTGTCGCTGTCCCGCCTGCGGTGACGTGGACGATGAACCCCAGCGGGTAGCCGCCCGGGTTGCCCGTGGCGTGCTGCTCACTGGGCTCACCCAAGTTGTTGGTGCACGTGGCATCGAGATCGACAGCGCCGAGATAGTCGCCGGTCGCCGCGTACGTGTGACTCGCCGAAATGCGCACGCCGGTCCCCTCGGGCGTGACCGAGTCCGGCGCCCCAGAGCTGCCGTCACCGAAATGGATGACGACGTTTCGTACATTCGTGCAGCTCCCGTCCGCGAGCAACCCGATCCCAGCGATCGCCTGGCCCGCGACCCCCGAGAACTCCGGCGTGACGTACCCAGGCGGCACGTACGCCGCCAGCGCGACACCGCCCCCAGGAGCTGTGCACGCGAACAGCGCCACGACCACCACGCTGACGAACCCGGCCCAGGAACGGTGCGCCGAGCGCCTGCCTGCGAATCCTGCGGCCACGACGGCCCCATCCCATTGGCACCCTCCGCCGATCGGAACGCAGCAGGACGCCGCAACCCCCAGCAGAGTGGTGTCCGTCGAACCTACGCCGACATCAACCCAAAGACAACCTCAGTAGGCAACGCGGCAGCAGACGACGCCTCGCTCCTGCTTGCGATGCTGCCCGGACGTGGCGTCCGGGCACGCCGCATACCGCCCGAAGCGGTATGCGGGCCCGAAACGTTCGCGCCCTTTCGCAGCGCTTCGCAGAACGTCGCACGTCCTCGCACGTCCACAACCAATCGGGGCGGCCGGATTCGAACCGGCGAAACCTCCGCGTCCCAAACGCGGCGCTCTACCAGGCTGAGCTACGCCCCGCGGCCGCGAACTGTACTCGGCGGCAGGCGCCCGCCCGCTACCGTGCCCGGCCCATGGCCGACGTCCAGCCCCTGCGGGCGCTCCACTACGACCTCGCGGTCGCCGGCTCGCTCGACGCGGTGTGCTCGCCCCCGTATGACGTGATCGACCCGGCGCAGCGCGCCGAGCTCGAGGCCCGCTCGCCTTACAACGTCGTGCGCATCGACCTCCCGGAGCCCGCGCTGCCCGGCGGCGACCCGTACGAGCATGCCGCCCAGCAGTTCGCCGCCTGGCGCCAGGCCGGCGCGGTCGTCCGCGACGCCGAGCCCGCAATCTGGGCGCTCACCCAGCAGTACACGGGCCCCGACGGCGCGACCCGCACGCGCAACGGCCTCCTCGCGCGTGTCCGCGTCGAGGAGTACGGCGCCGGCCGGATCCGCCCGCACGAGCGCACGCACCCGGGGCCCAAGGAGGACCGGCTGCGGCTGACGCGGGCGACGCAGACGAATCTCTCCCCCATCTTCTCGCTCTATGGCGACCCGGCGGGCGCCGCCTGGTCGGCACTCGCGCCCCACGTCGCCGCCGACACCCCATTCGGGGAGCAGACGGATCCCGAAGGCACGCTGAACCGCCTCTGGCGCATCGCCGACCCGGACGCCGTCGCGGCGGTTCAGCGCGCGCTCGAGCCCGCCGAGCTGCTGATCGCCGACGGCCACCACCGTTACGAGACCGCGCGCGTCTACGCCGACGAGATCGGCGGCGAGGGCGATCACCGCTACGTCCTGATGCACCTCGTCGCGCTCGACGATCCGGGGCTGATGGTCTTCCCCACGCACCGTCTCGTCAGCGGCCTCGCCGGCGACACGCCGCGCCAGGAGGCGCTCGCAGCCACGCTGCGTGAGTGCTTCGAGATCACCGAGCTCGCGAGCGCCCACGAGCTGCCGCCCGGTACGGCCACCGACCCGCGCGCGCCGCTCCAGCTCGGCTACATGGACTCGCACCTCAAGCGCCCGTTCCGCCTCACCCTCAAGGACCAGGCGATCGCGGACCGCGCGCTGGCCGACTTCCCCGAGCCCTACCGCCACCTCGACACCGCGATCGTCGAGGCGCTGATCCTGACCGGCCCGCTCGGGCTGACCGAGGACGACATCTCGCACTTGCGCGGCCTCGGGTACTCGCGCAGCGACGCCGAGGCGATCGAGCTGGTCGGCTCCGGCGCGTTCGACGCGGCGTTCTTCCTCCCGGGCGCGAGCGTCGAGCAGATCGGCGAGATCGCGGCGGCCGGCGTCAACATGCCGCCCAAGTCGACGTTCTTCGTCCCGAAGGTGCCCACCGGACTGCTGTTCAACCCGTTGTCATAATCGAGGCCACGATGAAGAAGGCAACCGCAACCCGCCAGACCGGCTACCGCCACGCCGTGAGCATCCGCCAGCACGAGGTCACGGTCGACGAGCCCGCCGAGAAGGGCGGCACCGACGAAGGGCCCAGCCCGCAGGAGCTGCTCGCCGCGAGCCTTGCCAGCTGCGTCGCGATCACGATCGAGATGTACGCGGCGCGCAAGGACTGGAACGTCGGGGCGATGGAGGTGCAGTGCTCGTTCACGCCGTCCGAGCGCGGCGCGCCGACGCGCTTCGAGCTCGTCCTGCGCCTTCCCGACAACCTCACCGATGAGCAGATCGAGCGCCTGACGGTGATCGCGGCCAAGTGCCCGGTCCACCGCACGCTCGAGGGCGAGGTCATGTTCGACGAGCGTGTCGAGCGCATCTCGCTCGCGAGCTGAGCTCGCGGACGCGCTGCGCCCGGTCCTCCTCGATCCCGAGGAGGCTGCGGCGCTCGACGTGCACGGCCGGATCGACGCGGCCGTGCTCGTACCACTGTTCTGGATGCGTGGCGAGGACGGGAGCGGCGGCCTCGGCGTCATCCTGACCAAGCGCCGCGACGACCTGCGGCGTCACGCCGGCGAGATCTCGTTCCCCGGTGGACGCCAGGACATGGACGAGGACGACCTGCGCGAGACGGCCCTGCGCGAGGCCCGCGAGGAGATCGGGCTGCCCTCGGAGGCCGTCGAGCTGATCGGCGCGCTGCAGCCGACGCCGACGATCGCGACGAACTACTCCGTCTACCCCTTCGTCGGCCTGATCGAGGCCGGGCACGAGTGGACGCCGAGCGCGTTCGAGGTCGAGCTGGTGCTCGAGCTCTCGCTGGCCGATCTGCGTGCCGGCTACGACCGCCGCCGTCTGCTGCGCCGCGGCGTGCCGTTCCGCACCGACACCTACGTCGTCGGCGAGCATCTCGTCTGGGGCGCGACCGCGCGGATCCTCGCGGATCTGCTGGAGCGCGTGGACGCGGCCGGGCTCGTCTGAAGCGCCACCGCACCGGCCGCCCCCGCCGCGGGAGTGGCACGTCCGACGGTCCACTTCTGGGACACTCGGCGCATGCGTTCCCTCGTTCTGGCCGCCGCCTGTGCGGCCCTCCTTGTCTTTGCCGCCGGTTGCGGGTCCAGCGACGACGCGTCGCAGACGGCTGCCACGCCCACCGCGCAACCCACCACGCCGTTCCCGACCAAGACCGGGACGGCGACGACGGGGACCGGGACGACGACGGGCGCAGGCACCACTGCTGCAGCGGCCCACACCGCCTTCCTCGAGAAGGTCGACCCGATCTGCGCGGACTACAACGACGACGTCAAGTCCGTGCAGGCGGACCTCCAGGCCCAGCTGCAGGCGGCCGGCGGGAAGTCGGGCAACGTCGACATCTACGTCGGGCCGCTGAAGCGCGCGACCGCCGCCGCCCAGCGCGCCAGCGATCGCTTCGCCGCACTCAAGCCGCCCACCGCCGAGGCACAGGAGGCCGAGCTCATCGGCCGCGCGCTGAAGGCGCAGGCGAAGGGCAACGACCTCCTGCTCAAGGCGGCGCGCAAGGATGACCCCGTCGAGTTCGGCGTGGCGAACGAAGCGCTCAAGCAGGTCACGCCGAAGTATCAGGAACTGATGCGCAGCTACGGCATGACCGTCTGCGGCGCCGCCGGCTGATCGCGCCGGCCGGAGCCTCAGTCCGAGACGCGCCGCGGGCCGGCCAGCAGTCCGCCGATCGCCGCGTGGACCTGCCCGAGCCACACCCCGCGGTCACCGCGCGGATCGGCGTCGAGCACCGCATACGGGATCGCGTTCGTGCGCCGGGCGTGCTCCATCTGCGCGATGCCCGCAGCGAGCACCTCAGGCGCGACCGTGCCCGCCGCCTCGAAGATCACGCCGCGCACGGTCGTGTCGGTCGTCTTCTCGAGCATCATCTGCAGGCGCGAACCGTGCAACGCGGCCACCTGATCGGGATCCCCGCTCGCGGTTCCCAGCAGCCAGCAGAGGATCGTCACGCTCTCCAGCGCATAGCGGAGCGTGCCGATCACGTCGGGCGTCCCGATCCAGCACTCGGCGCCGGCGGCCTCGATCGCGGCACGGCCCTGCTCGGTGCGCGTAACGACGCGCGCTGCGTGCCCCTCAGCGGCGAGGTCGCGCGCGAGGTCCAGCCCGCGGCACCCGCCGCCGACGATCAGGACCCTCATTCGCCGAGCACCCTGCGCTCGAGCTCCTCGCGCGTGAGCGGCGGGAGTCCCTTGCGCGCACGCCGCGCGTTCTTGATCTCGAGCATCTGCTCGAGATCCTCCTCCGCGAGCGCATCCTCACGGCGTGCAGCGGTCGCTGCGAGGTCGGCCTGCACCTCCGCGCGCAGCCCCTCCTCCGTGATCTCCGCCTCGCCGCGGGCGCGCCGCCTGCGGTTCACGGCCTCCGTCATCTGATCGATGTCATCGATCTCGTTCTCGTACTCGACCTCGGGCGAACGCGTCGGCCGCCAGTCGACCTGATCGATGCCCGAGCCGGGGTAGAAGATCCCGAGCAGGATCACGCCGACCAGCAGTCCTCCGACGAGCACGACCATGACGACGACGAACAGGTCCACGCGCGCAGCCTACGCGCGGCCCGCCGCGATAGCGTCGGCATCGTGAGTGCTGACGAATGCGGAGACCCCGGGCCATCGACGAACGACGGCGCGCTGTCGGCGTGAGCGAACCGTCCCCTCCCGCAGCGGTCGTCGACGCCGCATGGCGTGAGGGCCGTCTCCCATACCAGCGCACCGAGGACGGTGCCGCGGTCTGGCCACCGCGGGTCGCCGCGCCCGGCGACGGCAGGCCGCTGTCGTGGCACGACAGCGCCGGCGTCGGCTGCGTCTACGCGACGACCGCCCTGCATGCGCGCGGCGCGGAGCCGCGCAACATCGCGCTGATCGATCTCGACGAGGGCTTTCGCATCATGAGCCGCGTCGACGGCCTCCCGGCTGAGGCGGTGAAGATCGGGCTACGCGTGGGTGTGCGCTTCACCGAGGCGGACGCCGAGACGGGTGCGCGTATCCCGGTGTTCGTGCCGCTCGAGGAACAGGCATGAGCGCCGCCCTGCGCGCGAGCACCGCGATCACGGGCGCGGCCGAGTGGGGCCTCGGAGCGGCTCCGGATGGCACGCGCCCGATCGATCTCATGGCGCAGGCCTCGCTGCGGGCACTCGCTGACGCCGGCCTGACGCCGGCCGACGTCGACGGCATCTTCGCCGCAACGACGCAACTGCCGATGGCCCCGCTGAATCTGGCCCTCGAGCTCGGGATCGACGCCCGCTGCAGCGACGCGACGAACGTCGGCGGATCGTCGTTCATGTTCCACGTCGACCATGCGCGCGCCGCGATCGCCGCCGGCCTCTGCGATGTCGCGCTGATCGCCTACGGCAGCACCCAGCGCCTCGTCGGGCGCTCGAGCGCGAGCGTCCAGGAGCTCGATCCCTGGGAGGCCCCGTTCCGCCCGGCGCTGCCGGTGACCGCCTACGCGCTCGCGGCATCCCGTCACATGCACGAGTTCGGCACCACGCGCGAGCAGCTCGCGAGCGTCGCCGTCGCCGCACGCGCGTGGGCGCAGCTCAATCCGGGTGCATGGTCGCGCGACCCGCTCAGCGTCGACGACGTCCTCGCGAGCCGCATGGTCGCCGATCCCCTGACACTCCGCGACTGCTGCCTGGTCACCGATGGCGGCGCCGCCATCGTCCTCACGTCCGCCGAGCGCGCGGCGACCCTCCCCCGCCCCCCGGTCCTCGTCCTGGGCGCGGGCCAGGCGCACAGCCACCGCCATGTCACGGGCATGCCCAGCCTCACGCACACGGCGGCGGCGCAGTCCGGGGCGACGGCGTTCGCGCAGGCCGGCGTGACACCCGGCGAGGTCGATGTCGCACAGCTGTACGACGCGTTCACGATCACGCCGATCCTGTTCCTCGAGGACCTCGGCTTCTGCGCGAAGGGCGACGGCGGCCCGTTCGCGGCGAGCGGAGCCATCGGGCGCGGCGGCCGTCTCCCGCTGAACACCAATGGCGGCGGTCTCTCCTACACCCACCCCGGCATGTATGGACTGCACGCGATCGTCGAGGCCGTCCGCCAGCTGCGCGGAGAATGCGGCGAGCGCCAGGTGCCCGGATGCGAGATCGCCGTCGCGCACGGCAACGGCGGCGTGCTGTCCAGCCAGGCGACGCTCGTGCTCGGTTCGGCGGCCACGGCCTGAGTCCCGTGAGCGCACGGGTACCGTCCCGAGGCGTGCACGGGCGAACCCTCCTAGCCGCGATCGTGGCGTGCGCCGTACCCGTGGTCCTGGCCGGGAACGCGCTGCTCGTGCTCGCCTGGCACTGGCTGCCGCGCGCGGTCTACGCGCTGCCGGGGTTCCCCGCGGAGGACGGGCTGTCTTCCGATCGACGGCTCGAGCTCGCCGGGACGGGAATCGACGCGATCCAGCCGTGGGATGCCGGCGGCCTGGATCGCCTGCGCGAAGCCCGCCTCCCCACAGGAAGCGACGCGTTCAACGCCAGGGAGCTCGCCCACATGCAGGATGTGCGGGAGCTCATGACCCTGCTCCTGATCACCTGGGCGGTGAGCCTCGCCGCGCTCGCGTTCATGTGGCTTGCGGCGCGCCGACGCCCGGGGCCGCGTGCCGCGATCCGCACGGGGCTGGGCTGGGGCGCCCGCGCGACGATCGCCCTGCTCGGGGTGATCGGTGTGTTCATGCTCGTCAACTTCGACGCGTTCTTCGACGTGTTCCACGCCGTGTTCTTCACGGGCGACTCGTGGAGGTTCCCGCGCACGGACACGCTGCGGCGGCTCTTCCCCTACAGCTTCTGGGGCATCGCAGGGGGCGCGCTCGCGCTTCTCACGATCGGGCAGGCGCTCGTGATCGCCCGTCTGGCAGGTCGAGCAGACCGGCATCCACCTGCCCGTCCCCCGGTCACGGCGTAGGCTGTCGCCATGGACTTCGAGTTGACCGACGAACAGCGGCTGATCAAGCAGACGGCCGCTGAGTTCACCGACAACGAGGTCACGCCGGTCGCCGGGCGCAACAGCCGTGAGCACCGCTTCGACACGGACCTCGTCGGCCAGATCGCCGCCCAGGGCTACCTCGGAGCGATCGTGCCACAGCAGTACGGCGGCGCAGGCCTGGACTACGTCACCTACGCGCTGATCTGCGAGGAGATCGGCCGCGGCTGCTCGGCGATGCGCACCGTCATCTCGGTGCAGACCTCACTCGTCTGCTCGACGATCCTGAAGTGGGGAACCGAGGAGCAGAAGCAGCGCCACCTGCCCAGGCTGTGCAGCGGCGAGTGGCTCGGCTGCTTCGGCCTGACCGAGCCCGACACGGGCTCGGGCGCCTCCAACCAGAAGACGCGCGCGGTGCGCTCGGACGACGGCTGGGTCATCAACGGCGCCAAGATGTGGATCTCGCTCGGCAACCACGCGAAGCTCGCGCTGATCTTCGCGCAGACCGATCCCTCGCTCGGCCCGAAGGGCCTGGCCTGCTTCCTCGTCGAGACCGACCAGCCGGGCTTCCAGCCCAGCCCGATCGAGGGCAAGATGGGCCTCTGGGCCTCCGACACCGCGGTCATCGCGCTCGATGACGTGCACGCCGGCCCGGACGCGATGCTCGGCGGCGTCGGCGACGGGTTCAAGGTCGCCATGAGCGCGCTGGACTCCGGCCGCTACAGCGTCGCCGCCGGCTGTGTCGGCATCTGCCAGGCCTCGCTCGACGAGTCCGTCCGCTACGCCCAGGAGCGCACCCAGTTCGACCGCCCGATCGCCGGCTTCCAGCTCGTTCAGGCGATGATCGCCGACATGGTCGTGCGTACCCACGCCTCGCGGCTGCTCGTCTTCCAGGCCGGCGCGACGAAGGACGCGGGCCGCAGGAGCACCGTCGAGACGTCGATCTGCAAGTACTACGCCACCGAGTCCGCGAAGTGGTGCTCCGACGCCGCGATCCAGATCCACGGCGGCGCCGGGTACGTCGACGACCATCCGGTCGAGCGCTTCTATCGCGATGCGCGCGTCACGACGATCTACGAGGGCACGAGCCAGATCCAGCAGCTGATCATCGGCCGCGACGCGACGGGCATCGACGCGCTGAAGCCGATGGTGATCGAGCGCGACGCGGCACCCGTCAGCACGTGAGCGGGGCGGGCGGGCTGCCCGCCGTCATCGGTGTAGCGGGCGCCGGGACGATGGGCACCGGCATCGCGCAGCTCGCGGCGACCCTGGGCGCGCGCACGCTGCTCTACGACCCGGTTCCCGGCGCAGCCGAGCGCGGCGCGGCGCGGGTGCTCGAGGGGCTCGAAGGTGCAAAGCAGCGCGGCAAGCTGACCACCGAGGAGCTGCGCGCAGCGTGGGAGCGGATCGAGGCCGTCGACACGATCGACGGCCTGTCGCCGTGTGAGCTCGTGATCGAGGCGGCTCCCGAGGAGCCCGCGCTCAAGCACGCGCTGTTCGCGCAGCTCGCCGCCGTCGTCGGCCCCGGCTGCGTCCTCGCCTCGAACACGTCGTCGATTCCGATCACCGCGCTCGCCGGCCCCGTGCCCGGACCTGAGCGCGTCGTCGGCATGCACTTCTTCAACCCGGCACCCGTGATGAAGCTCGTCGAGGTGATCGCCGGCGTCGACACGAGCGCCCGCGCACTCGCCGTCGCCCGCGCGACGGGCGCGGCGATGGGGCGACGGGTCATCGATGCCGCCGACGGCCCCGGGTTCCTGGTCAACCGCTGCGGACGGCCGTTCGGCCTGGAGGCGCTGCGCTGCGTGACCGAGGGGCTCGCCGAGCCGCACCTCGTCGACCGGATCGCACGGCTCGGCGGCCGCTTTCGCATGGGCCCGTTCGAGCTCCAGGACCTCGTCGGCATCGACACCGGCTTCGCCGTCTCGCAGAGCTTCTACGAGCTCAGCTTCGGCGAGCCGCGCTGGCGCCCGTCGCCGCTGAGCGCGCGGATGGTCGCCGGTGGGCGCCACGGCCGTAAGACGGGCCGCGGCTGGTACGCCTACGACGAGGCCGGAGCGATCGTGCGCGAACCCGACCCGGCGGCGCCGATCGCGGGTGGCGTCCCGGGCGGCGGGATGGTCGTGATCGCCGGCGACCTGCAGATCGCCGACGAGCTTCGCGTCCTCGCGATCGAGGCGGGCTGGGACGTGCGCGACCCCGAGGACGCAGCGGGCGAGGTCCCGGAGCTGATCGTCGACTGCGGGGGCGCGCCCGGCGAGGATCCGCTGCAGGGCGGCCCGGTCGCACTGCTCTGTGCCGAGGGCTCGCTCGCAGCGCTGGACGGTGGCGGAGGCGCCGCCGGGTTCCACGCCATCCCCCCGCTCGCGCCCGGCGGCCTCGTCGAGCTGACGCGCACGAGCGGCACGAGCGCGCACAGCGCCGACCGCACCGAGCGCTTCTTCACCTCGCTGGGACTGCACAGCGCGTGGGTCGGGGACGCCCCGGGCCTCGTGCTCGGGAGGATCGTCTGCCAGCTCGTCAACGAGGGAGCGTTCGCGCTCGGCGAGAGCGTGGGCTCCGCCGAGGACATCGACGCCGGGATGGTCCTCGGCCTCAATCACCCCCGCGGGCCGCTGGCCTGGGGCGATGCGATCGGCCTCGACCACGTGCTCGCTGTCCTCGACGCGCTGCACGCCGAGCGCGGCGACCCGGCCTACCGCGCGGCCCCGCTGCTGCGCGAGCTCGTGCTCACCGGCCGGCTCGGGGTGCAGACCGGTCACGGGTTCCACGAGCATCCCGAGGACTGAGCCTCACGCCGGAGACCGCCGACGCGTTGAACACGTGGTGACCCCGCCCCCGTTCCAGCGATTCCTCGACGAGCAGCGGGATCCGGTCTGGCGTTTCCTCGTCGCATCGGTCGGCCGCGAACACGCCGATGACTGCTTTCAGGACACGTTCCTGGCGGCGATGCGTGCCTACCCGCGCCTGCGCGACGCCGAGAACCTGCGCGGCTGGGCACTGACGATCGCCCATCGCAAGGCGCTCGACCACCATCGCGCCCGCGCACGGCGCGCGCTGCCCGTGGCCGACGTCCCCGAACCGGCGACCGCGCCGGACCCGGATCCGGTGTCGGCGCTCGACCGCGACCACGTCTGGACCCGCGTGCGCGAGCTTGCGCCGCGGCAGCGCGCCGTGCTGACGCTGCGCTTCGCGGGTGACATGACCCACGCTCAGGTGGCCGCCGTGCTCGGCTGCTCGACCGAGGCCTCGCGCCAGGCGCAGCGCGACGGCCTGAAGGCCCTGCGCCAGACGATGGAGGACGCCCGATGACCCAGGTGACGCCGTCCAGCCCGATCACCGATCCGGCCGACGCCGCAGCCGCAGCCGCGCGCTTCAGTGCGGGCGCACCGGCCGACGTCCGCTACGCGCTGCTCGATTCGCCGGTCGGCCGGCTCGTCGCCGCGGCGACGCCGCGCGGCCTCGTGCGGCTCGCCTACGAGGACCTCGGCGGCGGCGTCGACCGGGTCGTCGAAAGCCTCGCTGAGCGCCTGTCGCCGCGCATCATCGAGCAGCCCGCGTCGCTCGACGCCGTCGCGCGTGAGCTCGACGAGTACTTCAGTGGCCGGCGCACCCGCTTCGACCTTCCGCTCGACTGGTCACTGTCGACACCGTTCGCGCGCCGCGTGCTGCGCGCGACGCAGCGGATCCCCTATGGCGCCGTCGCGACGTATGCGCAGGTGGCGGACCGCGCCGGGAGCCCCGGTGGCTCTCGGGCCGCGGGCAACGCGCTCGGGTCCAACCCCATGCCCATCGTCGTTCCGTGCCACCGCGTCGTGCGCTCGGGCGGGGCGCTCGGCGGCTACACCGGCGGCCTGCAGCGCAAGGAGCTGCTGCTCGGCATCGAGCACTAGTGTCCGGCCGGTGTCCGCCCGCCAAAACGTCCTCGACATCGAGGACCCCGACGATCCCGGGACGGTCTGGCGGTTCGACCTGCGGTTCATGCGCTCGAACTTCCACTGCATCTGGGGGCAGGGCTGCCGCTCGGTGCGCGGCGACGGATCGGCGCAGGGCTGCTGCAGCCACGGCGTCTACGTCGAAGGCGGCGACTGGGAGGCGACCGATCGTGGCGAGGCCGCCGAGCTCGCCCTGCGCGTCGACCGGCTGACCGAGGACGACTGGCAGAACCGCGCCGTCGCCGGGCACGGCTGGAGCCGTGAGCGCGAGCGCGGCAGCGTCCACACCCGCGTGCATCGCGGCGCCTGCATCTTCTTCAACACCGAGTCGCACCCGGGCGGCACCGGCTGTGCGCTGCACCAGGCGGCACTCAGCCGCGGCGAGGACCCACGCGACTGGAAGCCGCGCGCCTGCTGGACCGTCCCGCTGCACGTCGAGCACGACGAGCCTGCCAAGCGCTGGACGGTGCGCGCGGTGCGTCGCAGCGACTGGGGCTCACCGGGCGCGATCGACTGGTGGTGCACGTCGGCTGCGATCGCGCACACCGCCGACCGGCCCGTCTGGCAGACGATGGAATCGGAGCTGCGCCGCACCTGCGGCGACGGTGTCTACGAGCGCCTGGCCCGCGCCTGCCGTGACTAATCCTTGCCCGGCTGCTCGAACTGCGTGCGCAGGAAGGCGTCCCACATCCCGTCGGTCATCAGCGAACGCTGGGCCACGAGCATGTGCGCACTCGGCGTGACCCGGTAGCGGATCTTCGGGCGCTTGGTCGTTATCGCGCGCTCGATCGTCTTGGCGACGTCCTCGGGCTCGCCCCCGAGCTTGGCCAGCGGTCCCTTCTCGTAGACGTCCTGGGTCGCCTCGGCGACCTGGGCGTTGAACGCGTCATACGGGCCATCGTCGGCGGCGCCATCGTCCATCGAGGCGATCGCCGCCTCACCGAAGCCGGTGCGGATGATCCCGGGCTGGATGACGACGACGTCGATGCCGAAGGCCTTGACCTCGAACCGGAGGGCGTCGCTGATCGCCTCGAGCGCGTACTTGGTGGCGTGGTAGAAGCCGCCGCCGGGGAACGTGAAGTTCGCCCCCATCGAGCTGACGTTCACGACCTTGCCGAACTGCTGGGCGCGCATCGCCGGCAGGACGAGCTGCGTCAGGCGCACGAGCCCGAAGACGTTCGTCTCGAACTGGCGCCGGACCTCGTCGATGCCGACCGACTCGATCGCCCCGGACTGCGAGTACCCCGCGTTGTTGATCAGCACCCCGACGGCACCGTGCTCCGCCTCGATCGCCCCGACGGCGGCGACCATCGACGCCTCGTCGTTGACGTCGAGGGCAAGTGTGCGGCAACCAGCCGCCTCCAGGTCGGCGATCGCCTCGGGCCGGCGGGCGGTCGCGTAGACCGTCCAGCCGCGATCGGCGAGCCGCGCCGCGGTGGCCCGGCCGATCCCAGAGGAACACCCGGTGACGAGGACGGCCTTGGACGCGTTGGGGGGATCTGATGACATGGGCGCAACTTCAACAACTTGAACGCCATTTGTCAAGTCGTAGTTCACTGCGCTAGCATCGCGCCGTGGCCACGAGCAGCGTCCGCACCACCACGACGACAGCCCGCGGCGACGCGGCGCGCGAAGCGATCCTCGACGCCGCGTTCGTGCGTTTCTCGGGGTACGGCCTGCGCCGGACCGCCATGGAGGACATCGCGCGCGAGGCCGGAGTCTCGCGCGCCTCGATCTACTTCCACTTCGGATCCAAGGACCAGGTCTTCCGTGCCCTCGCCGAGCGCCTGCACGATCAGACCGTCGCAGCGATGCGCGCTGCAGCCGCGGCGGACGGTCCGATCGAGGAGCGGATCCGGGGCGCGCTCGAGGCTCGCCTGGGCAGCTTCGTCCAGATCACGCACAGCTCGCCGCACGGCGACGAGCTGCTCGACGAGCACAGCCGCGTGTGCGGTGACATCGCCGCGGCCTCACGCGAGGCGTCGCTGACGATCCTGCGCCGCATGGTCCGCGAGGGCACCCTCGGCGGGGAGCTCGACCCGGCCGCGGTCGGCCTCTCCCCCGCGGTCGCAGCCGCGATCCTGCTCGACTGCGCCGACGCCGCAAAGCTCGGTGATGCCCTTACGCCGCGCGCGTTCCGTCGCCGGCTGACGCAGATCGTGCGCACGCTCGTCGCCGGCATGCGCCCGCCCCGCGGGGCGCCGGCCGGACCGTAGTAGCCTCGCCCCCGATGGCTCAGGCGCAGCAGCATCTCGACCCGCTCAGCGCCGTTGACGCCGCGTTTCTCTTCCAGGAGCGCCCGAACGCGCAGTTGCACACCGGGGGCGTAGCGATCTTCCGCGGCGAGCCGCCGGCGTACGAGGACTTCCTGGAGTACGTCCGCAGCCGGCTCGACCGCGTGCCGCGCTACCGCCAGAAGCTCGCCGAGCCTCCGTTCGGTCTCGGCCGGCCGCGCTGGATCGACGACCCGAGCTTCAATCTCGAGTATCACGTCCTGCACAAGGCGGTCCCGAGCCCCGGCGACGAGTCGGCGCTGCGTCGCGTCGTCACGCGCGTGTACTCCCAGCGCCTGGACCGCTCCAAGCCGCTGTGGGAGCTCCTGCTGATCGAGGGCCTCAGCGACGACCGCTTCGCCGTCCTGACAAAGACCCACCACAGCGTGGTCGACGGCATCGCCGGCGTCGACATCACCGCCGCGCTCTTCGACACGACCCCGGACGCTCCGGCGCGCGCGTCCGATGCCGCCGGGCGCTGGGTCCCCCGGCCCGAGCCGAGCCCCGCGGAGCTCGCCGCGCTGTCGGTCAACAGCACGCTGCGCGACATCGGCAGCCTGCCCCTGCGCGCCGCCGGGACGCTCGGTGACCGGCTGCGCGTGCGCCGCGCGGTTCAAGAGGCCGGCGAGACGGCGATGCGGGTGCTGCGCCCGGCGCCGCCATCGCCGCTGAACGTCAAGATCGGCCCGCACCGGCGCGTCGCGTTCGTGCGCGCCGACCTCGAGGACTTCAAGCGCGTCAAGAACGCCTTCGGCGGCACCGTCAACGATGTCGTGCTTGCCGTCGCGAGCGGCGCGATCCGCTCGTGGATGCACCACCGCGGGCTGAAGACCGAGGGCATCGCACTGCGCGCGGGCGTCCCGGTCTCCACCCGTGGACGCGATGAGCAGGGCAGCCTCGGCAACCAGCTGACGCAGCTCGTCGCTCCGCTCCCCGTCGGCGACCCCGACCCCGTCTCGCGGCTGCGCACGATCCAGGACGCGATGACCGGGCTGAAGGAGAGCAGGCAGGCGCTCGGCGCCGAGGTCATCGCCGGTGCCCAGGACTTCGCTCCGCCCACGATCCTCGCCCAGTCGACCCGCCTGAACTTCTCCACGCGGGCGTACAACGTCCTGATCACGAACATCCCGGGACCGCAGGTGCCGCTGTACCTGATGGGACGCCAGCTCGACGAGATCTACCCGCTCGCCTTCCTGGCCGGGGATCGCGCCGCCGCGATCGCGGTGATGTCCTACAACGGCATCGCCGGCTTCGGGCTGATCGGGGACTACGAGGCGCTTCCCGACATCGACGTGCTCGCCGATGGGCTCACCGAGTCGCTCGCCGAGTACGTGAGACTCGCCCGCCGCCGCGCCCGCGCGGGTCGCGGGACGCGGACGGTGCCCAGGAAGCAGGCACTGGCGAAGAAGGGCAGGTAGCGTCCGGCGGCATGCAGGTCGTCGCCTTCCAGGGCCCCGAACAGGTCGAGCTGATCGAGAAGCCCGATCCCGAGCTGATCGCGCCCGACGATGCGATCGTGCGCGTCCACGCCAGCGGCGTGTGCGGGTCGGATCTGCACATCTACCACGGGCGCGTGCGCATCGAGCCCGGGTTCACGATCGGCCATGAGTTCGTCGGCGAGGTCACGGCGGCCGGCGATGCGGTGACGAGCGCCGCCGTCGGCGACCGCGTCCTGGGCTGCTTCCAGGTGGCCTGCGGCACGTGCTGGTTCTGCCGGCGCTCGCTCTTCCACAAGTGCGAGCACTCGCGCACGTTCGGTCACGGCAGTGGGCTGGGTGACCTGCAGGGCACCCAGGCCGAGCTCGCGCTCGTACCGCATGCGAACCTCGCGCTGCGCCGGGTCCCGGAAGGCCTCTCCGACGATGTCGCGCTGTTCGCCGGCGACGTGCTGGGCACCGGTTACCACGCGGTCGTCGACAGCGGCGTGACGCCCGGTGACACGGTCGCCGTGCTGGGGCTCGGCCCGGTCGGGCTCTGCGCCGTGCAGTGCGCCGTGCTGGCCGGCGCAGCGCGCGTGATCGCGATCGACACCGTCGAGCAGCGCCTGAAGATGGCGTCGGCGTTCGGCGCGCAGGCGGTGCACCTGACCGAGGAGGACCCGCGCTCCGCCGCGAAGCTCGCGACCGCAGGCCGCGGCGTCGACGTCGCGATCGACTGCGTCGGCGACCCGCGCGCGCTCGAGCTCGCGATCCGGCTGACACGAATGTGCGGGACCGTCCAGTGCGTCGGCGTCTACGCCGAGCGGGCCGAGGTCCACATGGGCCTGGCGTGGATCAAGGCGCTCACGATCCGCACCGGCCACGCGAACGTCATCAAGCACCTGGATCCCGTGCTCGAGCTGCTGCAGACCGGCCGGCTCGACCCCTCACCGCTGGTCACCGCGCACATGCCGCTGGCGCAGGCCCCTGAGGCCTACCGCCGCTACGCCGCGCGCGAGGCGCTCAAGATCGTCCTGGTTCCGTAGCCCGGCTGCGCTCAGAACGACACGGCGTCGCGGCAGGCCTTCAGCGACGTGCCGCTGCGGCGCGCCGCGCAGCGCCGGTTGGTCCGCAGGCCCGCGAACACGGCGCTCACCGCCTCACCGTCGTCGATGACGAAGAAGCGCCCGGCGTACGTGTACCGCGCATCCCGCCACGTGGAGCGGCAGCGAACCACGATCGGCGTGTCCGCGACACACGACTTCTTCAGGCCCGCCGGATAGCGGTCGGTGCCCGAGGTGATCGCCAGCCGCATCGCCCGGTCCGCGACGCTCAGCTGTTGCGGCGTCGCCGTGGTCGCGGCGGGTGCCTCGAGGACGGGCGCCACGAGCAGCGCCGCCACCATCGCGGGGAGAATGAGCAGGCAGCGCAGGCGCATCGGACACTCCAGACCGTACCGGCGCGGCGCCACCCCGCGCGCCACAGACGCAGGGCGGGCGGCCCCGAAGAGCCGCCCGCGTTGCTGCATCAGAGTGCTCCGCCGGCTCAGACGTCGCCGAGCAGCACGTCGACGTCGAGCGGGTTGACGGTGATGTCGCCCGCGACGGTGGCCTGGTCGCCCTTGTAGTTGACGCCGGCGTAGGCCGGGTCCGTCGGGGTCGGCAGCCCACCGACGGTGCCGGTGAGGCCAGCGTCACGCACCAGCGGGAACGGGTCCGTACCGCAGACTGCACGTGCGCCGAGCGAACCCGGGAATCCCGGCGAAGGGTGGTTTGCGTTGAATGTCGTGTAGTAGCCCGGAATCGTCGCCGGGTCATAGAACGCTTCGTCGTAGAAGATCGGCAGCGCGAGGTTGCGAATCGGAAGGAGACCCGACGCGAACGGCGCAGGACCGCCGGCGGCAGCGATACCCCCGGCCGTCGGGATCTTCGAGACGACGGTCGAGTTCGAGAAGCCCGGATTGTTCGGGCCCGGGTTCTCATTGTTGTACTCGAGGTACGCCGAGCGGGCCGCCAGACACGCGGTCAACGCCACACGGTCGGGGTTGTTCGGGTCGGACTGCACCGTCGCCTTCGCGATCCGGACCTTGCCGTCCTTCGTGATCGCCGGAGCGATGCGGAGCGACCCGGTCAGGCGAACACCCGGGATGTAGTTCTGCACCGTGCCGGTCCAGACCTGGTGGCAGTTGAAGATGCCGGCCGGCCAATTGTTGCCCGAGATCAGCGGGACCGAGAACAGGTCCTGGTCGATGATCCGGGCGATGCCGGCGATCTCCGTCGCGAGGTTCACGGTCACGTCGATGCCGACGTTCTTGCCCGGGATGTTCCCGAACAGGTTCGCCTGGCCACCGGAGTAGCCCAGCGTGACGTCCTGCGAGCCCTGTGCGGTCGTGAGACCACCCGGAGTCGTCGCAGT
>JBBQKR010000042.1:0-26356 GCA_038327125.1 Solirubrobacterales bacterium
TACTACGGCATGTCCGCCGACGTGGCGGCCTGCGCGAAGGTGGCGCACGACGCCGGCGTCGCGCTCGTCGTCGACCAGTCGTGGGGCTCGCACTTCGGCTTTCACCCGGCGCTGCCCCCGAGTGCGCTGGACCTCGGCGCCGACGCCGTGCTCACGAGCACCCACAAGCTCGGCGGCTCGCTCACGCAGAGCGCGATCCTGCACCTCGGCCAGGGCGACCTCGTCGACGAGGCGCGCGTCGCGCGGGCAGTGCGCATCGTGCGCTCGACGAGCCCGTCGTCGCTGCTGCTCGCCTCGCTCGACGCCGCGCGCCGCCAGCTCGCCGTGCACGGCGAACAGCTGCTGCACGAGACGCTGAACGCGATCGCCGCCGCGCGCGCGAAGCTGCGTGACGTCGAGGGCGTCGAGCTGCTCGATCAGGAGCTCGTCGGACGCCCCGGAATCGCGGCCTACGATCCGCTTCGCGTGGTGCTCGACACGCGTGGAACAGGTCGCACGGGCATGGAGCTCTCCGACGTCCTGCGGCAGAGCTACGACGTGCACGCCGAGCTCGCGACGCAGTCCACGATCGTCTTCGTGATCGGGATGGGTGAGCGCCCTGAGGCGCTGCTGCGGCTCGCCGGCGACGTCGAGGAGGCAGTCAGGCGCACGCGCCGGCCCGGGAGTGAGACGCAGCCGATCTTCCAGCCCGCCGAGGCTCCGGAGCTCGGGGTGACGCCACGAGACGCGTTCCTCGGCGATGCGCAGCGCGTTCCCGTCGAGGCCGCCGTCGGACGAATCTCCTGCGAGTCGATTGCGGGTTACCCGCCGGGGATTCCGGCACTGCTGCCGGGTGAGCGGATCACCGACGACATCGTGCGCTACCTGCGGGAGACGGTCGCCGCGGGCGGGCGCCTGCATGGCGCGAGTGATGCGGGGTTCGAGACGGTTTTCGTGCTGCGGGAGTAGGTACGGGCTCCTGGCGCGTCCAGGACGACCCCTGCGACCTCGGTCCCGGGCGTGAACGGCATCTCCATCCTGAGCTGGTACTCGCCGCAGGTGATCAGCCAGTCCACGAAGCCGAGACCGACCGCGTGGACCTCGACGAGCGCCAGTCCATCGCCCCGCGACGGGCTCGGGGACCTCCTCGAGTCGCAGCGCGTCGGGTCCGCCGGTGTCGTGCAGGACGAGCGCGCGCATCAGCGGCAACTACCCGAGGCCGAGCGCGTCGAGCACGAGGCCGACGTCCTGCTCGTCGTTGTAGAGATGGAACGACAGGCGCGCGCGGCCGTCGCGCAGCGAGAAGCGCACGCCGGCCGCTCGCAGCCGGTCGCGCGCCGCCGCGTCGAGCGGCATCGACACGATCGCCGAGCCGTTCTCCGGGAGTCCGGCGGCGACGCGCAGGCGTGCGGCGAGCGCGACGTCGTGCACCCCGATCGCGTCCACGCCGAGGCCCTCGATGAACTCGAGCGCCGGGGCAGTCCCCGCCCAGCACAGCCAGGAGGGAGACAGGTCCAGGCGCCGCGCGCCGGCGGCGAGCCGCAGCGGGGCGCCGTAGATCGACACCCACGGGTCCTCGCCGGCGTACCAGCCGGCGTGCAATGCCGGCAGCGCCGCCAGGCGCTCGCGGTCGGGAACGACGAGGAACGCCGTCCCGCGCGGGCAGAGCAGCCACTTGTACGTCCCGCACACGACGTAGTCGGCCGTGCCCGCGTCGATCGGGTGCCAGCTCGCCCCCTGGGTCACGTCGACCAGGACGCGTGCGCCGGCGGCAGCCGCCGCTGCGCGGATCGCGGGACGGTCGGCGACGGCCCCGTCGGCGGACTGCACGGCGCTGAACGCGACGAGCGCCGTGTCCGGCGTCACCGCCTCCGCCAGCCGCGCGAGCGGCGCGAGGGCGACCTGCAGGTCGCCGCGCGCCAGGAACGGGAACAGGATCGAGGTGAACTCGCCTTCCGGCAGCAGCACCCTGGCGCCGGCCGGCAGGTCAGCGGCGATGATCGCGACGAACGAGGAGACCTGTCCGGCGGCGGCGACGCTGTCAGGCTCGACGCCGGCCATCCGCGCAAATGCCTCGCGGCTGCGGCGCACGTGGTCGTCGTAGGTGGTCGGGACCGCCGTCCCCGCCTGCCACTCGGTCAGCATCGCCTCCAGCCCGGCGATCGTCGCGCGGCATGGCAGGCCGAGCGTGGCGGTGTCGAGGTAGCCGCGCGCGCCGGGGAACTCGTCGCTGAGGTCTCGCACAGCCGGATGCTCGCGCATCTGACGCTCGCGTGCCGCCTATCCTCCGCCGCGATGGACGTCGCCACCCGCACCGAGCTCGAGGACGTCGTCGCGCGCGCCCTGGCCGAGGACGTGGGCAGCGGCGACCTCACGACGCTCGCCACGATCCCCGCGGGCGCCCGCACCCGGGCGACCATGCTCCAGAAGGAGCCCGGCGTGCTCTTCGGGCTCGACGCGGCCGAGCACGTGTTTCGCACGCTGGATCGGCAGGTCGTGATCGAGCGCCTGGCTCCCGAGGGCGCATGGACGGCGGCGGACGGGCTGCCGCTGGCGGTCCTGCGTGTCGAGGGTGCCGCGCGGGCCGTGCTGTCCGCCGAGCGCACCGCGCTGAACCTCGTGCAGCGCCTCAGCGGCGTCGCGACGCAGACCGCGCGCTTTGCGCAGGCGGTTCAGGGCACCGGCGCCCAGGTCCTCGACACGCGCAAGACCACGCCGGGGCTGCGGCTGCTGGAGAAGGCCGCGGTACTCGCAGGGGGCGGGGCGAACCACCGGATCGGGCTCTGGGACCAGATGCTCGTCAAGAACAACCACATCGACGTCGCGGGCGGCGTCGCCGCCGCGACGCGCGCTGCGATCGTGGCCCATCCCGGCGTTGCGCTCGAGGTTGAATGCCGTGACGTCGCCGAGATCGACGCCGCGCTCGGGGCGGGCGCGACCCGCCTGCTGCTCGACAACATGTCCCCGGACGAGCTGCGCGCAGCGGTCGCCCACGTCGCCGGACGGGCAGTCCTCGAGGCCAGTGGCGGCGTGACCCTCGCGACGGTCAGGGACGTCGCGGCGACAGGCGTACAATTCGTCTCGGTCGGTGCGCTCACGCACTCGGCCCCCGCACTGGACCTCTCGCTGAAGCTGGAGCCGCTGTCATGACCTCGATCTCCCTCCCGATGGCCGGCGTCCCCGAGCCCGAGCCGATCGATGTCGCGGCGCTGCACGCCGAGGTGCGCGCGCTCGCCGAGCAGCGCGACGCGGTGATCCTGGCCCACAACTACCAGGTGCCCGACATCCAGGACGTCGCCGACTACGTCGGCGACTCGCTGGGGCTCTCGCTGCGGGCCGCTGCCGTCGAGCAGGCCGTGATCGCCTTCTGCGGCGTGCACTTCATGGCGGAGACCGCGTCGATCCTCTGCCCCGGCAAGACGGTGCTGATCCCCGACCCGGACGCCGGCTGCTCGCTGGCCGACTCGATCACCGTGCCGGAGCTCGCCGCTTGGCAGGCGGAGCACCCCGGCGCGATCACGGTGATGTACGTGAACACGACCGCCGCGATCAAGGCGCTGACCGACTACTGCTGCACGTCCTCGAACGCCGTCCAGGTGGTCGAGCACATCCGCCGCGAGCACGGGGAGGACGTCGAGATCCTCTTCGGCCCGGACATGTTCCTCGGCGCCTACGTGCAGAAGACCACCGGCCATCGCAACATGCAGGTGTGGAGCGGCGAGTGCCACGTCCACGCCGGCATCCGTCCCGCCGACATCACCGCGGTGCGCGACGCCAACCCGGGCTCGGAGTTCCTGATCCATCCCGAATGCGGGTGCGTGACCTCGGTCATGGAGTACGTCGCGGCAGGCGATGTCGACGCCGAGGGCGTGCACATGCTCTCGACCGGCGGAATGCTCGAGTTCGCCGAGCGGGCCGAGCGGGAAAACGCCGGCGAGTCCGTGATCGTCGCCACCGAGACGGGGATGCTCTACCCGATGCGGCAGGCGGCGCCGGACGTGACCTTCATCGCGGCCAACGAGGCCGCGACCTGCCGCTACATGAAGATGATCACGCTGCCGAAGCTGCGTGACGCGCTGCGCGACATGACCGGCGAGGTCAAGGTGCCCGCCGACGTCGCTGCGAAGGCGCGCATCCCGATCGAGCGCATGGTCGCCATCGGGCCGCGCAAAGACTGAGAAGGGCTTCCGCACGCCCTTCCCGGTGAGCTGCATGCGCCCGCCCGGTGGGGGCGGCATCCTGCCGCCCCCACCGGCTCGGGCGGCTGGAGGAGGTCCAGTCCTACCGAGGGGGTGAACGGCGCCGACAGAGGGTCGGGGGGGAATTCGACCCGCTGGCGCCGTTCAGAAGCTGAGACAGGCCGCGCGCGGGAACGTCACGCAGAAAGCTCGCGACTGCTCAGGGAGCGGGCGCGGCGGCGGGCTCGGCGACGAGCGTCGCCGCCGGCGGGGCGGGGACTGCCGGCGCGGAGGCCGACGCAGACGCTGATGCTTCCTTGTCGCCGGCCGCTGCATCAGTCTCGGCTGCGAGCTCGGCTTCGTCGGCGGCTGCCGCGGGGGCCTCGGGCAGCGCAGCCTCAGCGATGTCGTCCGGCACGCCCGTCGGCGGGATCGGGCGCTCACCGGCTGCGAGATCCGGCGGCTCCTCCTCGACGGAGATCTCCTCGTCCTCGTCCTCGTGGGCCGGGCGCACGACCTGCTTGTGGACCTGGCGCGGAGGAAGCGTGGTGCTCTCGTCCTGCTGTTCGACGACGCCCGCAGCGGGGGCCGGTTGCGGAGCGGTCGCCGGGGTCGGCGCGGGGGCCACGGTCGCGACCGGCGCCGCGGTCTCCGTCGTGGCCTGCGGCTCAGGGGTCACGCGCACAGCGGCGCGATGCCTCGGGGCGGATACGACCGGTGCGGATAGCAGCGAGGCGAGCGGGCCCGCGTCCGCAGCGCGGACGGCAGCCTGCTGTCCGCTCGCCGGCGCCACCCGGTCATCGCGAGCAGAGGCCGAGGTTCCGATGTGACCGGCGATCTGCGGTCCGGCGCTGAGGGCGACGGCCGCCGTCGAGAACAGCGCGGCGGCCTTCAGCGCGCCGCCCGCCATCATGCCCGCGCCGGCGCCGCCGGCTGCGACCTCGGCTCCACGCTCGCCCGAGAGCCATGCGAGCAGCGGCCACGGCGTCAGCGCCGTCGCGGCCGTGCGCATGTTCGAGCGTGCGCGGTGCAGCAGCATCCGCACCGCACCGTCGGTGACGCCCAGGTCGGCACCGACGTCGCGGTGGCGGCGACCCTGGACGGCGACGCCGAGCAGCGCCTCGCGCTGCTGCGCCGGCAGCGATGCGATCCCGTCGAGCGTGTGGCGCACGTCCTCGCGGCGCTCGACCTCGCCATGCAGGTCGATCAGGGCGGGCGTGTCCTCGAACAGCTCGACGTCCCGGGCGCTCGCCCGCTTGAGGACATTGATCGAGCCGTTGTGAACGATCCGGAAGAGCCAGGCGCGCAGGTCGCGCACCTCGGTGCCGTCGGAGATCCTTCCCCAGGCGCTCACGAACGCCGACTGGACGACGTCCTCGGCGCGCGACTCGCCGACCATCCGCCGGGCGTAGCCCATCAGCGGCTTGCGGTAGCGCTCGACGATCGCCTCGAACGCGCGCTCGGAGCCGAGGGCGGACAGACGCACCAGACGTTCGTCTGTCTGCGCGCGGAGTAGGACAGTGGGTAGCTGAGGACTCACAGAAGCTCTTCCCGTTGGACAACCGTAGCCCCTCAACGTCACGCATGAAACCACCAGATCGCGCCCGAAACTGGTGCTTCGTGGAACCGCGGGCCACGGCGACCCTGCGAGGATCGTGCGTCATGCCCACTTCCAGACTCGTCTATGACTTCACCGAGGGCTCGAAGGAGCTGCGCGACCTGCTCGGCGGGAAGGGGGCGAACGTCGCGGAGATGACGCGCCTGCTCGGCCCGGACCGCGTCCCGGCCGGCTTCACGATCACGACCGAGGCCTGCGTGGCGTACATGCGCTCCGGGCGGACCCCGCCCCCCGGGCTGGCGGCGCAGATCGAGGCGGCGCTCGACCGGCTGCAGGAGCGCGCCGGCCGCGTGCTCGGCGATCCCCGCGATCCGCTCCTCGTCTCGGTGCGCAGCGGCGCGCGCGACTCGATGCCCGGGATGCTCGACACCGTGCTCAACCTCGGCCTCAGCGACGCGTCGGTCGAGGGGCTCGCGGCACGGACCGGGAACCCGCGCTTCGCCTGGGACTCCTACCGGCGCCTGGTCCAGATGTTCGGCAACGTCGTCATGGGCATTCCCGGCGAGCGCTTCGAGGCGGCGATCGCTGCGGCCAAGGAGGCGCACGGCGTCGCCCTGGACAGTGAGCTCGACGCGGACGCGCTGCGCGCGCTGGTGCAGGTCTTCCGCGGGCTCTACGACTTTCCCGCGGATCCGCGTGAGCAGCTCGACCTGGCGGTGCACGCGGTGTTCGACTCGTGGATGGGCGCTCGCGCGGTCGAGTACCGCCGGCAGAACCGGATCCCCGAGGACTGGGGCACCGCGGTCAACGTCCAGCAGATGGTGTTCGGCAACCTGGGCGAGACCAGCGGATCGGGCGTGGCGTTCACCCGCGACGAGATCGACGGCGGCCCGCAGCCGAGCGGTGACTTCCTGATCAACGCGCAGGGCGAGGACGTCGTCTCGGGGGTGCGCACGCCGCTTGACCTGCGCGAGCTCGCCGACTGGATGCCGGAGGCGAAGGACACCCTGTGGGAGATCCTGCGCACGCTCGAGCGCCACTACGGCGACATGCAGGACACCGAGTTCACGATCGAGGAGGGGCGCCTGTACATGCTGCAGACGCGCAGCGCCAAGCGTCCCGCGCAGGCCGCTGTGCGATTCGCCGTCGACGCCGTCGACGAGGGTCTGCTCACGCGCGAGCAGGCGATCGCCACGATCGATGCCGGCAAGCTCGACGCGCTCCTGCATCCGACCTTCGATCCGCAGGCGACGTACTCCGTCATCACACGCGGTGTTGCGGCGTCGCCGGGAGCGGCGAAGGGCCGCATCGTCTTCACGGCGGCTGCTGCGGTCGCCGCGGCAGCCGAGGGCCGGGCGGTCGTTCTCGTGCGGCCGTTCACCGAGGCCGAGGACGTCGCCGGCTTCGACGCCGCGGTGGGAATCCTGACGAGCGAAGGCGGCAAGGCCTCGCACGCGGCGCTCGTCGCCCGCGGGATGGGGCGCCCGGCGGTGACGGGCGCCGGCGAGCTGGAGATCGACCTGCACGCGCAGGAGGTGCGGATCGGTGAGCAGGTCCTGCACGCGGGTGACGTGATCGCGATCGACGGCACGACCGGTGCGGTCACGCTCGACGACGTGCCGCTCGTGCGCCCCGAGGTCGATGAGCGCTTCGCAAAGCTGCTCGGCTGGTGCGACGAGCTGCGGCGCCTGGGCGTGCGCGCGAACGCCGACACGCCCGATGACGCCGCGCGTGCGCGGCGCTTCGGCGCCGAGGGGATCGGCCTATGCCGCACCGAGCACATGTTCATGGCGAGCGACCGGCTGCCGAAGGTCCGCGCGATGATCATGGGCATGGACGACGAGGCCGTGCGGACCGCGGCGCTCGCCGAGCTGCTGCCGCTGCAGCAGTCCGATTTCGAGGGGATCCTCGAGGCGATGGACGGGCATCCGGTGACGATCCGGCTGCTGGATCCGCCGCTGCACGAGTTTCTGCCCGACCGCTACGACGTGAGCGACGAGCTGAGGCGCGCGGAGCTGGAACTGACCTGGGACCTGCCCGAGCTCCAGGAGCAGTCGCAGATCGTCCGCGCCCTCGAGGAGGCCAACCCGATGCTGGGCACGCGCGGCGCGCGCATCGGCATCCTCTATCCGGACATCTATGCGATGCAGGTCCGGGCGATCCTGCGCGCTGCGCAGGCGGTCGACGGGCGCGGTGGGCGCAAGCCGGAGGTCGAGATCATGGTGCCGCTCGTCGCGTACGAGCGCGAGCTCGAGCTGATGCGCGACCTGATCGTCGGGGTTGCGGCGGAGCTGGGTATGGAGGCCGGGAAGGACTTCCGCGTCGGCACGATGATCGAGCTCCCGCGCGCATGCCTGGTGGCGGGCCGGATCGCCGAGTACGCGGAGTTCTTCTCCTTCGGCACCAACGACCTCACGCAGACGGCGCTGGGGTTCTCGCGCGACGACATCGAGGGCAGCATCCTGCCGACCTACATCGCGGACAAGGTCGTCGACGTATCGCCGTTCGAGTCGATCGACGAGGACGGGGTCGGTGAGCTCGTGCGGATCGGCTGCGAGCGCGGGCGTGCGGCGCGCCCCGGCCTGCACGTCGGCGTCTGCGGCGAGCACGGCGGCGACCCGCGGTCGATCACGTTCTTCCACGGGGCCGGGCTGGACTACGTCAGCTGCTCCCCGTTCCGCGTGCCGATCGCGCGCGTGGCGGCGGCGCAGGCGGCGATCCGGCCGGTGAACGACTGAGGCGCCCCCGAAGGGGCGCCTCAGCGGTCTACATCAGCGGCCGGGGGGTGTGGCCGCCGCGTTCACATCCGTGTGTCAGGTGGTCGGCGTCTGCGCCGGACGGACGAGGATGACCTCACGCCAGACCGGGCCATCGGCCGTGAGCTTCAGCTTGGCACCGGCGACGCCGGCTCCGGGGACCAGGTAGGCGATGCCGCGGGGGAACCCGGGGTTCGGGAGGCCGCCGCCGGTGGGCATGCCGCCCTCGGTCGGGAGGCCGCCGCCGGTGCGGTACGTGCCGCGGTCATGGCCCGGGCCGTCGTCGCCATGGCGCGAGGCACGTGCGAATCGGCCGTGGTGCTTGAACCAGCCGTAGTGGTGGCCGCGGCCGGCGAACCTGACCTTCGTGCGGAAGGTGACCTTGCCGCTGACGGGCAGGCCGCCGCTCGAGATCACGAGCGTGTCGCCGGCGAACGAGACGACCGTCCCGACCATGTTGGCGGTCTTCGGGGACGAGTGTGACTTGCCGCTCTTGTGGGCGCTTGCGATTGCCGGGATGGCGGCCACGAGGGCCAGCGCGAAGACGGCGAGCAGCGTACGGAAGGTGTTTCGGGGCATGCGGAGGGACGCTCCTGTTCGAGAGGTCGTCTGTTACGACAACGACGACTGGAGAACGTGACGGTCGGGCGGGAGATCCGCCCGCGAACGGCTCAGGGCCTGGGCGTCGTCACGGTCGGGCTCTCGGGCTGCGGCGGCTCGGATCCGCTGGAGGACTCCGAGGCGGGAGCGCCCGATGAGCCGGAGCTCGCGGACTCTCGTGACGTCCCGGACGTCTCCGTCCGAGACGAGTCCTCGGACTCCTCATTCCGATCCTCCGGCCCCGAGGTCGAATCCTCCGGCTCCGCCGCCGACTCACGATGCTGCTCGCCGGTCGGCGCGTCCTCCTCGGCATGGTCCTCGCCGAGCACAGGGGGCGCGTTCCCACGCCTCTGGTGGCGACCGCGTCGCTCCGCGTCCTCGCCGGTGCTGCGCTGGCGATGGCCGGTGGAGACCTGGTTGTCCTCGGTGGGCTCCTGGGCCCTGGCCGGGGCCCGGGTGAGCGACTTGGCGGGTGCGCTCCTCGCGCCGCCGGAGTGGAAGCCGGACGATGGTCCGCTGATGCGCACGCTGCCGACGCGCGTGCCGCGGGAACGCCCGGAGGACGGGGCGGCGCCGCTCGATCCGCCTGCGGGGGTCGCGACCGACAGCGTCCTGCTCGCCTGGGCCGCGGTGGCCGCGGCGTTGACGTCGCCATCGCTGCTGCGCTTGGGCGCGGGAGCCGCCGCGGCGCTGGCCACCGCCTGGCGCTTGTGATGCACGACCTCGACGACCTGCGGGGCGCTGACGGCGACGGCGCCGGCGGCTGCGACGACCGCGCCGGCCTTCAGCGCTCCGCCTCCGAAGAGCGTTCCGGCGCCCACGCCGCTGACGACCTCGCCGACGCGGGCGGCGGCGTCGCCGGCATGGTGACTGCCCAGCCCCGCGAGCCACACGGCGGCGGGCCACGGAGTGATCGCGGTGGCGGCGACGCGCAGGCTCACGCGAGCGCGGCGCACGAGCTGGCGCACGGCGTTGTCGTTCAGGCCGAGCTCGACACCGACGTCGGCGTGCGAGCGGCCCTCGAGGGCGACTGCCAGCAGTGCGGCGCGCTGGCGCTCGGGGAGCGCGGCGATCGTGTCGAGCGCGTGACGCACGTCCTCGCGCTGCTCGACCTCGAGAGCGGGTCCGGGCCGCAGATCCGATGCCTCGATCAGGGGCACGTCCTCGCCGCCGGGGTTCTTCATCACGTTGAGGGCTCCGTTGTGGACGATGCGGTAGAGCCACGGCCGAAGGTCGCGAACCGATGTGCCCTCACGCAGCGCCGTCCAGGCGCTGACCAATGCCGTCTGGACCACGTCCTCGGCGCGCTCCTCTTCGTGGAGGAAACGGCGCGCATAACGCAGCAGCGGACGGCGATAACGATCGACCACCGCATCGAAGGCACGGTCGTGTCCGGCGGCGATCAATTCGATCAGCCGCTCGTCCGTCTGCGTGCGCAGCAACGTGATGGAGACGTGTGGTGTCAACGGGTGCTCCGTTCCTGAGACAACTCTACGGGCGAAACGTGACGAAGTCGCCTACAAGTCTCTTATCGGCACGCCTCGGGCAGAAACCCAGCGCACGATCGGGAGCCCTTCGCGCTTGCGCTCGAACTCGACGGGCGTGTAGCAGTGCACTTCCGCCGGTGCGCCCATCTCTCCTGCATCCCACAGGCTGGCCGCCTGGTGGACACGCTCCAGCCAGGGTACCCCGTCAAATCCCTCTGAAACGAGGATCACGACGTAGTCCGGGCCGCGCTCGCGCTGGGGCAGGACGCCGCGAGCGTCGTCGACGCGGGCGCCACCCACGAGCGCCTGCTCGAGTGGCCAGCGGTCGCCGACACGGCGCGCGTAGCGGGCGAGCTCGCGGTCGTTCAGGACCGGCTGGACGGTCATGAGGGCATCATCGGGAGGTCTGCCCACCGCTGTCAAGACGCAGCGCGCCGGTCAGCGGAAGTCGTCCGCGTTGTGCGGACCGACGCAGCCGACGGCGAGGTCGTCCGGGTCCACGCGGCGTGCGATCTCGGCGACCTGGTCGAAGGTCACGGCGTCGAGCTCGGCGATCGAGGCGTCCGGGTCGATGTCCTCGCGATGGACGATTGCGCGGCGGGCGGCGAAGCGCGCGACGGCGTTGGTGTTCTCGAACCCCAGCACCCGGCGGCCCGCAGCGTATGCGCGGGCGCGCTCGACCTCCTCCGCGCGCGGGCCCTCGTCGCGGAGTTCGCCGACGATCTCGCGCATCCGCGCATAGGCCTCGATGCACTTCGTCGAGTCCAGCCCGGCTCCCATCATCAGCGCGCCGTGATCGGCGGCGACGTGGTCGGCGGCGAACACCGAGTAGGCCAGTCCGCGCTGCTCGCGGATCTCGTCGAACAGGCGCGACCCCATCGAGCCGCCGAGCAGGGTCGCGTAGATGCTGAATGCGGCGCGCTCGCCGACGTCACCGGGTGCGATCTCGGGGCGGTAGAGCATCCGCAGGTGCGACTGGTTGGTGTCGCGCTCCTCGACCAGGATCGCCGGATCGAACGGCGCCACCGGCTCGGCGGCCTCGGGCTCAGGCAGGTCGGGGAAGCGGCCCATCAGCTCGTCGATGGCGCCGTCGGCAGCGACGTGGTCGAGGTTGCCGGCGATGAACGCCCCGCCGCTGCGGCCCGACCAGCGGCGGTCGCGGAACGCGACGATGGCCTCGCGGCTGAAGCTGCGCAAGTGCTCCTCGGGGCCCAGGACGGTGCGCCCGAGCGGGTGGTCGCCGAAGCCGGCGCGCTCGATCAGCTCCCCGGCGACCGCCGCCGGCTGGTCCTTGTAGCGCTGGATCTCCTGGATCACCACGCCGCGCTCGCGGTCGAGCTCCTCGGCGTCCACCTTCGGGCGGCCGCAGAAGTCGGTCAGCAGGTCCATCGCCTCCATCACGGATTCCGCGCGCACCGTGATGTGGAACGCGACGAGGTCGTGGCTCGTGTAGGCGTTCAGCACTCCCCCCATCCGCTCGGCCGTCTCGTTGACCTTGCGGTAGTCGTCGTAGATCTGGCCGCCCTTGAAGACCAGATGCTCGAGGAAGTGGGCCATCCCGTTCTCCTCGGGACGCTCGGTGCGCGCGCCGGCATCGAAGGCGACGAGCAGCGTGGTCGCGCGCGTTCCGGGGATCGCGATCTTGTGGACGGGCAGCCCATTCGGGGCTGTCGAGGAGCTGATCTGGGCCATGTCGCCGAGGGTATCGGGCGGGTAGGCTTTCCCCATGTGTCGCAACATCCGCACACTGCACAACTTCGAGCCCGCCGCCACGCCTGAGGAGGTCCGCGCATCGGCGCTCCAGTACGTGCGCAAGGTGAGCGGCTCGACCAGGCCCTCGCGCGCGAACGAGGCGGTCTTCGACCGCGCCGTCGACGAGATCGCCCACATCACGGCGCACCTGCTGGAGGAGCTCGTGACGGTGGCGCCGCCCAAGGATCGCGAGGTCGAGGCCGAGAAGGCCCGCGCGCGCTCCGCAAAGCGATTCGCCGCCTGACCAGGCTTGCGACGCGCGAGCCTGATCGCCGCGGTCGTGTTCGCGGCCTGCACGATTGCGGCCTGCGGCAGCGGCGACGAGGACTCGGCCGGCGGGCCGGGCCGGTCAGGCGGCGACCTGGCAGGAAGCCAGTGGCTGCTCGACACCGCGGCGCTGGGCGTGAGCGGCGCCGCCGACGTGAGCTCGTGGATCCGGTTCGATGCCGATCGCGTGGCGGGCGACGACGGCTGCAACCAGTTCAGCGGGTCCTACGAGGCCGACGGCTCGCAGCTGACGCTCGGGCCGCTCGCGTCGACCCAGATCGGCTGCGCGGGAGTGGCGGAGGAGGTGGCACGGCGCGTGACCTCGGCGCTCGACAGCGTCGAGCGCTACGCGATCAGCGGTGCGACGCTGAGCCTGCGCGACTCCTCCGGCGCGGACGTTCTGAGCTATCGCAAGAGCACACCGGGCGTCGAGGGCGCCTGGAAGGTCACCTCGGTGCTGTACGGCGATGCCATCCGCTCGGTGGTCGCCGGCACCGATCTGACGGCGGCGTTCGGCGCCGACGAGCGCGTGTCGGGGTCGGCCGGCTGCAACACGTTCAAGGGGCCGTACACGGCTGCCGGCGCGACGCTGCGGATCGGTCCGCTCGCGTCGACCCGCAAGGACTGCAGCGATCCTGAGGGCATCGCCGAGCAGGAGCGCGGCTACCTGAAGGCGCTCGCGTCGGTCGTGCGCTTCGAGCAGGCCGGTGACCGCCTCACGCTGCTGAACGCCAAGGACCAGATGGCGGTGACGCTCGCGCGCGAGCGGTGAGCCGCCGCCGCAAGACCCCGTGCAACCGGCAGGAGAAGCACCCCTCCGCAGCTAACCTCGCCAAAGGCCATGGCTGCGACTGAGGACGAACTCCGCCTGCGCGACGTGCAGGCCGCCCAGCGTGCTGCGAGAGAGCAGCAGCGGGCAGGCGATTCCGCGTTCACCCGCCCGGGTGATCCTGCGAACGCGATCGAGATGCGCGGCGTCTCGAAGACCTACGACGTCTCCCATGCGGGTCTGCGCAGCGCGACCTTCGCGGTGCGCCGCGGCGAGTTCGTGTTCATGGTCGGGCCGACCGGCTCCGGCAAGTCGACGCTGATGCGCCTGCTGATCAAGGAGCTGGAGCCCGATGAGGGCCGCATTCTCGTCGCCGGGCGCGACCTCGCCGAGCTGACCCACAAGCAGGTGCCGTACTACCGGCGCAACCTCGGCGTCGTCTTCCAGGACTTCAAGCTGCTGCCCAACCGCACGGTCCACGACAACGTCGCCTACGCGCTCCAGGTCACCGGCAGCTCGCGCAAGGAGATCCGCGCGAAGGTGCCCGACATCCTGCGACTGACCGGCCTGTCGACCAAGCTCCACCACTTCCCCGACCAGCTCTCCGGCGGTGAGCAGCAGCGCGTCTCGATCGCGCGTGCGTTCGTGAACCACCCGCCGCTGCTGCTGGCCGACGAGCCGACCGGAAATCTCGATCCCGAGACGTCGATCGGGATCATGCAGCTGCTCTACCGGATCAACCGCACGGGGACGACGGTGCTCGTCGCCACGCACGACAACGCGATGGTCGACCGGATGCGCCGCCGTGTCCTCGAGCTCGAGGCCGGCCGCATCGTCCGCGACGAGATCGGCGGGCGCTACGCCCCTGCGGACCTCAGCACCGCAGAGTTCGGCGCGCTGCTGCGCGAGCCCGCACCCGAGCCGCGCCGCACGGGCCAGGGCGACCCCGGCGACGACTTCGACGACGCCTTCCGCGACTAGATGGTTCTGTCGTGAAGCTCGGTTTCTTCCTGCGCGAGGCGCTGCGCGGCATGACCCGCAACGCCGTGCCCAGCTTCGCTGCGCTCGCCTCCGTGCTCGTGACGCTGCTGGTCCTCGGCGTCTTCATCCCGATCGTGCAGGCGACGACCGGCGCTGCCAACGAGGTGCGTGGGCGGGTGCTCGTCAACGTGTACCTCACCGCCGACTCGACGCAGGCCGACGTCGAGCGCGTCGGCACGCTGCTGCGCGGGAACGACGACGTCGAGAAGGTTCAGTTCGTCAGCAGGGAGAAGGCGCTCCGCGAGGAGCAGGCCAAGAACCCCGAGGCCTACCAGCTGCTCGGCTCCAACCCGCTGCCCGACACCTACCGCGTGACGCCGAAGGACCCGGACAACGTGCTCAAGCTCGTGTCGGCGTTCGCCCCGGCGACGCCCGGCGGCGGGACGACGACCGTCGACCCGGCGATCGACGTCGTGAAGTCCTCCAAGGACGACACCCAGAAGATCCTCACCGCCACGAAGGTCGTGAAGTACACGACGGGCCTGCTCGCGGTGCTGCTCGTGATCGCGTCGATCCTGCTGATCTCCAACACGATCCGCCTGTCGGTGTTCTCGCGCCGGCGCGAGGTCCAGGTGATGAAACTCGTCGGCGCCACGGACGGCTTCATCCGCTGGCCGTTCGTGCTCGAGGGGATCATCGTCGGCGCGCTCGGTGCGCTGCTCGCGGTCCTGCTGCTCGGCGTGCTGAAGGTCGCGCTCGTCGATCCGCTCGTCAGCGACTTCGCGCTGCTGGCGGCGCCGCAGACGGTCGGCTTCGCCGCGCTCGTCGCGATCCTGCTCGGCGTCGGCGTCGGCGTCAGCGCGCTGGGCTCGGCGATCTCGCTGCGACGCTTCCTCAACGTCTGAGGACAGGCCCGGTGCACCCGGCGGACGGGGGATCACGCCCGTCTACCCTGTCCCTGCGGCATCGTCCGCGCCTTCGCTGATGCCCGCCCGCCGCCGCCGCCACACGCTGCTGATCGTCCTCGCCGCGATGCTCGTGACGCTCGCGATCCTCGCGCTCGGGGTCTGGATCGGCGGCAGGCATCCCGACGCGGTGCCCGGCCCGGTCCGCTCGTCGCTGACCGGCGACGAGAACCGGCGTGTCGTCAACGAGGCGCTCGACCTGATCGAGAGCACCTACTACCGCAGGATCCCGCGCTCGGAACTGGCTGACGACGCGATCGCAGGTGTCATCGCCAAGCTCGACGACCGCTTCTCCCAGTACTTCTCGCCCGCGGAGTACAAGCGCTTCCAGCAGGCGCAGAACAGTCGCTTCACCGGTGTCGGCGTGACCGTCGCGCCGGATCCCAAGGGCCTGCGCATCGGGAACGTGTTCGACGGTTCGCCGGCCAAGCGCGCAGGATTCGTCACCGGCGACGTGATCGTCGCAGCGGACGGCAAGACGCTCGCGGGCGTCAGCAGCGATATTGCGACCGCCCGGATCAAGGGGCCCGCCGGAACCGACGTGAAGCTGACGATCGAGCGTGACGGCAAGCGGCGGACGGAGACGCTGACGCGCAGCGAGGTGCTGATCCCGGTCGTCGCTTCGAAGCTGCACGAGGCGTGCGGCAAGCAGATCGGCGTCGTCGCGCTGAGCCAGTTCAGCTCCGGGGCGCATGCCGAGGTCTACGCCGCGCTGAAGCGTCTGCAGAAGAAGGGCGCCGACGCGTTCGTCTTCGACCTGCGCGGGAACGGCGGCGGCCTCGTGGACGAGGCGCAGTTGATCGCCAGCGCGTTCCTGCCGGACGGGCGGATCGTCACGACGCGCGGGCGCAACGTCCCCGAGCGCACGCTCGACGCGACCGGCTCACCGGTCGTCGACAAGGACGACAAGGTCGTGGTCCTCGTCGACGGCAACAGCGCGTCGGCGTCGGAGATCGTCGCGGGCGCGCTGCAGGATCGCGGCCGCGCCACGCTCGTCGGCGAGCGCACGTTCGGCAAGGGGGTCTTCCAGGAGGTGATCGAGCTCTCGAACGGCGGCGCGCTCGACATCACCGCGGGGCAGTACTTCACGCCGAAGGGCCGCAACCTGGGCGGCCGCGGCGTCTCGACCGGCACCGGCCTGAAGCCGGACGTCGTCGCCAAGGACGATCCGAAGACCTCGGCCGACGAGGGCCTGCGCAAGGCCCTGCGCACCGCCGGCGGCTGCGCCGTCAAGCCGGACGCGTGAGCGCGAAGCGGCGCCAGGGCAGTGGGCGCGGGCGTCCGCCGGCTGGGCGGCCCGGCGGTCACGGAGGGCGGCCCGCGCCACGGGGCCGTGACGACGGCCGCGCGCCCGATGCGCCGTTCGTGATCCTGCTCGAGGGGCGCGCCCGCTTCATGGTCGGCGAGCGCCTGTTCGAACGCGGCGGGCGCGTGACGATCGGCCGCTCCCCGCGTGAGGCGCGACCGGGCCGCCTCGCGCTCGTGAAGCCGGCGGCCGGCGGCCGGGTCGACGTCCTGCGCGTGCTCGGCGAGCCGCATGTCGCGCGCGACGTGCTCGAGGCGCTGATGCTCGACCGCGGCCTGCGCCGCAGCTTCCCACCCGGCGTCGGGCGCGCCGCGAGCGAGGCGGTCGAGCACCCGGCCGCCGCGGCGACGCGCCGCGACCTGCGCGAGCTGCCCACCTTCACGATCGACCCCTCGACCGCGAAGGACTACGACGACGCGATCTCCGCCGAGTACATCGGTTCCAGCACGACGCGCATCCGCGTGTGGGTGCACATCGCCGACGTGTCGGCCTACGTGCGGCCGGGCAGCCCCGTCGATCGTGAGGCCTACCGGCGCGGCACGAGCGTCTACGTTCCCGGCGCCGTGGAGCCGATGCTGCCCGAGGCGCTGTCGAACGAAGCCTGCTCGCTCGTCCCCGGCGCCGACCGGCTGGCGGTGACCGCCGAGCTGGAGCTCGACGGGGCGCAGACGACGAAGGCGACGTTCTACCGCTCGCTGATCCGTTCCGACGCGCGGCTGGACTACGCCAGCGTCGACCGGATCTTCGCGGGGGACCTGCCGGCCGTCGACCCGTGGGCAACGCCGCTGGCGACCGCGCGGGCGGCCGCCGCAGCGCTGGAGGAGGCGCGGCGCGCGGCCGGCCACGCGCTGGCGATCGAGTCCTCCGAGCCCGAGTTCCGCTTCGATCGCGGCGGCCACGTGCTCGACGCGACGGCCTCGGTGCAGACTGAGTCCCACCGGCTGATCGAGCACCTGATGGTCGCCGCCAACCAGGCGGTCGCGCGGCTGCTGGCCGACCGCGGCGTGCCCGCGCTCTACCGCGTGCACGAGCGGCCCGACCCGGTTGCGGTCGACCGGCTGCTCGAGCAGCTCTCCACGCTCGACGTGCCGACGCCGCCGGCGCCGGAGCAGATGACGCAGGCGCAGGCGGCAGAGGTCGTCGCGCAGGCGTCGGTGCTCGTCGACGAGCACGTGCGGCGGACCGGCCACGGCCGCACGGGTCTGACGTTCCTCGTGCTGCGCGCGCTGCAGCAGGCGCACTACACCCCGCAGAACCTCGGCCACGCGGGGCTCGGCCTGACGCACTACTGCCACTTCACCTCGCCGATCCGCCGCTATCCGGACCTGATCTGCCATCGCGCGCTGCTGTCCGCGGTGGGCGCCGGCGAGGACGCGCCGCCGGCGCACGCGCTGGAGGAGGGCGGCATCTGGTGCAGCGCCCGCGAGCGCGGGGCGATGGTGATCGAGCGTGACGCCGATCGCGTCGCGCAGTGCTTCCTGCTCGAGAGGGAACTGTTCGAGGACGGCTTCGACCGCGAGTTCGCCGGTGAGGTCACCGGGCTCGTGGGCAGCGGCGCGTTCGTGCGCTTCGGGGCGCCTGGGGAGCCGGGTACGCATGAGGGATTCCTGCCCGTACGGCGGATCCCGGGCGGCTGGTGGGAGCTCAACGAGGCCGGCACGATCCTGCTCAGCGACCAGGGCGGCGCGATCCGGATCGGCGACCAGGCGACCGTCCGTGTCGAGCGCGTGGAGGCCGCGCGCGGGCGAGTGGACCTGCTGCCCGTGGACCTCGACGCACCGCCCTAGCCGGTTGTCATTTGCCGGATCGACCGCCGGGATGGGAGAATCGCCGGCAATGCGCCTCCTCCCGGTCCTTCTCCTGGCGCTCGTGCTGCTCGCCGTCCCGGCCGGCGCGAGTGCGGCAGTACGTCACGCCGTCCCCGCAGGGGGTGCCCTCTCAGGCGCGTGTAACGCCGCCGCGCCCTGCACGCTGGAGCAGGCGATCGCCGGTGCCGCCGTCGACGACACCGTGCGCGTGGCCGGCGGCACCTACGGGTTCGCGGCGCCGCTCGCGCTGAGCGCCGGGGGAATCGTCGTCGAGGGTGATCCTGCGGGCGCGCCGCCGCTGCTGCAGTGGACGGGGTCGCCGAACGCCAGCGCGATCCTGCTGAGCGCCTACGGCCAGACGCTGCGCCACCTGCGCGTCGAGGGCGGCGTGAACGGCGCGGAGGTGCTCGTCCGCACGACCGGCACGGTCGGCGACGCCACGCTCGACCACGTGCAGGTCCGCAACGTGGGCAGCGGCACCGGCGTCGCGGCCCGCACGTCGCTGCTGCGCGACTCCGTCGTCACCTCGACCGGCGCCGGCGCGATCGCGGCGATCCTGACCGGGACGATCACCAGCAGCACGCTCGTCGCCGACGGTCTCGGCGGGAACGCGCTGCTCGTGTCGACGGGCTTCTTCGGCGGCGATGCGGCCGCGACCGTCCGCAACACGATCCTGCGCGGAGCCGTCTCCGGCTGGGATGCCGAGGTGCGCGACCAGGACGCCGTCGACGGCACGACCGCCACCCTCGACGTCGACTTCTCGAGCTTCGGCGCCGGCCGGCTGACGGGCACCGGCGTGGACAAGGAGATCGTCACCGGTGCCGCGAACGTCACGGCGCTCTCGCCGCTGCTCGCCGGCCTGCCGGGCGGGGCCGACATCCACCAGCTGCGCGGCTCGCCGACGATCGATGCGGGTACCGCGACGGCGACGCTGGGTGCACAGGACATCGACGGGGATCCGCGGGTCTTCGGGACGGCGACCGACATCGGCGCCGACGAGTACATGCCGCCGCCGGTCGTCACCCTCCAGGGCGTCGTCGTCGGCGACACGAGCGCCGCGATCACCGGCCTGATCACGCCGCGCGGCTCGACGACGAGCTGGAAGCTCGAGTACGGGCCGACGGCCGACTACGGCACCACCGCCGGCGGCGGGGACGTCCCGGGCACGGTCGAGTCGCAGCCGACCAGCTCGACGCTGAGCGGGCTGAAGCCGGGCACCACCTACCACGTGCGCGTCGTCGGCTCGAGCGCCAAGGGCACGACGGCGGGGCCGGACCTGGCCTTCAAGACCACGACCTCGCCGCTCGGCGACACGGCCGGCTCCAGGCGCCCCAGCATCACGAGCGCGAGCCTCGCGCGCAACCGCGTGCGCCGCGGGACGGTCGCGGGGCTGCGGGTGCGCTCGACACAGGCCGGGACGCTCGAGATCGTGATCGCACGCCTGCAGACCGGCCGCCGCCGCGGCAAGGCCTGCGTGGCGGCCAAGCGCTGCACGGCGGCCGTGCGCGTCACCGCGCTCGCCCGCAAGGTCCTCTCCGGCAACAACGGGCCGCTTCCGCTCGTCACGACCAAGCTGCGGCGCGGGCGCTACCGGCTCACGCTGTCGGTCGTCAACGGGGCCGGCAAGCGGTCCAAGGCGGTCTCGCGCATCCTGCGCATCCGCTGATCAGCGGTAGGACGCTGCCCGCTCGCGCACGAGTGCGGTGAGCTCCGGTCCGGCCTTGGCGGTCGAGCCGCTGTCGTACGGGGGCTGCGGGTCGTACTCGATCAGCAGCTGGATCGCCTGCGCGTAGAGGTCACCGGCGATGCGCCCGGCGAGCTCCAGGCCCATGTCGATGCCGGACGAGACCCCGGCGGCGGTGACGATCCTGCCCTCGACGACCACGCGCTGGTCGGTCGGGATCGCGCCGAGATCGCCGAGCGTCTCCAGCTCGAGCCAGTGCGTCGTCGCCGGCACGCCGTCGAGCAGTCCGGCGGCGGCGAGCAGCAGCGACCCCGTGCAGACGGACGTGGTCCACGTGGAGGTCGCGTGCGCCCCCCGCAGCCAGTTCAGGATCCGCTCGTCGTCGAGCAGCGCGCGGGTGCCGGTCCCGCCGGGCACCACGATGATGTCCGGCGCGGGCAGGTCCTCGAACGCCGCGGTCGCCTCGATCGCGAGCATGCCGTTGTCGGTGCGCACGAGGCCCGGCTCATGCGCGAGCCACGTCACCTGGGCGTCGGGCAGGCGCGAGAGCACCTCGTAGGGCCCGATCGCGTCGAGGGCGGTGAAGCGGTCATACATCGGGATTGCAATGTCCATCCTGTCTCCTCGTGGTGGCCGTGGCCGGTTCAGGTCAGGCGGCGAAGCGTTCGCGGTAGGCGCCGGGGCTGACGCCGACGCGGCGCGCGAACGCGCGGCGCAGCGTCTCGACGGTGCCGAACCCGCACTGGGTCGCGACGGCGGCGACGGGCGTCGGCGTGCTCTCCAGCAGCATCCGTGCGCGCTCGACGCGCAGGCGCTCGACGTAGGCGGCGGGCGTGACGCCGGTCTCGATCTTGAAGGCGCGGGCGAAGTGGCGCTCACTCATGTGCGCGCGCTCGGCGAGCGCGCTGACGGAGAGGTCGGCGTCGAGATGGTCGACGATCCAGGCCTGCAGCTCGCGCAGCGGCGCGCGCGTCGCTGCCTGCGCCTGCAGGCCGGCGCTGAACTGCGCCTGCCCACCGGGCCGGCGCACGAACAGGACGAGGTTGCGCGCGACCTCGAGCGCGCGCTCCGGGCCGAGATCCTCCTCGACCATCGCGAGCGCGAGGTCCATCCCGGCGGTGACGCCCGCAGACGTGCGAATCGGCCCGTCGGCGACGAAGATCGGGTCCGGCTCGACGATGACCGACGGGTAGGCGCGGGCGAGGAGGTCGCACCAGGCCCAGTGCGTCGTCACGCGGCGCCCGTCGAGCAGGCCCGCGCGGGCGAGCAGGAACGCGCCGGTGCAGACGGAGGTCACGCGGCGCGCGCGCGGCGCGGCGTGCGCGATCCAGTCGACGAGCATGTCGTCGGCCTGGGCCGCGCGCGTGCCCGCGCCGCCGGCGACGACCAGCGTGTCGATCGGCCCGCGCACGTCGCCGAGCGCGAGGTTCGGGAGGATCGCGTAGCCGCTGGCGGTGTCGAGCGGCTCACGGCTGGGCGCGGCGACCTGCACGTCGTAGCCGCCGGCCTGCGCGAAGACCTCGGCCGGCCCGGCGACGTCGAGCGCCTGGATGTCCGGGAAGGCGACGATGACGATCCGGCGGTTGGGCATCGCTTGATCTTGCGGGTTTCGCGCTGTGGCTGCAAGGACAGTATGCGGACGATTTCTGCCACGGCCGAGGTACTACGCTCGCTCTGCGATGGCCAAGGCCGCAAAGAAGAAGATCGCCCCGGGCGATGTGGCATCCAACCGGCAGGCGCGGTTTCGCTTCGAGCTGCTCGACAGGCTCGAGTGCGGCATGGTGCTGCAGGGGACCGAGGTCAAGGCGCTGCGCGAGAGCGGCGCCACGCTGAAGGACGCCTACGCGCACGTGCGCGACGGCGAGCTCTGGCTCTACAACGCCCACATCCCGCCCTACGGGCCGGCCGCCCGCGACAACCACGATCCCGAGCGCCCGCGCAAGCTGCTCGCGCACAAGCGCGAGATCGAGCGGATGATCGAAAAGCAGCAGCTGCAGGGTCTGACGCTCGTCCCGACCCGCATCTACTTCAAGGGACCGAACGCGAAGGTCGAGATCGCGCTCGCCAAGGGCAAGGACCGCTTCGACAAGCGCCAGTCGATCAAGGAGCGCGAGACCAAGCGCGACATGCAGCGCGAGCTGCGCGAGGCGAACCGCTAGTCACGTCGGGCGCCGCGCATCTCCTGCACCATGTTGCCGCCGTCGGTGACCCAGGACTGTCCCGTCACGTATGCCGCGGCGTCGGATGCGAGGAACGCAACGACCTCTGCGACCTCGCCCGGGGTCCCGCAGCGGCCGACCGGGGTCGCGGCGCCCTGATCGGCCTCACGCTGGGTGAGGGAGCCCGTGGCGATCCAGCCGGGGGCGACGCTGTTGGCGGTGATCCCGAGCGGCCCCAGCTCGACGGCCAGCGCGCGCGTCAGCCCGTCCATCGCCGCCTTCGCCGCCGCGTATGCCGATGCGCCGGTGAACGCTGCGAGCGGTCCGGTCACCGAGCTGACGCTGACGATCCGCCCACTCCGCGCCGCGCGCATCGACGGGACGACGAGCCGCGTCACGCGCGCGGTGATGCCCAGCGTCCGGTCCAACTCGTCGCGCCACTGCTCCGCGCTCATGTCGGCGAAGTCGGGTTCGGGGACGGAGGCTCCCACCTGCGTCATCCCCGCGTTGTTCACGAGCACGTCGATCCCGCCCCACGCGTCGATCACGGCGTTGACGGCGCCCGTCGCCTGGTCCTCGTCGCGCAGGTCGGCGACGAGCCCCATCGCGGTGGCTCCTTCGGACTCGAGCTCGGCTGCGCGTGCGCGGATGCGGTCGGTCGTCGAGATCATCGCGACGCGCGCCCCGCGGCGCGCGAGGCGCTGGGCGACGGCGAAGCCGATGCCGTCCGGCGCACCGGCGCCCGTCACGAGCGCCGCCCGGTGATCGAGTATCAGCGCGTCGAACGCGCCAGGGAGCAGCTTCACGCGGTGCGCTCACCGCGCTCGGCCAGCACGGCCTCGGCAGCCGCCTCGGCCTCCTCGAGCTCGCCGCGCACGAGCTGCAGCCCGCGGTCCCAGAAGCCCGGGTCGGCGAGGTCGAGCCCCGCGATCCTCGCGAGGTCCTCCGGGCTCTTCGAGCCTCCGGCGGCCAGCATCGCCAGGTACGCCGGAACGAATCCCTCCCCCTCCTCGAGGTAGCGCGCGTAGACCGAGAGCGCCAGCAGCTGCCCGTAGGCGTAGGCGTAGACGTAGCCGGGAGAACCGATGAAGTGGGGGATGTACGACCACCACGAGCGGTAGCCGTCGGTCAGCTCGACGGCGTCGCCGAGCAGCGCCTCCTGTGTCGACGTCCAGAGATCGCCGAAGCGCTCCACGGACAGCTCGCCGTCCTCGCGGCGGCTCGTATGGACGGCCTCCTCGAAGCGGTTCATCGCGGTCTGGCGGAAGACGGTGGCGATCGTGTCCTCGAGGTTGGCCGCCAGCAGCGAGAGGCGTGAGAGCGGCGAGTCCGTGTCCTCCAGCAGACGGCGGAACACGAGCGCCTCGCCGAACACCGACGCGGTCTCGCAGACGGTCAGCGGCGTGTGCTGCTCGAAGATCCCGCGCGGGATCGCGAGCGCCGCGTGGACGCCATGGCCGAGCTCGTGCGCGAGCGTCATCACGTCGCGCCGGCGCGAGGTCCAGTTGAGCATCAGGTAGGGGTGGACGCTCGGCGTCGTGTAGGCGCAGAACGCCCCGCCGCGCTTGCCTGGACGCGCGGGCGCGTCGATCCAGCGCTCGTCGAAGAAGCGCGTGACGAGGTCGCCGAGGACGGGGGAGAAGCCGGAGTAGGCCTCCTGCACGACTTCGGCGGCGTCCTCCCAGCGGTACTCCTCCTCGTCGGTCGCGATCGCCGCGGCGCGGTCGTAGTCGGCCAGGCGCTCGAGGCCGAGCACGCGCGCCTTCAGGCGATACCAGCGCTGGGGCACGTCGTAGGCGCCCTCGGTGGCCTCGAGCAGTGCGCGTACGGACGCGTCGCTGGCCTCGTTGCTGAGGTTGCGGCTGGAGAGCCACGTCGGGTAGTGGCGCAGCCGGTCGTCGGTGGCCTTGTCCTGCGCGAGCGTGTTGAAGATGTAGGCGCGGGTGCGCAGCCCTGGGGCGAGCGCTGCGCTCACGGCGTCGGCGGCGGCCCGCCGGGTCTCGCGGTCGGGATGCTGCAGGCGGCTCAGCGCGGCATCTAGCGGGACCGCTTCGCCGGCATCCGGCAGCTCGACGCGGATCGCGCTGGTCTGCTCGCTGAACAACCGCGACCAGGCCTCACTGCCGCTGACGGCCTTCTCGGCCATCAGCTTCTCCTCCGCCTCGCTGAGGAGGTGGGGGCGATAGCGGCGGATGGTGCGCAGGTGATGGCGCACCAGCTCGAGGCCGTCGGAGGCGATCAGCTCGTCGGCGTCCGCGTCGTCGACGGCGGCCCACTCGAGATCGAAGAAGACGAGCTGCGTCTCGATCCTGGTGGCGAGCTCGCTGACCTTCGCGACGAGTGCTCCGTTGCGCTCGTCATCGGTGTCGGCCGCGAAGCGCAGGTGCGCGTAGTTCGCCGCGCGGCCCACGAGGTCGGCGATCGCACCGAGCTCGTTGATCGCCTCAGCCAGCCCAGGGCCGCCGAGCTGGGCGACGCGCCCGGCGTGGGCGGCCGCGAACGTCCCGGCGCGGGTGTCGGCTTCAGCGAGCATCGCCTCGGCGGCGGCGACCCCGCCTCCGTCGACGAGGTCCTCGAGGTTCCAGGTGACGTCCTGGACGGCGGTATCGGTCATGTCCCAAGCGTATGTCACCCGCTGGCCGGGCTCGTGCGCGCCGAAATCCGCGGAGATTGCGGGATCGAATCGCGCGAGGCCTTGACCGCGAAAGGCGGTGCTGCGTAAGGTCGGTTTCGACGCGGCGCCGAGTCGCAAAGAGCGAAGGCCAGGGATGTAAGGCCACGCCTCCCTCCTCGAAGCGCACTCCTCACGGAGGCGCGCATCGGGTTGAGGGGTCCCGCAGTGGCTCGGCACCGCGTCACTTTTGTTGTGCTGCGGGCGCCAATTCCCCCCGAATCGACGGCGGCCCGTGAGTGAACGGCACGCCCCTCATGATGAGGGGCGTGTCGCGTTCAGGAGGCGTATTCGATGCGGTCCTGGATCACGCCGTCCGCGGCGCGCAGGCTGCGCGGGTTGCCGGTCACCGTTGCGACGAACTCGTCGCGCTCGAGCGCCAGCAGGACTCCGTCACCGAGCGCGCGCACGGTCGCGGTCCGCGGAACGGCGTGCAGCAGCGCGATCTCGCCGAAGAACTCGCCGGGCCCTTCGACGCGGATCTGCCGGCCGTCGATCAGGACCTCGACCCGGCCCTGGTCGATGACGTAGAAGCGCTTGCCCGGCGTGCCCTGCACGACGATGTCCTCGCCGGCGCTCACCGGAACGGCGTCGAGTCGCAGCGCCAGGTTCTCCACCGATGCGACCGGCAGCGGCGCGAACAGCGGCACGCCGCGCAGCAGTGCGAACGGTCGCGCGGGGATCGCGTGGCCGGCCTCGAAACGGGCGAGCGTGCGCCAGCGCACGATCGCCAGCAGCGGGAGCGCGGCGCCGACGGCCGCCAGTGCGCCGCGCGTGCCCAGGAGCGCCAGCAGTACCGGGGCGAGCGCCGCGCCGATGCCGGTGCTGGCGACGTAGGTGCTCTCGACGACCCCGAAGACGCGCGAGAGGACCTCATCGGAGGTCAGGCGCTGCATCAGCGTCAGCCCGGCGGTCTCGACGAGCGTGTAGCCGACGCCGAACACGACCAGCCCGGCGAGCGCGAGCGCCGTCACCGGCTCCAGTGCGATCGCGATCAGCGGCAGCCCGATGCACAGGCACCCGAGCGCCAGCCCGCCGGCGAGCCGCCCGCGGCTGAGCAGCCCGAGCGCCACCGCGCCGCCGGCGATGCCGCCGAGCCCCCACATCGCGTTCAGCAGGCCGACGCCCGCGTCGCCGAGGTCGAGCAGCTCGATCGCGACGACGACGAGCAGCGTGTCGACCATGCCCTCGACGAGCGTCGAGGCCGACAGTGTGCCGACGAGCGTGCGCAGCTCGCTGTCGCCGAGCACGGTGCGAAAGCCGAGCAGCGCCTCGTGGCGGAGCGTCGCGCCGGGCGCAGGCTCGCGGTACTCCGGTGTCGGGTCGCGCGGGATGCCGCCGAGCAGCAGCGCCGACAGCGCGTAGGGGAGCGCGGTGACGGCGAGCGCGAGCTCCGGCGCGGCGCCCGCGATCAGCAGCCCGCCGCCGATCGCGCC
>JBBQKR010000043.1:0-25681 GCA_038327125.1 Solirubrobacterales bacterium
AGCGGACTAGCCGCCCTTGCTCCGCGGCACCGCCCGCCAGCCGGTCGCGCCCAGGGCTGTCCCGTCGTCGTCCGGATACTTCTGAGCTTCACGCTGGACGTCGAGCTGGAGGGGCGATGGCGGCGCCGCATCGCGTCAGCCCGTCCCGTGGGTCTCGAACGGGTCCTGCTCCCCGTCCACCTTGCCGGTGATGCTGTCGGGTCCCGCGGCGCCGGGGGCTTGGCTGTCGCCTCCGTGGCCGAGTCCATCGGACGGACGTAGCGCGATGTCGCTTCCGGACTTCGTGTAGTAGCCCCAGATGACTCCCAGGAGCACGACGAGGATGACAGCGAGGAAGATGAGGCTTCCGTCGGCCAATGCCGCCGGCGCGGCGCCCGACATCAGGCGCTCCGGGCCGCGTCACGCGGCCCGTCGTGACTGCGGGTGGCGCGCACGCGGGTCCGGGTCACGGTCGCGGGAGTGCTGTGCGCATCAGGCGATCCTGGGGACGGCAGGATCGTCGTCCTGGCGTGGAAAACCTGGAGATCTTGCATGTGGTCGGGCCCCGAGTTCTTGAAGGAACTGCGTTCGTAGACACTTTGCCCTGATGCGCAAAGTGTCAAACAAGGGGCCGGCCTAACTGCGAATCGTGACCGGCGTTCCAAGCGGGAGCGCGTGGGCCAGTCGCGTGATGACGCGGTTGCTCAGCCTGATGCAGCCGTGGCTGACGTCCGTGCCCAGCGCGGCAGGCTGGTTGGTGCCGTGAAGTCCGATCTGCCCGTTCCCGCCCGCGAAGCTCGTGTAGACGCTCGAGTAGGCCGATAGCCCGAGTGCATACGGGCCGTAGAAGCCCTTGGGGTCCGGGGGGCGAACGATGTCGGTGATGAAATAGCGCCCCCGCGGCGTCGGTGAGACGGACCGCCCGACGCCGACGCGGGCCCGCAACAGGGTCCGCGTCCCGTCGCGAAGCTCGAGGCGATGGGCGCCGAGTCGCACGACGAGGCTAAGGCGCGTCGTCGCGAGGCGGACGTCCGACCGGCGCACCCACCCGGAACTGAGGTTCGGGCGCGCGGGAAGATCGACGTGCAGCCACCGGGGACGTATCCCGCGCACGAGGAGCGTCAGTGGGATGCGCTGCCCGTTGAAGATCCGGCGATGAAGGGTGCGCCGATGTCCGCCTGAGGATCTCGAATACACGGCGATCGAAGCGCTGCGGGCCGTCGCGATGACGCTGGCGCCTGGCGGCGCCCCACTGGCGAAGGCACGGGTGCTCGACAGGTTGGTCTCCCCCGCCACCGGCTGCACAGGCAGCGAGCTGACGTCCGGTCCAGAGGCTGCTCGGTCGTCGACGAGCGCGCTGCGCGCGAGGAAACCGCCGGCGCCGAGCACGAGCACGGCGCCGACGGCGAGGAGAAAGCGGCGGCTGCGGATCAGCATCGATCCGCAGCCTAGTTCCCAGCTCAGCCCGTGACGGACGGCTTGCCGCTGACCGAACTGCCGGCCGACGCGCTGCCCCCCGTCGTCGAGATGAAGTTCGTGCCTTGCACGGCGGCGAGGATCGTCGCCATGTCCGCCGCCGGGTTGAACGCGTCCGGGGCCGGCGGCTGTCCGCTGATGTTGCGGATCCAGCTCGCGTGACGCGCCTCGACCGGATGGATCGAGATCGCCGCACGCAGGATCGCGGGCGTCTTGATGTTCGTCGCCTGGCCTTGGTAAGCCTTGACACCGGTGTCCTCGAGCAGAATCGCCGTCTTCTGGAACGTCGCCTGGCTGCCCGTCGTCCCCTGGAAGTTGAACGTCGGCTTCTTGACCGCCTTGGCGCCGAGCGTCTTCTTCAGCGCCGTCACGTGCTGCGCCTCGTGATCAGCCACGACCTTCGCGAAACGTCCCGTCGCCCCGGTGAGCGCCCCCTTCTTGAGCGCCTCGGCGTAGAACGCCGCTTCGAGGTATTCCAGCGTCAGCGCGTAGTTCAGGATCGCGATGTCACCCTTGGGGATGCCACCGGCCGCAAAGGCCGCCCCCGGGAGCGCGGCGTACAGCGCGCCGGCGCCGACGAGAGCGCCCGAACTCCGCAGGAACGCGCGGCGGGACGAATGGTTGACGTTCTCGGCCGCTTCGCGCAGCGCGCCGTCGTGGTCGAACGGCTCGAGGTGCGAGACGTCCACGGTCTGGTTCAAGTTGCTCATGGTTCAAAGGCTCCTTTGACGCTCTACGACTTGATGAAGCCGGTGGACTTGACGGCCGCGAGCACGTCGCTCATCGACATCGGCGTGCTGAAGGCTTCCGGCGCGGGCAACAGGCCGGCCTTGCCGCCGGCGATCAGATCGCGCACCCAGGCTGCATGGCGCGCCTCGACCGCGAGGATCGACCCGGCGGATGCGAGCACCGCCGGCGTCTTGATCTTGTCCGCCTGGCCCTGATAGGCCGAAACACCGACGTCCTCCAGCGTCTTGGATGTCCTCAGGAAGGTCTTCTTGGCGCCCGTCGTGCCCTTGAAGTCGAACTTCGGCGACTTGATGGCCGCCGAGCCGAGCGCCGACTTCAGTGCCGCGACGTGCGCGGCCTCGTGGGCACCGACGACCTGCGCGAAGTTCAGCAGCGAGCCGCTCAACTTGCCCTTGGCGAGCGCTTCGGCATAGAACGCGGCCTCGAGATACTCCAACGTGAGGGCGTAGTTGAGGATCTTGACGTCGCTCTTGGGGACCTCGCTGGCGTCCGAGAGCGCGAGCGGAAGACCCGCGGCGAGGATTCCGCCGCCGGCCAGCAGGCCGAGGCGGAACAACCCCGCTCGGGTCGTGTCGGCGCCCATTCCCTGCAGCGCTTCCTGTACCGCCCCATCGCGGTCGATCTCCTCCAGCAGCACGGCATCGGACATTGTGTTCGTCCCTTCGACAGTTGGGCCGCCGAACCGTCGACGGGTGGGACGTGAACCCACAGCGGCGACGTACCCGTGCACCGTGGGGCTCAAACACGCGCGCGGGCGCACACCGGAGCGAGCGACTTGACGGACGGCGCCAACTGAATACGTGATCGCCCGCAGCCGGTGTCGTCGAGCGATCTCGTCACGGTCACAGCAGCCTGACCCTCGAGGGCCGGCGCCGGTTGGCCGTCGGCTAGCGTCGTGGCTGATGCCCTGGCTTGCGTTGGCGCTCCTGACCGCGTTTCTGGTCGTCGTCTTCCCAGTGCGCAGTGCGATCCGCCGCCGGCGCTTCGGCAGTTCGGGAAGCCCCGACTGGCAGGCCGGGCGTCCGCGAGCCTGGCTGGCAGCGGATGCCATGTTCCTGTCGGGCTTCGCGCTGCTGCTCACCGGCCCTGCGCTCCAGGGCCTGGACGTCGTCGAGCCGCTCTTCGCTCCCGGAGCCGGTCTGGCCGTGACCTGTGTCGTGCTCGCGGCCGCGTCGACGGCACTGGCGGTCTGGGCTCAGGAGGCGATGGGATCCGCGTGGCGTCTGGACATGCCTCCGGAGTCGACGGCGACGCTCGTGACGACGGGGCCGTTCCGGGTCGTGCGCAACCCGAACTACGTGGCGATGCTGGCGGCGGGACTCAGCGCTGCGGCGCTTGCGCCGAACCCCGTCACGCTCGCCGCATGGCTGCTCGCGGCCGGCTCGCTCATGCTGACCGCCCGCATCGAAGAGCCGCAGCTCGCCGCGCGGTACGGAGCCGCCTACGTCCGCTACGCAGCACGGGTCGGGCGGTTCCTCCCCGCAGTCGGAAGGCTCACGACGCCCACGTGACGCCGGTGCGAGCGCCGGAGCGGCGGTGCGTCAGGCCGCGCGAGCGAGGCCGGCCGAATCCGGAAGACAGGCGTCGATCAACGCATCGGCGTCACCACGCGCGGCTGCACCGCGGTCGCGCCCAACCCTCCCCAGCGCGGGAGCCCGTACCGGCCCGCGCTCGTCCAACTCTGTGAGGACCACGTCGACGGCGGCGCCCGGCCACTGCGTTCCAGCTCCGTCCCGCAGGATCGCTCGCGCGCGCTCATGGGGCATGCCCTTGCGGTACGGCCGGTCGCTGACCATCGCGTCCCACGCGTCCACGACGCTCACGATCGACGCTCCGAGCGGGATGTCCGGGCCGGACAGGCCGTCTGGATACCCGGTGCCGTCCGGGCGCTCGTGATGGGAGCGGACGATCCCGGCGACCGCGGCCAGGTGGGGATACGGCGCGAGCATCGCCTCGCCGTCGAGCGTGTGGCGCTCGACCGTCGCGCGCTCGGCGTCCGTGAGCTCCCCCGGCTTCATGAGGATCTCGTCCGGAGTCACGAGCTTGCCGACATCGTGCAACAGGCCACCGAGCCCGACGGCGCGCAGCGCCACGGGGTCCAGCCGCGCGCGCTCCCCAGCGCGCATCGCGAGCTCGCCGACGCGGACGACGTGATCGCGCGTCACGGCGTCCTTGTGCTCGAGCGCGGCGATGAACTGGTGGACCACGGGCGTCAGGCCCAGCTCGAGCGCGGCGAGCGGGTCGCGCGTGAGCACCGGTGACAGGACCAGCGCGAGCGACCGGTCGCGCCAGTGCGCGGCGAGCAGGCCGGTGACGACGAAGAGCACGCCTGCGATGTCGATCGCGTGCGCAAGCCACCAACCAGGAGACATCGGACCGGCTCCGAGGAACGCGATCGTCGCCAGGCCGGCGGAGATGAAGCCGATCGACGCGACCAGCGACCCCGCGCGGCGCCCGATGGCGTAGAGGCGCAGGTGGCGCAGCGAGAGGACCGTGGTTCCGCAGAGGCCGGCGAGCACCACGGCGATCGCGACCGTCCCGCCCGCGGGCGGCGCCGACAGGACGTCGGGGCGCACGAGAACCAACACGGCAGCGCCGGCAGGCAGGGCGACCCAGGTCAGCGACCACGCGCGCCAGTGGCGCGCCAGCCGCCCACCGAATGCGGTGCCGTCGAGCAACACCGGCAGCGCCGCGAGCAGCGCGGCCGGGAGCGAGGCCATGACCGCGACCATCGTGCCGGGGTTCGCGCCGTACAGCGTGCCGGGGATCAGCAGACCGTGGGCGAGCGACAGCACCGAGATCGTCCAGAGGACGCTGCCCAGCAGCGCGACCTCGGCGAGTCGACGCAGCAGGCCCGTGGCGAGGACCGCCGCGGCGCCGACCGCACACGCACTTGCCAGTGGCACCACGATGGCGAACGCGAGGGTCGGGTTCGACCAGTCCTGTAGGCGCGGCGACCCGAGCGACAGGAACGCCATCAGACAGGCCATCCCGCCGACGAACGGCGCCCACCAGACCGATGCGACGCGCAGCATGGTCAGATCATCGGCCGCGGACCGCCCCGACCTGAGGCCTGCAGCTCCCGCGGTGATCGCCGCCGCCGGCGTTCGGGAACCGTCACATCTGTGGTGCGCGCGGTGTCCATACTTGTCCCCATGCACCCTGAAACGCGACTCCGACGGTCCAGGCGCCCCCTGATGCTCATCCCCGCCGCACTGGCCTGCGCCGCCGTGGCCACGCTCGCGCCTCCGGCGACGGCGCAGACGACCGTTGCCAAGGGCCGGTTCGGGCCGACCGCGCAGTACAGCGGAACGGGAACGGCGACCGTGCGGCGCAGCGGGTCCGCCCGCACGATCAGCACCTCCCGCGACTTCACCGCCAAGGGAGCGATCCGCCTGCGGTTCTATCTCGCCACGAGCCCGAGCGCGCGGCAGCGCATCGACCTCGGCCCGATGGCCAAGCGCGGCGCGCAGACCTTGCGGATCCCCCGCGGCGTCGACCTGCGGCGCTACCGCTACGCGATCGCCTGGTGCGTGACCGTCGACGACCCGATCACGCAGGCGATCCTGCGGTGACGTCGCGGAGCGCGCGCACGGTCGCCGCGAACGCGTCGAGGGTGATCAGCGCACCCGCATGCGGGCCCTTCTCGAAGTCGTCGCCGGACACCGCCATCGTGTTCGTCACATGGGCGAGGCAGACGACGTCGCGCCCGCGCGCCTCGGCGTAGGCGTACAGCGCCGCAGCCTCCATCTCGACGACGTTGCAGCCCGCCGCGCGAGCGGCCGCGATCGCCGCCTCCGTCTCACGGAACGGCGCGTCCGTCGTCCACGCAACCCCCGCGCGGACCGGCTCTGACAGCGCGTCGAACGCGCCGTCCAGACGGTCCCGCAGCGCGGGCGACAACCGGCTCCACGGCGCCGGCGGCAGGTAGTGCATGCTCGTGCCCTCATCACGCCACGCGCGCTCGATCAGGACGTGGCAGGGGGTGTCGCCGAGCGACTGCACCTGCCCCGACGACGTCACGCTCACCACCAGCTGGCAGCCGCTCACGGCCAGTTCCTCGGCGACGAGGACGGCGAACGGCGCGCCGACCGCGCACCCGACGACGCCGAACGCGACGCCCTCGTGCTCGGCGGCGTACAGCTCGGTGTGGTAGCAGGCCCAGCCCGGGTGCAGGCGCGCGGTGCCGGTGCTCCGCAGATACCGCACGACGTCGCCGTCCGGATCGAGCAGGCACACCCCTGGGACCGGCTCATCGGTGCGCCCGAGCTGGCGGCGCCCCTCGCGCACGAGGCCCTCCGGCTCGAACACCGACGGCTGCGTGGTGTCCTTCGCGGCGAGGATCGGCGGGAGCAGGCCGGCGGGATCAGGATTCACAGGCGCAGCATGACGCGGACGTTCATGACACCGTAATGTCCGCTCGGTCCCAGCGTGCGACCATCGGCGGATGTCAGCTCCTGACCTCGAGCCCCGCAACGTCGTCGAACGCGGCCTTGCACGCCTGGCCGGCGTCGACCACGTGCTCGTTCTGCGCCTCTTCCTCGGCGCCGTGTTCATCACGGTGTTTTTCGAGAACCTCGCGTTCAACCGGTACACCGCGGACGGCTACACGAGCCTGATCGAGCGCTACGCCGGACGCAACGACGCGCCCGCGTTCTGGTCGGACGGGTTCATGCAGTTCTTCGCCGACAACTCCTCCGTGTTCGCGCCGCTCCAGGCGGTCACCGAGCTCAGCTTCGGGCTGCTGCTCGTGGTCGGGATCGCGTCGGGCCTCGTCGGGCTGGCGGTCGCCGGCTTCCTGGCGACCCTGTGGCTGTCGGAGCTCGGCATCTTCTGGATCTGGGAGCTGCTCGGTCTCGTGATGGTGGCGCTTGCCGTCGGCCTCGGCTCATTGCCCGGCATGCTGCGCGGCTCGACCGCCGAGCGGATCCTGGGGCCCCCGTCGCTCGGCTCGTGGTCGCTCGCCGCGCGCCTCGCGCTCGCGCCGTTGGGCGGACTGGTGCTCGCGCTCGTCGTCGATGCCGCAGGCACCGGAGGCCGCAGCAATGGCGACGTCTCCCTGCGCGCGGGCCTCGTGTTCGGCGCCGCGCTCGCGGTGCTGGCCCTGCTTGACGAGCTGCGACTACGCCGCCGAGCCGGTCCGTAGCCGGTCACACGTCGTCGAAGACGTTGACGCCCAGGTCCTCCAGCAGCCGCTGCGCCTCGATGTTCAGCCGGAACAGCTCACCGGTCCAGATCAGCACGCCCATCACGACGAGGACGAAGCCGCCCACGGCGATCACGACCGCGTAGTGGCGCTTGACCACAGCGAACGATGTCGTCATCCGGCGGAAGGCGAGTGCCGTCGCGAGGAACGGGATCGCCAGACCCGCCGAGTAGCACGCGAGCAGGAACGCCCCGCGTCCCGCCGACTCGGTGAGCGCCGCCGCACTGAGGACCGCGCCGAGCGTCGGGCCCACGCACGGGGTCCAGGCGATCGCGAATGCGGCGCCCGCGACGAACGGGCCCCCGCGGCCCGCACGACGCATCAGCCCGCCGACGTGGAACTCCCGGTTGAGGCGGTCGATGAACGGTGCCGCCATGAACAGGAGTCCCATGGCGATGATCAGCGCCGCCGAGACCTTCTCGAGCGTCCGGCGCTGCTCGATGAGCAGGTTCCCCAGGCCGCTCGCCGTGACGCCGAGCAGGATGAAGATGACCGAGAAGGTCGCCACGAAGGCCAGGCTCGGGAGCAGGACCTGCCGCGTCGACGCGCCGTCGAGCCGGTCGGGGGACACGCCGGTGACCGCCGCCAGGTACCCGGGCACGAGCGGGAGCACACAGGGGCTCAGGAACGAGATCGCCCCCGCGAAGACCGCGGCGAGGACGCCGATGCCGGCGGACGGGTCCATGCGCGGTCAGCTCGAAAGCGCGTACCGTTGGATGTACTCGTCGAGCTCGTCCACACTCGCGAACGCCCCCGGCTTGACCACCGCGCGGTTGCCCGCTGCGTCGTAGATGACCGTGGTGGGCCACGAACGGCCGGCGCCGATCGCCGAGGACTGCGAGCCGTCCTTGTCGTAGATGCTCGGGAACTTCAGCGCGTTCTCGGCGCTGTAGGCCTCGGCGTCGCCGCGATCGTCCCGCGCGTTGAGCCCGACGAACGCGACCTGTGAGCGATAGCGCGTCGAGAGCTCCTGGAAGAACGGGAACTCGCGGTCGCATTGCGGACACCACGACGCCCACTGCTTGACGACAACGGGCACGCCCTTCAGCGCCGCAAGCCGCTCCTCGATGTCGCCGTCGACGACCTCCCCCGCGCCCTCGCGACTGGCGGCGAGCTTCGCGGACGCGCCGCCCGGTGGTGCGCTCGCCTGGGCCTCGGGCGCGGCCCTCGTCGTAGCTGGGGCCGCGGCGTCCGGCGCGGACGCCGGATCGGAGCCGCCGCACCCGGCGATCGCCAGCGAAGCGGCCAGAGCCGCCACGGTCGACATGCGCATCGTCATTCGGAGCATGGGCAGATCATGGTCGGTGCGTCTTACGATCCGCGAAACGCGGCGGACCAGCGTGCGGCGGTGCTCGGCATGAGCGCGAGCGGCCGGAAGCCTCCGTCTATTCCAACAGGCGTCCTGCGACTTCGAGTTCCGGCGCGTCGAGGAGTGCGGCGACGCTCGCGGAGGCGGTTCGGACCGGTTCGTGCTCGAGCCCTGACCCGTCGGGCAGCCAGGTGAGGTTCACCCGCAGCTGCTCGTCCTGGTGGGGGATGTCGGAGCGCACGTGGCAGCCGCGTGACTCGCGGCGCTCGCGTGCCGACTCGAGCGTCGCGCGCGCGGCGAGCAGCGACCCGGCGAGGTCGAACGCGTGGGCGAGGTCGTCGAACCCGGCGATGTCGGTGCGGATCTCCATCGCGCTCGTCGCGGCGTCGATCTCGTCGAGCTTGCCCAGGCCTGTCGTGAGGCCGTGCTCGCTGCGTACGACGCCGCAGTGGTCGGTCATCACGTCGCGCACGGCGCGTTGCAGAGGACGCACGAACGCGTCGCCGCGCAGCGCGAGCAGCTCATCGATCTCCTCGCCCGCTGCGGCGATCGCCTGGCGGTCGCGCACCTGCGCATCGAGGGATGCCGACCACTGGGCGGCCTGCTCGCCGACGATGCGCCCGAACACGACGCACTCGGCGAGCGAGTTGCCGCCGAGCCGGTTGGCGCCGTGCAGGCCGGTCGCGCACTCGCCGACCGCGTACAGACCCTCGACGTCCGTGGCGTGCGTCGCAGCATCGACCCACACGCCGCCCATCGAGTAGTGGGCGGTCGGCGCGACCTCCATCGGCTGCTGGGTGATGTCGAGCATCGCGAGATCCACGAACTGGCGGTACATCCGCGGCAGCCGCGCGAGGATCAGCTCGCGGTCGAGGTGGGTCACGTCGAGCAGGACGCCGCCCCGCTCGGTTCCCCGGCCCGCTTTGATCTCGGTGTCGTTGGCGAGCGCCACGCGGTCGCGGGTCGAGAGCTCCAGGCGCTCGGGGTCGTAGCGCTCCATGAAGCGCTCGCCGCTCGCGTTGCGCAGGATCCCGCCCTCACCGCGCACCGCCTCGGTGACGAGCGTGCCGGCGGCCTCTTCGGGCCAGATCATCCCGGTGGGGTGGAACTGCACGAGCTCCATGTCGCGCAGCCGGCAGCCCGCCAGCGCCGCCAGGCGCATCGCGTCGCCGGTGTTCTCGTCGCGGCGGCTCGAGGACCTGCGCCAGATGCGCGTGTGGCCGCCCGCCGCCAGCACGACGGCGTCGGCCAGGTAGACCCGCCGGGTGCCGTCCTCCAGGTCGAAGCCATAGGCGCCGAACACGCGGCCCTCGCGAACGAGCAGCCGCGTGATGTACGTGTCGTCGTCGAAGCCCACGCCAAGCTGGGTTGCGCGACGCACGAGCGTGCGCTGGATCTCGCGCCCGGTGTAGTCACCGGCAAAGCACGTACGCCGGAAGCGGTGCGCACCGAAGAACCGCTGACTCAGCCGGCCATCGTCCTCGGTCTGGAACGTCGCTCCCCAGCCGACGAGCTCGTGGATCGCGCGCGGCGCCTCTCGCGCAAGGATCTCCACGGTCGTCGGATCAGCGAGCCCGTACGCCTCTCGCAGCGTGTCGGCGGCATGCTGCTCCCACGTGTCCTCGGAGTCCATCGTGCCCAGGGCCGCGTTGATGCCGCCCGCCGCCAGCACGGTGTGCGCGTCGTCGCGTCGCCGCTTGCCGACGCAGGTCACGTCGACCCCGCGCTGCCGCAGCTCGATTGCCGCACGAAGACCCGCCGCCCCGGTGCCGATCACCAGAACGCTCGTCGCTCGCCGCTGCTCGTCGTGCCGCATCCTGCCTCCTGTCGCCGACCTACCAGACGGTCTACGGGCGCCGGCGCGGCGGCGATCGCGTCATGGCAGCTCCCGCGTGTGCCGGCGGCCGTGGCAGGCGTCTGATCCGGTCAGGATTCTGGCGCGTAGAAACTGGGCATTCGTCCTTCGACCGTCGGGAGGCCCTGCCATGGGTCGTCGCTCGCTCCGTCTACGCGCCTCGGTGGCAATCCTTGCCGCCGCGTTCGCATCGTTCGTCCTTTCGGTGACGCTGTGGTTCACAGGAAGCCATGACCAGGGAATCTTTGTGGGTCTCTGGGTCCCCTCGATCCTGTCCTTCGGCGCCGTGGCCCTGCAGATGTCAGGTGACGGACATGAGTGACCTCGGTCTGTTCCTCGTCGGCGTCGCGGTCACGATCCCCGCGGCCATCGGAATCCTCGGGCTCGTTCTCGCCGCCATCGCAGACGGTCGCGAGAACGACCGAATCCAAGCGCAGATCGCGAGCAACGACGCGAACGACGGCGACCTGGCGTCCTGACCGTGGAGATCCGCGGCGCGCGCACCCTGGTGGCAGGGGCGACCGTGCGATGACGCGCGTCGCCCACCGCTTTCCGGAGATCCAGGCGCGAAGCCTGGAGCGCGAGCGCTACGACCTTCCCGGCGAGTTCGAAGGCCGGCTGAACGTCGCCGTCGTCGCCTTCCGACGCGAACAGCAGCAGTTGGTCGACACCTGGCTCCCGTTCCTCCTCGCCCTCGAGGCCGATCATGACGGCCTGCGGGTCTACGAGATCCCGGCGATCTCCCAGCGCTGGACTCCCGCGCGCTGGTTCATCGATGGCGGAATGGCCGTCGGCATCGGCGATCGCGACGCCTGCGCTCGGACCCTGACGAGCTACACCGACGTCGGCCGCGTCCAGCGGGCCCTCGGACTTCGCGACGACGCGACGATCGCCACCGTGCTCACCGGCCGCGACGGCCGGATCACGTGGATGGCGACGGGAGCGTTCACCGACCAGGCCGGCGACCAGCTCAGCGCCGCACTCGTCTCGGCGCCGGCACGCTGACTGACGCTGCCTCGACTCGTGGTGGCACCCGCCCTCCGTTGTCGCCGCCGCGTCATCACCCTGTAAGACGCTGCTGCGATCCTTTCGGCATGTCCGACGCGCGTGTGGTTGATGTGCTGGTGGTCGATGACGAGGCGACGATCAGCGAGGTCGTCGCCCGCTACCTCACCCGAGCGGGCCACCGCACGCGCACCGCGGCCGACGGCCCTGCCGCCGTCGCGTCAGTGATCGAGCGTCGCCCGGACGTGCTCGTGCTCGACGTGATGCTCCCGGGCTTCAGCGGTCTGGAGGTGATGCGTCGTGTTCGCGAGCAGCAGGGCCCAGCTCCGGGGATCATCCTGCTCACGGCGCGCGGGGAGGAGCACGACCGGGTCGGCGGACTGCGGGAGGGCGCCGACGACTACCTCGTCAAGCCGTTCTCTCCGGCCGAGCTTGTCGCGCGGGTCGAGGCGCTCGGGCGCCGGCTCGCGCTGCGCGAGGAACCCACCGCGGCGGATGAGCAACCGCTGGTCTTCGGCGGCCTGGTCATCGATCTCGTCGGCCGCCGGGTTCTCGTCAGCGGCGCGGAGGTCGAGCTGACCCAGCGCGAGTTCGATCTGCTCGCGTTCCTCGCCCGGAACCCGGGGCGGGCATTCAGCCGCGACCAGCTGATGGACGCGGTCTGGGCGTTTCCGTTCTACACCGACACCTCCACGGTCACGGTGCACGTGCGCCGTGTGCGCTCGAAGATCGAGGCCGACCCTGCCAACCCGGTGCGTCTGCAGACCGTGTGGGGCGTCGGCTACCGGTTCAGCGCATGACCGGCCGCGCCGACCTGCGGCTGCTCGCCGTCCCCGCCGCGGTCGCACTGCTCGGCGGGCTGGTCGTCGGGCTCGCGGACTCCTGGCACGGGGCGCTCGTGACGGTCGCGCTGCTGGCGGCCGTCGGGGTGCCGGCGCTCACGCTGGCGGTGATCGCCGCCGGCCACCGGGACCGGCTCGGGTCGCTGCGCAGCCAGTTCGCCCTGATCGCCGCGATCGCCGCCGGCCAGCTGGTCGCGACCGCGGTGCTCTTCGCCTTCGTCATGTTCCTCAGCCCGCACGACGCGCTGCTTGCGGTCGTCGTCGGCGCGTTCTGTGGCGCGGTCGCACTCGTCGCTGCGCGCCTGCTGGCGGGTCGTGTCCTGGGCGACGTGGAGCACGTCCGTGACGGTCTCGAGGCCGTCGGGGAGGGCAGGCGCGATGTGGACTTCTCCACCGGCGGGCGTGACGAGCTCGCCGTGCTCGCGGGTGAGGCCGAGCGGATGACCGTTCGGCTCGGCGCGGAGGAGCGTGCGCGCCGCGAGCTCGTCGCCGCGGTCTCGCACGATCTGCGCACGCCGATCACGTCGATGCGCCTTCTGGTGGACGCGCTCGACGACGAGCTCGTCGAGGGAGAGGACCGTGCCGCGTACCTGCGCCGAATCGGCGTCCACGTGCGGATCCTCAGCGCGCTCGTGGACGACCTGTTCGAGCTGACGCGCATCGAGACCGGCGAGATCACGTGGTCGATGAGCCGCGTGCGCCTCGACGCTCTCCTCCCCGAGGCCGTCGACGCGCTGCGCACGGAGGCGTCGGCGAAGGGCATCGAGATGCGCTGCGACGTGCCCGCCGGACTGGATCCCGTGCAGGCCGACGCCGCGCGCCTGCAACGCGTCCTGTTCAACCTGATCCAGAATGCGATCCGGCACACGCCGGCCGACGGCAGCGTCGTGGTGCTCGCCGAGCGCGTCGGCCCGCGGCTCGAGGTCGAGGTGGCGGACTCCGGCGCGGGGATCGCGCAGGGGGACCGCCGACGCGTCTTCGAGCCGTTCGCGCAGGGCGAGGACCGGGCCGAGCGCGGCGATGGCGCCGGACTCGGGCTCGCGATCGCCCGCGCGATCGTCGAGGCGCACGGAGGCGACATCTGGCTCGAGGATGCCGAGGTCGGGACCCGCGTGCGCTTCAGCCTGCAGCCTGCCTGAGCCTCGTCATCCGCTCGTCACATCGTCCCGTCACCCCGGCTGCCATGAACCTCGAGACCCTTCACCGCGCCGGGTTGCTGGCGGCCCTCTGGTGCCGGGCGTTCACGGTCGCGTTCGGCGTCGCCCGGCTCGAGCGGTCCTGACGGCGGTCCGAGATGGTCCTCCTGACCCTGTTCGCATTCGTGGCCGGAGCGGCAACGGCACTGTCGCCGTGCGTGCTGCCGGTCCTCCCCGTCGCGCTCGCGGCCGGGGCGACCGGGGGCCGGCGGCGGCCGCTCGGTGTCGTGACCGGACTGGCCCTGTCGTTCACGTTCGCCACGGTCGCGCTCGTCTATCTCATCTCCGCGCTCGGCCTGCCGGACGGGCTGCTGCGCACGTTCGCGATCGTCGTCCTCATCGTCTTCGGCCTCTCCCTCCTGGCCCCCGCGGCGTCGGCGCGGCTGGAGACGTGGCTGAGCCGCTTCACGCCACAGGGCACGGCGCGCGAAGGAGCGGGATTCGGCTCGGGACTCGTCGTCGGCGCGGGCCTGGGACTCGTGTACGCACCCTGCGCGGGCCCGATCCTCGCCGGTGTCATCACGGTTTCGGCGTCGCAACCGTTCACGGGCGGGCGCCTGCTTGTCGCGCTCGCCTACGGGCTCGGGTCGGCCGTGACGCTCTACGTGCTGATGCTCGGTGGCCGGCGTGTCACCGCGCGGCTCGCGCGGCGGAGCGCCGCGTTCCAGATGGCGATGGGCGGGCTCATGGTGCTCGTCGCGCTGGCGATGCTCGCGAACCTCGACACCCGCTTCCAGACCACGATCGCGACGAAGCTGCCGTCGTTCCTCGTGAATCCGACCGAGGGTCTGGAGAAGACCGCATCGGCGAAGCGGGCGCTGGCCGACGTGCGCGGCGAGCGCAACGGGCGACCAGCCGGCTTCACGACGTCCGCGCCGGAGCAGCCCGGCGTTCCGGCGGCCTCGGCCGCGCGCGAGTCCGCCCTGCCCGTCCTCGGCACTGCTCCGGAGTTCGTCGGCAACCAGGAGTGGTTCAACACGCCGGGTGACAAGCCGCTCACGCTCGCAGGGCTGCGCGGGCGCGTCGTGCTCGTGGACTTCTGGACCTACTCGTGCATCAACTGCCTGCGCACCCTCCCGCACCTCAGGGCATGGGACGCGAAGTACCGCTCGAGAGGCCTGACGATCGTCGGCGTGCACACGCCGGAGTTCCCGTTCGAGAAGTCAGCGGGCAACGTGCGGTCCGCGATCGGTCAGAACGATCTGAAGTACCCCGTCGCTCAGGACAACGACTTCGCGACGTGGAATGCCTACGGCAACCAGTACTGGCCGGCCGAGTACCTCATCGACGCGCGCGGGCGTGTGCGCTTCCACGCCGTCGGCGAGGGCGACGACGAACGCAAGGAGGCCGCGATCCGCTCGCTGCTCGTCGAACGCGGCGCCACGCCGCTCGGCGATCCGACGCGCACACGCGCAGAGGTCGCCACCGACACCCCGACCACCCCCGAGTCCTACCTTGGCGCGGCGCGCGCGGCGCGGTTCCTGCCCAGCCCGCCCGAGGCGGGACGCCATGACTTCGGGCCGCGCAAGGTGGCCGGACTGCCGCCTGACCACCTGCGCTACTCGGGCCGCTGGACGATCCGCGAGGACTCGGCGAGCGCCGGCGCGGGAGCCGCGCTCGACCTGCGCTTCAGCGCGAAGCGCGTGTTCCTCGTCCTCGGGTCGCCCGGTCGCGCGCGCGACGTGCGTCTGCTGCTGGACGGCCGCCCGGTGACGGCGCGCGAGGCCGGCGAGGACGTGCGCGACGGCCGGGTGCGCGTGGGCTTCCAGCGGCTCTACCGGCTGATCGACCTGCCAAAGGCACGCAGCGGCACGCTGACCGTGGTCCCGCAGGCCGGCGTGCAAGGGTACGCGTTCACCTTCGGATAGACCGCCTGCGCGCTTTGACCCACCGGGCGTCCGTTCCGTCCGCGCGCACGTACCTCGAGAACATGCCCGACCCCGCGCCACCCCCGCTCGACCCCGCGGCCGCCTTCCGGCTGCGCCGCCTGAACGTCATCGTCGGGTCGGTGCACGCGCTGCAGGCGGTCGTCCTGCTCGCGATCGCGACCGCCGCCTCGCTCCCGATCACCGCCTCGTTCCTGGTCGGCCCGCCCGGCGCGGGCGACTACGGCGCAGCGAGCCTGGGCAGCGTGCGGATCGACTGGATGGTCGCCGCATTCCTGCTGCTCGCCGCCGTCGACCACCTCGCGGTCAGCGTCGGGCGTCCGCGCCGGTGGTACGAGTCGAACGTCGCGCGCGGGATCAATCCGGCGCGCTGGTGGGAGTACTCGATCAGCGCGTCGCTGATGGTCGCGCTGATCGCGATGCTCGCCGGGGTCAGCGAGCTGACCGCACTGATCGCGCTGTTCGGGGCGAACGCCGCGATGATCCTCTTCGGGCTCGTCCAGGAGCGGGTCAACGTCGGCCGCGACGACGTCGACTGGCGGCCGTTCATCTACGGGTGCGTCATCGGCGCCGTCCCGTGGATCGCGATCACCGTGCAGCTCATCGTCTCGACGACCGACGGCGACGGCGTCCCCGGCTTCGTCGTCGCGATCTTCGTCACCCTCTTCCTGCTCTTCAACACGTTCGCCGTGAACATGTGGCTGCAGTACCGCGGGCGCGGGCGCTGGGCCGACCCGGCATTCGCCGAACGCGTCTACCTGATCCTCAGCCTCGTTGCCAAGAGCACACTCGCCTGGCAGGTCTATGCCGGTGCGCTCGCCGGCGGCTGAGGCCCCCGGCCCGACGGCTCGGCGCCCGCCGATCAGCGCGGCATGATGCAGACAGTCCGTATGTCTCTTGAACCACACACCAAGCACGCCGAGCGCAGCGCCGCCACGCGCGCTGCGCTCGTCGGCGCGGCGCGCCCGCTGTTCGGCGAGCGCGGCTACGCCGGCGTGGGCACCGAGGAGATCGTGCACGCGGCGGGCGTCAGCCGCGGCGCCCTCTACCACCAGTTCGCCGACAAACGCGACCTGTTCCTGGCCGTCGTCGAGGACGTCGAGGTGGACGTCAGCGGCCGCATCACCGCGCGCACCGCCGGCACTGAGGGAGACGATCCGCTCGATGCGCTCGGCGTCGGCGCCGAGGTCTTCTTCGACGCGATCCTCGAGCCGGACATCCGGCGCATCCTGGCGCTCGACGCCCCGAGCGTGCTGGGCTGGGAGACCTGGCGCGAAGTCGCCGAGCGCTATGGGCTCGGGCTCATCGACGCCGTTCTCACGCAGGCGATCGCGCAGGGCGCGCTGCCGCCCCAGCCGACGCGGCCGCTCGCCCACCTGCTGCTCGGCGCGCTCGACCAGGGCGCGATGTACGTGGCGCTGGCCGACGACATCCCGGCTGCCCGGGAAGCGACGCTGGCAGCCGTGCGCGGGCTGCTCCACGGGCTTCGCGCGTAGGGCCCGGCTGGGCGCGCCCGGGGGCGCGCCGCGCTGCATCACCCAGCAGGTCCCAACCGGCACGTTCACGAGCGGTCAGGGAGCGGCACGCTGAGCCTGGCCCTCTGCCATTCTGCCTGACCGTGACCTCCTCGCTCGAGCGCGTCTTCCGGATCACCGCCGTAGCCGAGGCGACCACGTTCCTGCTCCTGCTCGGCGCGACCTACGTCAAGTACGGACACGACGAGCCCGCCGGCGTGCAGATCCTCGGCCCACTGCACGGGCTGCTGTTCATCGCCTACGTGCTGCTCGCGCTGAACATCGCTCCGAAGGCGGGTTGGAGCGTGCGCACGACGATCGTCGTGCTGCTCGCGGCCGTCGTGCCGTTCGGCGGCTTCGTCGTCGACCGCTGGCTCGCGCGCCGACCGCTGAGCCTGGCCGGCTGAGCTTTGGGATGCCGGGCGGGGCGGCGCCTGCCGCTCGCGACCCTCAGTCCAGCGCCCCGGCCGTCCGCAGCGCATCCTGCTCCTGCTCCCCCAGCCCCCACGCGTTGAGCGCACGCGCTACATCGCCGTCGGCCGGCCGCGCGCTGCCCGGGGTCCGGCTGAACCTCGGCGCCGCCTGCGGCTGGACCACGCCGTCGACCTCGGCGAACGTCCCTCGGGCGGCGAGGTGCGGGTGCCCGGGTGCCTGCGCGAGCGGGACGACCGCCGTGGCGCAGGCGTCCTCGCGCTCGAGCAGCGCGGCCCACTCGTCGCGCGTGCGCGTGAGGAAGACCTCGGTGAAGCGATCCTTGAGCTCCGGCCAGCGCGTCGGCTCCCATTGCGGAGCCTCGGCAGCCTCGATGTCCAGCACCTCGAGCAGCCGCCGGTAGAACTGCGGCTCGATCGCTCCGACCGCGACGTGCCCGCCGTCCACGGTCTCGTAGACCTCGTAGAAGTGCGCGCCCGAGTCCAGCAGGTTGGTTCCCGGCGTGTCGGACCAGCGCCCGCCGGCGCGCATTCCGTGGATCAGCGTCGTCAGCAGCGCCGCGCCGTCGACCATCGCAGCATCGATGACCTGGCCGCGACCGGACGCGCGCGCTTCGAGGATGCCGCAGACCAGGCCGAAGGCGAGCAGCATCGCGCCGCCGCCGTAGTCGCCGAGCAGGTTGAGCGCGAAGTGTGGCCGCTCTCCGGCGCGAGCGCTCGCGCCGAGCGCCCCTGCGATCGCGATGTAGTTGATGTCATGCCCGGCCGTCCGCGCCAGCGGCCCGTCCTGGCCGTAGCCGGTCATCCGCGCGTAGACGACCCGCGGCGCGCGTTCGTGCACCTCGCCTGGGCCGAGACCGAGCCGCTCCATGACACCGGGACGAAAGCCCTCCGTCAGCGCATCGGCCTGCTCGCACAGCCGCAGGACCGCCTCACGCCCGGCCGGGTGCTTGAGGTCGATCCCCGCGCAGGCGCGTCCGCGCAGCGTCGGGTTGCACGGCCCCATCAGCGCATCCGTCACGGGCTCGGCGCGCGCAATCCGCAGCACGTCGGCGCCGTGGTCGGCGAGCAGCATCGCGGCGAACGGTCCCGGGCCGACGCCGCCGATCTCGAGCACGCGAACGCCCGCGAGAGCTCCGCCCGTCACCGCTGCTCGGGCGTCCACTCCACCGGGAGCCGCTTGATCCCGTGGATGAAGTTCGCCACGAGGAAGTCGGGCTCACCGGCCTCGATGTCCGGGATCCGCGTGTAGATCTCGGTCAGCAGCGCCTTCAGCATCTGCCGCGCGAGCGCGGCACCGAGGCAGTAGTGCGGTCCACCGCCGCCGAAGCCCTGATGGCGGTTGGGGTCGCGCAGGATGTCGAAGTCGTACGGGTTGCCCCAGTGGTCCTCGTCGCGGTTGCCCGAGCAGTACCAGAGGACGACCTTGTCGCCGGCGGCGATGTTCGCCTCGCGCACCGTGACGTCCTGCGCAGCGGTGCGCCGCATGTGAATGAGCGGCGAGGCCCAGCGCACGACCTCCTCGACGGCCGTGTCGACGGTGCCCCCCACGTCCGCGACGAGCAGCGCGCGCTGGTCGGGGTGCCTCGTGAGCGCGCTGATCGCGTGCGCGGATGCGTGCCGCGTCGTGTCGTTCGCGGCGACGGCGAGCAGCACGAAGAACGAGCCGATCTCGAAGTCGGTCATCTGCTGCCCCTCGAACTCGGCCTGCGCGATCCAGGTGACGAGGTCCTCGCCGGGCCGCGCCCGGCGCTCCTCGACGAGCTCGGCGGCCACGTCGTGCAGCTCCTGCGCCGAGTTCGCGAACAGCTCGAGCGGGGTCAGCCCGTCGCAGACCTCGGGGTCGGTCCACGCGAGCACCCGGCCGGCCGCGTTCACCGCCTTCGTGTGCAGCTCGCTGCCCGGCTCGAGCCCGAAGAACTCGCCGAAGATCCGCGCCGGCAGCGGCACCGACACGAGCTGGACGAAGTCCCCCTCGCCGAGGTGGGACATCTCGTCGATCAGGCCACGCGCGTGGTCGCGGATCCAGCCCTGCAGCCGGCGCATGTTCCCCGGCTTGAACGCGTCGAGCGTGATGCCGCGCAGCGCCGTGTGGCGCGGAGCGTCCATCGCGATGAACGACTGCGCCATCTCCGTGACGATCTCGGGGAAGTCCTCCATGATCACCCCGCCGGCCGAGGAGAAGATCTCCGGATGGCGGCTCGCGTACTGGATGTCGTCGTAGCGCGTGAGCGACCAGAAGCCGCGCGTGTTCTCCTCGGGTGGGAGCAGGTCGGACTCCGCCGGGCGGCTCCACGAGACCGGGTCGTCGCGGCGCAGCGCCCGGAACGCGTCCTCGCGCACGTCCCACGGCTGGCCCCAGAAGGACTTGGCTGCGATGTCGACTTCGTCGGCGGTCAGGGTCATGCCGCCGATGATCCCCGCCTTGCAGGCAGGCGTGGTGGGGCTCAGCCCGAGCCCGGCAGCTCCCGGCCTGTGGGTTCCACAACGTCGAGCAGCGGCAGCAGCTCGACGGCCGCGCGCAGCTCCAGCGAGCCCGCGTCCTGCTGCCCGGTCAGCTCCAGGACGCGGCGCACGCGGTAGGCGACCGTGTTCTCGTGGACCTCGAGCCGCCGTGCTGCACGCGAGAAGCTCTGCCCCTCCTCCAGGAACACGCGCAGCGTGCCGACCAGCCGGCGCGCCGACTCGTCGTCCTTGGCGAGCGGGCCGAGCGTCGCCTCGACGACCTTGCGCGCGACCTCGGGCTCACGCGTCAGCAGGTCGGGAACGGCGACGTCCGCGTAGCGGGTGACCACCGCGGGCAGATGCAGAAGCCGCGCGACGCGGCGGGCGCGGCGCGCCTCCTCGTGGCTCGAGCGGAAGCCGTCCACCGCGGATGCCGGCCGCCCGACCGCCAGCTGCACGTGCGTTCCGCAGAGCAGGTCACGCGCCGCGCCCAGCTCGGCGTCGCCGATCGCGCCGTGGGCCACCCAGCCATGCGCGATCCGCGGGGACACGCGCAGGATCAGCGGCGGGCGCGGGCTGGCACCGCCGAGCACCCCGGCCGCCTGCGCAGCGAGCTCCTCGATGCGGTCCGTCGCCGCCGCGCCCGCGTCGCTCTCCACCCACGCGACGAACGCGAGGTGCGGGCGGTGCAGGTCGTAGCCCAGGCGCGCGCCGGCCAGCGTCTCGTCGATCGGCGTGCCGGAGACGATCGCCGCGTCCGTCTCCGAGCGGACGGTGTGGGCGCCGCGCAGGTTGCGCTCGCGTTCCTCCTCGTAGGCGACGGCGACGGGCTCGAGCAGCGCATCGACCCACGTGAACGTGAACGCCGTCATCGCCTTCAGCGCCTCGAGGACGACGACCTGGTCCTCGTCGCACGAGGCCAGCTTCTGGTGCCAGACGTCGTGGTAGCCGGACTGCCCGATCCGGAAGACGCGCAGCAGGGCATCCATCGGTAGCCGCCGCGACCCGAGGCTGCGCGACCACGCCAGCGCGTCCTGCGGCGGCGGGACCGAGTGCGGGTCGCTCCAGGTCCGGGTCATCGACGTGAGCAGCGACGCGCACGCGCGTGCCACCGCGAGCAGGTCCTCGCGCACGTCCTCGTCCTCGCGGACGAGCTCCATCTCGAACGCGATCCGGTCGACGAGCCGCTGCGCGATCTCGTCCGTGTGCGGCTCGAGCTGGGTCGCGATGCGCGTGATCAGCGCCTCGCAGGCAGGCGAGCGCTCAGGGATTGCGCCGAGCAGCGGGCTCGTGGGGGTGAAGTCCACGGGCCTACGATCCCACACGCGCTGGGGGCGCGACGCCGTCTCGTGGTTGCCACAGTCGCGGGTCGCGCAACCTTGTGCGAAGCCCCGCATCGGGCGGCCGCGATCGGGTGATGATCGCTCGATGGGAACGTACGACCACATCGTCATCGGCGCGGGCTCGGCGGGGTGCGCGGTCGCCGCGCGACTCAGCGAGGACGCCGGCCGCAGGGTCCTGCTGCTGGAGGCCGGCGGATCGGACCGCCGCCTGGAGGCGAGGGCGCCCGCAGGATTCGCCGCGCTGTTCCACACGGCGCGCGACTGGGACTATCACTGCGAGCCCGAGCCCGGATGTGACGAGCGGCGTCTGTACCAGCCGCGCGGCAAGCTGATCGGCGGCTGCAGCGCGATGAACGCGATGCTGTGGATCCGCGGCAGCGACCTGGACTACGACGGCTGGGGCATCCCCGGCTGGTCGTGGAAGGACGTCCAGCCATGGTTCATGCGGATCGAGGATCACTTCCTGCGCGACGGCGAGCATGGCGTCGGCGGACCCATGCGCGTCCGCCGGATCGACACGCCCGACCCCTCGTCGCTCGCGTTCGTCGAGTCGGCGGTCGCCGCGGGCATCCCGCGCACCGAGGATCTGAGCGGCCCGACGCTGGCCGGCGTGCAGGTCGCGCCGACGACGACGTCCGGCGGCCGTCGCTGGAGCGCCGCGCGCGGCTACCTCGACCCGGCGCGCAAGCGCAAGAACCTCACGGTGATGAAGAACGCGCTGGTCCATCGCATCGTCTTCCGCGAAGGGCGGGCCGTGGCGGTCGAGGTCGAGCGTGGGGGCAAGGTCGAGACCATGTCCAGCCGCGGCGACATCGTGCTCTGCGCCGGTGCGTTCAACACGCCGCACCTGCTCCAGCTCTCGGGCATCGGACCGGCAGCGCACCTGCGCGACATCGGCGTGCCGCTCGTCGCCGACTCGCCGGCCGTCGGCGCCCACCTCACCGATCACCCGATGACGTTCGTCAACTTCCAGCTGCGCGAGCCGTGGATCGGTCTGTCGGATGCCGAGAAGCCGAAGTACGTGCTCGACTGGCTGCTGCGGGGGCGCGGCAAGCTCGCCAGCAACGTCGGCGAGGCGCTGGCGCACATCCACACGCAGGAGGGTCTGCCCGCTCCCGACATGCAGCTCGTGCAGACGCCGCTGTTCTACTGGGAGCATGGCGCCGGTGAGCACGCCAAGCCGGCGATGATGATCGCCCAGTCGTACTGGACCCCGCAGAGCCGTGGCAGCGTCATGGCTCGTTCGCGCGACCCGCACGAGTTGCCCGCCGTGCAGCTCGGTCTGCTGCAGGAGCGCGCCGATGTCGAGGCCCTCGTGCGCGGTGTCCGGATCGCCCGCCGGATCGCCGACCAGGCCCCGATGCGCGACATGGTCGACCTGGAGATCACGCCCGGTGACCACGTCCAGACCGACGCGGAGCTCGAGCGCTGGGTCCGCGAGACGTGCCAGCACACCTACCACCCGGCGTGCACCGCGCGGATGGGCGAGCCGGGCGAGGGCGTGCTCGATCCGCAGCTGCGCGTCCACGGCGTCGAGAACCTGCGCGTCGCCGATACGAGCGCACTGCCGCAGATCACGCGCGCCAACACCCAGGCCGCGGCGACGCTGGTGGGCGAGCGCTGCGCTGCGTTCATCCGCGGCGAGCAGCAGGCGACCACGCGCGGCGCGGCGCAGCCGGCTGCGGTCGCCTCGTAGGCGGGCGTTCACGACAGGGCCCTCGTGTCAGGCGACGACCGCCGTCGCCGCCGCCCGGATCGCGACGTCGCCGGTCTGCCGGGTCACCGTGAACGAGCACTGCGCCAGCCGGACGCCGTCCTGCTCGCTGACCGAGTCGACGACGCCGGCAAAGGTCAGCACGTCATCGGGCCAGACCTGACCGGTGAAGCGCACGCCGAAGCTGCGCACGTTCGCCAGGCCCAGCCACCCCGCAACCTGGCGCGAGAGCAGCCCGGCGTGGAACATGCCCATGCCGAAGACGGTCGGCAGCCCGGCGTCGCGGGCGAACGTCTCGTCGTGGTGGATCGGGTTGAAGTCCCCGCCGGCGCCCGCGTAGCGCACCAGGTCCGAGCGGGTGATCGGCCCGAAGGCCTGCTCGGGCGCGAGGTCGCCGGCGGCCACCGCCGGCAGGGTCGAGGCAGTGGTCATGCTGATGCTCCCGTCTGGATCAGGGTGTCTGTCTGGCGGGCGACGACGGCGCCGCTCGCATCGGTGACCAGCGCGTCGATCATCACGAACGTCATGACGCCGCCGCGCTTGCCCTCGCGCTCGTCGACGGCCGCGACGGTGCGCTTGATCGTCAGCTCGTCGCCGACGAGCACCGGTCGCACGTACTCCCACGTCGTGCCGCCGTGGAGCAGGCGCTTGAAGTCGAAGCCCAGGTCCTCGATCGCCGCGTCGCGCTCGCGCCACAGCATTGCGGTCATCGCGAACGTGAGCGGCGCCGGGATCGCCGCGAAGCCGGCCTCCGCCGCAGCCAGCGCGTCCACGTGGATCGGGTCGCTCTCGTGCAGCGCGCGGGCGAACTCGCGCACCTTGCCGCGCTCGACGGGGAAGGTCACCTCATCGAGCTCGAGGCCGACCTGGGATGGATCAGGCATGAGCACCTCCTGCGAGCGCGCAGCGCGCAGCTCGGTCGTTGACGCGGCGAGCCTATCAACAAAAGTTAACCGCTGTTAGCATCGCTGGATGATCTCCACAGGGTCAGGAACAGGCGTCCCGCTCGTCCCCTCCGACGAGGAGCTGCTGCTGCGCGAGTCCGTCGCGGGCATCGCCGGCCGCTATGGCCACGCGTACTTCGCGCGCAAGTCGGCAGCCCGCGAGGCGGCGACCGAGCTCTGGGACGACCTGTCCCAGACGGGGTTCGTCGGCGCCGGGCTGCCCGCTGAGCACGGCGGCGGCGGGCTCGGCATCGCCGCGCTCTGCATGGTCGAGGAGGAGCTGGCGGCGGCCGGTTGCCCGCTCCCGATGCTCGTGATCTCACCCGCGATCGTCGGGAGCATTCTCGCGCGCCACGCCGACCCGGAGCAGTGCGAGCGCTGGCTGCGTCCGGTCGCCGAGGGGACCGCGCGCATGGCGTTCGCGATCACCGAGGCCGACGCGGGATCGAATTCGCACAACATCAGGACGACCGCGCGCAGGGACGGTGTCTCCTACAGCATCCGCGGCGCGAAGACGTTCATCTCCGGCGTCGAGGACGCGGCCGCGCTGCTGGTGGTCGCGCGCACCGGGACCGACGCGCGCAGCGGACGCGGCGAGCTGTCGCTGTTCGTCGTGGACCGCGACGCCGCGGGGCTGGAGCGCCAGGAGGTGTCGACCGCCGTCCAGGCCCCCGAGCGCCAGTGGCAGCTGTTCTTCGACGACGTGCAGGTCGGCGAGGACCGCCGCGTCGGGCCGGAGGGCGCCGGCCTGCGCGCGCTCTTCGACGGTCTCAATCCCGAGCGCCTGATGGGTGCGGCGATGTGCACGGGCATCGCGCGCTACGCGCTCGACAAGGCCACCGCGTACGCTCGCGAGCGGGCCGTGTGGGGCGCGCCGATCGGCACCCACCAGGGAATCGCCCACCCGCTCGCCGAGGCCAAGATCGAGCTCGAGGCGGCGCGGCTGATGCTGCAGCGCGGCGCGCTGCTGTACGACGCCGGGCTCGACGCCGGGGAGGCGAGCAACATGGCGAAGTTCACCGCCTCCGAGGTCAGCCTGCGCGCACTCGACCGCTCGATTCAGACGCACGGCGGGAACGGCCTCGCGCTCGAGTACGGACTCGCCGACCTCTGGTTCGTCGCCCGGCTGCTGCGCACGGCGCCGATCTCACGCGAGATGGTGCTCAACCACATCGCAGAGCACTCGCTCGGGCTGCCGAAGTCCTACTGACGACGCCGCGCCGCAACAGCAGTCTCGTGAACGTCGGTTATGCTGCCGGCGATGTCGCGCGAGCGCCAGATCCTCGACGCCGCCGCCACACTGTTCTACGAGCACGGCTTCCATCAGGTCGGGGTCGACGACATCGGCGCGGCCGTCGGCGTCACCGGCCCGGCGATCTACCGGCACTTCAGCGGCAAGGACCACGTCCTGGCGACGCTCTACAACGAGGCGCTAGATGAGCTGTTCCTGCGCATCGGCGGACCCCAGGAGGACCCGCACGAAGAGCTCGTGGCGCTGATCCGCGCCCAGGGCGAGTTCGCGCTCGAGCATCGCGAGCTGCTGGGCATCTATACGCGCGAGGACCGATCGCTGGCCGATCCGTGGCGGCGCGAGGTCGCGCGGCGCACGACGACGCACATGAAGCACTGGACGGGGGTGCTCGAGCGCTGCTATCCCGGCCGCTCCGATGCGGAGGTCGAAAGCGCCGCCTACGCCGCGGTCGGGCTGCTGCACTCGATCGCGCACTGGCCGCGCTCCGCGCTGCAGACCCCGGACCTCGCAACGCTGCTCGTCGCGCTCGTCAGC
>JBBQKR010000044.1:0-25122 GCA_038327125.1 Solirubrobacterales bacterium
CGATCACGACGACCGAGACGCGGCCGGCCGAGTTCAAGGCCCCCGGCGTCGTCCAGCGCCAGCCGGTCACCGAGCCGATGCAGACCGGCCTGAAGGCGATCGACTCGATGATCCCGATCGGCCGCGGCCAGCGCGAGCTGATCATCGGCGACCGTCAGACGGGCAAGACGTCGATCGCGCTCGACACGATCATCAACAACAAGGACTCCGAGCTCGTCTTCGTCTACGTCGCGATCGGCCAGCGCATGGCGACCGTCGTGCAGCTCGCCGAGACGCTCGCGGAGAACGGCGCGCTGGAGCGCACGATCATCGTCGCTGCGTCCGCTGACGAGGCCGCGCCGATCAAGTACATGGCGCCGTACGCCGGCGCCGCGATCGGCGAGTACTTCCTCTACAAGGGCGGGCACGTCGTCGCGATCTACGACGACCTCACCAAGCACGCGTTCGCCTACCGCCAGATGTCGCTGCTGCTGCGCCGCCCGCCGGGTCGCGAGGCCTACCCGGGCGACGTCTTCTACCTGCACAGCCGCCTGCTCGAGCGCGCGGTCAAGCTCAACGACGACCTCGGCGGCGGCTCGTTCACCGCGCTGCCGATCATCGAGACGCAGGCGGGCGACGTGTCGGCGTACATCCCGACGAACGTCATCTCGATCACCGACGGACAGATCTTCCTCGAGCCCAAACTCTTCAACTCCGGCGTGCGCCCGGCCATCAACGTCGGCATCTCGGTGTCGCGCGTCGGCGGCAACGCGCAGATCTCGCCGATGAGGAAGATCGCCGGCCGCCTGAAGATCGAGCTCTCGCAGTTCCGTGACCTCGAGGCGTTCGCGCAGTTCGGCTCCGACCTCGACGCCGACACGCAGCGCACGCTCGCCCGCGGTGAGCGCCTCGTCGCGACGCTCAACCAGGCCGAGCGCAGCCCGCTCGGCATCGAGCTGCAGGTCACGCAGATCTACGCCGCGACGACCGGTGCGCTGGACCGCATCAACGTCGAGCGCATCCCCGACTTCCTCGAGGGACTGACGCAGCGCGTGCGCAGCGAGGCCGCGCCGACGCTCGAGAAGGTCGCCGGCGGGGACTGGTCCGACGAGACGCAGGAGGCGCTCAAGAAGGTCGTCTCCGGCTACGCCGACGACTTCGGCTACGACCTCGACGAGGAGGGGCAGCCGATCATCGACGCCGGTGTCGGCGAGACGACCCGCGCCGAGGAGGGCCTGCGCGCGGTCGACGGGGCCGAGGCAGCCGAGAGTGTCGTAGAGGAGGAGGCAGCGGCCACCGCCTAGCGGTCGTCGCAGCAGCCAGCCCATGTCGCAGCGCGACGTCAAACAGCGGATCGATTCGGTCAAGAACATCCGCAAGATCACGTCGGCCATGCAGATGGTCGCCGCGGCGCGCCTGCGCCGTGCCGAGCAGCGCATCGCCGCGCTGCGCCCGTACGCGGGTGCGATCCGGCGGATGACGCGGCAGGCCGCAGCGGCCGCCGGCGGCGAGATCGCGTCGATGCCGATCCTGCAGGAGCACGACAGCGAGGCAACGGTCGGCATCCTGCTCGTGACGGGTGACCGCGGCCTTGCGGGCGCGTTCAACTCGCAGATCATCCGCGCCGGCCTGCGCGCTGCGGCCGAGTACAAGGCCGAGGGCAAGCAGGTGCAGTTCTACGCCACAGGGCGCCGCGGCGTGTCTTCGCTGGTCTTCCGCAACCTCGAGCCCGCCGGCCGCTACACCGGATTCACCGATCGTCCCGGCTACGCGAACGCGCGTGAGATCGCCGAGGACCTGATGGCCGCCTACGTCGACGGTCACGTCGACAAGGTCGAGATCCTCTACAACGGGTACGTCTCGCCGCTGACCCAGGAGGTCCGCCGCGAGGTGCTCCTGCCGCTGCAGCGCGCGACGATCGACGAGGTGCTCGCCGAGGTCGACGAGGAGGACACCGTCCACCACGCGCTCGTCGAGTATGAGCCCGACCCCGGCATCATCCTGCAGCGCCTGGTGCCGGACTACGTCGAGATCTCGATCTTCCGCGCGCTGCTGGAGTCCACGGCCTCCGAGCACGGCGCGCGCATGACCGCCATGCGCAGCGCATCGGAGAACGCGGGCGAGGTGATCGAGGACCTGACCCTCGAGATGAACCGCGCTCGCCAAGCCGAGATCACGCAGGAAATCATGGAAGTCGTCGCGGGCGCTGAGTCGCTCATCTAACCGAGGAAAATTATGGAAGCCGCCACTGCCACCCAGAACGTCGGTCGCATCGAGGAGATCAAGGGCGTCGTCATCGAGGCCTCGTTCCCGAACGGCCTGCCTGAGATCAACAACGCGATCACCGTGCAGCTCGCGGGGGAGACCCTCGTCTGCGAGGTGCAGCAGCTCCTCGGCGACGACCGCGTGCGCGCGGTCGCCATGGACACGACCGACGGCCTGGCCCGCGGTCAGGAGGTCCTGGACACCGGCGCGCCGATCTCGGTGCCCGTCGGCCCGGCGACGCTCGGCCGCATCTTCAACCTGCTCGGCGAGCCGATCGACCTCGGTGAGGACCTGCCCGAGGGCAACGAGCGCTGGCCGATCCACCGCTCCGCTCCGTCGGTCGAGGACCTCACCCCGACCACCGAGATGTTCGAGACGGGCATCAAGGTCGTCGACCTCCTCGCGCCGTACGCCAAGGGTGGCAAGGTCGGCCTGTTCGGCGGCGCCGGCGTCGGCAAGACCGTCCTCATCCAGGAGCTGATCCACAACCTCGCCAAGGAGCACGGCGGGCTGTCCGCGTTCTGCGGCGTGGGCGAGCGCTCGCGTGAGGGCAATGACCTCTGGCTCGAGATGAAGGAGTCGGGCGTCATCGACAAGACGATGCTCGTCTTCGGTCAGATGAACGAGCCGCCCGGAGCCCGCATGCGCGTCGCGCTGTCCGGCCTGACGATGGCGGAGTACTTCCGCGAGCAGGGCCAGGACGTGCTCCTGTTCATCGACAACATCTTCCGCTTCGTGCAGGCGGGCTCCGAGGTCTCGGCGCTCCTGGGCCGCATGCCCTCGCAGGTCGGCTACCAGCCGACGCTCGAGTCCGAGATGGGCCAGCTGCAGGAGCGCATCACCTCGACGCGGCAGGGCTCGGTCACCTCGATCCAGGCGATCTACGTGCCTGCGGACGACCTCACCGACCCGGCGCCCGCATCGGTGTTCGCGCACCTCAACGCGACGACCACTCTGTCGCGAGCGATCTCCGAGAAGGGCATCTACCCCGCGGTCGACCCGCTCGACTCGACGTCGACGATCCTCAAGGCCAACATCGTCGGCCAGGAGCACTACGACGTCGCCACGCGCGTCAAGGAGATCCTCCAGCGCTACAAGGAGCTGCAGGACATCATCGCGATCCTCGGCATCGACGAGCTGTCCGAGGAGGACAAGATCACCGTGCAGCGCGCACGCAAGGTCGAGCGCTTCCTCTCGCAGCCGTTCCACGTCGCCGAGCAGTTCACCGGCACCTCGGGCCAGTACGTGCCGATCGCCGAGACGGTGCGGTCGTTCCGCGAGCTGATCGACGGCGCGCACGACGACGTTCCGGAGTCGGCGTTCCTGCTCAATGGCTCGATCGACGACGTCGTCGCAGCGACGAAGAAGTAGCCGGCGCGATGGCGAAGGCCACCTTCACGGTCGAGGTCCTCACCCCCGAGGGGGAGGTCTTCAACGAGCAGGTCGAGATGCTCTCGACGCGCACGACGATCGGCTCGCTCGGCGTCCTGGCGAACCACACACCGCTGCTCGGCATGCTCGAGCCCACGGAGCTGCGGCTGTACCGCAGCGACAGCGACATCGTGCGCTTCGCCCAGGGTGAGGGCTACATCCAGGTCGGGGACAACAAGGCGCTCGTCCTCGTCGAGGACGCGATCCAGCCGGGCGATCTCGACGTCGCCGAGCTGCGCGACAGGCTCGCGACGGCCACCGCCGAGGCCGAGGCCGCAGAAGCCGGCTCCGAGCACCAGCGCCGCGCCCTGCGCGACAAACGCCGCGCCGAGGCATTCCTCGCCGTTGCGGGCGCTGACGCGCCCGCATAGGCCTACGCGCGCTTCACGCCGTAGCTCGCGGCGGCGGCCTGAAGCGTGTCGAGCCCGAACCCGTCGACGGGGCCGAGCGCGCCGATCCCCTGCAGCCCGCCGGCGAGCGCCGTCTCTGCGCCCCAGGCGAGGAAGTCTGCGGTCAGGTCGTAGCCGTTGGGGCCTTCGAGCCGCACGCCGGATAGCTCGCGGCCGCCGGCGTCGAACACGCGCGCCAGCACGAGCGAGCGGGCGGGGGCTCGGGCCTCCGCGTCCGGGCCGCCCGAGGATCCCTTCACGAAGCGTCCCGCCAGCCCGTGCATCCCGGCCTTCACGCCCGGGACTCTGGTGACGACCGAGCCGACGGCGGAGAACGCCTGCAGCCCGCGCGAGGCGGGGCCGAACCAGCCCAGGTAGGTGTCGACCTCGAGCAGCTCCGGCCGCAGCCGCGGCAGCGCGAACTGCTCGCTCGAGCCGACCGACACCGCCGGCAGGCGCTTCCCGGCGCCGACGTCGAAGTGCTGCAGTCGCTTGGCGCCGCGCTCGCTGATCACGCGTCCGCCGGCGAACGTGTAGCCCGGCTCGATCGCCATTCCCGCGGCGCTCGCGCGCGTGCCGCCGCTCATGCCACCGGCGCTGGAGCCGCCGGTGATGAAGTAGGCGATCTCGACGCGCCGCGCCTCGGGCCCTGCGTCGCGCAGCGCCAGCGCGCCCGCGAGGTTGCCGGGGACCCAGTCGTAGCCCATCGCCGTCAGCAACCCGATGTCCGCACGCTCGGCGCGCGGGCCGTACTGCTCGAAGACCCGGCGGATGAACGTGCCCTCGCCGGTCGAGTCCAGGTAGTGGGCTCCGGCGCCGATCGCAGCCTCCAGTGCGGGCTCGCCCCAGCGCAGGAACGGACCGACCGTCGACACGAGCACGTCGCCGCGCTCGACGAGCGCCCGCACGCTCGCGGGATCGCCGACGTCCGCCGTCTGCGTCTCCAGCCCTCCGAGCTCGTCGGCGAGCGCCTGCAGGCGCCCCGCGTTGCGCGCCGCCAGCACCGGCGTCATCCCGCGGCGCACCATCTCGCGCGCGGTCAGATCGCCTGTGTAGCCGGTGGCGCCGAAGAGGACGATCCGTGACATGGACATGAGCCTATCCTTCGGTTCGTGGATGAATGCGTGCTCGCCGAGCGCCTGATGGCCTACGACAGCTCGACGCCCGACGGCATCCGCGCGTGCTCGGAGTTCGTCAAGGCGTGGCTGGAGGCGCGTGAGGTCGACGTCGAGCACATCGATCACGGCGGACTGCCGGTCGTGCTGGCCGAGACGGGGCCGGCCGACGCTCCGGTCGTGATTCTGCACGGCCACCTCGACGTGGTCCCGGCGTTCGAGTCGCAGTTCACGCCCGTGATCGACGGCGACCGCCTGATCGGGCGCGGCGCCTACGACATGAAGGGCGCGCTCGCGGCGATGATGTGCGCCGTCCACGACGCGACCACGCAGGACGACGTGCGGGTGCGGTTCGTCTGCGTGCCGGACGAGGAGTCCGAGGACGTCGACGACCGCTCGACCGACTCGCTCGTGACCGACGGCACGCTGCACGCGGACTTCGCGATCACCGGCGAGCCGACGGATCTGCACATCGGCGTCCAGGCGAAGGGCGTCCTGGCGATCCGCGTGGAGGTGCACGGCCTCGCTGCGCACGGCTCGACCCCATGGCTCGGCGACAACGCGATCCTCAAGTCGCACGACGTCTTCCGGCGGATCGAGACGCTCCCGTTCAGCCGCGAGTCCTCCGACCTGTTCGACCGCCCGTCGATCAACCTGTCACGCATCATCGGCGGGGACGCCTTCAACAAGGTTCCCGACCGCTGCGGCATGGACGTCGACATCCGCTACCTGCCGGGCCAGGACCCCGACGAGATCCTGCGCCAGGTCGCCGAGCTGCCCGACGTCGAGATCCTGCGCTCGTTCCAGCGGCGCCCGGCGATCGTCTCGCGCAGCAACCCGTTCGTGCTCGCGCTGCGCGACGCGGTCAGCCGCTCGGTCGAGGGTGAGGCGCTGTCGATCGGGCGCGACGGCGCATCGGATGCGATCTCGTTCCTCGAGGCGGGCATCCCCGCGGTCGAGTTCGGGCCCGTCGGCGGGGGCCATCACGGCCCCGAGGAATGGGTGTCGCTCGCGTCGCTCAAGCGCTACCGCAGCGCGCTCGGGGACTTCGTGCGCGGGCTTCCGGCATCCCTGTCGCGCGAAGCGCCCGCCCCGCCGCCGCTGCGCGCGGTCGACGGCGGCGCAGCAGGCTGAGCCCCGGCACCCGGCGGATCCAGCGGCACTCCTCGGTACCCTTGGTCGCGTTCGCCTGCCGCTGTGGACGCCGCGACCTCGCGCTGCGCCGTCCGTTCTCACGACGTGACTCCCGACCCCCAAAAGCCCCCCCGGCCAGGCCTGGGCGTGATCAAGAGGGCCGCCCTGGCGGGCGTCCTGATCGTGCTGCTCACGGCCGCGACCGTGGCCTCGGCGGCGCTGCTCGAGGTCGATGAGCTCGTCGACATCGTCCGCAACCAGGGCCAGGCGATCCCGGGCGTCAAGAACGCCCTGGACGACGTCGGCGACGGCGGCCCGCAGACGGTGCTCGTGATCGGCTCCGACCGCCGCTACAAGGACCGCGACGTCAAGGGCGCCGCGCGCTCGGACACGCTGATCCTCGTGCGGCTGGACCCCGAGAAGGGCGTCACCGCGGTGATGTCGATCCCGCGCGACCTCAAGGCGCAGATCACGTTGGACAACGGTGGCACCGCGACGGACAAGATCAACGCGGCGTACTCGTACGGCGGCCCCAACCTGACGCTGAAGACCGTCCGCAAGCTGCTCGGCATTCCGATCAACCACATCGTCGAGGTCAACTTCAACGGGTTCCAGCGGGCGGTCAACCGGCTCAAGTGCGTCTACGTCGACGTCGACCACCGCTACTACCACTCCAACGTCGGGCTGCCGCAGTCGGCGCACTTCGCGGAGATCGACATCGAGCCCGGCTACCAGAAGCTCTGCGGCGGCCAGTCGCTCGACTACGTGCGCTTCCGTCACACCGACTCGGACTTCGTGCGGGCGGCACGCCAGCAGGACTTCCTCGGGCAGGCCAAGAGCCAGTTCTCACTCTCCTCGGTCCTCGGCGATCGCAAGGAGCTGCTGCGGATCTTCGCCAATTACACGCGCACCGATCTGCGCTCGCGCGGTCCGATCCTCAAGTTCCTGAAGCTCGCCTACCTGTCATCGAAGAACCCGATCCGCGAGGTCAAGTTCCCCGCGACAGATGTCGCCGGCGGCACGTACGTGGACATCAGCCCGCAGGCGCTGCAGCAGGTCGTCGACGAGTTCAAGAACGCCCGCGAGTCCGGCGGTGCTCGGCAGACCGGTGACACGAGCACGGCGGCCAAGAAGGCGCGCAAGACGCAGCGCCGCAAGCAGGCCGCCGGGCTGCCCCCGGGGATCATCCGCGACCGTGCCGGCGCCGAGGCCGCAGCGGTCCCGGCAGCCGCGAAGCTGCGCCTGCCGGTGTACTTCCCGGGCGTGCGGCTGGCCGGCGGCGGATTCGCGTCCGGCGAGCGCGACTACCCGGCCGTGCGCGCCTACACGATCCGCAACCGCGCGAAGACGAAGTTCGAGGCCTACCGGATGGTGCTGTACGCCGGCGTCGCCGGTCAGTACTACGGGGTGCAGGGCACGAGCTGGAAGGCACCGCCGATCCTCGACGACCCGACCGAGACGATGCGCATGCGCGGGCGCAAGTACGAGCTGTTCTACGACGGGACGCGACTGCGGCTCGTCGCCTGGCGCACGCCGCGCGGCGTCTACTGGGTCTCCAACACGCTGTCGAAGACGCTCACCAACCGCCAGATGCTGGCGATTGCGCGGTCGCTGACGCGCGTGGGGTCCTGATCCGGGGAGCCTCGCGGCTACCCTCCTTCGCCGTGTCTGAGCGTGAACCCATCGGTGTCATCGGCACCGGCTACGTCGGCCTCGTCACCGCAGCCGGCTTCGCGGAGCTGGGCAGCGACGTCTGGTGCATCGACATCGATGCCGCCAAGATCGAGCGCCTGAACCGCGGCGAGGTCCCGATCTACGAGCCCGGCCTCGCCGAGTCGCTGGCCAGGAACCGCGAGCGGCTGCACTTCTCGACGAACCTCGCGGACGCGCTCGAGCACGCGCGGCTGCTGTTCGTCGCCGTCGGCACCCCGCCGACGTACTCCGGCGACGCCGACCTCAGCGCCGTGCACGCCGTCGTCGGCGCGATGCCCCCGTCCGACCGTCACGCCCTCGTCATGAAGTCGACCGTCCCGGTGGGCACCGGCGCCGCGATCACGCGGATCTTCGCCGAGCAGGGCAAGGAGGGCTTCCGCTACGTCTCGTGCCCCGAGTTCCTCAAGGAGGGCACGGCGCTCGCCGACTTCCTCGAGCCCGACCGCGTCGTCATCGGCGACGACGGTGACTGGGCCGGCGACGCGGTCGCCGATCTCTACCGCCCACTGCTGACCGCCGAGCACGGGGGCAAGGGCCGCGGCGAGCTCGTCCGCACGGACGTCGCGAGCGCCGAGATGGTGAAGCTCGCCGCGAACGCGTTCCTGGCCACGAAGATCAGCTTCATCAACGAGATCGCGAACGTCTGCGAGGAGACCGGCGCCGACGTGATCGAGGTCGCGCGCGGCATGGGCCTCGACGACCGGATCGGCCCGAAGTTCCTGCAGGCGGGCATTGGCTTCGGGGGTTCATGCCTGGTCGGCGAGGAGACCGTCCTCGTGCGACGGCTCGGGCGCACGCGGCTGATCGGACTCGACGAGCTGTTCCACGATCTGAGTTTCGACCTGCATCCCGATGCGGCCCTGCTGGGACATCTGGAACCGGTCGCGACGGAGGTCCTCAGCTGGCGCCCCGGGTCCGCAGGCCCGCAGTGGCTGCCGCTGGCGGCGGTCACGCGCCGGCGCTATGAGGGCGACCTCGTCGCGCTGGGAACGAAGACCGGCCGGCGGGTCCAGGTGACCCCGGACCATCCGTTCTTCGCTGCGACGAGCGAGTCCCTCGAGCCGGCGGTCGTCCTGGCCGAGGATCTCGGGCCCGAGTCCTGGCTTCCGATCGCGCTGGGGGGCGCCGGCGAGCCGGCCCGCGCCGAGCCGCGCGCGCTGAGTGTCACGCGCCACCTGCAGCTTGCGGACGCAGCCGTCATCGTCCGGCCCGCGGAGCCCGAGCTCGCGGCCGTGGCGACACGGTCCGTCGAGGAACGATCCACGGCGCTGAGCCATCGGCGTGGCTCGCTGGCGCGGACGCACGACATCGTCAGGTCGGGAGCGCTGCGGCGCGACGAGCTGCTGACGCTCGGGCTCGACGAGTCGGGCTCGACCTACGGCAGCGCCCGGAACGGCACCTACGTGCCGGGCGAGCTCGTCGCCGATGCGCGCTTCTGGCGCGTCGTCGGCCTGTACCTCGCCGAGGGGCATTGCACAGTCGATGGCCAGCGCCATCGTCTCGTCTGGTCGTTCCATCCCGAGCGGGAGGAGGACCTGGTCGAGGAGGTCGCCTCGTACTGGCGTGACCTCGGCGTCAAGGCTGACGTGCGCCGCGGGACGACCACGCGACAGGTGACCGTCTCCTCGCGCATTCTGGCGCACTTCTGGACCGACATCTTCGGCCTCGGCCGCGACTCCCACAGCCACAGGCTGCCCGACGCGGTCTGGGACGAGCCGGAGGTGCACCGCCGCGCGCTGCTGTCCGGCATGTGGCGCGGCGACGGCTCCTGGTCACTCGTCAACGGTGGCCCGAGCGTCGTCCTCGAGTACGGGACGGTGAGCCGCCCGATCGCCGATGGTCTGCTGCGCCTGCTCGCGGACCTGGGGATCGTCGCGTCGCTGAAGGTCGGCAGGACGCGCAACAGCACCGTCGACACGTACTGGCTGCGGGTCGCCGGCGCCGCACAGGTGGAGCAGCTGCTCGACCTCGTTCCGCCGCGCGACCGGCGCGGCATCGCGACCTCGCTCTCGCGTCAGAGCAAGCGGATCGCGCCGACGGGCCACCGACGCGACTCCCGCGGGGGCGGATGGGTGCGCGTGACGTCCGTCGAGCGCCGGCCCGGATTCTCGGACTGGGTCTACTCGCTGGAGGTTCCGGGCGCCGACGCGTTCGTCACGACCGGCGGCCTGGTGACCCACAACTGCTTCCCGAAGGACGTCTCCGCGCTCAAGCAGCTCGCGGGCAACAGCGGGTACCACTTCCAGCTGCTCAACGCGGTGATCGAGGTCAACGAGCTGCAGAAGCGGCGCGTGATCGGCAAGCTCGAGAAGCACCTGGGCCCGCTCGTCGGCAAGCGCATCGCGCTGCTCGGCCTCGCCTTCAAGCCGAACACCGACGACATGCGCGAGGCCAGCTCGCTCGTGCTCGCGGCGCGGCTGCAGGCGGCAGGAGCCGAGGTCGTCGCGTTCGACCCGGTCGCCGAGCAGGAGGCGCGCCACCTGATGCACGGCGTGGACTTCGCCGACGACGCGATCGCGGCTGCCACGGGCGCGGACGCCGTCGTGCTCGTGACCGAGTGGGAGGAGTTCAAGTCGCTCGACCTGGCCGCGCTCGCCTCGGTGCTGCGCGGCGACGTCCTGATCGACGGGCGCAACGCGCTCGACCCCGACGCCGCGCGCGCGGCAGGCCTGCGCTACGAGGGCATCGGCCGCGCGGCCGTCGCCTGAGGCCGCGTGCGGGCAGTCGTCCTCGTCGGTGGGGAGGGCACGCGGCTGCGGCCGCTGACCTCGACCGTTCCCAAGCCGGTGGTCACCCTCGTGGACCGCCCCTTCATGGCGTACATGCTCGAGTGGCTCGCGCGCCACGGGGTCGACGAGGTCGTGCTGGCGTGCGGCTTCATGCCGGTGATGCTGCGCGACGCGCTCGGTGACGGGGCGCGCTTCGGACTGCACCTGACGTATGTCGAGGAGCCCGAGCCGCGCGGGACCGGCGGCGCGGTCCGCTTCGCCGACGAGCAGCTCGAGGGTGGGCTCGGCGAACGCTTCCTGGTCCTCAACGGCGACGTCCTGACCGACCTGGACCTGCGCGCGCAGATCGACCACCACGAGGCTGCGGGCGCGCGCGCGACGCTGGCGCTCGTCCCGGTCGAGGACCCGACCGCCTACGGGCTCGTGCGCCTGCACGACGATCACGCGGTCGCCGGCTTCCTCGAGAAGCCGAGCCCCGAGGAGATCGACACGAACCTGATCAGTGCCGGCGCCTACGTGCTCGAGCGCAGCGTGCTCGACCTGATCGAGCCCGGAGCGAACGTGTCGATCGAGCGCGTGGTCTGGCCTCGGCTCGTCGGCGACGGACTGCACGGTCACCCACACGACCCTGCCTACTGGATCGACATCGGGACGCCCGAGCGCTACCTGCAGGGATCCGCGGACATCCTCGCCGGCCGCGTCCGCACGGCCGTGCGTGAGCGCCTGGATGCGCACGGCCTGGCGCGGGGCGCCGGCTGCACGGTCGACGGGCATGTCGAAGGGCCGTCGGTCCTGGGCGACGGCGTCAGCATCGCCGCCGGCGCCGTGGTCGGCCCCCACGCGGTGCTCGGCGACCGCGTGCGGATCGAGCCGGGTGCGACGGTCACGGACGCCGTCGTCCTGGACGATGCGGTCGTCGGCCGCGGGACGACCGTCCGCGGGGCGATCCTCGCTCCGGGCGCGCACGTCGGCGCCGACTGCACGATCGGCGGCTGCGCGGTCGTCGGACCGGGTGTTCGCATCGGCGCCGGCAACGTCCTCGACCGCGGTGTGCGCCTGTTCCCCGGGGTGCAGCTGCCCGACGGCGCGATCGCGTTCTGACGCACGCCGCCATGCACCGCGGGCCCTCGTAGGCGCGCGTGCGCCACACTTCCCCCAGGAGTAGCCCAGACCCATGTCCACCACCCAGCCCGAGATCAGGCTCGACCGCGCGGAGATCGCCGCGGCCGACCCCACCGACCAGCTCACGGACGTGCTGTCGATTCCCGAGCACCTGCGCGACGCGCTGTGGAAGGCGGAGTCCGCCGGCGTGCGTCCGTGGGACAGCCCCGGCGGCCTGATCGTCGCCGGCATGGGCGGGTCTGCGATCGGCGGGCGGCTTGCACGCGCGATCCTCGGCGACCAGGCATCGCGACCGGTCCTGAGCGTCGCCGGCTACGCGCTGCCGCCCTGGACCACGCAGGACGCGACCGTGCTCTGCGTCAGCTACTCCGGCGATACGGAGGAGACGCTGGCCTGCTTCGAGGCGGCGGGCGTGCTCGGCGCGGGCCGCGTCGTCGCGACGACCGGCGGCGCACTCGCGCAGGCCGCGCGCGCCGAGGGCGTGCCGGTGATCCCGATGGCCGGCGGCCTGCAGCCGCGCGCCGCCGTGGCCTACTCGACGGTCGCGGCACTCGAGGCGGCAGCGCTCTGCGGCGCGGGGCCCAAGCTCACCACCGAGATCGACGTCGCCGCCGACCACCTCGAGCAGCTCGCCGTCGCATGGGGGCCCGAGGCGGGGGAGGAGAGCGAGGCCAAGGTGCTGGCGCGCGCCCTTCACGGCACCGTCCCCGTCGTCGTCGGCGCCGGGCTCACGCACGCGATCGCCTACCGCTGGAAGACGCAGATCAACGAGAACGCCAAGCAGCACGCGTTCACGAGCGCCCTGCCGGAGTGCGATCACAACGAGATCGTCGGCTGGTCGACGGCCGCACGTCACGGTCGCTTCAGCGCGGTCTTCCTCGACGACTGCGACGACACTCCGCGCGTCGCGCAACGGATCCGCCTGACGCGGGAGATCATCGGCGAGGCCGCCGCCGGCTCGCACATCGTGCCGACCCGTGGGCAGACGACGGTCGAGCGGGCGTTCTCGCTCGTGCTGCTCGGCGACCTCGTGTCGGTCTACCTCGGCGTGCTCAACGGCGAGGATCCGGTGACGATCGAGCCGATCGACCGGCTGAAGGCGCGCCTGGCCGAAGAGCAGGTGTAGACGTCGTTCCCGGCCGCCGGGAACGAACCTTGACACAACTGTGGTAAGGTTGTGCCTGTTCATGGATGCACTGACGATCCACGAGGCGGCACAGACCACGGGCTGGTCGCCGCGCATGCTCCGCTACATCGAGCGCATCGGGCTGATCGAGCCCCAGCGCTCGGAGGGCGGGTACCGCATGTTCGGTCCCGGAGAGCTGCAGCGCCTGCGCACCCTGCGTGAGCTGCTCGCCGAGCACGAGCTCGGCCTCGCGGACGTCGCCGTCGCCCAGCGCCTGCGCCGTGAGGCCGGGCTGCAGGCCGACGTGGAGGCGTGGCTGCAGGCTGAGCCGCGCCGGCCGGAGACGGTGTCCGCGAACGACTGGCTGCGCTGGGAGCAGCACAAGCATGCGCGGCTGCTGGCCGCCGCCACAACGACCACCGACATGGAGACGACCAAGCGATGACCACGACCCCCGCGGTCCTGAACGCGACCGACTACAAGGTCGCTGACCTCTCACTCGCCGCCTTCGGCCGCAAGGAGATCCAGCTGGCCGAGCACGAGATGCCCGGGTTGATGCAGACCCGCGCCGAGTTCGCCGACGCGCAGCCGCTGAAGGGCGCGCGCATCACCGGCTCGCTGCACATGACGATCCAGACGGCCGTCCTGATCGAGACGCTCACAGCGCTCGGCGCCGAGGTCCGCTGGGCCTCCTGCAACATCTTCTCGACCCAGGACCACGCCGCGGCCGCGGTCGCCGTCGGTCCGAACGGCACCCCCGAGGCGCCGGCGGGCGTCCCGGTGTACGCCTGGAAGGGCGAGACGCTGGAGGAGTACTGGTGGTGCACCGAGCAGGCCATGACCTGGCCGGACGGTGGACCCAACATGATCCTCGACGACGGCGGCGACGCGACGCTGCTCGTGCACAAGGGCAAGGAGTTCGAGGCGGCCGGCGCGGTTCCGGACCCCGCGGGCGCCGAGTCCGAGGAGTTCCGCATCATCCTGCAGCTGCTGCAGGACTCGCTTGCCAAGGACCCGCAGAAGTGGACCACGATCGCGGGCGGCATCCTCGGCGTGACCGAGGAGACCACCACCGGCGTCAACCGGCTCTACCAGATGCAGGAGACCGGCGATCTGCTGTTCCCGGCGATCAACGTCAACGACTCGGTCACGAAGTCGAAGTTCGACAACCTCTACGGCTGCCGGCACTCGCTGGTCGACGGCATCAACCGCGCCGTCGACGTCATGCTCGCCGGCAAGCTCTGCGTCGTCGCCGGCTTCGGTGACGTCGGCAAGGGCTCGGCCGAGTCGCTGCGTGCGCAGGGCGCACGCGTCGTCGTCACCGAGATCGACCCGATCTGCGCGCTCCAGGCAGCGATGCAGGGCTACCAGGTCGTCACGCTCGAGGACGTCATCGACACCGCCGACGTCTTCATCACGACGACGGGCAACAAGGACATCATCACGCTCGACCACATGCGCCAGATGAAGCACCAGGCGATCGTGGGCAACATCGGGCACTTCGACAACGAGATCGACATCGCCGCGCTCGAGAGCTCCGACGCGACGCGGATCAACATCAAGCCGCAGGTCGACGAGTGGGTCTTCCCGGGCGGCAGCACGATCATCCTGCTGTCGGAGGGTCGCCTGCTGAACCTCGGCAACGCGACCGGTCACCCGTCGTTCGTCATGTCGAACTCGTTCACGAACCAGACGATCGCCCAGATCGAGCTGTTCACCAAGAACGACGAGTACGAGAAGAAGGTCTACGTGCTCGCCAAGTACCTCGACGAGAAGGTCGCCCGCCTGCACCTCGACGCGCTCGGCGTGAAGCTCACGACGCTGCGCCCCGACCAGGCGTCCTACATCGGTGTGCCGGTGGAAGGCCCGTACAAGCCCGAGCATTACCGGTACTGATCTCGCATGCGCCTCGGCGCCGCTGCCTGCGTCCTCGGGGGTGGGATGGCCGTCCGGCCTATCCCACCCCCGACGTCCTTGGCAGCGGCGCCGATTCGCACGCGATCTCAATACCGGTCCCCGTAGGGCTCTCATTTCTCTATGGCGCGCGCACTTCCTGACCACGATGTAGCCGATCTGGGCCTCGCCGCTGATGGCGAGGCCCGGATTGCGTGGGCGGCGGCGCAGATGCCGGTGCTCGCGCGGATCGGCGAGCGGTTCAGGGCCGAGCGCCCGCTGGCGGGTGTGCGGATCGCGCTGTGCCTGCACGTGACGGCGGAGACCGGGACGCTCGCGCGGACGCTGGCGGCCGGCGGGGCGGACGTGGCGCTGTGCTCGGCCAACCCGCTCTCCACGCAGGACCCGGTCGCGGCCGCGCTCGTCGCCGCGGACGGCCTGCCGGTGTTCGCCGTCCACGGTGAGGACCTCGACCGCTACGCGGCGCACGTCGGCGCGCTGGTCGCGCTGGAGCCCGAGGTCACGCTGGACGACGGCGCCGACCTGATCACCGTGCTCCACGACGCGCGCCCCGAGGTCGTCGCGCGGATGCGCGGCGCCACGGAGGAGACCACGACCGGCCTCGTGCGGCTGCGGGCGATGCAGGCCGAGGGGCGCCTGGCCTGCCCCGTGATCGCCGTCAACGAGGCGCGCACCGAGCGGGCGTTCAACGACCGCTATGGCACCGGCCAGTCCACCGTCGACGGGATCCTGCGGGCGACGAACGTCCTGCTCGCGGGCGCCGTCGTCGTCGTGGTCGGCTACGGCTGGACCGGCAAGGGCATCGCGCAGCGCGCGGCGGGCGCCGGGGCGACCGTCATCGTCTGCGAGATCGACCCGATCCGTGCGCTCGAAGCACGCATGGAGGGCTTTCAGGTGATGCCGCTGATCGACGCCTCCGAGCGCGGTGACGTCTTCATCACGGTCACGGGCAGCACCGCGGTGCTCGGCGAGGAGCACTTTCCCACCATGAAGGACGGCGCGATCCTCGCGAACGCCGGGCACTTCGACGTGGAGATCGACCTCGACGCGCTTCAGCGGCTCGCGAGCGCGCGGCGCGATGTGCGCCCGCTGGTCGAGGAGTTCGAGGTCGACGGCCGCCGGATCAACCTGCTCGCTCGCGGGCGGGTCGTGAACCTGGCCTCCGCCGAGGGCCATCCTTCGGCGGTGATGGATCTGTCGTTCGCGACCCAGGCGCTGGCGGTGGAGCACCTCGTGGGCGCCACGCCCGCGCTCGCGCCCGGCGTGCACGCGTTTCCCGCGGCACTGGACCGCGAGGTCGCACGGCTGAAGCTCGCGGCGCTCGGCGTCGCGATCGACGAGCCCACCGCCGAACAGGCGGCGTACGCAAACGCCTGGGTCCCCGCGCCGCACGAGCAGTAGCGCGGCGCTTCAGCGCTTCGGCGGCAGCGAGCGCGCGAACGCCTCGCCGCGCGTGACCCACGCCTGCAGCTCGCGGTCGCCGGCGATCCCCGCGGCGTCGACGATCACGAACCCCGTCATCGGGCGCCCCGTGAAGTCCATCGGGCGCGCGTGCGCCAGGTCCAGCGCCGCCTCGTATCCCTCGCGGCCGACGCGCACCAGCAGGTCCTCGCCCATGACGCCGCAGGCCATGTTGCCGGCGAGCATCAGCGCCCAGCCGCCGAACATCTTGCGCTCGGCGACGTCGTCACGGTCAGCGAGCGCATCGAGGACGCGGGTGCACAGGACTTCGTCGTAGGCCATGCCCGTGCCGACACTACCGGGGCTCGGCGGTAGCCTGACCGCGATGAGCGCGACCGCACCGGCTGAAGCCCTCGCCAAGCTGCGCGCCGACGGCGCGGCCGAGGCGACGGTCGCGGCATTCGAGCACGCGGTCGGTCAACTTGCCGCCGGCGCGCACGGGCTGCTGCCCGAGGCCGAGATCGAGCCGGTGCAGGCGCTGCCGGACGCCGATGAGCTGCCTGCGGCCGACACGGGCGTCGCCGAGCTGCTCGACCGGACCGTCGTTCTGAAGCTCAACGGCGGCCTCGGGACGAGCATGGGGATGACGCGCGCCAAGGCACTGCTGGAGGTCAGGGACGGGCTGACGTTCCTGGACCTGATCGCGCGGCAGATGATCGCGCTGCGCGAGCGGTTCTCCGGGCCGCGGCTTCCGCTGATCCTGATGGACAGCTTCCGCACCCGCGCTGACTCGCTCGCCGCGCTCGAGCGCTATGGCGACGTCAGCGCCGACCTGCAGCCGGACTTCCTCCAGAGCCGCGTGCCGAAGCTGCTGGACGACGGTTCGCTGGCGCCCGCGAGCTGGCCCGCCGATCCCGAGCTCGAATGGGCGCCGCCCGGGCACGGCGACCTCTACCCGGCGCTTGCAGGCTCGGGGATGCTCCAGCAGCTGCTGGACCGCGGCTACCACTGGGCGTTCGTCTCCAATGCCGACAACCTCGGAGCGACGCTCGACCCGTCGATCCTCGCCTGGATCGCGCGCGAGCGGATCCCGTTCCTGATGGAGGTCGCCGACCGCACTCCGGCAGACCGCAAGGGCGGGCACCTGGCGCGGCGCGCGGGCGGCGGCGGGCTCGTGCTCCGTGAGGTGGCGCAGACGCCTGAGGCCGACCTCGACGCCTTCCAGGACATCACGCTGCACCGCTTCTTCAACACCAACAGCATCTGGCTCGACCTGCGGGCCGTCGCGGCCGACCTCGCCGGCGACGGCGTCATCGACCTGCCGATGATCATCAACCGCAAACACGTCGACCCAACCGATCCCGGGTCGCCCGCCGTGATCCAGCTCGAGAGCGCGATGGGAGCCGCGATCGCGACCTTCCCGGGCGCGCAGGCGCTGCGCGTGCCGCGCTCGCGCTTCCTGCCGGTCAAGACGACGGATGACCTGCTCGTGCTGCGCTCCGACGCATACGTGCTCGACGAGCGCTCGCACGTCGCGGCGGCGCCCGCCCGTGGCGGATCGTCGCCGCCGCTCGTGCGGCTGGACCCACAGTGGTTCCGGCTGATCGACGCATTCGACGAGCGCTTTCCGCACGGCCCCCCGTCCCTCGTCGGCTGCACGTCGCTGAGCGTCGAAGGCGACGTGCGGTTCGGACAGGGTGTGGTCGTGCGGGGGTCGGTCACCATCGCGGGGCCCCGGGCGCTGGCCGACGGCGCGCTGCTTGAGGGATGACGCACCGCGCGCTGCTCATCGCCGCGCTGGCGCTTGTGGGGCTGCCGCAGGCCGCCGTGGCCCGGCCCGCGGCGCAGGCGCTGCCGCGCGACCCGCTGACAGCCCTCAGTACACGCCAGCTCGCCGGCCAGCGGATCATCGTCGGCTACGCGGGACCGCGAATCCCGTCATGGCTGCTCGGGCGCGTGCGCCGCGGCGAGGTCGGCGGCGTGATCGTCTTCGCGCGCAACATCCGCTCACGCGGCGCGCTCGCCGCGCAGATGCGGCGCCTGCAGCGTGCGCAGCGGCCGCTCGCCGCGCCGCTGCTGACCATGATCGATCAGGAGGGCGGGCTCGTCTCCCGCCTGCCGGGCGCGCCCTCCGGATCACCGGCGTCCATGGGCCGCCGCGGCGTCGCCCACGTGCGTCGCCAGGGACGGCTCACGGCCGCGAACCTGCGTGCCGCGGGCATGAACGTCAACCTGGCTCCGGTCGTCGACCTCGGCCGCCAGGGGAGCTACCAGTCACGGACCCATCGCGCCTTCGCGCGCTCGCCCGCCGCGGTCGGGCGCCTCGGCAGTGCGTTCGCGCGCGGGTTGCAGGAGGGCGGAGTCGCGGCGGCGCTCAAGCACTTCCCGGGCCTCGGCGCCGTGAGCCGGGACGAGGATGCGGTGATCCAGACGGTGCGGCTCTCGAAGGCGGCGTTGCGGCAGGCCGACGAGGTCCCGTTCGCCGCCGGCATCCGCGCCGGTGCGCGGCTCGTGATGACGAGCACCGCCCGCTACCCGGCGCTCGACGGCGGCCGCGTTGCGATGCTCTCGCGCCGGATCACGACGACGGAGCTGCGGGGCCGGCTGGGCTTTCGCGGCGTGGCGATCACCGATGACCTCGACGTGAGGGCGACGCGCCGTCTCGCGGGCCCGGGAACGCTCGCGATCCGCGCGACGGCTGCCGGCAACGACCTGCTGCTGTTCGCCCAGGAGCCCGAGCGGGCGCGGCGCGCGCTCAACGCCGTGGTCGCCGCAGTCGGGAACCGGACGCTGTCGCGCTCGGCGCTCGCGGCGTCGGTCGGGCGGGTGCTGGCGCTGCGGGGCGCCGGCTAAGGGATCTCGCCGGCCTCCCGCAGGTCCTCCAGGCGCTCCTCCCGCTGCAGCTCACGCTCGCTGCGCTCCAGCGCCCGGAACAGCAGGATCGCCAGCGCGACGCCCATCACGATCATCTGCTCGAGCGTCATGATCTCCCCGCCGAGCGCCTGGTCGCCGTCGACCGTCAGCCCGAAGATCGGTGAGCGGTCCTCGTAGTACGGGTAGATCGGGTTGGGCGCGAACGTCAGCGCGATCCCGAGGATCCCGACGCCGAGCTTCGTCGAGAGCATGTAGACGAGCGGGCCCATGACCGTCGTGTGGAAGCGCGAGCGGATCGGCGAGAGCAGCTGCCACCAGTACAGGAGCCCGACGCTGAGGAAGACGACGTGCTCGAGCGCGTGGACGCTCGCCGACTCGAGGGCAGCGTCATACGCCGCCGGCACGTGCCACGCGAACATCGCGCCGATGTAGAGGACCACGGCGACCGCCGGATGCATCAGCGGGCCGAGCGCGCGCTCGAGCGCCAGCAGCCGCCGGGTCAGCGGCCGCAGGATGACCTTGGTGAGGCCGCCGATCAGGCCGATCGGCACGAGATCCAGCAGCAGGACGTGCTGGATCATGTGGAAGGTGAACGACTGCTCGGCCAGGCGATCGATCGGCGAGATCAGGGCGATCACCAGGCAGGCCAGGCCGGACAGGTAGCAGAGCAGCCGCCAGACCGGGGCGGCCGCGGCGCCGTCGTCGCGGCGCACGCGCCACCAGCGCGGCAGGTACAGCCCGCCGAACACGAGGACGAGCAGGATCGGCCCGGGGTCGAGCGTCCACGACACGTCCGCGGCGGCGCCGAGGACCGTCCACGAAGGGGGCGCAGTCACGCGCGTGGATCGTCGCAGACCGGTCGTGGCGCCGTGTGCCGCTCCCCGTCAGGGTCGGCGGCGTGCTGCGCCCGCTGCTCGACCTGCTGATCCCGCCGTCCTGCTGGTCGTGCCGCGGACCGGTGCATGCGGGCGCGGCACTCTGCGGGAACTGCGCCGCGTCGCTGGACTGGCGGGCGGCGGCGCCCCGGCCGGACAGGTCGGGCCCGGTCACCCGGCTGGCCACCCCGCTGGACTTCGCCGGGCCGGCGAAGGCGCTCGTGCATGCGCTGAAGTTCCGCTCCGCTCCCGGGGTTGCAGCGCTGATGGCCGCGCACGTCGTGCATGCGCTGCCGGTCGGATTCCTGGATCCCACGGCGACGATCGTGCCCGTTCCCGCGCATCCGGGCCGTCGCCGGCGCCGTGGCTACGACCACGCCGAGGCGCTGGCGCAGGCGATCGCGGCGCGCAGCGGGCAGCCCGTCGCAGCGGTGCTCGTCCGTGCGGGCGGCCGCGCGGCCCATCAGCGCGGGACAGGACGGGCGGCCCGCCTGCGCGGCGCGGCACTCACGATCACCGCGACCGGCCCGGCGCCGGCCCGCTGCCTGCTCGTCGACGACGTGCGCACGACCGGCGCGACGCTCGACGCCTGCGCACGCGCCCTGCGCGAGGCAGGCGCCCGCCGTGTTGACGCAATTGCCTATGCCCAGGCACCCAAGCACTAGCATCCGGCGTTCGACCAGCGAGGGAGACACCGCGATGCAGATCGAGCTGACGGGGACCAATGTCGAGATCAACGCTTCGCTGCGTGATCTCGTCGACCGGCGCATGGCCAAGATCGGGCGCCAGGTCTCCGAGCTCGCCGTCTGCGAGGTGATCCTCGCCGAGGAGCGCAATCCGTCGATCCAGGCCAAGCACAAGGCCGAGGCGATCCTCGTGCTCAAGGGCGCGACGCTGAACGCCAAGGCCTCCGCGCCGGAGATGAGCGCGGCCCTCAGCGAGGTTGCCGAGGACCTCCAGCGGCAGGTCGCCAAGCTGCGCGACAAGCGGATCGGCAAGCAGCGCGAGGGCGCTCCGTCGATCCGTCACCTCGAGCCGGTGGCAGAGGCTCCGGACGAGCTCGAGTCCTAGGCCGGACCGGCAGCGGCGGCCCGGCCCGTCGCTATCCTGCGGCCTATGGGTCTGCTGGACAGAGCGCTCAACATCGGCGAGGGCAAGCAGTTTCGCCAATACGAGAAGCGGGTTGCCGCGATCGGGGCGATCGAAGACGAGTTGATCGCGCTTTCCGACGAGGAGCTGCGCGGCCGGATGGACGTCCTGCGCGAGCAGGTGCGTGAGCACGGCGAGCACCTCGACGACGTGCTCCCCGAGTGCTTCGCAATCGTCCGCGAGGCCGGCCGGCGCACGATGGGCATGCGCCACTTCGACGTCCAGCTGATCGGTGGCATGGTCCTCCACGGCGGCAACATCGCCGAGATGAAGACCGGTGAGGGCAAGACGCTGACGGGCACGCTCGCGGTCTGCCTCAACGCGCTCGCCGGGCACGGCGTGCACGTCGTCACGGTCAACGACTACCTCGCCCGCCGCGACGCCGAGTGGATGAGCCCGATCTACGACATCCTCGGCTTCTCCTGGGGCGTCCTGCAGAACATGCAGGACCCCGAGGACAAGATCCAGTCCTACGCCGCCGACATCACCTACGGGACGAACTCCGAGTTCGGCTTCGACTACCTGCGTGACAACATGGCGCAGACGCTCGAGGAGAAGGTCCAGCACGGCGGGCGCCAGGGCACCGGGGGCGAGCCGCCGGTCATGCACTTCTTCGCGATCGTCGACGAGGTCGACAACATCCTGATCGACGAGGCGCGCACGCCGCTGATCATCTCCGGCCAGCCGGAGGAGGCCGCCGACCTCTACCCCAAGTTCGCCCGCCTCGCGCCGCAACTGGAGTCCGGCAAGGCGCCCGAGGGGATGGACCCGCGCTCCAAGCGCGACTACGTCGCCGACTTCGACTACGAGTTCGACGAGAAGAACAAGACGATCGCCGTCACCGAGCGCGGCGTCGCCAAGGCCGAGAAGTTCCTCGGCATCGAGCACCTCTACCGCGCCGAGAACGGGCACCTCGTCAACCACCTGATCCAGTCGCTGAAGGCCGAGTCGCTCTACAAGCGTGACGTCGACTACGCGGTCGTCGAGAACGAGGTCGCGATCATCGACGAGTTCACCGGCCGCATCCTCGAGGGCCGCCGCTGGTCCGAGGGACTGCACCAGGCGGTCGAGGCGAAGGAGGGCGTCCGGGTCCAGGAGGAGAGCCAGACGCTCGCCACGATCACCCTGCAGAACTTCTTCCGCCTCTACAAGAAGCTCGCCGGCATGACCGGTACCGCCCTGACGGAGGCGACCGAGTTCAAGAAGATCTACGAGCTCGGCGTCGTCCAGGTCCCGACGAACCAGCCGATGGTCCGCGCCGACCGCAACGATCAGGTCTACAAGACCCGCGACGGCAAGTGGCACGCTGTCGCCAGCGAGATCGCCGAGCGCCACGCCAAGGGCCAGCCGGTGCTCGTCGGCACGATCTCCGTCGAGGTGTCCGAGCTGCTGGGCGAGGAACTGAAGCGCAACGGCATCCCGCACACCGTCCTCAACGCCAAGCCCGAGTACGCCGAGAAGGAAGGCGAGATCATCGCCGAGGCGGGCGTCCCCGGCGCCGTCACGATCGCCACCAACATGGCCGGCCGCGGCGTCGACATCAAGCTCGGAGGCAGCCCCGAGCACCTCACCCGCCGTGAGCTGGCAAAGCTCGGCCTGAAGCCGCGCGATCCCGACTGGGAGCCGACCTACGAGCAGATCCTCCCCAAGATGGAGGAGCAGGTCGCCGCCGCGCGCGAGGTCGTCATGGAGGCCGGCGGGCTCTTCATCTGCGGCACCGAACGCCACGAGTCACGGCGCATCGACAACCAGCTGCGCGGCCGCGCCGGCCGCCAGGGCGACCCGGGCGAGTCGCGGTTCTTCCTCTCCGCCGAGGACGACCTCGTCCGCCTCTTCGCCGGCGACCGCATCTACAAGATCCTCGACCGCCTGGGCGCCGTCGACGCCGAGGGCCACGAAGAGCCGATCGAAGCGGGGATGCTGACCAAGCAGATCGAGAAGGCGCAGAAGAAGGTCGAGGAGCAGAACTTCCTCATCCGCAAGCGCGTCCTCGAATACGACGACGTCATGAACGAGCAGCGCCGCGTCGTCTACGCCTACCGCGACGACGTGCTCGAGGGCAAGGACCTCGGCGACCAGGCACGCGAGGAGATCTCCGGCGTCGTCCGCCGCCTGGTCGACGAGTACACGCCCGGTGACTTCGTCGAGGACTGGAACCTCGACGGCCTGTTCATCGCGCTCAACGACATCCTCCCCGGCGACGCCCTGCCCGAGGGCTTCAGCGCGAGCGAGGTTGCGGCCGAGAGCCCCGACCGCGAGGCGCTCGCCGAGCAGCTCGTCGAGCAGACGCTCGCCGTCTACGACCGTCGCGAGCAGGAGTTCGGCGACGAGCTGATGCGTGCGCTCGAGCGCTACCTGCTGCTGCAGATCATCGACAACCGCTGGCGCGAGCACCTGTACGACATGGACTACCTGCGCGAGGGGATCCACCTCCGCGGGTTCGCGCAGATCGAGCCGATCGTCGCCTACAAGAACGAGGCGTTCGACCTCTTCACCGACCTCATGAACTCCATCTGGTCGGACTTCGCGCGGATGGTCTACCACGTCGAAGTCGAGATCGAAGTCGACGATCCCGCCGCCGCGCAGCAGGCCTTCGGAACACCTGCCGGCTCGCAGACGCGCCCCGGGTCCGTCAGCTACTCCGGCGGGAGCGGGGCCCTGCAGGGTGCCAACGCGATCGCCGCGGCTGCCGCCGGTGGTGGGGCGGAGTTCGTCACCGCGTACGAGGATGACGAGGACGAGGAGCTGTTCGTCCCCGTCGTCGAGCAGCGGGTCGTGTCCGAGGAAGAGCAGGTCGGGCGCAATGATCCGTGTTGGTGTGGCAGCGGGAAGAAGTACAAGAAGTGCCACGGCTCTTGAGTGGTCGCGGGCCTCGCGGCGCCTGAGGCCGCCCGCCTTCGGGGGGCGGTGCATTCGCACAGCACCCCCTCGCCGTGCGGCCTCATGCATCCGCGATTCCTCGCTCCTGTCTGCCGCTGACGCCTCGTTGAGGCGCGCTGCCGGGCTCTGCCGGTCTCCGCGTCGTTACTCGCCTGAAGCCGCCTGAGCCGGGCGTCCGCTGCTAGCGTCGGTTGGGTGCCGACTGCGCCCAACACGGAGTCTCCGGCGCAGCGTGCTGCGGCGGTGGAGGAGCAGCTTGGGGACCTGGGGCGGTATCTGGATCCGGATGGCCTGACGCGGACGGTCGCGGAGCTCGAGGGGCGCATGGGCGCGCCGGGCTTCTGGGATGACCAGGAGACCGCGGCGAAGGTCAGTGCTGAGCATGCGCGCGCGACGCGCAAGCTGGAGACCTGGCAGGCGCTGCAGCGCGACGTCGGTGACCTGGAGACGCTGCTGGAGCTCGCCGATGAGGACCAGGGGCTCGCTGACGAGGTCACGCAGCAGCTGGCGGACATCGAGGCGCGCCTGGCCGCGCTGGAGGAGCAGCGGCTGTTCGCGGGGCCCTATGACGCGGGTGACGCGCTCGTCACCGTCAACGCCGGCGCCGGTGGCACCGACGCGCAGGACTGGGCGGAGATGGTCCTGCGGATGCTGATGCGCTGGTCGGAGCGCCGCGGCTTCACCGTCGAACTGCTCGAGGTGAGCCCGGGGGAGGAGGCCGGCATCAAGTCGGCGACCTTCCGCGCCGAGGGCGAGAACGCGTAGGGCCTCTTCGGAGCCGAGCGCGGCGTGCACCGGCTCGTCCGGCTCTCGCCGTTCGACTCGGCCAACCGCCGCCAGACGTCGTTCGCCGGCGTCGAGGTCGCACCGGTCGTGGACGAGGTCGGGGAGATCGCGGTCGAGCCGGATGACCTCCGGGTCGACACGTACCGCGCGTCGGGGGCCGGAGGTCAGCACGTGAACAAGACGGACTCCGCGATCCGCATCACCCACATCCCGAGCGGCATCGTCGTGCAGTGCCAGAAC
>JBBQKR010000045.1:0-25055 GCA_038327125.1 Solirubrobacterales bacterium
GGAGCGCGGCAGGCGTACCTGATCGAGGAGCCGATGGCCGCGGCGATCGGCGCCGGTCTGCCGGTCGGAGAGCCGACCGGCTCGATGATCGTCGACATCGGCGGCGGCACGAGCGAGGTCGCGGTGATCTCGCTGGGCGGCATCGTCGTGTCGCAGTCGATTCGCATCGGCGGCGACGAGCTGGACGAGGCGATCATCAATTACGCCAAGCGGGAGTACAAGCTCCTGATCGGTCAGCAGACGGCCGAGGAGGTCAAGCTCGAGATCGGGTCCGCCTACCCGATGGAGGACGAGGTCCAGGCCGAGATTCGCGGCCGCGACATGGTCTCCGGCCTGCCGAAGACCGTCGTGCTGACGAGCGAGGAGATCCGCGGGGCGCTCGAGGAGCCGCTCTCGCAGATCATCGACGCCGTCAAGGAAACGCTGGACCGGACCCCTCCGGAGCTCGCATCCGACATCATGGACCGCGGGATCATGCTGGCGGGTGGTGGTTCACTGCTCCTCGGGCTCGACGAGCGCCTGCGGGAAGAGACTCAGATGCCCGCGCACCTGGCCGAGTCGCCCCTGACCTGCGTTGCGGTCGGCTCCGGCCGCTCGCTTGAGGAGTTCGAGGTCATCCACCGCGCCAATCGCAATCAGAGGAGCCGCCGCCGGCGCTACTAGCGTCAACCGCCAGGCGCGAAACCTCATGTACATCCACAACACCTTTCTGACGTGTACGACAAGTCGGTTCGACGGCGCCGGGTAACCCTCGCGCTTCTCGTGGCGTCCGCGCTGCTGCTGCTCACCGTGTATTTCGGTGAGTCGACCGGTGGCGGGCTGCACAGCGTGCAGCGCGGGGTGCTCGAGGTCGTCTCTCCGATCCAGGAGGGCGCCAGCCGCGCCCTCAAGCCGGCCCGCGACCTCGTCGGCTGGTCGGGCGACACGATCTCCGCGAAGGGGCAGGTGGAGGATCTTCGGAACGAGAACGCCGAGCTGCGCCGCCGCGCGATCGCCGGCACCGACGCCGTGCGCCAGAACCGTCAGCTCGAAGGCCTGCTCGCGATCGATCGCAGCAGCACGCTCGCCGGGACCAGGCCCGTCACCGCGCGCGTGATCGGGCAGTCGCCGACGCTCTGGTATTCGACGGTCGTGATCGATCAGGGCTCCGGGCGCGGGGTACGCGTCGGGCAGCCCGTGATCACCGGGGACGGCCTCGTGGGCCAGGTCACCACCGTCGCCGGCAACTCGGCGGTCGTCACGCTGATCACCGACAGCGAGCTGCACGTCTCCGCACGGGTCAGCGAGAACGGCGTTCCCGGTGTCGTACAGACCTCGACCGGCGGCCCGGACGACCTGCGCCTGGAGTACACGACGCGACGCGACCGGGTCGAGAAGGGCTGGAGCGTCGTCACTGCCGGCACGACGTCCGCCAGCGACCGTTTCCAGTCTCCCTATCCGCCGGGCATCCCGGTCGGCGAGGTCACCGGCGTCCAGGACCCGGGGACCGACTCGCAGGAGGTCCTGCTGAAGCCCTACGCCGACCTGCGCCGGCTCGAGGCCGTCCAGGTCCTGACGCGCCGCGTGAACGGGAACCGGCCGTGATCGCCTCTCCGCTCCAGCTCGTGTGGCGCCTGGTTCTCCTGGGCCTCGTCGTCGTGATCGTCCAGATCGCAGCGATCTCGCAGCTGCAGGTGTTCGGCGCCAACGCGGACCTGACACCGCTCGTCGTCGCCTGCGCGGGCCTGCTCGTCGGGTCGCTGCCGGGCGCGTCGTTCGGCTTCGGGGTCGGGCTGTTCCTCGACCTGGCGCTCGTCCAGACCGTCGGCATGAGCTCGCTGCTGTTCCTCGGCATCGGCTACGGCGCGGGGCGCGTGCGCGAGTTGCGCGATCCCCAGGGGGCGCTGATCCCGGTCGCCGTCGGCGGCGCCGCGACGCTGCTCGCGCAGCTGGGCTTCTCGCTGATGCAGTTCCTGCTCGGACGTTCCGTCCCGCTCGACTTCGAGCTGATCTGGCAGATCCTCGTCACCGTCGCGCTCGGAGCGCTGCTGGCGACACCGGTCTATGCCGTCGTCCGCCGCTGGCTGATGCCGGTGCTGCCCGAGGACCCGCGGCGCCGGCGCCGGCGCGCGTACACCACCGGTGGCCTCTCGCCGCTCTCGAGGGCGTGACCCACTGATGCTCGAGCCCGCCGGCCAGTCCGGTCCCCGCACCCCGCCGATCAACCCGCAGCTCGCGCTGCGCGTCGCGATCCTGGGCGGCATCGCCTTCGCGCTGTTCGCGATCGTCTTCCTGCGCCTCTGGTTCATGCAGGTGCTGACCGGCGACCGCTACCGCCAGGACGCGCTCGACAACCGCGTGCGGACGGTCGCGATCTCCGCCCCGCGCGGCAACATCCTGGGCCGCGACGGGCGCCCCATCGTCGAGAACCGCGTCGCGACCGTCGTCCAGCTCGATCCGCGCAAGCTGCCCCAGGCCGAGCGCGACGCCGCGGCCACGTGGGGCCAGCTGATGACGCAGCGATCCAAGCGGCCCGAGGGCCACTGGGGCGAGCCGCCCCCGATCCCCAAGCCGGCGACGCCGCAGCTCGCTGCGCGCTACGCGAGCCTGGCGCGCGTCCTGGGGGTCTCGCCCCGCACGGTCAGCGAGCGCGTGATCCAGCAGCTCGCCGTCCTGCCGTACGCGAACGTGCGCGTCAAGGTCGACGTGCCGCAATCGATGCGCAACTACCTGCTTGAACACCAGCGCTCGTACCCCGGCATCGCGGTGCAGCGCGTCTACCTGCGCCGCTACCCGCTCGGGACGACGGCGGCGCAGCTCGTGGGCACGACCGGTGAGATCAGCCCTGACGAGATCGGGACCAAGGCCTACCGCGGCGTCCGCTCCGGCACCGTCGTCGGCCAGGGCGGGATCGAGCGCGCGTACGACCGCTACCTGCGCGGGAGTGCCGGCGTGCAGAGCATCACCGTCGACGCCAACGGCCGTCCCAAGGCCCAGCGCGTCGCGCGCGCTCCACAGCCGGGGCTGGCGCTGCGCACGTCACTGGACCTGCGGCTGCAGCGCTCGGCTCAGCGCCGGCTGGCAGCGGTGATCGGCGGCGGGACCGGAACCGCCGGTGCCGTCGTCGCGCTGGACCCGCGCAACGGCCAGGTGCTCGCGATGAGCTCCTACCCGACCTTCGACCCGGCGGAGCTCGCGCGGCCGATCACGCAGTCGCGCTACGACTCGATCTTCGGCAACGGGACCGGCGCGCCGCAGTTCAACCGCGCGATCGGCGGCGCCTACCCGACCGGCTCGACGTTCAAGGCGATCACCGCGATGGCTGCGCTCGAGCGCGGTGTGATCACCCCGGACACGCCGATCAACGACTCCGGAGTCCTGAAGGTCGGCGCGCAGGAGTTCAAGAACGCGGGCGACGCCGTCAACGGCACGATCAGCCTGCGCCGTGCGCTGCAGGTCTCGTCCGACGTGTTCTTCTACACGCTGGGCCGCGACACGAACAACCTCCAGGGCCAGGCGATCCAGACGTGGGCGCGCAAGCTCGGCCTGGGTCGCCCGACGGGCATCGACATCCCCGGCGAGACCGAGGGGACGATCCCCGACCGCGCCTGGCGCGCAAAGGTGCGCAAGGACGAGATCGCCTGCGAGAAGAAGCGCAAGGTCAGCTCCTGTGGCATCTCCGACAAGCGGCCCTGGTCGCTGGGCGACAACATCAACCTGTCCGTCGGCCAGGGCGACCTGCAGGCCTCACCGCTGCAGCTCGCCGTCGCCTACTCGGCGATCGCCAACAACGGGCGCGTCGTGCGACCGCACCTGGGCCTCGGGATCGAGGACGAGGGCGGCAGTGAGATCCAGCGGATCCCCTCACCGGGTGCGCGCAAGGTCAAGTTCGACGCCGGGCATCGCCAGGCGATCATGGACGGCCTGCACCTGTCGACGATGGCCGACGGCACCTCGGCCAGGGTGTTCGCGGGCTGGAACCAGGACGCGTTCCCCGTCTACGGCAAGACCGGCACCGCTGAGCGGCCGCCGCGGCCTGACCAGTCCTGGTACGTCGCCTACGTCCCGAGCAAGACCAAGCCGATCGTGATCGCCGCGACCGTCGAGGACGGCGGCTTCGGCTCCGACGCCGCCGCGCCGATCGTCTGCCGCATGCTCGCGACCTGGCACTACCAGAAGGCCACCTGCGCACCCGGCCGGTCAAAGACCAATTGATGAGCACTCGCGGCGCCATCCAGCAGGGGGAGACGGTCGCGGTCCCGCGCGCCCGCGGGCTGAGCCTGCCGTTCGACCCGGTGCTGCTGCTGGCGGTGCTGGGCCTCGCCGCGTGCTCGCTGATCACGGTGTCCGCCGCCACCGCGGACGACGTCGCCGGCGATCCCGGCTACTTCGCGACCCGCCAGGCGATCTACTTCGCCGCCGGCGGCCTGCTGGCCGTGCTGCTGTGGCGGATGGACTACTCGCGGCTGCGCGAGGTCAAGGTCGTCCTCTACGGCCTGCTGATCGCGTCGATCCTCGCCGTCATGGCCTTCGGCAGCGTCGCCCGCGGATCACGCCGCGCGATCGACCTTCCGTTCTTCTCGTTCCAGGCATCCGAGCTCGGCAAGGTGCTGCTGATCGTGTCGCTGTCGGCCTTCATGGTCGATCAGGCACGACGGCTGGCAGACCGCCGCACGACTGCGCGCATCATGTTGCTCGCACTCGTCCCGGCGGCGCTCGTGATGCTCCAGCCGGACCTCGGTTCGGCGCTCGTCTACATCGTCATCGGTCTCGCCACGCTGTTCGTGGCCGGGGCCCCCTGGCGGCATTTCGCCGCCCTCGGCGCGCTTGTCGCCGTCGCCGTCGCGCTCGCCCTCGTGGCGCTCCCGACAGCCGGCGTCAGCGTGCTCCACAACTACCAGAAGGATCGCCTGACGGCGTTCCTGCACCCATCCGACACCGCCAGCAGGGAGAGCTACCAGCAGAACCAGTCGCGCATCGCCATCGGATCCGGTGAGAAGACCGGCCGCGGCGACGACGCGACGCAGACGCGCTACGACTTCCTCCCGGAGCACCACACCGATTTCGTATTCGCCGTCGTCGGCGAACGGTGGGGCTTCGCGGGAGCCGCGCTCGTCCTCTCCCTGTACGCCCTGCTCATCTGGCGCGGCCTGCGCATCCTGACCGCTGCGAAGAACCTCTACGGCGCAATCGTCGCCGGCGGCATCGTTTCGATGCTGCTGTTCCAGGTCTTCGTCAACGTCGGGATGAACGTGGGGATCATGCCGATCACCGGTATTCCCCTGCCGCTGATGAGCTACGGCGGCTCCTCGATCATCACCACCATGTTGGCGATCGGGCTCCTGCAGTCGATTCACGCGCAGGGCAGAGCCGCAGCGGCGTCGAAGGGCCGGGTGCTCACCTTCTAAGAAATGAGTTACGTACCGTGAAAAAGCAAGTACTCGTCAGCGTCGACGCCTGGGAGACCAGGGTCGCGCTGCTCGAACAGGCCGGCACCCCGAACGCGCCCGCCACCCGCCGGCGCCCCAAGGGCGCGCAAAGCGCCCTGGCGGGATACCGCGTGGCCGAGATGTACATCGAGCGCCGCGGCAGCCGGTCGATCGTGGGCAACGTCTACCTGGGCAAGGTCGACAACGTCCTCGACGGGCTCGAGGCCGCGTTCATCGACATCGGCCTGGAGAAGAACGGCTTCCTGCACATCGATGAGATCGTGCTGCCGGGTGTCGACATCCCGCGCCGCGGCCGCGGCCAGGAGGGCGGAAAACGCATCAGCGAGATCCTGAAGCCCGGGCAGGAGGTCGTCGTCCAGGTCGTCAAGGACCCGCTGAAGACCAAGGGCGCCCGGCTCTCGATGGATCTCACCATCGCCGGCCGCTACATGGTCTACACGCCCACCGGCGAGGGCCTCGGGGTCTCCAAGCGCCTGGAGGACAAGGAGCGCGAGCGCCTGCGCCGCCAGGTCAAGGGGCTGGACCTCAAGGGCGGCGGCGCGATCGTGCGCACCGCCGCACACGGCGCCGTGCGCGAGGACTTCGAGCGCGAGCTGCCCTACCTGTTCAAGCTCCACGAGGTCCTGCAGCAGCGCGTCAAGAAGCAGACCGCGCCCTCGCTCGTCTTCCAGGAGGCCGACCTGTCGGTTCGCGTCGTGCGCGACATCTTCAGCGCCGACTTCGAGCGCGCGCTCGTCGACGACGACAAGCAGTACCAGCGGCTCGTGTCGTTCTTCACGCGCACCGCACCGGAGCTCGTCGACCGCGTCGAGCTGCACCAGGGCTCCGACCCGCTGTTCGAGGAGGCCGGCGTCGAGGAGGTCATCGCCGGGCTCACCTCGCGGCGGGTGGACCTGCCCAGCGGCGGCTACCTGATGATCGACTACGCCGAGGCGCTGACCGTCTTCGACGTCAACTCCGGGTCGTTCGTCGGCCGCGGCAAGCAGGCACGGCTCGAGGACACGATCACCAAGACCAACCTCGAGGCGGCCGACGAGGTCGTGCGCCAGCTGCGGCTGCGCGACATCGGCGGCATCATCGTCATCGACTTCATCGACATGGCGAAGGCGCGCAACCGCGAGGCGGTCCTGAAGACGCTGCGCGGGGCACTCGACCAGGACCGGACGAAGACGTTCACGGCCGAGATCTCCAAGCTCGGGCTCGTCGAGATGACGCGCCAGAACGTGACCGAGGGCGTGCGCGAGATCATCTCCCGCACCTGCCCGACCTGCGACGGCGACGGCGTGGTCCTGAGCGAGGCGACCGTCGCGATCGAGTTCGATCGCCGCCTGCGCGAGCTCGCAGCCCGCGCGCCGCGCACCACCGAGGCCTTCCTGGTCCAGGTGAACCCGGCCGTCAGCGTCGAGTTCACCGGCATGGGCGCCCGGATGCTGCACGAGCTCGAGGAGGCGACCGGCAAGGTCTTCCACTTCGAGGGCACCGACAGCCTGCCGCTCGACCACTTCGCCGTGGTGCTGGAGGGTTCGCTGGACGAGGTCCACGAGCGCGCGGTGCCGTTCAGCGCGGGCGAGGAGGTGCTCGTCTCGATCGTCGAGCCGCACATGTACAACGTCGACGACGCGGTCGCCAAGATCGACGGCTACATCGTGTCGGTCTCCGGCGGCGGGCCGTTCATCGGTCAGAAGCGCCTCGTGCGGATCGACGATGCCGGTCGCAACTCGGCCCGCGCGACGCTCGTCGGCGACGACGGCCCGACGGTCACGCGGACCCGGAAGCCCGCGGCCAAGCGCAGCGGGGCGAGCACGCGCCGCAAGCCCGCGGACAAGGTCGATGAGGTTGTCCCGGAGACCGCCGAGGTGGTCGCCGACGAAGCTGCTGAGGCGGCCGAGACCCCTGCGAACGGCGATGCCCTAGAATCCAAGCCTCGGCGCCGTGGCCGCAGAGGCGGTCGGCGCCGTTCCGCTGCCACGGCCGATGCCGCAGCTGCGGCGGATTCCACCTCGGACTAGGACCTCTTCCAGATGTACGCGATCGTCAAGACAGGCGGCAAGCAGTACCGCGTCGAGCAGGGTTCAACCCTGCTCGTCGAGCGGCTGCCCGAGGACGCGGGCGCCACGGTGGCGCTCGAGCCGATCCTCTTCCGCTCCGATGAGGCGGTGTTCGACACCGACGGCCTTGCGAAGGTCAAGGTCGACGCCAAGATCATCGAGCACCTGCGCGGGCCGAAGATCCGCGTCTTCAAGTACAAGCCCAAGCGCGGCTACAAGAAGACGCAGGGTCACCGCCAGGAGCTGACGCGGATCGAGGTCACGGAGATCAAGCAGCTGTCGCGCAAGCCCGCGGCGAAGAAGCAGGCTGCGGACGCCGAGCAGGCGCCTGCAGCCGAGGCACAGGAGGCCTGATCAGATGGCACACAAGAAGGGCCTCGGCTCATCCCGCAACGGCCGTGACTCGAACTCCAAGCGCCTCGGCGTGAAGACGTTCGCCGGCGAGAGCGTCACCGGCGGCGAGATCATCGTGCGCCAGCGCGGCACCGTCTTCAAGGCCGGCGACGGCGTCGGCATGGGCCGCGACCACACGCTGTTCGCAAAGGCGAGCGGCAAGGTCGAGTTCACCCGTGGCCGCCGTGGCCGCATCGTGAACGTCGTCTCCGCTGACGCAGCCGCCGAGTAGTCCCCTCACGACCGTGAGCGCCCGCTTGGCGATGAAGGGCATCGGCGCGGGCCGGCTGGGCCTCGGGCTCGGGCTGGTCGTCGCGCCGGTCTTCTTCGGCCGCCCATGGATCGGCGACAGCGCCGCGGACGACGGTGGCAAGGTCGCGCTGCGTGCGCTCGGCGCGCGCGATGCGCTGCTCGGCTTCATGGCGATTCACGTCGCATCCGCCGACGACCCGCTGATCGCGGCGCGCTGGTCGGCGGCGATCGCGCTCTGCGACACCGTCGACGGGGTCGCGAGCGCCCGCGCGCGCGGTGGCCTGGGGCCGCAGGGCGACGCGATCATCGCCCTGGCCCTCGGCAGCGCTGCCGCGGGCTACGCGATCGCACGCAGCCTGCGCACCAGCGCCGCCTGACCAGTCGCTTCAGAGCTGCTGAGCCGTGGGCCTGACGAGGATCTCGCTGACGTCTACGTGCGCGGGCTGGGACACCGCGTACATGACGGCGTTTGCGATGTCCGTGTCGGCGAGCGCCTGCTGGGGGCGGTTGTCGAAGAACGGCGTGTCGACCATCCCCGGCTCGATCAGCGTGACCCGCACGCCGGTCCCGGCGACTTCACCGCGCAGCGACTGTCCCATGCCCGTGACGGCCCACTTCGTGCTCGAGTAGAGGCTGCCGGGGATCGCGACGCGGCCGGCGACGGAGCCCGTCAGCAGGATGTGGCCCTTGGCAGCGAGGACCGCCGGAAGTACCGCGCGGATCGTGTACGCGGCGCCGAGGACGTTCGTCAGCACCATGTCGCGCCAGTGCTCGACGGTGTCGGCCTCGGCGGGGTTGAAGCTCCGCTTCCCGCCGAATCCTGCGTTGACGAACGCGACGTCGACCTGGCCGAACGCCTCCAGCGCCGTTGCGGCGAGGCGTTCGTTGTCCTCCCAGCTGGTCACGTCGGTGACGGCGTAGACGGCGCGGCCGGTGCCGCCGCACTCGTCTGCGAGCGCCTTCAGCTTGTCCTCCGAGCGCGCGGCGAGCACGAGCCGGTGGCCGGCCTGGGAGGCGGCGCGCGCGGTCGCGGCGCCGATGCCGGACGAGGCGCCGGTGATGAGGAAGACCTGATCGGACACGGGCTGCTCCTACGCTTGGGGGTGACGGCGAGCGCGCGGGACGCGCTTCCGGGGACACACATGCTCTACGACAAGGCACGCATCTTCGTTCAAGGCGGTCATGGGGGGAACGGCTGCCTGTCGTTCCGCCGTGAGGCGCACGTCCCGCGCGGCGGCCCCGACGGCGGCGACGGCGGGCATGGTGCGGACGTCGTGCTGGTCTGCAGCGACTCGCTGCGTGACCTGCAGAGCTTCAAGCGCCGTGCGCACTACAAGGCGCCGCGTGGGCGTCATGGCGAGGGCGCATTGAAGAAGGGCTCCGAGGGCGAGCACCTGATCGTCGGCGTCCCGCCCGGGACCGAGGTGCGGATGGCGGACGGCACCGTCCACGACCTCGTGGTGCCCGGTCAGCGCGCGCGCGTTGCCCGCGGCGGCACCGGCGGCCGCGGCAACGCGCGCTTCAAGAGCTCGACGCGCCAGACGCCGGGCTTCGCCGAGCGCGGGCTGCCGGGGGAGGAGGAGTGGATCGACCTGCAGCTCAAGCTGCTCGCCGACGTCGGCCTCGTCGGCCTTCCCAACGCGGGCAAGTCGTCGCTGATCTCGGTCCTCACGCGCGCCGCGCCGAAGGTCGCCGACTACCCGTTCACGACGCTCGAGCCGCACCTCGGCGTCCTCGAGGGCAATGACCGTCAGCTGATCCTCGCCGACATCCCCGGGCTGATCGAGGGTGCCAGCGACGGCGCCGGTCTCGGCCACGACTTCCTGGCGCACGTCGAGCGCACGCGGCTGCTCGTCCATGTGCTCGACCTCGGCCCGCTCGACGGGTCCGATCCGGAGGCGAACTTCGCGATCATCGAGCAGGAGCTCGAGCGCCACGACCCGCGCCTGGCCCGTCTGCCGCGCATCCTCGCGCTGTCGAAGGCGGACCTCGTGCCGGCCCCTGAGGCCGCTGCTGCCGCGCAGGCCTGGCGTGCCCGGCTCGGCGACCACGTCCCGGTCCTCGTCACCTCCAGTGCGACGCACGAGGGCATCGACCAGCTCGCTGCGGAGCTGCTGCGACGCGTCCCGGTGCTCGAGGCGCGGCCACTCGACGACCTCGTCGCCGAGGAGGCGCTCGCCGAGCATCAGGTCTTCCGCCCGGCCGCCGGCCGCTCCTGGCACGTGGAGAGCATCGGCGATGGTGCGTACCGCGTCGTCGGCGACCCGGTCGAGCGGCTGCTCGCGCGCTACGACGTCGAGAACGAGGAGGCCCTGGCGCATGTCGAGCGGCGCCTGAAGCGGATGGGCGTCATCCGCGCGCTCGAGGCTGCCGGCTTCGAGCCCGGCAACGACGTCGAGATCGCAGGCGTCGTCTTCGAGCTGGACCCGGCGTGACGGCGGCATGACGCCCGGTCTGCCGCGCATCGCCGCCGACCTCCTGCGCGGTGGAAGCACCCACCGCTACGCCGCGCACAAGTGGGGCGTGTGCGAGCTGCACACGCCGCGCGGATCGGGACCGCACCCGGTGGCGATCGTGCTGCACGGCGGGTCGTGGCGAGCCGGCTTCGACCGCCGCGTGATGCGGCCGGTCTGCCGCGACCTCGTGCGGCGCGGCTGGGCCGCGTGGAACGTCGAGTACCGGCGCGTGGGCGGCGGGCAGGACGGCGGCTGGCCGGCGACGTTCGAGGACGTCGGCGCCGCGGTGGACGCCGTCGCCGACTGCGGCGCACCGCTCGACCTGGGCCGCGTCGTCCTGCTCGGGCACAGCGCCGGCGGGCACCTTGCGCTGTGGGCGGCGGGCCGCGCGAGGCTTCCAGCCGGCGCTCCAGGCTCCGCGCCACGCGTGACACCGCACGCCGTGATCGCGCAGGCACCGGTGGCGAATCTCGAGCGGGCCCGTTCGCTGGTCGAGCCGGGCGGCGTCGTCCACGAGCTGCTCGGCGGCACGCCGGAGGAGCTACCCGACCGCTACGCGCTCGCCAATCCCGCCCGCCGGATCCCGCTGGAGATGCCGGTCCTGCTCGTCCACGGCGCCGACGACAAGACGGTCACCGTGGGGCAAAGCCGCGACTACGCGCAGGCCGCGCGGGCGGCAGGGGCCGCCGTCGAGCTCGTCGAGCCGCCGCAGGCGATCCACCGCTCGCATCTGGATCCGCGGTCGACCGCCTGGACGGCCGTCACCTCGCGGATCGACGGCCTCTCGGTCTAACCTGCCCGAGCCGTGGGCCGCTACGTCGTCAAGCTGGGATCGAACATCGTCGCTCACGACGACGGCACCCTGCGCGCGGACGTCGTCGGCCACATCTGCGCGGAGATCGCCGGGCGCCACGCCGCCGGCGACGACATCGTGATCGTCACGAGTGGCGCGATCGCCCGCGGCGTCGAGGTCATGGGGCTCGGGGGCCGGCCGCCGACGATGGCCGACCTGCAGGCGGCGAGCGCCGTCGGCCAGGGCAAGCTCTTCCGCGTCTACGACGAGCTGCTGCGCGAGCGCGACGTCATGTCGGCGCAGGTCCTGCTCACCTTCTTCGACGTCGGTCACCGCGCCCACTACCTCAACGCGCGGCAGACGCTCGGCCGGCTGCTCGACTGGCGGGTCGTCCCCGTCGTCAACGAGAACGACACGACGGCCACCGAGGAGATCTCCTTCGGCGACAACGACTTCCTCGCCGCGCAGGTCGCGATCCTCGTCGGCGCCGACCGGCTGGTGCTGCTGACCAACCAGGACGGGCTCCATGCGGCCGACCCGCGCGTCAACCCCGACGCGCCGCTCGTACGCGAGGTCCGCGACGTGCGCGAGCTCGACGCCTTCCAGATCGGCCAGAGCCCGTCGGCGCTCGGCTCCGGCGGCATGCGATCGAAGGTCGTCGCGGCCGAGATGGCGACCGCCGCGGGCATCCCGACGACGATCTGCAGCGGCCTGGCCGATGGCGTCCTCGCACAGGCACTCGCCGGCGACGCGGTCGGCACGCGCTTCGCGCCGCAGCAGCAACGTCATTCCTCATTCGAGCTGTGGCTGAAGTACGCCAAGCCTGCGCACGGGACGATCGTCGTCGACGCCGGCGCAGCCCGGGCGCTGCGTGACGGCGGCGCCTCGCTGCTGCCGGTCGGCGTGATCGAGGTCAGCGGCGACTTCCAGGAGGGCGACGCGGTCGAGGTGCGCTCGGCCGACGGCGTGATCGGCAAGGGCATCGCCAACTACGCGGCGTCCGATCTGCGCGGCGTGATGGGCAAGCAGTCCGACGCGGTCCGCGCGGTGCTCCCGCGTGCCGCGGACGAGGCCGTGCATCGCGACTACTTCGTCCTGGGGTAGGCCTCGTGACCGAGCAGGAGCTGCTGTCGCGTGCCGGCGAGCTTCCGGATCCGCGCGCGGCCGGCGCGGCGGTGGTCGCACGGCCTGGGATCGCGCCCCGAGCCCGCCGCCACGAGCGCTGAGCAGCTGCTCGTCCTGGGCGCGGGCCTGCTCGCCGGACTACCCTTCGTGCATGGCCACAACCGCCCAGTCGGTCAGCGATCTCTGCCTGACGGCGCGCGACGCCGCACGCGCGCTCGCCGCGACCGACAGCGCCACGCGCGAGCGTGCGCTGCACGCGATCGCCGACGCCCTGATCGCGCGCACCGACGAGATCCTCGAGGCGAACGCGCGCGACATGGAGGCGGGCCGTGCGGCCGGCCTGACCGACGCGCTGCTGGACCGGTTGCTGCTGACCCCCGAGCGGATCGCCGGTATCGCGGACGGCGCGCGGCAGGTCGCGGTGCTCCCGGATCCCGTCGGCGAGCTGATCGGCGGCGGCCGGCTGGCGAACGGGCTCGAGCTGAAGAAGGTGCGCGTCCCGCTCGGCGTCGTCGCGATCGTCTACGAGGCGCGCCCGAACGTCACGATCGATGCCGCTGCGCTGTGCCTGAAGTCGGGGAACGCCTGCGTCCTGCGCGGGTCCTCGTCCGCGGCGCATTCCAACGCCGTGCTCGCCGGCATCGCCGCGCGCGCTGCGGAGGGTGCCGGGCTGCCGGCGGGCTCCGTATCGCTGGTCGCCGGCGGTGGTCGCGACGAGCTCGGCGAGCTCGCGACCCAGGAGGGCGTGGTCGACCTGATCATCCCGCGCGGCGGTGAGGGCCTGAAGGCGGCGCTCAAGGGTGTCGCGACGGTCCCCGTGATCTACGCGGCGTCCGGCAATTGCCACGTGTACGTCGACGCGAGCGCCGACCTCGATGACGCGGTCGCCATCGCCGTGAACGCGAAGACGCATCGCCCGGGCGTCTGCAACGCCGCCGAGTCGCTGCTTGTGCACTCGGCCGTCGCAGGCGAGTTCGTGCCGCGCGTGCTCACGGCCCTACGCGACGCCGGCGTGGAGCTGCGCGTCGACGCGCGCACCCGTTCGCTGGCCGGTGCACAGCTCGGTGAGGGCTTGCTCGACGCGAGCGACGAGGACTGGGCGACGGAGTTCCTGTCGCTGACGATCGCGGTAGGCGTGGTGGACTCGCTCGACGAGGCGATCGCCCACATCAACCGCTACGGCTCGGGTCACTCGGAGGCCATCGTGACCGACGACCTCGGCTCGGCAGTCGCATTCGAGCGTGGCGTCGACGCGGCGTGCGTCTACGTCAACGCCTCGACCCGCTTCACCGACGGCGGCGAGTTCGGGATGGGCGCCGAGATCGGCAACTCGACGCAGAAGCTGCATGCGCGCGGGCCGATCGGCCTGCGCGAGCTCTGCACGATCAAGTACGTGGTCACGGGTGACGGCCACGTGCGCGCCTGAGTCCCGCGTGGCCCGCATCGGCATCCTCGGCGGGACGTTCAATCCGCCGCATATCGGGCATCTCGTCTGCGCTCAGGAGGCGCGTGACCAGCTCGCGCTGGACCGCGTGCTGGTGATGCCGGTGCGTCAGCCGCCGCACAAGGAGGCCCCGGATGATCCGGGGCCGCAGGCGCGTCTGACGCTCTGCCGCCTGGCGGCAGCGGGCGATCCGGGCCTTGAGGTGTCGTCGCTGGAGCTCGAGCGGGAGGGGCCGTCGTACACCGTCGATACCCTGAGGGTGCTGCATGACCGCGAGCCTGGAGACGAACTGACGTTCATCGTCGGCGGCGACATGGCCGAGAGCCTGCCCACGTGGCGCGAGCCGCGAGCGGTCCTGCGCCTGGCGCGCATGGCCGTGACGCAGCGGGACGAGTCCCGCGCCGAGGAGCTGGTGCAGCGGCTGGAGCCGCTGCATGACGGGTCGCGGATCGTCTTCTTCGACATGCCGCGGCTGGACGTCTCGTCGACCGACCTGCGGCGCAGGGTCGCCGAGGGCCGGCCGATCCGCCACCTGGTTGCGGACGCGGTCGCCGATGAGATCGCAGCACATGGCTGGTACCACCGGAGCACCGGCGCCATCCCCACCGAGCAGGAGCACCACGCATGACCACAGAGCCGGCCACCGAGCAGCTCACCCCCGAGCGCCTCGCCGACGTGATCGCCGAGGCCGCACTCGACAAGAAGGCGCTGGACGTCGTCGCGCTGGACCTGCGCGGCGTCTCGGCGTTCACCGACGGGTTCGTGATCTGCACGGGTGCGAGCGACCGGCAGGTCAAGGCGATCCACGACGGCATCCACCTGACGCTGAAGAACGACCACGGCCTGCTGCCGCGGCGCGTCGAGGGGCTCACCGAGTCCCGCTGGGTGCTGATGGACTACTGGGACGTCCTCGTGCACATCTTCACGCCGGAGGCGCGCGAGTACTACCGGCTCGAGGCGCTCTGGGGCGACGTGCCCAAGCGCGCATTCGCGGCCGGGCCCGAGCCCGGCGGCGAGGCCGACGCGGCGTAGCCGAACGACGAAGGCCGCCCGTTCAGGCGGCCTTCGGTGGAGTGGAGCCAGAGGGGCTCGAACCCTCGACCTCCGCCATGCCATGGCGGCGCTCTCCCAGCTGAGCTATGGCCCCAAGCTCGTACCGCGAGGCCCAGTGTACAAGCCGGGCCTGGTTGTTTCGTGCTGGTTCGACGCGCAGATGGAGGAGGTTTCGGCCGGCGATCTCGGCGATCGGAACGACGGAGACGCGGTCCAACTCACTGCAGTACGCGGCGAGCAGATCGACCTCGTGCGCTTCGTAGCTGCCGCGGATGTATCCCCGGACGGGGGAGTTGCGACACGTGCTTCCGCGAATCTCGACGGCACCTCGTACGAGTCGTGCCCACTTGCACTGAACGCGCGAGAACGCTCGGTCGATCTCGAAGACGAGGTCGTACCGATGGCCCTCCGTCATCGGCCGCAGCACCTGGATCCCGAGCGCCGCGGCCTTCGCGGCGATTGCGAGCTCCGCGATCCCGCCCTTCTCCGTTGGTGTCAGCGTCCGTGCCTGGATCACGAACGTATGTGCGCATACGGACGGGACGGATCGGACGGACCGGCACGCTCAGCCAAGCAGGTCCCGGCAGTACCCGCCTATCGTCCGGTCCAGCACCCCGGCCCGTTCCCATTGCAGGAAGTGCCCCGCGCGCGGCACCACGAACGGGCCCACGAGATCCTCGAAGGCCACCTCGCAGCGCTCGCAGAAGTCGCGGAACATGACGTGGTCGTCGGGCCCGTAGAGCGCCACGGTCGGGACCGGCGACGGCTCGAAGAAGCGCGGCGCCTCGCTCAGCGGCCGCGTGCCGAGCGCGCTCTCGTAGTTGCCGAACGACGCCCGCAGCCTGTCCGCGTCCTCGAACGGCTGCGCCATGAACGCCGCCGCCTCGCGTGAGAACGCTCCCGGCGTGGCCCAGAACCGCGAGCCGTAGAACTGCTCGACGTAGCGGCGGCGCTGGGCCGCCGTCGCGAGCTCCGCCGCGAGCGCGTCCGCGTCGCGTCCCTGGCGCAGGAAGTAGTCACCGGCCTGCCGCACCTCGCGTGACGGGGCCGGCTCGATGCCGGCGGCGGCGTAGGCGTCGGGCAGGATCGGCAGCACGCAGTTGAACAGCACCTGGCGGTCGACGAAGCCCGGGAACCGCAGGCCGAGATCGATGATGACCCCGCCGCCGAGGTCGCCGCCGCTCGCGACGCAGCGCTCATGGCCGAGCACGCCTGAGACCAGCGCGTGCAGGTCGCGCGCGTGCGCTGCTAGGTCGTAGCAGCCGTCGGCGGCCAGCGAGGACTGACCGAACCCGCGCAGATCGGGCGCGATCACCTCGAAGCCGGCCTCGGCCAGCGGGCCGATGTTGCGCCACCAGATGCGCATCGTCTCCGGCCACCCGTGGACCAGCAGCAGCGCCGGGCCCGCGCCCGCCGGTGGCGTCACATGGGCGTACGCGAGCTCCACGCCGTCGCGAACGGTCGCCCGGTGGACCGCGTAGCGGGCGGGATCCAGGTCGGGCGGCGGCGCCGGGTCGGACACCGGCCGGACACTATCCTGCGCCAGGATGGCCCCGATGACCGACCTGCGCTACGACCCGTCCGAGATCGAGCCCCGCTGGCAGCGCGTGTGGGCTGACGAGCGCACCTGGGAGGTTGCGAACCCTGATCCCGCACAGGCAGCCGCCGCCGACGAGCCGCCGAAGTCCTACGTGCTCGAGATGCTGCCCTACCCGAGCGGCGAGCCGCACATCGGCCATCTGAAGGTCTACTCCGTCGGCGACGCCGTCGCGCACTTCCATCGCCGCACGGGCCGCCGGGTGCTGCACCCGATGGGCTACGACGCGTTCGGGCTGCCCGCCGAGAACCACGCGATCAAGACCGGCCAGCATCCACGCGAGTCGACGAACGCGGCGATCGCCGAGTTCCAGCGTCAGTTCCGCGAGTGGGGCATCTCGATCGACTGGTCGCGCGAGTTCGCCACCTGCGACCCGGAGTACTACCGCTGGACCCAATGGATCTTCCTCGAGCTGTTCAAGCACGGGCTGGCATACCGCAAGGACGCGATTGTCAAGTGGTGCCCGAACGACCAGACCGTGCTCGCCAACGAGCAGGTCATCGACGGTCACTGCGAGCGCTGCGGCTTCGAGGTCGAGGCCAAGCAGCTCAACCAGTGGTTCTTCCGCATCACCGACTACGCCGACCGGCTGCTCGACGACCTCGCGACGATCGAGTGGCCCGAGCACGTCAAGACGATGCAGCGCAACTGGATCGGACGCTCGCACGGCGCGGAGGTGACCTTCCGCTGCGAGGAGCTCGCGATCGACTACCCGGTCTTCACGACGCGGCCCGACACGCTGTTCGGCGCGACATTCTTCGTGCTGGCGCCCGAGCACCCGGACATCGAGCGCCTGATCGCCGGAACGGGCCAGGAGCAGGCGGTGCGGGAGTACGTCAACCACGCGCTGACCGAGTCCAACGAGCTGCGCGGCGCGGCCGACAAGGAGAAGAGCGGGGTGTTCCTCGGCCGGCACGTCGTCAACCCGGTCAACGGCGAGGCGATCCCGGTGTACGTCGCCGACTACGTCCTGATGGAGTACGGCACCGGCGCGATCATGGCCGTGCCCGGCCACGACGCGCGCGACCACGACTTCGCCACGAAGTTCGACCTGCCGATCCGCCGCGTCGTCGAGGGCGAGAATCCGGACGGCGACGCAGACGGCCTGCCGTACTCCGGTGACGGGCCGCTCGTGAACTCGGCGCCCGAGTTCGACGGGCTGCCCAACAGGGAGGCGCTCGAGGCGATCGTCGGCTGGCTGGACCGCGACGGCAAGGGACACGCCTCGACGAACTACCGCCTGCGTGACTGGCTGATCTCGCGCCAGCGCTACTGGGGCTGCCCGATCCCGGTGCTGCACTGCGAGCGCTGCGGCATCGTGCCCGTTCCCGAGGACCAGCTGCCCGTCGTCCTGCCCGACGTCGAGGACTACGCGCCGAGGGGGAAGTCACCGCTGGCCGCCGCGACGGACTGGGTCACGACAGCGTGCCCGCAGTGCGGCGGCAGCGCCGAGCGCGAGACCGACACGATGGACACGTTCGTCGACTCGTCCTGGTACTTCCTGCGCTACTGCGACGCGAGCAACGACGGCGCGGCGTGGGACCCGGCGATCCTGCGCTCGTGGATGCCGGTGGACCAGTACATCGGCGGCGTCGAGCACGCGATCCTGCACCTGATGTACGCGCGCTTCTTCTGCAAGGCGCTGAGCGATCTGGGCCATCTCGACGCTCAGGAGCCGTTCGCCAAGCTGTTCACCCAGGGGATGATCACCAAGGACGGGGCGAAGATGTCCAAGTCCAAGGGCAATGTCGTCTCCCCGAGCGCGCTGGTCGCCTCGCACGGCGCCGACACGGCGCGCGCCTACATCCTCTTCATCGGCCCGCCCGAGCACGACGCGGACTGGTCGGACGAGGGCGTCGAGGGCGTGCACCGCTTCCTCAGCCGGCTCTGGCGGCTGAGCGCGGAGATCGCGGCCCGCGGTCCTGAGGATCCCCCGGCGGCCCCCGACGGAGCAGACCTCACACTGGTGCGCAAGGCGAACTGGGCGATCGACAAGGTGACCGGCGACATGTCCTCCGGGCGCTTTGCGTTCAACACCGCGATCGCCGCGGTCATGGAGCTGACGAACGAGATCTCGCGCCTGCGCGACGAGGCGGGGACCGGCGCGATGCGCCTGGCGCTGCAGTCCGCGAACTCGCTGCTGTTCTCGTTCGCCCCGCACGCCGCCGCCGATGGCTACCACCTGCTCACCGGCGAGCGCGTCTGGGAGCAGCCATGGCCGCAGGCGGATCCCGTGTTCCTCGCGTCGGACACCTACGAGCTGGTCTGCCAGGTCAACGGGAAGCTGCGCGACCGCGTGGAGGTTCCCGCCGACGCCGACCGCGACAGCCTGCAGGCGCTCGCGCTCGCGGCGCCGAACGTACGCACGCACGTGGATGGGCACGACGTCGTGAAGGTGGTCGTGGTGCCGGGCAAGCTCGTCAACGTCGTCGTCCGCTGAACGGATGCGAGGCGCCCCGGCGATCGCGGTGATCGGCCCGGGCGAGGCGTCCGCGGGCGAGCTGGCGATGGCCGAGGACGTCGGAGCGGCACTGGCCGCTGCAGGGTGCGTCGTCGTGACCGGCGGGCTGGGCGGCGTGATGGAGGCCGCGTCGCGCGGCGCACGCTCGCGGCTGGGGTCGACGATCGGCTTCCTGCCGGGGTCCGACCCGGACGCGGCCAACGGCTGGGTCGAGCTGCCGATCGCCACGGGAATGGGCGAGGGCCGTGACGCGCTGGTCGTCGCGGCCGCGCGCGGGCTGATCGCCATCGGCGGCGGCTACGGCACGCTGGCCGAGCTGGCACTCGCGCTGCGCGCCGGCAAGCCCGTGGTCGGGATCGGCAGCTGGGACATCGCCGGCGTCGAGCCCGCCGCTGACGCTGCGTCCGCGGTCGAGCGGATCTCCGCGCTCACGGCGTAGACCCGCTGCAGACGCTGCGCAGAGAGCGTGTCGTGCTGTCACGCGCCGGCGCCTAGCGTGCGGTCATGCCCGCCTCCGGTCGCTCCACGCTGCTGCTCTGGGCGCTCGTGGGGGTTGTCGTGCTGGGGCTCGGCGGCAGGGCGCTGCTGCGCGACCGCGCGGCCGCGGCGGCCCCCTCCCAGGGGACGCCGCCGACTGCGGCGGGTGGCGAGGCGATCACTGCCGCCCCTGCGCCCGGGCGCTTCGTCGTCTACGTCACGGGCGCCGTGCACAGGCCCGGTGTGTACCACCTGCGGGCCGGCGCACGCGTCGAGGAGGCCGTGCGCCGGGCGGGCGGGCGGACCGCAGCGGCCGACGCCGGGGCGGTGAACCTCGCTGCGAAGGTCGCGGACGGACAGCAGATCGTCGTCCCGGAGCGCGCGCCGGCCGTCGCCGCCGGTGACGGCGCGGTGAGCACTGGCAGCTCGCCGCGTGCGCCGGTCAGCCTGAACGGTGCGACGCTGGACCAGCTCGACGAGCTCGACGGCGTTGGGCCGGCGACGGCGGCGAAGATCGTCGCATGGCGCGAAGCCAACGGCGGCTTCGCGAGCGTCGATGACCTGGGTCAGGTGGCCGGCATCGGACCGAAGAAGCTCGAGGCGCTGCGTCCGCAGGTCGCTCCGTGAGGCACGTCGCCATCGCGCGCGCGTTCGCGCTCGCGCACCCGGCGACGATCCTGCTCGCGGTCGTGCTGGCCGGGCTCGTCCTCGGACCCCGCGGGGAGCTTGCACTCGCCCCGGCTGCGCTGGCCGTCGGCGCGCTCAGCACCTCGCCGCGGCGAGCAGCGGTCCTGCTGCCGGCGCTGCTCGCCGCTGCGACGTTCGCGCACGCGCGCACCGCCGCCCTGGACCACAGCCAGCTCGGGCCACGCCTCGGGCACGTCGTGCGCGTGGACTCCGCGCTGCTGGAGTCACCGCGAACGGCCGCGCGGGGCTGGCGCGCGTCCGTCATGGTCGCGGGCGAGCGAGTGCTGCTGCTGTCGGCCGGGCGCGCGCCGGCGGCGGCGGCCGGCGACGTCGTGGCGGTCCGGGGAGCGCTGCGAGCTCCGGGGCCCCGCGAGGACTGGCTGCACGTCAAGGGGATCCACGCGGTGTTGCAGGCGGACGCCGTCACCGCGACCGGCGCCCGCCGCGCGGGCGCGGCTGGCGTGCTCGACGGCGTGCGGCGACGCGCGCAGCGTGCACTGACGGAGCGTCTGCCGCAGCCCGAGGGCGCGCTGCTGCGCGGGATGGTGCTCGGCGACGACGCCGCGCTCGACGTCGCCGAACGCGACCGGCTGCGCCGGGCCGGCCTGGGACATCTCGTGGCCGCGAGCGGCGCCAACGTGATGCTGCTCGCGATCCTGGTGCTGGGCGCGTGCTCGCTGCTCGGGATCGGGCTGCGCGCGCGGCTGGTCGCCGTCGCGGTGCTGATCGCGCTGTACGTCCCGCTCGCGGGCGCGGGGCCGTCGATCCGGCGCGCCGGCGTCATGGGCGTGGCCGGTGTCCTCACGACGGCCGCGGCACGTCCCCAGGATCGCCGGCATGTGGTCCTGCTCGCCGGAGTCGTCACGCTCGCCATCGATCCACGGTCCGTGGCCGATCCGGGCTGGCAGCTGAGCTTCGCCGCGGTCGCCGGGATCGCCGTGCTCGCCGGTCCGCTCGTGCACGCCGCGCGGCGCCGGGGGGTCTCCGCGCCGCTCGCCGAGGCGGGTGCGCTGACGCTCGCCGCGACGATCGCGACCGCGCCCGTCTCGGCGGCCGCGTTCGGCACGCTCTCGCTCGCCGGGATTCCCGCCAACGTGCTCGTCGCCCCGCTCGTCGGTCCCGTGACGTGGCTCGGCATGGTCGCCGGTTGCGTGGCTCAGATCTCGCCCGCGGCGGGCGCCTGGGTCGCGTGGGCAGCCGCGCTGCCGCTGGCCGCCGTCCTTGCCGTCGGGCGGGCCGGGGCCGCGCTGCCGGGCGCCCAGGTCCAGGTCGGGTTCGCCGCCGCGCTTGCGGGCGCCGCGGTGGTCGCCGGCGTCATCCTGTGGCCCCGCGCCCGGCGGGTCGCGTGGCGGATGGCTCCGCTGCTCGCGCTCGTGCTCGCCGCCGGGCTCATTCTGACGCGGCCGCAGCCGATCCCGCCGCCCGCGCCGGGCGTGCTGCGCCTCGTGTTCCTCGACATCGGCCAGGGCGACGCGACGCTGGTCCAGTCCGCCGGCCGGGCGATGCTCGTCGACAGCGGACCGCCGGACGCGCCGGTCACGCAGCGCCTGCGACATCTGGGCATCAGGCGCCTCGACGTGCTGGTCGGCACGCACGCGCAGGCCGACCACATCGGCGGGGCGGACCGCGTGCTGCGCGCGGTCGAGGTCGGCGCGGTGCTCGATGGCCGCGACGGAATTCGCGAGCAGCAGGGTGACGAGCTGGCGCGCGCCGCGACCGCGACCGGAGCGCGGATCGTCCCGGCGCAGGCCGGGCAGCGGATCGCGCTCGGAGCGGCGGTCGCCGAGGTGCTGTCGCCGCCGCGGCGCGACGGGCCCCCCGTCGGGGGCGCGGATCCCAACCAGCGCGCGATCGTGATGCGCCTCAGCGGCGCCGGGGTGCGGCTGCTGCTGACCGCAGACGCCGAGTCCGACGTCCTCGCGCCGCTCGATCCGGGGCCGATCGACGTCCTGAAGATCAGCCACCACGGCAGCGACGATCCGGGGCTTCCGGCGCTGCTGCAGCGGCTGCGCCCGCGCCTGGCGGTCATCGAGGTGGGGCGCGGGAACACCTACGGGCACCCGACGCCCCGAACGCTCGCGGTGCTCCGCCGGGCGGGTGTTCGGACGCTGCGCACCGACCGCGACGGCACGGTCGTCGTCGACATCCTGCGCGGCCGGATGCTCGTCCACACGCACGCCTAGACTCGCCCGGTGCCCGCGTTCAAGCCCGCCTACCTGATTCACGGCGACGACCACGGGCGCGTCGCCGAACGCCGCGGGCGGCTGCGCACACTCGCCGAGAATCAGTCCGGCGCCGGGGGGGTCGAGGTGTTCGCGGGCGACACCGGCACGCCCGAGGCGGTCGCGCTGGGGCTCAACGCGATGACGTTCGCGATGGGACGGCGCTTCCTGATCGTCGAGGGCGTCGAGCGCTGGTCCGAGGCTGACGTGAAAGCTGAGCTTGCGCCCGTCCTGGCGGCAATGCCGCCGGATACGACGGTCGCGTTCTTCGCGGCTGAGGAGAGCCGGCAGCAGGCCCCCAAGGCCCTGCACGCCGCGGTCCAGGCCGCCGGCGGCGACATCGTCGCCGAACGCGTCCAGAAGGCGAAGGACCTGCCGCGCTGGGTGATGGACCAGGCCGGCCGCCTCGGGCTGAAGCTCGACGGCTCCGGTGCGCGCGCGCTGATCGCGCAGGTCGGCGACCGCCAGCAGCGCATCCTGCGTGAGCTCGAGAAGCTCGAGCTGGAGCTCGGTTCGGGGGCGATCATCGGTGTGGCCGAGGTCGAGGCGTCGGTGGTCTCATCGGCCGAGCGCCAGGTATGGGGCCTCGTCGACGCGGTCGTCGCGCGCGATCAGCGAGCGGCGCTTGCGGCCTACGGGACGCTGCGCGCTCAGGGCGAGGACGCGGGCCGGCTCGTGCCGCTGATCGCGCGGCGCCTGCGCGAGGTCACAGGGATCGCCGTGCAGCTCGAGGGGGGCGCGGCGCCGGCAGATGTCAAGGCCGGGCTGCGGATGGCGCCGTTTGCGGCCGACCGCAGGATCCGCGAGGCGCGCGACGCCGATGCGGCCGCGCTCCAGTCCGCGGTCGCGGCCGTCGCCCAGCTGGAGCTCGCCACGCGCGGTGCCAGCGAGCTCAGCACCGAGACCGAGGCGACGCTGACGCTGCTCGCGATCACCGGCTGACGACGAAAGCCCGCCGGAGGCGGGCTTCGAGCAGCGGGTACGAAGCGAGCGCTGCGCTCAGGCGACGTCGGCACCGCCGCGCACACGCGCGGCACGGGCCTTCTTGCGTGCACCGGTGTTGCGGTGCAACGCGCCGCGCTTGACGGCCTTGTCGATCGTCGAGACCAGGCGCCGGTGCTCCTCATCGGCAGCGGCACTGTCGCCACTGGCGACGACCGCGCCGAGGCGCCGGAAGTAGGTCTTGATCGATGACGTGTAGCGCCGGTTCTCCAGGCGCTCACGCTCGGCGCGCAAGATGCGCTTCTTCTGCGAATGAATATTGGCCATAGCCGACGCAGCAGTGTAGCGGCCACCGGACCGCCGGCGGCGCCCGCGCGCACGCCGCCATGCCGGTGCAGCGGGCGCGATCCCTAGCATCACACGCGGTGAGCGCCAGCTCGAGCAGCCCTCCCGGGGACGGGCCCGGCGACGCGGCCCCGATCGAGCCGTCCGACCCGGCGCTCGAGCGCGCGGCACGCGTCGCCTCCACACGCGCCGAGGCATTCGGCGTCGACCTCGCGATCGAGGACGGCGTCGGACCGGGCGAGGACGACGGCGCGCCGGTCGCACCCGGTGCGACCGCGGGGATGGCCCGCAACACCGCGATCTTCTCGATCGCGACCGGAGCCTCGCGCGTTGCGGGGCTCGCCCGTGAGGTCGTTGCGGCGAGCTACTTCGGCACGAGTGGCCCGGCATCGGCGTTCACGATCGCCTTCCAGGTGCCGAACCTCGTGCGCGGGCTGTTCGCCGACGCGGCGCTCAGCGCGGCCTTCGTGCCGGTGTTCGCCGAGTATCTGGAGAAGGGCAAGCGCCGCGAGGCCGTGCTGCTCGCCTCGACGCTGTTCTGGATCATCCTGCTCGTCCTCGGCGCACTGACGGCGTTCTTCATCGTCACGGCGGGCGTGATCATGCCGTTGTTCATCCCGGGTACGGAGTTCACGCCGAGCCTCGTCGATCTGACGGTCGGCCTGTCGCAACTCCTGTTCCCGGTCGTCGTGCTGCTCGGCATCAACGGGCTGCTCGTCGGGATCGCGCAGGCCTATCACCACTTCACGATCCCAGCGCTCGCGCCGCTCGTGTGGAACGTGGTGATCATCGTCGCGCTCGTCGTCCTGCACCCGCTGTTCGACGGTGAGAACCAGATCTACGCCTACGCGATCGGGGTGCTGCTCGGGACGATCATCCAGCTGCTGATGGTGATCCCGGTGCTCGGCCGGATCGACTTCCGCCTGAAGGTCCACCTCAACTGGCGTGACCCGGGCGTCAAGCGCGTCTTCGTCCTGATGCTCCCGGTGACGATCGGGCTCGGCGTCATCAACGTCGACCTGCTCATCAACTCGCTGATCGGCGCCCTGATCAGCGACAGCGCCCCGCGTGCGATCGACGCGGCGTTCCGGATCTACATGCTCCCGCAGGGCATGTTCAGCGTCGCGCTCGCGACCGTGCTGTTCCCATCCCTGAGCCGGCTCGTGGCGCGGGGCGACATCCCGGGGCTGCGCGGACTGCTCGGGACCGGCACGCGGCAGAACCTGCTGCTGCTCGTGCCGGCGGCGGCGGTCACGGCGGCGCTCGCGGCCCCGATCGTCCAGCTGATCTACCAGTACGGGGCGTTCGGGTCCGCATCCACCGACGAGGTG
>JBBQKR010000046.1:0-24849 GCA_038327125.1 Solirubrobacterales bacterium
CCAGCCCGGTCCCGAGGGCTCGCTGACGAAATGGATGTGGTCGGAGACCAATCAGCAGCTCGTGCAGCTCGCGGCCGACCTGCTCGGCCCCGAGGCGCTCACGAACGGCACGCGCTGGAGCTACGAGCTCCTGCGCGCGCGCGGGAACTCGATCGAGGGCGGCACCACCGAGATCCTCAAGAACATCGTCGCCGAGCGCGTGCTCGGCCTGCCGCGGATGCGTTAGGACCACTCATGAACTTCGACTTCAACGACGACCAGCACGAGATCAAGCGCACGGCGCGCGACCTGCTGACCAAGCGCTCGACCTGGGAGCGGGTTCGTGCGGCGGCCGAGGGCGGCCACTACGACACGGAGCTGTGGAGCGAGCTGTGCGAGCTGGGCTGGCCGGGTATCGCGATCAGCGACGACCACGGTGGCCAGGGCCTCGGCGTCGTCGAGCTCGTGATCCTGCTCGAGGAGCTTGGCTTCGCGTGCGCTGCGACGCCGTTCCTGGGGACCGCGCTGGCGGGCCTCGCGATCCAGTCCGCGGGCTCGCCGGACCAGCAGTCACGCTGGCTTCCCGGCCTGTCCGGCGGTCAGCTCCGCGGCGCGCTCGGCGCTCCCGGGCTGATCGTCGACGGCGAGGGCGCCGACGTGCTCGTGCTCCTGACCCCCGATGGGCTGCGGCTGCTCGACGGCGCCACGGCCGCGGCCGCAGGCGTCGACGCGATCGACCCGACGCGCCGTCACGCGTGCGTGAGTGACGCGGCCGCCGCGGCGGGCGAGCCGCTGCCGGGTGATGACGAGCTCGCGCTCGACCTCGGCCGCACCGCCGTCTCCGCTGAGCTCGTCGGCATCTCGCAGCGGGCGCTCGAGATGGGTGTCGCATACGTCAAGGACCGCCGGCAGTTCGGCACCCCCGTCGGCGCCTTCCAGGCGGTCGCCCATCGCTGCGCGCAGATGCTGCGCGACACCGAGATGGCGCGGTCGGCCACCTACCACGCGGCATGGGCGGCGGACGCCGAGCCCGAGCGCCTTGCCGAGGCGGCCGGCGTGGCCAAGGCCGCGGCGTCGGATGCCGGACGCGAGGTCACGTCGTCGTCGATCCAGGTGCACGGCGGGATCGGCTTCACCTGGGAGGCGGACGTGCACTGGCTGTTCAAGCGCGCACAGATCGACGCGGCACTGCTGGGCGGCGCCGGTGCCCAGCGCGGGCGGCTCGCGCGGATGGCCGCCGCGCGCCTCTCGGGCACGCGCGCGTGACCTGGACCTAGTGGTGCTCCTGCAGCTCGCGCAGCCGCCGGTACTCGTCGGCCGTGAGCGGGCGCCCGCGCACGTCGCTCAGCGCCGGGTCGTGCTCGAGGTAGGCGTCCTCGTTGCGGTGCCAGACCTTGATGTAGCGGTAGAACGGCACGACCGGGTGCAGGTGATGGACGAGGTGGTAGTTCTGGTAGAGCAGCAGCGGTGAGAGCAGGCGCTCGAGGCCGATGCGGTTGCGCGTCGTCTGGAAGCGGTCCTCCTGCGGCGTCGCCGTGAGCTCGTTGTGGGGCAGGTAGTCGAACGCCCAGCCGAGGAACCAGATCGAGAGCCGGACCGGCAGGAAGTAGAGGACGAGCAGGTCGATTCCGTGGCCGGTCGTGATCGCCAGGACGGCGATCGAGAGCAGGATCGCCCACGTGACGACGGCCTCGACGATCTCCCCGCGCGGGCGGGTCCGGATCCGCGGCAGGTAGAAGACGATGTACCAGAGGTCGATCGTCAGCCAGCGCAGCGGCTGCGTCCACCTGGCGCCGCGGTGGGTGAAGTGGTCAGGGTCGCTGCCGTCAGCGTGGTTGGTGAACCGGTGGTGCTGCATGTGGATGAATCGCCACATGCGAAAGCCCGCGTGCGGGGCGAAGAACGGGGTCGCCAGGCGGCCGAGCCACGTGTTCAGCCGGCCGCTCGAGGACGCGGAGTGATGGCTCGCCTCGTGACTGACGGTGAACAGCACGAACGAGGCGATCGTGCTGAGGATCACGCTCAGCCAGACCGGCCAGGTGTCGGTCAGCGCAAGCATCGTGCTCGCCGCGAACACGCAGATGCCGCCGATCAGCAGCAGGACCGTCGGCCAGTTGATCACCGGCACGGGCTCCTGCGGATCGGGGATCGTACGGATCCGCTGCGGGTCGATCGTGACGCTCGTCATCGCTGCGGACGATATACGCGCCCCGACCGGAACGTGACGGTTTCCGCGCTACTTCACGAGCCCGCGGTCGAGCGCGTAGCGGACGAGCTCGGCACGGGTGGTGCGGCGCAGCTTCTGCTGGATGTGCGCGCGGTGGGACTCGACGGTGCGGACCGAGAGGTGCAGCTGCTCGGCGATCTCCGCGTTGGTGTGGCCGAGCGCGATCAGCTGCAGGACCTCGGTCTCACGCTCGGTCAGCTCGTCGGGTGGCGAGTTCGGGTGCAGCGAGGCCAGCGCGGCGCCGAGACGCGGGTTCAGGTACGAGTCTCCGTCGGCCGCGCGGTGCACCGCCTCGATCAGCTCGTCGTCCGCCGCCTCCTTGAGCACGTATCCCAGCGCGCCGGCCTGCAGGGCGCTGCGCGCGAATGACGGATCGTCCTGCATCGTGAGGATCACGACGTTGGTCGCCGGCGACGCCTCCTTGATGTCGGCGAGCGCCTCGAGTGAGGTCTTGGCCCCCGGCATGTTCAGGTCGAGCACGAGGACCTTGGGCTTGTGCCCGAGCGTGTACCGCACGGCCCCGTCGACATCCCCCGCCTCTGCGACGACCTCGAAGCCCGGCTCGGCCTCGAGCAGCATGCGCAGGCCGGCACGGACGACCTCGTGATCGTCCGCGAGCACAATGCGTACGTCGGTCGCTGCGGCTGCCGCGGTCGTGGGTTCCTCGTCGGTCATCACCCGGGGACGATAGGCAGGCGACGCACCGTTTACGACCGTGACACACCGACGATTTACGTACGTAGTTCGCCGCGACGCGAAATGATGCGCCGTACCGACACCGCGTGGGGCGCCGTACCGATGCATGGGTGGGGACCGGCGCATACGGTCGTCACGTGAAGGCTTCGCGGTCGCAGACAGAGGACTTGGCGACGGTGCTCGTGGCCGACCGCCACGACCTCGTCCGCCGCGGGCTGCGCGAGCTGGTCGGCGTCGAGCCGGGCTTCACGGTCGTCGGTGAGTCGCTCACCGCCACCGGGACCGAGCGCGAGCTGCGCCTGCGCCGGCCGACGCTGCTGCTGCTCGAGCCCGCCGTGCTCGGCCCGTCGGCGCTGCGGCGGCTGCCCGAGCTGTTGCGGCTGTCCCCGCTCACCCGGGCGGTGGTCCTGGCGGACGAGCTCTCACCCGCGCTGGACCGGCATGCGAACGCGTTCGGAGCGATGGCGACCGTCCTCAAGCACGCGGCGCCGGATGAGCTGTTCCGCGTGCTGCGCCACGTCATGTCGCAGCCGCCGCAGATCGTCCCGCTCGCCGGTTGAGCGCGCGGTCAACCTGCCGTGAGAGGCGCCGGCCCGCCCTCGCGCCGATCGAGCGGGATGTGCGCGCGCACCAGTGTTCCCGCGCCCGGCGCAGCCTGGACGTCGAGCGTTCCGCTCGCCAGTTCGACGCGTTCGCGCATCCCGACGATGCCGAAGCCCGCGGCGGGTGAGGCAGGGTCGAAGCCCTTGCCGTCGTCACGCACCTCGACGTCCACGCCGCCGGCGGCCATCAGGACACGCACGATCGCGCGTGAGGCGCAGGCATGCTTGGTGACGTTCGTGAGGCCCTCCTGCACAAGCCGGTAGATCGTGCTCGCCGACTCGGGGGCCAGGCGCGATTCGTCGATCTCGACGTGCAGGTCGACCGCGAATCCGCCGGAGCTGCGCGTGCGCTCGGCAAGGTCCTCGAGCGCCGCCGTGACCCCGAGCTGATCGAGTGCGGCGGGGCGCAGGTCGGCGATCAGGCGCCGGAGACTGTCGATGCTCAGCGACAGCCTGGCGATCGCCTCGTCCACGACACCTGACAGCCGGTCATCTGGCGCGCCGCGCCGTCCCGATGCGAGCAGGATCTTCAGGCCCGCGAGGTCCTGGAGGTTTTCGTCATGCAGTTCGCGCGCCCATCTGGCCCGCTCGTGCTCGGCCGCCTCGACCCGGCGGATCAGGGTGCTCGCGGCCACGCGCTGAGCCGTGACGACGGCCGTCGCCGCGCTCGCCGCAAAGGCCTCGAGCAGGCGCTCCTCCGCGGCCGCGAACCCGCCCTCGCCGTCCATGCGGTCGAAGGCTGCGAGCACGCCGACGGTGTCCTCGCGGTAGCGCAGCGGCACGAGCAGGACGGAGCTCGCGCCGACCTCGCGCGCCAGCGCCTGGCGCAGGTGCATCGCCTGTCCCGCCAGGGGCGCGACCGCGCTGGTGGCCTCGTCGCCGGGCGGCGTGTCGAGCGCCAGGCGCCGGCCCAGGAGCCCCTCGCCGGCGGCGCCCGAAACCGACCGCACGACAAGTGCGTCGCCGTCCAGCAGCGCGATCACCATGATGCGCGCCTCGAGCAGCGCCCGCCCCCGCTTGGTGACGAGCTCGAGCACGCGGCCCAGGTCGGTCTCGGCCCCGAGCGCGCGGGCGATCGACATCGTCGCCTCGAGCGCGGCGACCGTCCGCTCGAGCTCGTCGCGGCGCTCGCCCTGGCTGGTGTAGAGGTGGGCGTTGTAGATCGCGATCGACGCCCAGTCGGCGAGGACGAGCAGCGCGTGCTCGTCCCCCTCCGTGAACGGGCCGCCGTCCTTTTCGGTGAGGTAGAGGTTGCCCCACGGGGCGCCGCGGACCAGGATCGGGACGCCGAGGAACGTCGACATCGGCGGGTGGTTCGGTGGAAATCCGTACGAGCGGACGTGATCGGCGACGTTGTCCAGGCGCAGCGGTGCCGGCGAGCGGATCAGCTCGCCCAGGACGCCGTGGCCGCGCGGCTTGTCGCCGATCCGCCGGGCAGCCTCCTCGTCGATGCCGCTCGTCAGGAACTGCGCGAGCCGCGTGTGCGACTCGTCGAGCACGCCGAGCGCCGCATAGCGCGCTCCGGTCAGCTCGCGGGCGACATCGAGCACCCGGTGGAGGACCTCGTCGAGGTCCAGCTCGGCGAGGAGCGACCGCCCGACGTCCAGGAGCCGGAGCAGCGAGGCGTCATCGAGGGAGGCGCGCCCCGTCGTGCCCGGGGCGTCGCTGTCGGACCCAAGGGGCACTGACGTTGAGGGTAACGCGAATCGCGTGTCAGAAAGGCAGCTGCGATGGGGTGGTGCTCCGCGCCGGCGTTCCGGGTTGGGATGCGCGGGCCGCGAGAGGTCCCAGTCGTCACGTGCGGCGCGCGACGCCCGCGAGCGCAACGCGCTACACCATCGGTATGAGCGCACCGCAGCGATCACCCTGGCGCCGGGCATTCAACGGGCCGCTGCTCACCGTCGTCGCGCTGCTCGTGATCGCGGGCGTGCTCGTGCTCGCGCTCGGCAACGGGAGCCTTGCGGTCGGCGTCGGGGCGGGGCTGCTGGGGTTCGCGGCCGTCGCGGTCATCGCCGGGTTCTTCCTGGCGATCGGGTACGGCGAGGACGACGACCGTGCCGCCGGCCGCTCCTGACCGGCGCCGGTCGCCGCCGGCGCTGGCATCCTCGGCTGGATGCGTGCACGGCTGCTGCTGATCCTGATCGCCCTCCTGGGCATGACCGCCTGCGGATCCGGCGACGGGGCGTCCGCGATGACGGGCAGCGGGGCGGCCACGACGCAGCCATCGCCGGCGACGGGGCAGGCCGACGCGTCCGCCGCGGGCGTGCGGCTCGTGCGGATCGGCAACTTCGACCAGCCGGTCTTCGCGTCGGCGCCGCCCGCCGACACGTCTCGCGTGATGGTCGTCGAGCAGGCGGGTGTGATCCGGGTGGTTCGGGGCGGCAGGACGCTTGACGCGCCGTTCCTGGACATCCGCTCGAAGGTGACTGCGGGCGGCGAGCAGGGGCTGCTCGGGCTGGCGTTCGCGCCCGACTACGCGTCCAGCGGCCGCTTCTACGTCTACTACACCGATCGCGGCGGCCGTCAGGTGGTCGCCGAGTACCGTCGCGGAGCCGGCGACGACGCTGCTGCCGCGGGGTCCGCGCGGATCGTGCTGCGCATGGCTGACCCGGAAGGCAACCACAACGGCGGCATGCTCGCCTTCGGCCCCGACGGCCTGCTCTACATCGGTACCGGTGACGGCGGCGGCGCCGACGACCAGCACGGCCGCCGCGGGAACGCGCAGAACCTCGCCTCGCCGCTGGGCAAGCTGCTGCGGATCGACCCGCGCGCCGCCGGCAGGCGGGCCTACACGGTGCCGGCGGGCAATCCGTTCGCCGGGCGGTCCGGCGCGCGCCGTGAGATCTACGCCTACGGGCTGCGCAACCCCTGGCGGTTCTCGTTCGACCGCCGCACGGGCGACATCGCGATCGGCGACGTCGGCCAGAACGCGGTCGAGGAGATCGACTTCGCCCGTCGCGGCCGCGCGCGCGGCGTCAACTACGGCTGGCGGCCCTGGGAGGGCCGGCGGCGCAATTTCAGGGAGCCGGCCCGTGGCGCCGTCTTCCCGGTGCTGACGAAGCGTCACGCTGACGGCTGGTGCTCGATCACCGGCGGCTACGTCGTGCGCGACCCGGCGCTCCCGGCGCTCGCCGGGCGCTACGTCTACGGGGACTTCTGCAAGGGCCAGCTGCGCACGGTCAGGCTGAGCGCCGGGCGGGCGACCGGCGACCGCGCGCTCGGCGTGGCGAACGTGCCGAACCTGTCCTCCTTCGGTGAGGACGCGAGCGGCCGCGTGTACGTCACCGCGCTCGGCGGTCCCGTCTACCGGCTGGCGCCGCGCTGACGCGCGCTCAGCTCGCCCGCGCCGCGTCGCGGCGAGCGCGGGCCCGGGCGCGCCACGGCGTGCCCGCATGCTGCGGCGCGGTGCGCAGCGCGTCGAGCGCCCGCTCCAGGTCGCGGGCGATCTCGGCGGCATCGGGCACGACGTCCGCGTCGGCGTAGATCCCGGCGTGCAGACGCCCGGCATAGGACACCGCGCCGATGCTCAGCGCGTGGCCGTCGAGCAGCGGCACGGCGGGCCATGCACCCGTCAGCTCGCGGCCGAGCAGCGCGAGTGGCGCGGCCGGGCCGGTGACGCTCGAGACGACGAGCGTGAAGCGTGCGGCGCGTGCGGCGGCGCGGGCCGCAGCCTTGCGGCCCGCGGGCGGGAGCAGGTCGGCCGAGCGCAGCAGCGCATCACCCGCGCCGGCGAGGCCGTCACGCTTGCGCGAGCCGGTGCGCGTGCGCACCGTCCGCAGCACCCGGACCGGGTCCGGCTCCCCCAGTGGCAGGTCGATCGCGAGGAACGTGATGCGGTTCCCGTGCTCGGCGGCATCCTCGCCGCCGGACCGCGTGCTGGCGGGGACGAGCACGCGCACGGCAGCGGGCGGATCCTGGCCGCGGCGCTCGAGCGCCGCGCCGAGCGCGACCGCCGACGCCGCGAGCAGCGCGTCGTTGACGGTCGCCTCGTGGCGCCGCGCGGCCTCGCGGACGTCAGCGAGCGGGGCGGAGGCGAAGGCGACGCGCCGCTCGCGCGTGACCGAACGCTCGAGTGCCGTGGTCGCCGCCGGCAGCGCCAGTGATCCCGCCACGCGCGCCATCGCGGCACTGCCCGCTCCCGCGGCGGCGAGATCGCGCGCGGCGCCGGCACCGCCGCTCACGCGCTCGCGTACCGCGGCTCCCAGCGCGCCTGCCGCGGACGGCGCTGTGGCGGGAACCCAGGGCTCGGCGGGCGCGGGTGCGCTGAGCGCGCCGCTGAGCGGATCGAGCACGAGCGCGGCGACCTCGAGCGCGGCCACGCCGTCGACGAGCGCATGGTGGGCCTGGCCGACGAGCGCGAATCCTCCGCCCTGAAGGCCGGTGACCAGCGCCATGCGCCAGAGCGGGCGGTGAGGATCCAGCGGCGTGGCGAGTAGGACGCCCGCGAGATCGCGCAGTTCGGCGGGTCCAGCCGGAGGGGCCAGGCGCATCGCGTGCACGTGACGCGCGACGTCGAATCCGGCGTCGTCGGTCCAGTGCGGATCGCCCAGCCCGAGGGCCGGCTCGACGACGCGCCGGCGAAAGCGCGGCAGCGAGGCGAGCCGTCCGTCGATGTGCCGGCGCAGCGCAGCGAGCGTCGGCGGCTCGCCATCGAAGCGCATCGTCCAGCCGACGTGCAGCGGCGCACGGTCGGTCTCGAGGTCGAGGAAGGCGGCGTCGAGGGCGCTCAGGCGATCCGGGCGGGCTGGCACGTGGACATCCATCCTGCCAGTTGGCGCGGTCACCGGTCCTGTGACAGGTTGTCGAGCTCATGGAGGACATCGCACTCGTTCGCGCTGACAACCCGGGCCCGTTCACGCTCGAGGGCACGAACTCGTGGCTGGTCGGGCGCGACCCCTGCTGGATCGTCGATCCCGGGCCGGCGCTCGAGGCGCATCTCGACCAGCTCGCCGAGGATGCTCGAGGGCGAGGCGGCGCTGCCGGGATCGCCCTCACGCACGCGCACGGTGATCACGCCGATGGGGTCGCGGGCGTGCTTGCGCGCCTCGGCGACCTGCCGGTTGCCGCTGCCGCGTGGCCGGCAGCGACCGTCACGCTGACCGACGGGGCGCGGTTCGGCCCATTGACCGCGATCGCGGCACCGGGGCACTCACCCGACCACATGGCGTTCGTCGCCGGACGAGTGCTGTTCAGCGGCGACGCGGTGCTCGGCCACGGCAGCGTGTACGTCGCTCCCGACCCCGGGGCGCTACGCGGCTACCTTGCCGCGCTCGACCGCCTCCTTGCGCTCGATCTGACGCTGATCTGCCCGGGCCACGGACCCGTCGTCACCGAGCCCCATGCGAAGCTCGCCGAGTACCGCGACCATCGCCTGGATCGCGAACGCCGGCTCGTCGCCGCGCTCGACGACGGACTGCGCACCAGCGACGAGCTGCTCGACACGGTCTGGTCGGATGTGCCCCATGTCCTGCGTCCGGCGGCGGCTGTCACGCTCGCCGCGCACCTCGACAAGCTGGCCGAGGAGGGCCGGCTCCCGGAGGGCGTGGACCGCGGCCAGGTGCCGCGATACGGTGACGCCTGATGGCTGCCCAGCGGAAGGTCACGTTCTGCCGGATCTGCGAGGCCCACTGCGGGATGGTCGCGACCGTCGACGAGGGCATCGTCACGCAGTTGCGCCCCGATCGCGAGCACCCGCTCAGCAAGGGGGAGGCGTGCCCCAAGGGCATCGCGATGACGGACGTGCAGAACGATCCCGATCGCGTGCTCCATCCGCTGCGCCGCAACCGTGCCACCGGCGAGCTTGAGCCGGTCTCCTGGAACGAGGCGATCGCCGACATCGGCGAGCGGCTGCGCACCACGATCGCCGCGCACGGACGCGGCTCGGTCGGCTGGTACTTCGGCAACCCGGGCGCGTTCAGCTACTCGCACGCGCTGTGGGTGAAGGGCTTCATGGAGGGGCTCGGCTCGCCGCACTACTACACGGCCTCCTCGCAGGACGTCGCCAATCGCTTCGCCGCCAGCGCGCTGCTGTACGGCTCGCCGGCGCTGATCCCGATCCCCGACCTGCAGCGCACGAGCTTCCTGCTGATGGTCGGCGCCAACCCGTTCGTCTCCCACGGCAGCGTGCTGACGGCTCCGAAGGTCAAGGAGCAGCTGCACGGCATCGTCGAGCGCGGCGGGCGCGTCGTGGTGGTCGATCCGCGGCGGACGGAGACCGCCCGTCATTTCGACCACGTCGCCGTGCGCCCGGACACCGACGCGTGGATGCTGTTCTCGCTGCTCTGCGTACTGATCGAGGAGGGCCTGACGGACGAGCAGTCGCTTGCCCGTGAGACCACCGGCTGGGCCCGTGTGCGCGACCTTGCGCGAGCGCTCCCGCCGGAGCAGACGGAAGGCCGTACGGGCGTCGCGGCCGCGGATCTGCGGACGCTCGCGCGGGACCTCGCGGGGGCGGATCGCGCTGCCGTCTATGGCCGCACCGGCTCCTGCCTGGGCCGCTTCGGCACGCTCGTCGCGTTCCTGCTCGACGTGCTGATGCTGGCGACGGGCAACCTCGACCGCGCCGGTGGCGGCGTCTTCGGCCGGCCGGCCGTCGCCTTCGACGAGGTCGCTGCGCGTGCAGGCCTCGACACCTACGGCAAGGTCCACTCGCGGCTCGGCGGCTTCCCCGACGTGCTCGGTGCGCTGCCCGCCTCGCTCCTGGCGCAGGAGATGACGACGCCGGGCGAGGGTCAGATCCGCGCGTTCTTCACGAGCGCCGGCAACCCGGTGCTCTCGTGCCCGGACGGACCGGCGCTCGAGCGCGCGCTCGACGGGCTCGACCTCTACGTCTCGATCGACCTCTACGTCAACGAGACCAACCGCCACGCCGACTACGTCCTGCCGAGTGCGACCTGGCTCGAGCGCGACGACCTGCCGATCGCCTTCCTCGGCTTCTATACGACGCCGTTCGTGCAGTACAGCGACGCCGTCGTCCCGCCGCGCGGGGACGCCAGGGAGGAGTGGGAGATCATCGACCTGATCGCCCGCGAGATCGGCGTGCACCCGTACGCGCTGCCGGCGCTGCGGGTGCTGTCGAAGCTCGGCTACCGGATGACGCCGCAGCGTCTCGTCGACGTGCTGCTGCGCACCGGTCGCGACGGCGACCGGTTCGGCCTGCGGCGCGGTGGGCTGTCGCTGAAGGCGCTGCGCCGCAGCCCACACGGCGTCGTCACCGAGCGGAGCATCCCGACCGGGGTGATCCTCGAACGCGTGCGCCACGCCGACCACCGGATCCACCTCGATCACCCACAGCTGAACGCCGAGGTCGAGCGCCTGCAGACCGTCAACGGCGACGACCCCCGTTTCCCCCTGCGCCTGATCGGCCTGCGTGAACTGCGTTCGCACAACTCGTGGATGCACAACTCGCCGTTGCTGATGCGCGGGGGACGTGCGCAGCCGCTGCGGATCCATCCCGACGACGCGGAGCGTCACGGCCTCGAGGACGGCGGCAGCGCCCGCCTCGCGTCCAAGAGCGGCAGCGTCGAGGTGCCCGTGCGCGTGACCGACGAGGTGATGCCCGGCGTCGTGGCGCTGCCGCACGGCTGGGGACACCACGGCGGCTGGCGGCTGGCCAACGCTGCCGGCGGGGTCAACGTGAACGTGCTGGCCAGCGCCGACGCGGGCGATCTCGAGCCGCTGGCGGGCATGGCGTTCCTCAACGGCATCCCCGTCCGCGTCGAGCCGGTCGCTCCGGCCGTCGTCGACGACGTGGCGGCCGGCGAGCCGGTCACCACCGGCCAGTGACGGGGCGCTAGGAGGACGCGGTTGCGGTTGCGGTTGTGGTCGCGGGCGCTGCGGTCGTCGTGGTGCCCGCCGTGGCGCTGACCGCCGCCGGAGGCGGCGGGGGATCGGCGATCGTCACCTTCGGCTGTTCGGCGGTCGTCATTGGTGAGGTGTCGCCGGCGGCGCCCACAGCCTCGGTCGGGGACGCGGTGCCGCCGCCGGGGGCGGCAACTCCACCGGTCGTCGGATCACCAGCGGCCGCGGGCGCGACGGCCGGCACGCCGACTGCGGGCGCGCCAGGCGCAGTCGCGCCGTCCGCTGGCGCGGCAGACGCGGCCGGGGTCGTCGCCGGCTGCTCGATCGGCGCCGGGCCGGTCACGGGCTCGGCGGCCACGGCGGCGGCCGGCAGAGCAGCGGGATGCGCGAGGACCGCCGCAGCAGTGGGCGCCAGGCGCTTGAGCGCGTGCTCGACCTTGACGGCGGCGCCGCCCGCGGTGGCGGCCACGCAGCAGACGACGGCGACCTTCGTGGCGGTCGCGGCGACGGCTCCGCCGCCCGCTATCCCGCCGGCCGTGCCGCCGAACACGCCGCCGGCGGTGGCGCCGCCGCCCGCACCGCCGCCGAGCAGCCCGGCGATCATGCCCAGCAGACCCGGTCCGCCGAGCAGCAGTCCGAGGTCACGCGACGTCGACCGCAGCGCGGAATCGAAGCCCTTGCAGTCGTCGCAGTCGCGCAGGTGCCGCCGTGCGCGAGCGCTCGTGCGCACGCGCCGGTCGCGCGTGTCGGCGAGGTCCTCGCGGATGTCGTCGCACGAGGTCTCGCGCGCCTGCGCGGCATCGGCAAGACCCACCCGCGCACGCACGAGCAGCGATTTCACCGCCGGCTGCGTGACGCCGAGCGTCGTGCCGAGCTCCTGATAGGTGAAGCCCTCCAGCTCGCGCATCAAGAGCGCCGAGCGCTGCTGCTCCGGCAGTCGCCCGAGGTCGATCACCAGGCGGCGCAGATGCTCGCGCCGCTCGGCCGCCAGGGCGGGGTCCAGGCGCGGGTCTCCCTCCTGCTCGACGATCTCCGTCGGCCGCGGGCCCGGACGGCGCAGCTCGTCGATGCAGCGGTTGTGCGCGACCCGGTACAGCCATGCGCGCAGAGCGATGGGACGGTCGTCGGCGCGCAGCGCTCCGTAGGCGCGCAGGAAGACGTCCTGCAGCACGTCCTCGGCGTCCGCGCGAGGCCCCGGTGGGAGCATCCGCCGCACGTAGGCCAGCAGACGCGACTGGAAGCGGTCGTGGATGACGCTGAACGCCTCCTCGTTGCCGCGGCGGAACAACGCGACGAGCTGCTCGTCGCTGCGCAGGCGCAACAGGACCGGGGCGGTACCGGGCGCCCGCATGATCCCTCCGTCGACCGGCAGTGCCGAGGCCTCCATCGCCGCTCCTTCGCTTGACTGCCCGCTGCAACGCGCGGGGACGCGATTTGTTGCGCTGGTTGGTGGTGGTGGTAGCGCCTGACAACCATCAGACCACCTTCGGCGGTCTGTCCTGCCAGGGGGCCGCTCCTGGCTAGCTCTCGATGTTCGCCATCACGTGCTTGATGCGCGTGTAGTCCTCGAAGCCGTACTTCCCGAGATCCTTGCCGTAGCCGGACTCCTTGAAGCCACCGTGCGGCATCTCCGCGACGATCGGGATGTGCGTGTTGATCCACACGGCCCCGAAGTCCAGGCCCTTGGCCATGCGCATCGCGCGGCCGAAGTCCTTCGTCCACACCGATGAGGCGAGCCCGTACTTGACGCCATTGGCCCACTCGAGGGCCTGCACCTCGTCGCTGAACTGCTGGACGGTGATGACCGGGCCGAAGACCTCGTTCTGGATCATCTCGTCGTCCTGCTTGAGATCGGCGACGACGGTCGGCTCGTACCAGTAGCCGCCGCCGTTGGACGGAGCGTTGCCGCCGGCTGCGACGCGCGCGTGCCCGGGCGTGCGCTCGATGAAGCCTTCGACGCGCTCGAGCTGGGCCTGGCTGATGACCGGGCCCATGTACGTGTTGTCGTCCAGCGGGTTGCCGTAGACGGTGCCCTTCGCCTGCTCGGCGAGCGCGTCGACGAAGTCGCCGTAGACGCCCGGACCGGCGAGCACGCGCGTGGCGGCCGTGCAGTCCTGGCCGGCATTGAAGTACCCGGCGCCCGCGATGCCCTCGGCGGCGGCATCGATGTCGGCGTCGTCGAACACGATCACCGGGGCCTTGCCCCCCAGCTCGAGGTGCACGCGCTTGAGCGTGTCCGCTGCGGCGGCGGCAACGGCCTTGCCGGCGCGCACCGAGCCGGTGATCGAGACGAAGTCGACGCCTGGATGGCGCACCAGCTGCTCGCCGACCTCGCCCTTGCCGAGGATCACGTTGAAGACGCCGGCCGGGACGTGCTTGTTGATCAGCTCGGCGAGCCAGAGCGTCGAGTTCGGAGTGTTCTCCGACGGCTTCAGGATCACGGAGTTGCCCGCCGCGATCGCCGGCGCGAACTTCCACACGGCCATCATGAAGGGGTAGTTCCACGGCGTGATGCCGCCGCAGACGCCGATCGGCTCGCGGCGGATCGACGAGGTGTGGCCGGCGAGGTACTCGGCGGTCGCAGTTCCTTCCAGGATGCGTCCGGCCGCGGCCATGAAGCGGATCTGGTCGGCGGCGGGCGGGATCTCCTCGCTGATAGTCAGCGCAAGCGGCTTGCCGGTGTTCTCGGACTCCAGCCGCGCCAGCTCCTCGCCGCGCTCCTCGAGCTCATCGGCGATGCGCAGCAGCGCGAGGCTGCGCTCCGACGGGGTCGCGTTGCGCCATTCCTCGAAACCCGCGCGCGCGGCGGCGACAGCGGCGTCGACGTCGGCGGCGCTCGAGATTCCCATCTCGGCGATGACCTCGCCGGTGGCGGCATTGCGGACCTCGTGGGCCCCGTCGCCGGTGGTCGGGGCGCTCGTGCCGCCGATGAAGTTCTGCAGCGTTGCGGTGGTGGCCATCTCGTCGGTCTCCTTCACTCGTTGCTCTCGCAGCCCTGTCCGGAACGTACCAACCCGCGGGTCTCCCGGGCGGACAATTCAGCGGCTGCGCAGGGTCCGTTCCGGCCTGCCGGTGGCCGAACGTGGCGCTCGCGGACTATGCTGCGCCGCCCCGCACGCGCGGCGGGCATCGACGGCGAACAGCGAGGACGACGTGGCCCGATTCGAGGACGATCAGCAGGTGTATGCGCTGCTCGGCGGCATGTTCCAGGACATGCTCGCCGACGAGGCAGCGGCCCCGCGGCTGCGCGCGATCGGCGGGAACGTCCAATGGCAGCTGCGCCGCCCGAACGCGCGCATCACCGTGCGCGTCGGGGAAGACGAGGATCCGGGTGTCGACTTCGGCGAGACGAGCGCGCGGCCCGAGGTCGTCCTGTCGCTCGACGCCGAGACCGCGCATCGCTTCTGGGCCGGCGAGCTGCCGCTGCACGTCGCGCTGTCGCAGGGCCTGATCCGCGCCAAGGGACCGGTCGCGACGATCCTCCGCGTGGTTCCGGCGGTGGCGCCCGCGCGGGAGTTCTACGCGGCGCGGCTGGCGGGCGGAGGCGGCGTCGCCGTGCCTGCGGTGGAAGAGGCGCCCGGGGCTGAGGAGACTGTGGCTGAGGAAGCAGCGGCGCCTGCGGCTGAGGAGAGCGCCGTGGTGGAGGAGGCTGCGCCTGTCGAGGAGGCGCCCGCCGCGGAGCCTGCTGCCGAGGAGCCTGCAGCTGGGGAATGAGGGGACGCGAAGTCCCTCCATGAGCGACTTCCTGACTCCTGATCAGACCTGCAGCTGGGGCCCGTCGTCGTAGCCGGGCTCGCCCGGCAGGACGACGCGCGCGACCTCGCCCTCGAGGATCACGCGCGGCTCGACCGGGAGGACGTCGCGCCCTGAGGCGTACCTGATCACCTCTTCGGCGCTTGCGAACCGCGCGAGCTGCTCGAGGTGCTTGATCGTCGGGAAGACGAGGTCGAGCTCGCTGCGACCGTGTGCCTCGAGCGCGCCGGCGGGCGTGAACCACCCATGGTCGATGATCTCGTCGCCGTCGATGACGACCGGCGCGCCCACGGGGAACGGGGCCAGGAAGAAGTGCGTGTCGAAGCGAATCGCCACCTGGCGCGGGGTGATCCACTGGGAGAACTTGACGAGGGTGCTCGGGTCGACACCGGCGATGCCGGCCTCCTCCTCCAGCTCGCGGACCGCCGCCAGCCGGTGCGAGTCGTCGCCCTCGCCTTCGTGCGCGTCGACCGCGCCGCCGGGGAACACCCACACGCCGCCCATGAACCGGGCGTTCGGTGTCCGGCGCACGAGGAGCAGCTCGAGCGTGGCGCCCCCGCCGCGCAGCACGATCACCGACGCCGCCTGGCGCGGGACCGTCGTCTCACCGGACGTGTTGAGATCCTCGCCGGGACCCGGGCGATCAACCTGCATCCGGCGCACGCTACCAGCGGTCCCCGATGCGGCTTGACACGGTGTCAGCGCGCAGTCGGCTGCGCTACCCTGCGCCACCGATGACCGATACCGAGACGATCACTCGCTGGATCTGCGAATCCTGCGGCTTCATCTACGACCCGGCCGAGGGTGACCCCGACGGCGGCATCCCCTCCGGCACTGCGTTCGAGGACATCCCGGACACCTGGTTCTGCCCTGTCTGCGGCGCACGAAAGAAGGACTTCACGCCCTACGAGGACTGATCTGAGCGGAGCTCGCGGCGCCTGGCGCCGCCCGGAGGCGCCGGGATGGCCATCCGGCCAATCCCGTTGCACCGTTCGCCGCCAGTCATCCGCGATCTCTCGCTCAGCTCAGTCCTCGGGCGGACCGCTGGGCGCGTCACTGAGCAGCCTGCGCGAACTGGTCGCTCGTCGCGGCGGAGATCGCCGCGGCCGTCGTCCTGACGAGCTCCTCGAGCTGCGGGGCTTCGATCGCGAGCGGTGGCATGAGCACGATCGTGTCGCCGAGTGGGCGGATGATCGCGCCGCGGGTGCGGGCCTGCAGCGTGACGCGGTGGCCCATCCGGGCCTCGACCGGGAACGCGGTCAGCTCGATGCCCGTCATGAAGCCGCGGCGCCGGATCTCCTGCACATGGGGGAGTGGGGCGACATGCTCCTCGAGCAGGTCGGCGAGCAGCGCGATCTTCGGCTGCAGCCGCTCGAGCGTGCGCTCCTCCTCGAAGACGTCGAGCGTCGCGAGCGCTGCGGCGCATGCCAACGGGTTGCCGGTGTACGTATGGCCGTGGAAGAAGGTGCGGAACTGCTCGTGCGCGCCGAGGAAGCCCTCGAACACCCGCTCCGTCGTGAGCGTCGCCGCCAGCGGCAGGTAGCCGCCGGTCACGCCCTTGGCCAGACACAGGAAGTCCGGCGTGACGCCCTCCTGCTCGCAGGCGAACATCGTCCCGGTACGCCCGAAGCCGGTGGCCACCTCGTCGCAGATCAGGAAGACCCCGTGGCGGTCGCAGAGCTCGCGCACCGCTCGCAGGTAGCCCTCGGGGTGCACGAGGATCCCCGCCGCGCCCTGCACGAGCGGCTCGACGATCACTGCCGCGATCCGGTCACCGTGCTCAGTCAGCAGCGCCTCGAGGTGCCCGGGATCGCCGGGCTCGGCCTGCCAGGTCTCGAACAGCAGCGGCCGGTAGACCGAGTGGAACAGCTCGATCCCGCCGACGGAGACCGACCCGATCGTGTCGCCGTGGTAGCTGTTCTTCAGGCACACGAAACCCGACCGCCACCACTCCCCCCGCTGATGATGGAACTGGTAGGCCATCTTCAGCGCGATCTCGTTCGCGGTCGACCCGTTGTCGGAGTAGAAGACGCGGCGCAGGCCTTCCGGCGCCAGGTCGACGAGCCGCTCGGCGAGTTCGATCGCGCCAGGATGCGTGAGGCCGAGCATCGTCGTGTGGGCGACGCGGTCGAGCTGGTCGCGGACCGCCGCGTCGATGCGCGGATGACGGTGGCCATGGACGTTGCACCAGAGCGACGCGGTGCCGTCGATGTAGGCATTCCCGTCCGCGTCCCAGACCGTGCAGCCCTCCGCTCGCTCGATCACCAGCGGGACCTCGTCGTTCCAGCCCTGCTGCTGCGTGAACGGATGCCACAGAACCGCGCGGTCGGCGGCGGCGAGGTCCTCTGCGGTACGAGTGCTCATCGTTCCGGCACCGTAGGACGTGAGGCGGACGCGCTGCGCGATTCGGGTGCTTCCCGCGGCGACCGTGTTGACTACGTCCCATGAGCACGATCACGCCGCTGACGGTCATCCAGGGTCGCTACGTCGCGCCGCTCGCCGACGTCGATGCACTGCGCGAGGCACACCTCGCATTCGTCGACGGCCTGGTCACGCAGGGGCACCTGCTGCTCGCCGGGCGGCGGACGCCGCCGGACGGCTCACTGCTGGTCTTCCGTGGCGAGGATGCGGGCGCCGCGCTCCAGCTGCTGGCATCCGATGATCCCTACGTCGCCGGGGGCGTGGTCGAGTACGAGGCCGTCGGGGTCTTCACGCCGGGCCGGCACGCGCCGGAGCTCTCCGCGCTGCTCGCGGGCTAGAGCTCCAGCCACGCCTCCAGCGGCAGCGTCGCGCCCGCAGCCGCGAGCTCCTGGATCGTGACGCCGACAGGCGGCAGCGTCGCGACCTCGACGTCCCCGAGCGCCGCGATCGTCGAGCGGTTGGACCGCTGGACCGGGTCGGGCTCCTGAGGCCAGGGCGTCAGCACGACCGCGAGGACACGCAGACCCGCTCCGCGTGCCGACTCGAGCGTCAGCAGCGTGTGGTTGATCGTCCCGAGGCCCGGCCGCGCGGCGATGATCAGCGGCAGGCCGAGGTCGAGCGCGTAGTCGCGGATCAGATACCCGCTGGTGAGCGGTGCGAGCAGCCCGCCCGCGCCCTCCCCGACCACGATGTCGGCGCCCTCGGCGGCGGCACGAGCGGCTGTGACGAGTGCGGCCGGCTCGATGGCCGTCCCGGCCAGCTCCGCCGCGAGGTGGGGCGAGACGGCCGGGCCGAAGGTCATCGACGTGACGTCGGCGGGCGCGACTGCGGCGGCGGCAGCGAGCAACTCGTGATCGGCGGGCCGGCCGGGCTCCGGGTCGTCGAGCCCCGTCACGACCGGCTTGACGGGAGCCACGCGCAGGCCGCGGGCGCTCAGCGCCGACACGATCGCCGCGGCGAGGACGGTCTTGCCGACGCCCGTGTCGGTGCCGGTGACCAGGCAGCCGTTCACGCTGCGGCGCGCTGGCCGGTGGCCTCGCGCGCGGCCGCGACGGGCACGCCGTCACCGGGCCGGAACCCGGCCTGCAGCGCAGCGCGCCCGAGCACGCGCGCGGCCTCGCGCAGCTCGTCCTTGGTGTGGGTGGCCATGACCGCCAGGCGCAGGCGCGAGGTGCCCTCGGGGACGGTCGGCGGCCGGATCGCCTGGGCGAAGACCCCATGCTCGATCGCCAGCTCGCAGATTCGCATCGCGAGATCGGCCTCGCCGATCACCAGCGGGACGATCTGGGTCGTCGAGCCGGAGACGTCGAACCCCTCCCGCGCGAGCTCGTCGCGAACGGTCGCGCTGTTGGCGGCGAGCCGCGTGACGAGCCGGTCGCTCGCCGCCAGCAGATCCAGCGCGGCAAGCGCTCCGGCGACGGCCGGGGGCGGCGGCGCCGTCGAGAAGATGAATGGCCGCGAGGTGTTGATGAGGAATTGCGCGAGCTCCTCGTCGCACGTCACGTACGCGCCGTAGGAGCCCAGTGCCTTGCCCAGCGTGCCGATCACGACGTCGACCTCCTGCTCGAGGCCGGCCTCGTGGACGGCGCCGCGGCCGCCCGGGCCCATGCAGCCGACGCCGTGCGCCTCGTCGACCGCGAGCCGCACGCCGTGGCGGCGGGCCAGCTCCGCGAGCTCCGCCAGCGGCGCGACGTCGCCGTCCATCGAGAAGACCGAATCGGTGACGATCAGCGCGCCGCGGTCGCCGGCCTTCTGCAGCGCCCAGGCGAGGTGCTCGGTGTCGCTGTGACGGTAGACGAACGTCTCGGCCCGCGACAGGCGGCAGCCGTCGACGATCGACGCGTGGTTGAGCTCGTCCGAGAAGACGACCTGACCCTTGCCGGCGAGCGCGCTGACCACGCCGACGTTCGCGAGGTACCCGGAGCCGAACAGCAGCGCCGCCTCGGCGCTCTTGAACTCCGCGAGCCGCTGCTCGAGCCGGTGATGGATGCGCATCGTGCCGGAGACCAGGCGCGATGCGCCCGCGCCGACGCCCCAGCGCATCGCGGCGTCAGCGGCCGCCTCCCGCACGCGCGGGTGGTCGGAGAGCCCGAGGTAGTTGTTGGAGCAGAGCAGCAGCACCGGCTTGCCGTCGAGCACGACGCGCGGGCCCTGTGGCCCGCTGATCATCCGCAGCCGGCGGTAGAGCCCCAACTCCTGGAGCTCGTCGAGTCGCTTGTGAATGTCGGTCATCGAGGCGGCCAGGCGGCCGTCGTGCGGGCGGGCTCTTCAGCCGGCCAGGCGTTCGGCGCTCCGTCGGGCCGCACCGGCACGGATTTGTCCTTGGCGCGGAAGCGCAGCTGACTCGACGGGTCCCACAGACGGACCGTGAGATCGACCTCGCCGCTGGGCGTCCAGTCGTCGAGGAACGCTTCGACGACGTCGGGGGTCTCACCGTCCAGCCAGCCGCTGCGGTTGTCCGGGCGCGGGTTGGAGCCGTTGTCCTCCTGCCGCGCGATGTTCAGCCCCTGGTGCTCGAACATCGCCCGGTCCTGCTCGGGCGTGTTGCCGAGCGTGGTGAGGAAGTTGCCCATCATCACGCCGTTGACCCCGGCGCGGATCGCGAGCGGCTGCAACTCGGCGAGGTTCTCGACGCGGCCGCCGCAGAGCCGGAACAGCGCCTCGGGGAGCACCAGCCGGAAGATCGCGATCCACTTGACGGCCTCCCACGGGTCCATCAGCTGCCGATCACCGAACTTCGTCCCGGCCTTGGGGATCAGCAGGTTGATCGGCACGCTCGTCGGGTCGACCTTCGCCAGCTGGAAGGCCATCTCGACCCGCTGCTCCGGCGTCTCACCGAGGTTCAGGATCCCGCCGACGCAGGTCTCCAGGCCCGCCTCCTTGACGGCGTCGATCGTCCGCAGGCGCCCGTCGTAGCGGACGGTGGAGGAGACCTCCGGGTAGTAGGACTCGGCGGTCTCGACGTTGTGGTGCACGCGCTGGACGCCGGCCTCCTTGAGCTGCCGCGCGCGGTCGGCGCTCATGTGCCCGATCGAGGCGCAGCGCTTGAGGTTCGTCTGCTCGCTGACGAGCCGCACACCGTCGAGGAACTTCTGGAAGTCGCGCTTGGAGAGGCCCTGGCCCTGGGTGACCATGCAGAAGCGGTGCGCGCCCGCGGCCTCCGCCGCGCGCGCGTGCTCGAGGATCTGCTCGGGCTCCATCAGCGCGTGCATCGGCGTCTCGGCCTCGGCGAAGCGCGACTGCGCGCAGAAGCCGCAGTCCTCGGCGCAGCCGCCGGACTTCGCATTCACGAGCGAGCACATGTCGGTGCTGTCGCCGAACCGCTCCACGCGCGCGTCCCACGCGCGCTCGACGAGCGCCTCGATCGCCTTGGGCGCGGTCAGGGCGCCGAGCTCGAGCGCTTCGTCAGGGGTGATCAGCGGGGGCATGGGCGAGAGCCGTCCTTCGGGTCGTCGTCGTGACGCCCTGGAGCGTGCCAGCGGTCCCGGACGGTGTTGCGCAGCTGCGCAGGCGGGTGCCGTCAGCCCGCAGGCGCGTCGAGCTCGGCGAGCAGGGGAGCGTGGTCGCTGGGCTTCTGGCCCTTGCGCAGGTCGCGGTCGATCCCGCAGCCGCGCAGGCCCCCTGCGAGCCCCGCCGAGACGAGCAGCAGGTCGATCCGCAGGCCGAGGTTCTTGTGGAAATTGCCCGCGCGGTAGTCCCACCAGGTGAAGCGGTGCGTCCCCGACGGCGCCGCGAGGTAGGCGTCGGTCAACCCGCCGCCGGCGAGGACGGCGCGTAGGCGCGAGCGCTCGTCCGCGGTCACGTGGGTGGCCCCGGCGAACGCCGCCGGGTCGTACACGTCCTCGTCGGCCGGGGCGACGTTGAAGTCGCCGCCGATGATCAGCGGGACGCCGGAGAGCTCACGCGCCCGCAACGCGAGCGCGTCGAGGAAGGTGAGCTTCTCGGCGAACGTCTCGCTGCCGACCTCGCGGCCGTTGACGACGTAGACGCTCGCCACGCGCAGGCCGAGCCCGGTGACCTGCGCCTCGATGAAGCGCGCCTCGTCGCCGCGGAGCTCGCCAGGCAGGCCGGCGCGGGGGTCCGTCAGGCCCAGGCCTGCGCGCGCGAGGATCGCCACGCCCGCCCACTGGCCGCCGCTGTGGTGCACGGACTCGTAGCCGGCGGCCTGCAGCTCGGCGTCCGGATACTGCTCAGGCCCGACCTTGGTCTCCTGCAGCAGCACCACGTCCGGCGCGTGCTTGTCGAGCAGCTCGAGCACGCGCGGGAGCCGCGCGCGCAGGGAGTTGACGTTCCAGGTGCAGACGAGCACTGGCGCCCGACGCTACCGGCCCTGCCAGCGTGCGTCCCGCTTCTCGGCGAACGCGCGCACGCCCTCGAGCATGTCCGCTGATGCGAAGCACGCCTCGCGCAGGGCGATCAGCTCGCGCTCGGTGTCCGGGTCGAGCTCGCCCTGCGAGGTCAGCAGCGCGCGGAACACCTGCTTGTTGCCGCGGACGCTGAGCGGCGCGTTGCCGGCGAGCTCGCGGGCCCAGTCGAGCGCCGCCGAGGCGAGTGCCTCGTCCGCCACGACCTCGTTGACGAGGCCCCAGTCGAGCGCAGTCTGCGGCGAGATCCGCCGGCCGACGAGGAACAGCTCACGCGCCCGCGGCGCTCCGATCGCGTCGATGAAGCGGCGGATGCCGGTGTGCGAGTAGACGAGCCCGAGCTTCGCGGGCGGCATGCCGAACTGGACGCCCTGCGCCGAGATCCGCAGGTCGCAGGCGAGCGCGACCTCGAGGCCACCGCCGATCGCCGGGCCGTTGATCGCCGCGACGGTGGGCACGTCGGTGGCGTCCAGCGCTTCGAGCGCCCCGGTGAAGGGGTGGGCGACGATCCGCTCCGCCTCGACGGCGAAGACGTCATCCGCAATGTCCCCGATGTCATACCCCGACGAGAACCAGCGGCCCTCACCCCTCAGCACGATGCAGCGCGCACCGCTCGCCTCGGCGCCGGAGACCTGCTCGGTGATCCCATCCAGCAGCGCATGGTCCAGCGCGCCGCGCTTGTCGGGGTTGGAGATCGTCAGCCGGAGGACGCCGTCCGCCGGCTGGTCGCTGATCACTCGGCCGGCCATGACGGCCAACCCTAGGCCTTCCAGAGCAAGATCAGTCCCTGCACCACGTCCCGACGTAGGGACCGGTGCGTGTCGGTGAAGGGGGAGTGTTCAGCCATCCCCCGGAGTCCGATGCGACACCGGTCCCCGACCAATCGCCGTTCGAGGCCGTCTGAAAGCAGTTCGAAACAGGTCAGCTACTCCAGGACAACAAGCGTGTCACCCTCGTTGACCGCCTGCCCCTCCTCACACAGGATCTCCTTGACCGTCCCCTCATCCTCAGCCTCGACAGGCATCTCCATCTTCATCGACTCAAGGATCGCGACGGTGTCGCCTTCGGCGATCGTGTCGCCGACCTGGCACTCGATCTTCCACACTGTGCCCGTGATGTGGGCCTCGATGTCCGGCACGGAACGCCTCCAGATGCAGGGGGAACAGGGCGGTCTGGCACCATAGCCCGCGCCATGGACGCGTCCGACATCGCCGTCGTCATCGCAGCACGGGACGAGGCCGACCGGATCGGTGCGACGGTGCGCGCGGTGCGCGCGGCGTTCCCGGGGGCGGCGATCGTCGTCGCGGACGACGGGTCGGCCGACGGGACCGCCGATGCGGCGCGCGCCGCCGGTGCGCAGGTCGTACGGCTGGAGCGGGGGAAGGGCAAGGGCGGCGCGGCGACGCTGGCTGCCGAGCGGGCGCTCGGCGGCGGCCCGGCGCTGATCCTGCTGTGCGACGCCGATCTGGCAGCGAGCGCGGGCCGCCTGCTGCCGCTCGTCGAGGCGGTGCGCTCCGGCGAGGCCGACCTCGCCGTCGCCGTCTTCGCGCGGCGCGTCGGCGGCGGCTTCGGCATCGCCGTCGGCTTTGCGCACTGGGCGATCCGCAACCTGACGGGGCTGGACCTGCGCGCCCCGATCTCCGGTCAGCGCGCGATGCGGGCTGAGGTGCTCGCCGCCGTGACCCCATTCGCGCCCCGCTTCGGGATGGAGATCGGGATGACGGTCGATGCCGCGCGGGCCGGCTATCGCATCGCCGAGGTCGACGTCGACCTCGAGCATCGGGCCACCGGCCGCACCTGGCGCGGCTTCACGCACCGCTTCCGGCAGCTGCGCGACTTCACGGCCGTCTGGGCCTCGCGCCGCCGGCCGGCACGCCGACGCTCCTGAGCAGCGCCGGCGCACAGCCGAAACCCGGGGCGGTGTGTCCCCCACCGCCCCGGGTATCGCTCGGCCCCGTCCCCTGTCGGGGAGCCGCGGCGGGGAGGGTCAGCCCCGCCGCGGCCCTGGTCCACGTGACCGGGGCGACCCAACAACACTGCGTCACAGGAGGAGACGTGAGGAGCAGGGCGTTCGTCGGTCGCTTCGATCTCGTGCTCAACATCATGCGGGTGCAGGGGTGCATCTCCCAGCGACACTCGGTCGGAACATCGTGGTTGTCTTTCGCCACCCGGTCGAGTCCCCGGGCCGGGCGCGGGTAGGCTGCCGATCCGTGATCCTCGCGATCGATCAGGGCACCACGGGCAGCACCTGCCTGGTATTCGACGAAGAGGCCCAGCTCGTGGGGCGGGCCTATCGCGAGCTGGAGCAGCATTTTCCCCAGCCCGGCTGGGTCGAACACGACCCGACCGAGATCTGGGAGGTCACGCGCGCACTCGCCCTCGAGGCGCTCGCGGATGCCGGCGTGCCGGAGGGCGGACTGGCGGCGATCGGGATCACCAACCAGCGTGAGACCGTCTGCGTCTGGGATCCGGCGACCGGCGAGCCGCTGCATCGCGCGATCGTCTGGCAGGACCGCCGTACCGCCGCACGCTGCGACGAGCTGCGCGCGCAGGGGCACGAGGAGCTCGTGCGTGAGCGCACGGGCCTTGTGCTCGACCCGTACTTCTCGGGCACGAAGATCGAGTGGCTGCTGCGCAACGTCGATGGTCTCGCGCAGCGCGCGCGGGAGGGCACGGCCGTCTTCGGGACGATCGACAGCTGGCTCACCTGGAAGCTGACGGGGGAGCACGCGACAGACCCCTCCAACGCCTCGCGCACGCTGCTCTACGACCTGCGGGCCGGTGCGTGGTCGGATGAGCTGCTGGACCTGCTGAGGGTGCCCGCGCGGGCGTTGCCGCAGATCCGCCCGTCGATGGGGGTGTTCGGCACTGCCGCAGAGGAGGCGCTGCCCGGATACGGCGGCACGCCGGTCGCCGGCGTCGCCGGCGACCAGCAGGCGGCGCTCTACGGCCAGGCGTGCCTGGATCCGGGGATGGCGAAGAACACGTACGGGACCGGCTCGTTCGT
>JBBQKR010000047.1:0-24597 GCA_038327125.1 Solirubrobacterales bacterium
ACCCGAAAGCCTTCTTCCCCCACGCGGCGTTGCTGCGTCACGCTTTCGCGCATTGCGCAAGATTCCCCACTGCTGCCTCCCGTAGGAGTCTGGGCCGTGTCTCAGTCCCAGTGTGGCTGATCGTCCTCTCAGACCAGCTACCCATCGATGCCTTGGTAGGCCATTACCCCACCAACAAGCTAATGGGCCGCGGGCCCATCCCAATGCGGAGGCCGAAGCTTCCTTTCGTCACGTTCCTCACGGATCGCGACCACATTCGGTATTAGCCCGGGTTTCCCCGGGTTGTCCCGATCATTGGGGCAGGTTACCCACGTGTTACTCACCCGTTCGCGGCTTGGCCCCAGACCGAAGTCTGGTTCGTCGCTCCACTTGCATGTGTTAGGCACGCCGCCAGCGTTCGTCCTGAGCCAGGATCAAACTCTCCATGAAGTGAACCGGACCTCAGCCCGAAGGCCATTGCCCGGTGTCAGAGAGTTCGCCATGACCAAATATGCGATGCCACATACACGAGGCACCGCGGTCTTGACAGAGTTATTGCTCAGAGCGCCGTCCGAACCGGCAAGCCGGCCGTTCGGCGCTTCGAATCTGGACACACATCTCTGGACCCGGTGTGAACTGGGTCAGAGGTGCGCATGCTGTTGAGTTTTCAAAGACCGTCGCGCCCTGTCGGGAAGGGGATTCCTTCAGAAGGACGCTCTTCGGGCAAGCCCGAAGAACGGACCGGTCAGGATAGCACCGTGCTTGGAGCCCCTCAACGGGACCACTTGGGCAGCGCAGGCCGACCGGACGACGGAGAATAGCAGCCCGCTCAGCCGAGAACGTGGACGGACACCACGCGCTCGCGCGGGCGGTCGTCGAAGTCGAGCAGGACGATCTGCTGCCAGGTCCCCAGGCCCAGTGCGCCGTCGACGATCGGCACCGACTCCGAAGGCCCGATCAGCGCGGCGCGCAGGTGGGCGTGGGCGTTGGTATCGCCGTTCAGTGCATTGTGCCGGTACTCCCCCGCTCCCGGGATCATCCGCTCCAGCAGTGCCTGCAGGTCGGCCACAGCGCCGGGCTCGTATTCGATCGTCGTGAGCGCGACCGTGGCGCCCACGGCGAACACGGTGGCCACGCCGGTCCGGACCTCCGAGCGCTGCACGATCGTGCGAACGCCCTCGGTGACGTCGATGACCTCTCCGTTCCCGTCGGTGGCGAGGCGCAACAGGCCCGCATGCACGCTCACCGCGTGACCTGCAGGCGGCGAAACTGCCGGCGACCGAGCTGGACGACCTGATCGTCGACCACCGCGGGGTCGACGTCGAGTGGATCGGCGGGAAGCGTCACGCCGGCGACCTTGACCCCGCCCTGCGCGAGCAGGCGCCGGGCCTCCGAGCGGGAGACGCCGAACGCCTCGGCGAGCGCGGCCGGAAGGTGCAGGAGCCCGTCCTCGGCGCTCACCAGCGCCACGGCGACCTCGTCGGGGATCGCGTGCTCGATGAAGACGCGGTCGAACGCCTCCTGTGCCGCCAGCGCCGCTGCGGCACCGTGGAAGCGCTCGATGATGCCGCGGGCGAGCGCGCGCTTGGCGTCCCGCGGCGGCGTGCCCGCCGCCGGCTCCGTGATCGCCAGGAGCCGGAACCACGACTCCATCGCCGCGTCCGGGAGGCGCATCGTCTTGCCGAACATCTCCTCGGGCGGCTCGGTGATGCCGACCTGGTTGCCCTTGGTCTTGGACATCTTCTCGACGCCGTCGATGCCCGGGAGGATCGGCAGCGTCAGGACGCACTGCTCGGGCTGGCCGTAGTGGCGCTGGATGTCGCGCCCCAGCAGCAGGTTGAACGTCTGGTCGGTCCCGCCGAGCTCGACGTCCGAGCGCACGGCGACGGAGTCGTAGCCCTGCATCAACGGGTAGAGCAGCTCGAGCAGCGAGATCGGGGTACCGGCGGCGTAGCGCGTCGCGAAGTCCTCGCGGTCGAGGATCTGCGCGACGGTGGTCGTGCGCGCGAGGCGAAAGAGCGACTCCATCGGCATGTCCAGCCACTCGCCGTTGAAGCGCAGCTCGTAGTGCTCGGGGTCGGAGCGGAGCACCAGGTGCGCCTGGCGCTCGTACGTGCGCGCGTGCGCCTCGATCTCCTCGTCGGTCAGCACGGGGCGCGTGTCCGAGCGCCCGCTCGGGTCGCCTACGCGCGCGGTGTAGTCCCCGACGATCAGCACCACGAGGTGCCCGAGGTCCTGGAACTCGCGCAGCTTCTGCAGGACGACGGTGTGGCCGAGGTGGATGTCCGGGGCGGTCGGATCCAGGCCGAGCTTCACGCGCAACGGCCGGCCCTCCTTCGCGACGCTCTCCAGCCGCTGCCGAAGGCCCCCCTCGGGAACCGACTCGGCGGCGTTCCGGGCCAGGAACGCGGCCTGTGATGCGGGATCGGAAGCGGCGGAGGTCATCCGCGCCAATGCTAGAGTCTGGCACCCTGAGCGGTCGCCTGATGCGCGCGATCGCCCGCCCGAAACGCCCTTGCCGCAGGGCGTCCGCCGCCGTCTCCCAGCGCTCCGCGCGACCATGAGCGACGACGATCAGCCCGACATCCAGCCTGCGCCCGCGGACGCCGAGACGCTCCCGGTCGACCCCTTCGAGCCGCCACCCCCGGCCGGGCGGCCGCGACTGCGCAAACGCCGGCTGCTGCTGGCCGTCATCCCGCTCGCGCTGCTTGCAGTCGTATCGACGATCTTCGGGATGATGATGGCGCTCGCGCGCGAGCTGCCCAACCTGGAGACGGCGCGCGAGTTTCAGAGCGCACGCAACTCCGTTCTCCAGGACCGGCTCGGCAAGCCGCTCGGCATCCTCGCGAGCGACCGCAACCGCGTCCTGATCCCCTACAGGGACATCTCGCCGTTCATGCGCAACGCGATCATCTCGATCGAGGACGAGCGCTTCTACGAGAACTCCGGCGTCGACGTGCGCGGGATCGGGCGCGCCTTCGTCCAGGACGTGGTCAAGGGCGGATCGCGTCAGGGCGGGTCGACGATCACCCAGCAGTTCGTCAAGAACGCGCTCACCGCCCAGGACAACCGCACGGTCCTGCAGAAACTGCGTGAGTCGGCGCTCGCCTACCACCTGACGCGGCGCTGGTCGAAGAACAAGATCCTCACGGAGTACCTCAACTCGATCTACTTCGGGAACGGCGCCTACGGCATCGAGTCCGCCGCGCGCGTGCACTTCGGCGCCGACCCCAACCACGAGGGCTGCGGAACCCGGGCCAAGCCCTGCGCCAAGGAGCTGACGGCCGCCGAGGCGGCGCTGCTCGCGGGGGTCGTGGCCAACCCGACCGCCTTCGACCCGGTGGCGCACCCCGAGGCGGCGGCGCGCCGGCGCAACACCGTGCTGGCGAAGATGCTCGAACAGGGCAAGATCACGCAGCCCGAGTACGCGGATGCCACCCAGCAGGCGCTCCCCGGCCGTATCGTGCCGCCGACCGTTGACACGAAGGCGCCGTACTTCACGACCTGGATCAGCCAGCAGCTCGTCGAGCAGTTCGGCGCGCGGCGCGCCTTCGAGGGCGGCCTGCGCGTGCGCACGACCCTCGACCTGCAACTGCAGGAGGCCGCGCAGCGCGCCCTCACCCAGTCACTGCCCAACCCGTCGGGACCGGCGGCAGCGCTCGTCGCGATCGACAACGCCACCGGCGAGGTGCGCGCCCTCGTCAACAGCACCAACTACGCCGACCGCCCGTTCAACCTGGCGACGCAGGGCCAGCGGCAGCCGGGGTCCACGGTCAAGCCGTTCATCCTCGCCGAGGCGATGAAGAAGGGCTACGGCCTGGGTTCGGTCTGGCCTTCACAGAAGCGGGTCTTCACGGTCCCGAACACGGGCGGGCAGGAGAAGTTCGAGGTCAACAACTTCGACGACGCCTACGCCGGCTCGCGCGACCTCGGGTCCGCGCTGACGTTCTCCGACAACTCCGTCTTCGCGGCGGCCGGCATCGCGACCGGCACCAAGCGGATCGCCCGCTTCATCGAGCGGATGGGCGTGCGCTCCCCCGTCTCGTCGAACCCGGCGATGACGCTCGGCGCGTTCAAGCAGGGTGTGTCGGTGCTCGACTGGGCCCACGCCTACGAGTCGCTGGCGACCGGAGGCAAGCGTGTCTGGGGCACGCTCGGCGCACCGGATCGAGGACCGGTCGGGATCCAGGAGGTCCACTCGGTCGCCTCCGACAAGCTGCTCAAGCGCAACCACGTGCGCACGAAGCGCGTTCTCTCGGAGACCCTCGCCGCGCTCACGACGCAGCAGCTGCGGACCGTCGTCTCCAGCGGCACGGGCAAGCGCGCGGCCTATGGCGGGTTCGCCGCCGGCAAGACCGGGACGACCGAGGACTTCGGCGATGCCTGGTTCGTGGGATTCACGCAGGAGCTGACGATCGCTGTGTGGGTCGGCTATCCGGACAAGCTGACCCCGATGAAGACCGAGTTCGGCGGCGAGCCGGTCGCCGGCGGCACCTTCCCGGCCCAGATCTGGCACGACTTCGTCGTCCAGTCCAAGGAGATCTTCAAGCAGCGCATCGCCGACCGCAAGGCCGAGCGCGAGGGCAAGGACAAGGCCGAGACGACCGACCCCTCGAGCGTGCTCGAGGCACCGGCGACCGGTGAGGGTGACGGCAGCGCCACCGGCACGGACGGGACCGGCGACGGCTCCACTCCGAGCACCGGGAAGACGACGCCGAAGACCGGGGGCGGCGATGGCGGCGGGACCCGGAAGGCGGAGCCCTCACCGACGCCGGCTCCGGAGCCCGCGCCGGCGCCCACACCGACGCCTGCACCGGCTCCGACGCCGGACCCGGGCGGCACCGGCGGCGCCGAGGCCGGCGGCGTCAGCGCGCCGTCCGGCTGACGCGCCCGGCGCGCAGGCCGGCGGGCCAGGGCCGCGAGACGCAGCGGCTGTCGGCAGCGCAGAAGCGCCACGGCAGGTCGACCGCGCGCGTGATGCCGATGCGGGTTCCGACCACGATCTCGGGGGCGGCCAGATCCGCCGGCTGCTCGATCCGGATCGCGCCGCTGACGAGGCTCGTGCCGTTGCGCTCCAGCCCGACGCCGAGCGCCTGCGTCAGCTTTCCCGGCCCCGAGCAGAGGTCCTCGGTGCGTTCAAGGCCACGGCGCGCACGCATCGCCGCCGTCCCGCGAAGCGGCTCGAGTGCGCGGATCAGCACCGCCGCACCCGTCTGCTCGTCCTCGCAGACGGCGTTCAGGAGCGCATGAACGCCATATGAGAGATAGACGTAGGCGGTCCCGGGCGCCGCGAACAGCGTCTTGGTGCGCGGCGTGCGGCCGATGAAGGCGTGACAGGCCGGCTCGCTGTCGTGGTAGGCCTCGGTCTCGACGATCCGGCCTGCCCCGCCGTCGTGGCGCACGACGCAGCCGACGAGATCGCGCGCGACCTCGACGACCGGACGGGCATAGAACTCGGCGGGCAGCGCCGCGGACATCAGCCGTCGAGCAGCCCGCGGGCGAGCTCGAGCTGCTCACGCACGCGCGCGAGGGCGGTCCCGCCCTCGCTGACCTTCGACTCCAGCCACGAGGAGCGCTGCAGGACGTCGGCGACACCCGCATCCAGGTGCTCGGAGTGCGCGGCGAGCTCCGCGGGCGTGAAGTCCGACAGCTGCCGGCCGCTGGTGACGGCGTCGCGCACCAGGCCCGCGACGATGCCGTGACATTCGCGGAACGGCACGCCGCGGCGGACGAGCAGGTCCGCGATGTCCGTCGCCGCGATCAGCTCATCGGAGGCGGCGTCGGCCATCCGCTCGCGATCGAAGGTCGCGCCGCGCACCATGCCGGAGGACGCGGCGAGACACAGCCGCAGCGTGTCGGCGGCGTCGAACAGGTGCGTCTTGTCCTCCTGCAGGTCCTTGTTGTAGGTCAGCGGCAGGGCGTGCAGGACCCCGTACATGGCGGACAGGTGGCCGACGACGCGCGGCGCCTTCGCCCGCAGCAGCTCGGCGGCATCGGGGTTCTTCTTCTGCGGCATGATCGAGCTGCCGCTCGTCCACGCATCCGACAGCCGGACGAACCCGAACTCCTCGCTGGACCACAGCACGAGCTCAGCGCCCAGGCGCGAGAGATGCGTCGCGCAGGTGGCGGCGGCGGCGATGAAGTCGAGCACGAAATCGCGGTTTGCGACCGCGTCGAGCGAGTTCGGAGCGACGCCGGCGAAGCCCAGTTCGGCGGCGACCATGCGGCGGTCGGTGTCGAAGTTGACGCCGGCGAGCGCGCCCGCCCCGAGCGGCAGGTCGGCGACCTGCGTGCGTGCGAAGCGAAAGCGCTCACGGTCACGCCGGAGCATCCACACGTACGCGAGCAGGTGATGGCCGAGGTACACGGGCTGCGCGCGCTGCAGGTGCGTGTAGCCCGGGAGCGGCCAGTCGATGTGCGCCTCCGCGGCGTCGAGCAGCGCCGCCATCAGGTCCTCGATCCGCTCGACGGCCTCGTCCGCGGCCTCACGGGTGAAGAGCGTGAGGTCGGTGGCGACCTGGTCGTTGCGCGAGCGTGCCGTGTGCAGCCTGCCGCCGACCGGCCCGGCGATCTCGGTCAGGCGGCGCTCCACCGCCATGTGGATGTCCTCGTCGTCCTCGCGGAACGGGAAGCTGCCATCACGCAGTTCGGCCTCGACGGCGTCGAGGCCTGTGAGCAGGGCGTCGCGGTCGGATCCTTCGATGATCCCGCGCGCGGCGAGCATCCTGGCGTGCGCACGTGACTGCGCAACGTCATAGGGCCAGAGGCGGCGATCGACGTCGAGCGAGCGGTTGATCGACGCGAAATCCGGATCCTGGGGCTCGGCAAAGCGCGACATGCGGGGCGAGTCTAGGCGTTGAACCTCCGAGAAGTTTCTGGGATGGTCGCTCCGTGGAGCGGACGGACATCGGCGCCGTGCACGCCGCCGGTGAGGCCCTCACCGCCTGGTACGCGGCCTGGAACGCGCACGACATCGCCGGAATCAGCGACCTCTGCACCCCCGACATCGTCTATGAGGACCCGGGATCTCCGTGGGGACCGATCCGCGGGCGCGAGCACGTCCGGCGCCTGGTCGAGCACTACCTGCGCGCGAGCCCGGACTTCCGCCTTGACGAGCATGAGCGCTGGGCCGCAGCGGACGGGTCCGTCATCGCCTCGTACTTCACCGCAACGTCGACGGTGACGGGCCCGGTCGACCCTCCGGGGTTCGCACCCACGAACAGCCCGCTGCGGTTCGAGGGGATGGACCGCAGCGAGATCCGCGACGGGCTCCTCTCCCGCCACCAGATCTTCTATGACGTGATGGAGGCCGGTCGCCAGCTCGGGGCCGTTCCCGCTCGTGGTTCCGTAGGCGAGCGTGCCGGCGCAGCGCTGCAGCGCATCCGGGCGCGTAGCCTGCGCCGCCGCGCCGGGGATCGCTGAAACTCAGCGCGCGAGCACCGCGCGCACGGCCGACGCCACGTGCTCCACCTGGCCGTCCGTCAGTTCCGGGAAGAACGGCAGCGCGACCGAGCGGGCCGCGACGGCCTCACAGACCGGGAACTCGCCCTCGCGGTGGCCGAAGCGCTCGCGATAGAAGCTCATCAGGTGGATCGCGGGCAGGTAGGGCTTGCTCTGCACCCCGCGTTCACGCAGCCCGCGGACGACGTCGTCGCGGGCCGGGCCGTCCTGCGGCACCTGGACGACGAACACGAACCATCCGCGCCGGTCGCCGCCGCTGTCCGGGCAGGGCAGCTCGAGGCCCTCGATGCCGGTGAGCGCCTCGCGGTAGCGCGTGGCGACGCGTGCGCGTGCCGCCAGCATCCCGTCGAGGCGGTCGAGCTGCGCCAGCCCGACCGCAGACGCGATGTCGCTCAGGCGGTAGTTGAAGCCGAGGCGATCGTGGTCCAGCCAGCCCATGTCGGGTGCGCGGCCCTGGTTGCGCTCACTGTCGATCTGCTCCTTCACCGCCGCCGAGCCGGTCGTGACCATGCCGCCCTCGCCGGTCGTGAGCTGCTTGTTGGCGTAGAAGCCGAACACCGCCGGATGGCCGCGCCCGCCGACGGCGGTGCCGTCGGCATGGACGGCGCCGAGCGCCTCGCAGGCATCCTCGACGATCGGGAGCCCGAGCGCCTCGAACGCGGGCAGGTCTGCCGGGTAGCCGAAGATGTGCACCGGCAGCAGCGCCGTGGTGCGCTCGGTGACCGCTGCGGCCGCCGCCTGCGGATCGAGATTCAGCGTGACCGGATCGATGTCGGCGAAGACGGGCCGTGCGCGCTCGAACAGGCAGGCGTTCGCGCTCGCGACGAACGAGAATGGCGAGGTGACGACCTCATCGCCATCCTGGACGCCGGCCGCGCGCAGCGCCAGGTGCAGGCCGGCGGTCCCGCTCGACACGGCGCTCGCGTGCGGGGCGCCGATCCGGGCGGCGAACGCCTGCTCGAACGCCGGCACCCGCGGCCCCAGCGAGAGCTGCCCGCTGCGCAGGACCTCGATGACCGCCTGCTCCTCGGCCTCCCCCAGCACCGGCCGGGCGAGGGGCACGACCTCATCGTCCGCGCTCACGCGGCGTCGCCGCTGCTCGCCGTCGGCGTCGCGGGCCGGACAGCAGGAGCGCGGCCGGGCTGCTCGGCGTAGCTCAGCGAGTCGACGAGCGCCTGCCACGATGAGGCGATGACGTTCTCCGCGACGCCGATCGTGCCCCACACGTCCGTGCCGTCGGACGCATCGATGAGCACGCGCGTCGTCGCCTGCGTTCCGCGCGTCTCGTCGAGGATCCGCACCTTGAAGTTGACGAGGTGGATGTCGGCCAGATGCGGATGGATCTCCGTCAGCGCGTCGCGCAGCGCGCGGTCGAGCGCATTCACGGGGCCGTTGCCCTCAGCGGTGCGCACGTAGCGCTCGCCGTCGATCCAGATCTTCACGGTCGCCTCGCATTCGACCTTGCCGTCGGCGCGCTGCTCGACGATCGTGCGCCAGGACTCGAGCTGGAAGAGCGGCTCGAAGGCGCCGGTCTCGCGCCGCATCAGCAGCTCGAACGAGGCGTCGGCGGCCTCGAACTGGTAGCCGAGGTGCTCGAGCTCCTTGACCCGCTCGACGATCCGCGCGGCGGCCTCGTCGTCGACCTCGATGCCGGCGGCCTCGGCCTTCTCGGCGATCGTCCCGCGCCCGGCCAGCTCGGAGACGAGCACGTCGCGCGCGTTCCCGACCAGCGCCGGGTCGACATGCTCGAACGTCGCAGCATCGGCGCGGATGCCGGCGGCATGGAGGCCGGCCTTGTGGGCGAAGGCGTGCTTGCCGACGAACGGCTGGGCGGAGTCCGGCGCGCGATTGAGCAGCTCGTCGACGAAGTGCGCCGTGCTCGTGAGCCGCGCCAGCCGCTGGGGCTCGAGCACCGGCCGGTCCATCTTCAGCTGCAGGTCGGCGATGATCGTGATCAGGTTCGCGTTCCCCGTGCGCTCGCCGATGCCGTTGATCGTGCCCTGCACCTGCGTCGCACCGGCCTCGACGGCGACCAGCGTGTTCGCCACGGCACAGCCGCCGTCGTCATGCGTGTGGATGCCGAGGGCGACCGACGGCAGCGCCTCGCGAACCGCGGTCACGACCGCCGAGATCTGCCCCGGCAGCGTGCCGCCGTTGGTGTCGCAGAGGACGACCCGCTCCGCTCCGGCGTCCGCCGCCGCGCGTACGCAGTCCAGCGCATAGTCGGGGTCGTCGCGCCAGCCGTCGAAGAAGTGCTCGGCGTCCAGCAGCGCGCGCTTGCCCTGCGCGACGAGGAACGCGATCGACTCGGCGATCATGGCGAGGTTCTCCGCGCGATCGACCCGCACGACCTTCTCGACGTGCAGCAGGCTGGCCTTGCCGACGAGCGTGATCGCGGGTGCAAAACAGTCGGCGAGGATCCGCAGGCCGTCGTCGGCATCCGCCGTGACTGCGCGGCGGCGGGTCATGCCGAAGCCGACGATCTCACTGCGCTGCAGCCGTTCGCCGGCGAGCAGCTCGAACAGCTCCAGCTCCTTGGGGTTCGACGACGGGAATCCCGCCTCGATGAGGTGGACACCGAGGTCGTCCAGCCGGCGCACGACGCGCAGCTTCTCCTCGGCGGTCAGGCTCAGCCCGCCGCCGCCCATGCCATCACGCAGGGTGGCGTCGTAGAGCTCGACGGAGGCGCTCACGAGGCGGCCGTCGAGCCGACCGGGACCGGGTCCAGCCACTCGCGGTAGCGCTCCGCGCGCCCGTGGAGCGCGTCCTCGAAGACCCGCTGGACAGCCTGCGTGACCTCGCCCGGACGGCCCTCGCCGATCGCGTGGTCGTCGATCTCGCGCACCGGCACGAGCTCGGCGGCGGTGCCGGTGAGGAAGACCTCGTCCGCGAGGTAGAGCTCGGCGCGCGCGAGGTCGCGCTCGACCACCTCGAAGCCGAGATCACGCGCGATCTGGATCGCGGTGCGGCGGTTGATCCCGTCGAGGATCGATGCGGACTGCGGCGGTGTGTGAACGACGCCGTCGCGGACGAGGTAGATGTTCTCGCCCGAGCCCTCGCAGACGAAGCCGCGATCGTCGAGCAGGATCGCCTCGTCGTAGCCGGCCTTGTGCGACTCGACCTTCGCCAGCACGCTGTTGAGGTACTGGCCGCCCGCCTTGGCGTGCGGGATCAGCGAGTCGCCGCTGATCCGCCGCCACGAGCTGACCTTGGCGCGGATGCCGGTCTTCTTGCCCTCCTCGCCGAGGTAGGCGCCCCACTCCCAGACCGCGATCGCGACGTCGACGCGGACGTCGAGCGGGAACAGCCCCATCGTCCCGTACCCGCGGAAGACGAGCGGGCGGATGTAGCACGAGCGCAGGTTGTTGCGGGCGACGGTCTCGAGCACCGCCCGGCGGATCTGCTCGCGGTCGTAGGGCACCGGCATGTAGTAGAGGCCGCTGGACTTGAACAGCCGGTCGACGTGGTCCTGGTTGCGGAAGACCGCGGGCCCGATCTCGGTGTCGTAACAGCGAACGCCCTCGAAGACCGAGGTGCCGTAGTGCAGCGCATGCGTGAGCACGTGGACCTGGGCGTCTTCCCAGCGCACGAACTCGCCGTTCATCCAGATGACCTCGCTGGGCTGCACTGTGTCTCCTTGTCCTGGCGCTAGAGGTGGGCCAGCACTGCGCCCGTCGCCTCGGCCGTCGTGGCCTCGCCGCCCAGGTCGCGGGTGCGCAGGCCACCCGCCAGCGCCGCGTGAACGGCGGATTCTAGGGCCGCAGCCTGCGAATCCCAACCAAGCCCGTGGCGCAGCATCATCGCGGCCGACAGGAACATCGCGAGCGGATTGGCGACACCCTGGCCCGCAATGTCCGGCGCGGAGCCGTGGACGGGCTCGAACAGGCCCGGCCCGTCGGGGTTGCCGATGCTTGCGCTCGGGAGCAGCCCGAGCGATCCGGTGACGACGGACGCCTCGTCGCTGAGGATGTCACCGAACATGTTCTCGGTCAGGATCACCTCGAAATGCCGCGGCGCGGTGATCAGCTTCATCGCGGTCGAATCGACGAGCGCGTGCTCGAGCTCGATGTGCGGGAACTCGTCGGCGTGGACGCGATGCACGACCTCGCGCCAGAGGCGGCTGGTCTCGAGCACGTTCGCCTTGTCGACGCTCGTCACGCGCGACTCCGCCGCATCGAACGCGACGCGGGCGATCCGCTCCACCTCCGCGACGGAGTAGCGGCACTCGTCGCTGGCCGACGTGGCGTCGCGGGTCTTCGCGCCGAAGTAGATCCCGCCCGTCAGCTCGCGGACGACGAGCATGTCCGTGCCCTCGACGATCTCGCGGCGCAGCGGACTGGCGTCCAGCAGCGCGTCGATCGCCGTGACGGGGCGCAGGTTCGCAAACAGGCCGAGCGCCTTGCGCAGCCCCAAGAGCCCCTGCTCGGGGCGCGGCTTGTCGGGGTCGGTGGTGTCCCACTTCGGCCCGCCGACCGCTGCGAGCAGGACGGCGTCGCTCTGCTCGCAGGCGGCGAGCACCGCGTCGGTGAGCGCGGTTCCGTGCAGGTCGATCGACGCGCCGCCGAACGGGTGCTCGGTGAAGCTGAGCTCACCCGGAGCGAGGGCGTCGAGAACCTGGACGGCGGCCGCGGCGACCTCGGGCCCGATGCCGTCGCCCGGCAGCAGTGCGATGTTCATGCGGTCGTCACCGGTCCGACGCGCTCGCGGCTGGACTCGTAGGCGTCGATCGACTCCGCCTGCTGCAGGGTGAGCGCGATGTCGTCGAGGCCGTTGATCAGCCGGTGCTTGATCTGCGGGTCGACCTCGAAGCGCGCAATCTGGCCGTCGCCGTAGCGGACCTCCTGCGCGGCGAGGTCGATCTCGGCGCTGCCGGCCACTGCGATCGCCTGGCACTCCGCCTCGGTCAGCGTGACCGGGAGCAGCCCGATCTTCGTGCTGTTGGAGGCGAAGATGTCCGCGAACGACGGGGCGATGATCGCCGCGAACCCGTAGTCCTCGAGCGCCCACGGCGCATGCTCGCGTGAGGACCCGCAGCCGAAGTTGCGTCCCGCCACGAGGATCGGGTTGGCGGGCAGATCCCAGCCCGGCTCGTTCTTCCAGTCGTAGAACAGGAACTCGCCGAAGCCGCTGCGCTCGATGCGCTTGAGGAACTGCTTGGGGATGATCTGGTCGGTGTCGACGTCGTCGCGGTCGAGGACCGAGACGGGGCCGGCGATGACGCTCACGGGGTCCATGGTTCAGCTCCAGTCGCGGATGTCGACGAATCGGCCCTCGATGGCGGCCGCGGCCGCCATCTGCGGGCTCACGAGGTGGGTGCGCCCGCCCTTGCCCTGGCGCCCCTCGAAGTTCCGGTTCGAGGTCGAGGCGCAGCGCTCGCCCGGCTGCAGGATGTCCGGGTTCATGCCCAGGCACATCGAACAGCCCGCGCCGCGCCAGTCGAAGCCGGCGTCGCTGAAGACGCGGTCCAGGCCCTCGGCCTCGGCCTGCGCCTTCACCTGCACCGATCCCGGGACGACCATGGCGTAGACGCTCTCAGAAACGCGCCGGCCGCGGATCATCTCGGCAGCGGCGCGCAGGTCGCCGATCCGCGAGTTGGTGCACGAGCCGATGAAGACGCGGTCCAGCGCGATCTCCTCGATCGGCGTCCCGGCCTGAAGGCCCATGTACTCGAGTGCGCGACGGTCGCCGTCGCCCTGGGGCTCCGGGACGCGATCGGCGACCCCGACGACCATGCCCGGGTTCGTCCCCCAGCTGACCATCGGGCTGATCGCGGCGACGTCGACGCTGATCTCGCGGTCGAACGCCGCGCCCTCGTCGGTCCGCAGGGCGCTCCAGCGCTCGGCGAGCGCGTCCCAGTCGCCGCCGGTCGGCGCCGCGGGACGTCCGCGCACCCACTCGAGCGTCGTGGCGTCCGGCGCGATCATCCCCGCGCGGCCGCCGCCCTCGATCGTCATGTTGCAGATCGTCATGCGGCCCTCCATCGAGAGCGCCTCGATCGCAGGCCCGGCGAACTCGACGACGTGCCCGACGGCGCCGTCGACGCCCATCTGCCCGATCGTCGCGAGGATCAGGTCCTTCGCGGTGACGCCGGGGCCCATGCCGCCCTCGTAGCGGATCCGCATCGACCTGGGCTTGCGCTGCACGAGCGTCTGGGTCGCGAGCACGTGCTCGACCTCGCTCGTCCCGATGCCGAACGCCAGCGCGCCGAACGCCCCGTGCGTGGCGGTGTGGCTGTCCCCGCAGACGATCGTCATCCCCGGCTGCGTGAGCCCGAGCTCCGGCCCGATCACGTGGACGATGCCCTGCAGCTCGGAACCCAGCGAGTAGACGGGAATCCCGAACTCTGCGCAGTTCGACTCGAGCTTCTGGACCTGGATGCGGCTGAGGTCGTCCTTGATCCGCGCTGCGACCGGCGTCCCGTCAGTCGGGACGTTGTGATCGGCGGTCGCGACCGTGCGGTCAGGCCGGCGGACCGGGCGCCCGGCGAGCCGCAGCCCGTCGAACGCCTGCGCGCTCGTGACCTCGTGGACGAGGTGCAGGTCGATGTAGATGAGGCCGTCGGCGACCTCGTGGTCGGCCCAGATCTTGTCGAACAGCGTGGTTGGTTCAGTGGACATGTCTAGCTCCGTCGGAGGCCGGCGCTGACGACGGCGAGGATCGCCGCCGGGTCGGGGCCCTGGTTTTCGAAGTGGTGTGGCAGGTCGGCGTCGAAGGTCACGGTGTCGCCGCACTGCAGCTCATGGCGCTCGCCGTCGATGTCGAGCACGACCGCGCCGTCCTCGACGACCGCGACCTCGCGGCTGCCCGGCTCGTGCATCGGCGGGTCGCCCGGTCCGCCGGTCTGCGCGCCTGCTGCGAGCACGTGCCGGCTGACCTCGGCCCGCTGGCCGGGAAGTGGCGGCGTCAGCACCTCGAACGTGTGCCCACTGCGGCTGGAACCGCCGCCGCGACGCTCGCCGGCGCGCACGACGCTGACCGAGCCGCCCTCGTCCAGGCGCAGCAGCTGTGACAACCGCAGATCGAGCCCGGCGGCGATGCGCGCTGCGAGCGCCAGCGTCGGGCTGGTCTCCCCCCGCTCGACCTGGCTGAGCATCGGTGCGCTGACGCCGGAACGCTCTGCGAGATCGCGCAGCGACAGGCCACCGGCCTCGCGCAGCGCCTTCACACGCGGGCCGATGCTGATGATGGCGGCGGTCTGGGACTCGAGCGGCATCGGACGAGCGTACGTTATCACGTACGCTCGTCCGGCTCGCGACGACTACGACGCCGCAGGCGCCGGAAGCGGCTGCGGGACCTCGGGCTTGGGCCGCGGCTGGTCGCCGCGCTTGGCCTTTGCGACGGCCAGCGTGAGCGCGCGCAGGTACGCCCGGCCCGAGGCCTCGAGGATGTCCGTCGCAACGCCCTGCCCCGTTGCGATCTGGCCGTCGAGCTCGACGACCACGTTGACCTCACCGAGTGCGTCCCGGCCTTCGCTGACGGCGTCGACGCGGTACTCACGCAGGCGGGCGTCGACACCCGTCGCGGCGTTGATCGCGTGGAACACCGCATCGACCGGGCCGTCGCCGGTGAACGAGCCCTGCGCGACCGTCCCGTCGGGCAGGCGGACCTCGACCGTCGCGTGCGGCGGCCGCTTGGAGCTCGCCTCGACGTCGAAGGACTCGAGCACGTAGCCGGCATCCTCGCGGAGCTCGTCGGTGACGAGCGCCTCGAGATCCATCGCCGTGACCTGCTTCTTCTTGTCCGCCAGCTCCTTGAAGCGCTTGAACGCGGTGTTCAGCGCCTGGCCGTCGACGGTGTAGCCGAGCTCCTCCAGCGCCTGGCGCAGTGCGTGGCGCCCGGAGTGCTTGCCGAGCACGATCTGGTTGGCGTCGAGGCCGACGGTCGTCGCGTCCATGATCTCGAACGTCGTGCGCTCCTTCAGCACGCCGTCCTGGTGGATGCCGGACTCGTGGGCGAAGGCGTTGCGGCCGATCACCGCCTTGTTCGGCTGGACCAGGTAGCCCGTGAGCCGCGAGACCAGCCGGCTCGTGCGCGCCAGCTCCGTCGTGACGACACCCGTGTGCAGGCCGCCGACGGCGTCGCCGCGCGTGTGCACGAGCATCACGATCTCCTCGAGCGCGGCGTTGCCCGCGCGCTCCCCGATGCCGTTGATCGCACATTCGACCTGCCGTGCGCCTGCGAGCACGCCGGCGAACGAGTTCGCCACGGCGAGGCCGAGGTCGTCGTGACAGTGGGTCGAGAGGACGACGTCCTTCAGCCCCGGCGCAAAGGCATACAGCTGCTTGAGATAGCGCGTGTACTCCTCGGGCATCGTGTAGCCGACCGTGTCGGGGATGTTGATCGTCGTCGCGCCCTCGTCGATCGCGATCTGGCAGATCTCGGCGGTGAACTCCACGTCTGCGCGGGTCGCGTCCATCGGCGAGAACTCGACGTCCGCGCACAGCGCCCTCGCCTGCGCGACCGCGGCGCGCGCCAGGCCGCGCACGTCATCGCGCGTGTTCTGCATCTGATGCTCGATGTGGATGTCCGACGTCGACACGAACGTGTGGATGCGCGGGCGCTCGGAGTCACGCACGGCTTCCCAGGCACGGTCGATGTCCGACGCGTTCGCGCGCGCCAGCCCCGCGATGATCGGCCCGTGAACCTGGCGAGCGATCGCCTGAACCGCCTCGAAGTCGCCGGGCGAGGCGATCGGGAAGCCGGCCTCGATGACATCGACCTGAAGCCGGGCGAGCTGATGAGCGATCTCGAGCTTCTCCGCCGTGTTCAGCGAAATGCCGGGCGACTGCTCACCGTCGCGCAGCGTCGTATCGAAGATCAGTACGCGCTTGTCATCCATCGGTCGTTCCCTTTCCTGCGGCTGTGGCTTCTCGGACATCCTCGGTTGTGCTTGCGGCTAAGCGGCCGCCCACGCGCTATTCCCCCCGGAGGGGGAGGAGGAGAAGTCGGAGGTTCAGCAGGAACGACACGAAACGTCAGCGTAGCAACGGGATCCGGCAGGGTCCACCGCGGATAGTTGGGTAGGGCGCTTCAGCTGGTCAGGGGTGCGTTTTGCCGGAACGCCCTGGTGATCGCCACGTTCGTGGTGTGATCCTCACGTGCTCTGGCGTTAGTCATGTCAGGCATGAACAACGCCCGGTTTGGTTTTCCGGGGGCGTCGAGATGGGCGTTGTGCAGGTGCCCTTCGTCCCCCGCTCCCGCAACCAGCCCTGTCCCCGAGAGCGTTCCACCACCGCCCGAGATCAGGGGACCAGCACGACCTTCCCCACGTTCCGCCGCTCCGCGAGGATCCGGTGGGCGTCGGGAGCCCGGACGAACGGCACCGCCTCGTGGACGACCGGGCGCACGGTCCCGTCGCTCATCAGCTCGGTGACCGGGTCGATCCACGGTGCCAGGCTGCCGCGGTCCTTCCACAGGGTCAGCATGTTCAGTCCGATGACGGCCTTGGAGTCCTGCATCTGGTTGATCAGGTTGAACCCGCGGAGCATCGGCAGCGCCTTCGGCAGCACCTTCAGCATGTTCTTCTTCTCGCCCTGGTTGACGCTCGACGCGCCGTAGGCGATCAGGCGACCGCCGGGACGCAGCATGCCCATGCTGCGCTTGAACGAGGGGCCGCCGATCGCGTCGAGGACGATGTCGAGCGGCGGGACCGCCGACCACCAGCCATCACGCGTGTAGTCCAGCGGATGTTGGACGCCCTGCGCGCGGATCGCCTCGTGCTTGCCGGGCGAGGACGTCCCCCACACCTCGGCGCCGTAGCGGCGAGCGATCTGCGTCGCCGCGATGCCCACGCCACCGGCCGCCGCCTGGATCAGCACGCGCTCACCCTCGCGCAGGCTGCCGTAGCCCAGCAGCGCAGCCCATGCGGTGGCGTAGTTGACCGGGATCGCGGCGCCCTGCTCGAAGCTGAGCTCGGCGGGCAGCGCGATCGCGTCGGCCTGCGGCACGACGACCTCCTCGGCGTAGCCGCCGAACCGCGTGCCCGCCATCACCCGGTCACCGGCCGCCACCGACGTCACGCCCTCCCCCAGTTCGGTGACCGTCCCGGCGACCTCGTAGCCGACGACGCACGGCACGTCGGGGGCGTCCTCGTAGAGGCCGATGCGCGCGAGCGTGTCGGCGAAGTTCACCCCCGCGGCTGCGACCTGGACGCGGACCTGACCGGGGCCGATGGCGGGGCTCGGGCGCTCCTGGACCTGGAGCACATCGGGCCCCCCGTGGCGGGTGATGACGACGACGCGCATCGCCGAAACCTATACCCCGGCCGCTGCCGGTCATGGAGGCTCGCTAGCGCGCGGGCAGTTCGATCTCGGGCATCACGCGAGCGTCGCGCCTGGCGGCACGGCGCTGCCAGACCACGTTGAGCACCATCAGCGTCATGACGGCGATCAGCAGCATCGTCGCCAGCACGTTCACCTGCGGAGGCACGCCCTGGCGCGACGCGCCGTAGACGAACAGCGGGAACGTGATCGTCTGCCCGGCGTTGAAGTTCGTGACGACGAAGTCGTCGATCGAGATCGCGAATGCGAGCAGCCCAGCGGCCGCAACGCCGGGCATGATCAGCGGCAGCGTGACCTTGCGCAGCGTCGTGAACTGGTTCGCACCGAGGTCCTGGGCGGCCTCCTCGATGTGGAGGTCCATCCCCTCCAGGCGGGCTCGCACGGTCACGACGACATAGCCGAGCGTGAACATCACGTGGGCGATCAGGATCGTGGTGTAGCCGCGGGCGAAGGCGAGCGTCAGCAGCCAGCCGAGCAGGGCCGCCCCGAGCACGACCTCGGGCGTCGCGAGCGGCAGGAAGATCAGGCCGTTGACCGGGCCGCGCCCCGGGAAGCGGTAGCGCACGAGCGCCAGCGCGATGAACGTGCCGAGCGTGACCGCGATCAGCGTCGTCAGCGCCGCGATCGAGAGCGACGTGGTGAACGCCGACTGCAGGCCCTCGACGCCGAACGGGTCCTTCCAGTGCTTCAGCGTGAAGCCCTGCCAGGTGAAGTTGAAGCGGCCCTGGTTGTCGTTGAACGAGAACAGGACGATCACGAAGATCGGGATGAACAGGTAGACGATCGCGAGGATCGCCCAGGCGCCGATCGCCAGGTCGCGGATGCGGTCGAGCGTGGTCCTCATGCCGCGGCCGCCTCCGACAGGCGCCGCAGGCCCAGTGCGCGCGCCGCGATGCCGATGATGACCAGCACCCCGAGCATCAGCACGAAGCTCAGCGCGGCAGCGGTCGGGTACTCGCGCACCACGAGGTACTGCGACTGGATGACGTTGCCGATCATGTAGTTCTGCGACGTGCCCAGCAGCTGCGCGTTGATGTAGTCGCCGATCGCCGGGATGAACGTCAGCAGCGTGCCCGCGAAGATGCCCGGTGCCGCGAGCGGCAGCGTCACCTTGCGAAACGCCGTCCAGCGGCTCGCATAGAGGTCCGTGGCCGCCTCCACCAGCCGGCGGTCCATCCGCTCCAGCGACGCGTACAGCGGCAGCGCCATGAACGGCAGGAAGTTGTAGGTGATGCCGGCGATCACGGCCGTTCGCGTCGCCAGCAGGCGCCCGTTCTCCCCCAGCACTCCGAGCGACTGCAGCGTGTTCACGACAAAGCCGTCATCGGTCAGCAGCGTCTGCCAGGCGACCGTGCGCACGATCAGGCTCGTGAAGAACGGCAGGATGATCAGCAGCAGCAGGAAGTTGCGCCAGCGGCCCGCCTTGAAGGCGATGAAGTACGCCAGCGGGAACGAGATGATCAAGCAGAGGATCGTCGCGGTCAGCGCGTACTCGACGGAGCGGATCAGCTGATCGCTGTACTCCGAGATCGAGTCGGGGTAGACCGACCAGTTCCAGGTCTGGGTGAACCCGTCGTCCGGGTTGCCCGTCTGCAGCGAGACCCACAGCTGGCTGACGATCGGGATCGCGTAGAAGACGATCAGCCACATCAGCCCCGGCGCGATGAACATCGCCGGGAGCAGCGCCCGGCGGCGGCGCAGGGTGAACCACCCGCCGCCGGACTTCGGCGCCGCGTTGGCGCCGGCCGTGCTCACGCCCCGGTGACCTTCTGCATCTCGGCCGTCAGCTCGCGCTCGGGCGCGGCGCCCAGGCTCGGGTAGGCGTGCAGCTGCGCCAGCGTCTTGTCATCAGGGAAGATCAGCTGGTTGTTCGCCAGCTCGGGATCCGTCTTGGCAAGGATCTCCTTGACGCCCTTCACGGGACAGAAGTAGTTGACGTATGCGGCGATCACGGCCGCGACCTCCGGGTCGTAGACGTAGTTCATGAACGTCTCGGCGCCGTAGGCCGTCGTCGGCTTCTGCGGGATCAGCATGTTGTCCGACCAGGTCATCGCGCCCTCCTCGGGCACGAGAAACTCGAGGTTGGGGTTGTCGGCCTGGAGCTGGACCAGGTCGCCCGACCAGGCGATGCAGGCCCAGAGGTTCCCGGCGGCGAGGTCCTTCGTGTAGTCGTTGCCCGTGAACTTGCGGATCTGGCCCTTCTTGTTCTCCTCGTCGATCCTCGCGATCGCCTCGGTGTAGTCGTCCTTGGTGGCCGTCGTCGGGTCCTTGCCCATGCCCAGCAGCACGAGGCCGGCCGAGTCGCGCCACTCCGTGAACATCGAGACGCGGCCCTTGAAGGCGGGGTCGTAGAGGTCCTTGACGCTCGTGAGCTTGCGCCCGGTCTTCTTCGGGTTGTAGCCGATGCCGGTGATGCCCGACTGCCACGGAAGCGTGAAGTCGCGGTTCTTGTCGTACGGCGGGCTTGCGAGGCTGTCCTGCAGGTTCTTCGCATTGGGCACGTTCGCCTTGTCGATCGGCACCGCGTAGCCGAGGTCGATCCAGCGCGCCGCCATCCAGTCGGTCGGGGCGACGAGGTCGCGCCCGATCCCGCTGCCGGACTCGAGCTCCTGGCGGACCTTGGCGAAGAACTCCTCGTTGTCGTTGTAGTCCTCGAGGTAGCGGAGCTTCGCGCCCTGTTCCTTCTCCCACGGCGGGATGACCTTCTGATCGATGTAGAGCGGCCAGTTGGAGAACACGACCTTGCTGAAGTCCTCCTTGGGGTGGCTGACGTTCGCGACGTCGACCGTGGTGCCCTTGTTCGCTGTGCCCTCCACCCCGCCGCACGCGGCGAGGAACGCGCTCGCGCTGCCGACCGTCAGGCCGGCCGCCGCGAACCGCCGCAGCACCGAGCGGCGCGAAATCGGCTCGCCTGCGACGAGCCGCTCGAGGAACTGCTCCAGCGGCTCCTCGTCCTGCTGGGGGCCCCGCTCATCCGGCTGACGTGTCATTCCCTGTCTCCTTGGCGACGACGAATGTGTGCTCGGGGTCCCAGATCGCCGCGACGCGGCGGCCTGCCCCGATGGTCTCCAGGCTTGATCCCGCGTTCTGCGCGAACACCTGGACGTCGTGCCCACCGTCGGTGCGCACGATGTACTGCGTCGAGACGCCGAGGAAGCTGGCGTCGGTGACATGGCCGAGCAGCACGTTGTGCCCGTTCGTGGAACCGGCGTCCTCGGCCGCTCGCAGCGTGATCTTCTCCGGCCGGACGCCGATGCGGACGGCCCCGTCCTCGGACTTCTCACCGAGCAGCCGCGCCGGGACGCGCAGGCGCGCGCCCTCGGCGTCGAACTCGGCGACGTCCGCCGTGCGGCCGACCGGCTTGGCGTCGATCAGATTCGACGAGCCGAGGAAGTTCGCCACGAACTCCGTCCGCGGATGGTCGTACAGGTCGGTGGCCGAGCCCTGCTGGTCGATCCTGCCGTCCTTCATCACGGCGATCGTGTCGGCCATCGTCATGGCCTCCTCCTGGTCGTGCGTCACGTGGACGAACGTGATGCCGACCTCGCGCTGGATGTGGCTCAGCTCGATCTGCAGCTGCTTGCGCAGACGCAGGTCGAGCGCGCCGAGCGGCTCGTCGAGCAGCAGGGCCTGCGGACGGTTGACGAGCGCCCGCGCGAGCGCGACGCGCTGCTGCTGGCCACCCGACATCTGCGTGGGCCGGCGGCGCGCGAGCGGCCCGAGCTCGACGAGGTCGAGTGCCTCCGCGACGCGGCGCTTGACGTCGGCCTTGGGCACCTTGCGGCGCTCGAGGCCGAACGCCACGTTCTTCTCGACCGTCATGTGCGGGAACAGCGCGTAGCTCTGAAAGACCGTGTTGACGTCGCGCTTGTGCGGCGGGACGTTCGTGACGTCGGTGCCCGCGAGCTCGATCGTGCCCGCGGTGGGCTCCTCGAAGCCGCCGATCATGCGCAGCGTCGTCGTCTTGCCGCAGCCCGACGGGCCGAGCAGCGCGAAGAAGCTGCCGCGCGGGATGTCCAGCGTGAGGTGGTCGACTGCGACCATCTCGCCGAAGCGCTTGGTGAGGTTGCGCAGGACGATGTCCGCCTCGGGGGACGTCGTGCCGCCGCTGTCGGGCTCGTCAGCCATCCGCACCTTCACCTTTCGCCGTACAGGTCGAAGCCCGCACGCTACCTGTCGACGCTGACGTGTGAGTCACTCGGGAATGCGCACCACGATGATCGGCCGATCAGCGAGGTGGATCAGCTTGTTCGGCGTGGACCCGACGAGTACGCCCTTGAGCGGCCGCTCGCCGTACGAGCCGACGACGATGAAGCGCGCATCGACATCCTCCGCGACGCGGACGAGCGCCATGGCGGCGTTCTCCTCGATGTACTCCTTGCGCAACGGAACGCCCGCATCCTGCGCCGCCGCCTCGGCGGCGGCGAGCATCGCGTCGCCGTGCGCGTGCACCTGCGCGTCGAGGTCGTGCGATTCGCCGCCGATGATGATGCGGTCGTAGGCGAACACGGCGACGACGTCGCCGCCGATCTCCTGGGCGACCTTCAGCGACTCGTTGAGCGCCGCCTCGGATCCGTCCGTCCCGTCATACCCGACGACGATCGTCTTGCTGCTCATGTCATGCGCCTCCGGCCGGGGACGCCGCGACGAGCGCCGGATCAGCGACCTCGCGCTTGCGCCCGAAGAACTCGGGATGACCCTGGATGCGCCAGATGATCATGAGCACGACACCCAGCAGCAGGAACCCGATCCCGATCACGAACGGCGGGCCCAGCCCGATCCAGGAATCGCCGGACTCAGAGTTCGCGGGGTCTGCGAGGTCGAAGCACGACTTGACGAACACGGCTCCGAGCATCAGGCCGCCGAGAACCGGCGCGACGCCCAGCATCAGGAAGTTCTTGACGCTCTTGACGACCTCATGCCGGTAATAGATCGTGCAGGCGAAGCCGGTGATCCCGTAGTAGAAGGCGATCATCAACCCGAGCGCCGCGATCGCGTCGAACAGGATGTTCTCGGAGACGAGCGTCAGCCCGACGTACCACACGATCGAGATGATCCCCATGAGCCAGGTCGAGAACGCCGGAGTCAGATACCGCGGATGGATCTCGCCGAGCTTGGCCGGCAGTGCGCGTGCGCGCGCCATCGAGAGCGACGTCCGCGCGGTCGGGAGAATCGTCGTCTGGCACGAAGCGGCCGCGGAGGTGAGCACCGCGATGATCACGATCTTGCCCAGCAGCACGCTCCCGAAGACGTCGTTGGCCAGGAGGCCCAGGACATCGCCGGAGTCGTCGGTGGCCAGCCGCTCCGGGCCGCCGAAGGAGAGCGCGGCGACCGTGACGATCACGTAGGTCAGGAGGAGGATCAGCGTCGACACGATCGCCGCGCGGCCCGGCGTCTCGCCCGAGTCCTCCGTCTCCTCGTTGACGGTGACGGTCGTGTCCCAGCCCCAGTAGATGAAGACCGCGATCAGGACGCCCGACGTGAGCGCGCTGACTGAACCGATCTCGAATGGGTTGAACCAGCTCAGCGACGGGTCGATCGACGTGTCCAGGCCGTCCCCGGCATACACGCGCACGAGCGCGACGACCGCGAACAGACCGAGCGCGGCGATCTCAGCGCTCAGCAGCCCGATCTGCGTCTTCGCGTTGAGCTCGATGCCGATCACGCAGATCCACGTCATCGCCGCGATGAAGAGCACGCCGATCACCGTGACGGCGACGGTCGACGGATCGTCGACCCCGAACAGGAGGAAGCTGTAGAGCCCCGCGATCTGCGCGAGGTTCGCCATCACGCTGACGTCGGCGACGATGATCGCCCAGCCGCCGATCCAGCCTGCCGAGGGGCCCATCGCGCGGGTCACCCAGGAGAACGTGGTGCCGCAGTCGGGGTCTGCGCGGTTCATCCAGTAGTACGCGGAGGCGATCAGCAGCATCGGGACGAACGCCACGATCATGATGACCGGCGCCTGCACGCCGATGCCCGAGATCGCGACCACGAGCCCGAGCGACGCCGCGAGCGAGTAGCCGGGGGCCGTCGAGGCCACGCCGATCACGACGCCCGAGACGAACCCGATGGCGTTGGCCTTCAGCCCCTTCTGGCCAGGGCCCGAACCGTCCGGCCCCGCGGGGTCGGTGCCACCCGGAAGCGAAGCTGACGCGCTCTTCATGGCGCGCGACCCTACGTGCCGGGCCGGGCGATAGCAACCGATGGGCGCCCGACTGCGTCAGGCCAGGTTGACCGCGCGGCCGGCGGTGAACCCGCCGGCCTGGGTGATCTCGGAGATCAGCGGCTCGGGGATCGCGTCGTGGGTCGTGACCACCATCACGGCCTCGCCCGCGGACTCCGTCGTCTCCTCGTCCGGCTCGTAGCCGACCGCGGCGGCGTCGATGTTGACGCCATGGGCGCCGAAGATCGTGCCGACCCTGCCGATCATGCCCGGCAGATCCTTGTAGCGGAACAGCGCGACGTGCCCGTCCAGCTGCAGGTTGAAGCGCTGGCCCGACGCCTCGAGCAGATGCGGACGGTGACGACGGCCCAGCGTCGTGCCGACGACGCGCTCGCTGCGGTCGCCGGAGACGACGGTCACGCGGACGAGCTCGGTGAAGTCGCGCGCGCTGGTGCGCTTGGTCTCGCTGGTGACGATGCCGCGCTCCGCGGCGACCTGGGGCGCGTTGACGACGTTGACCTCGTCCTCGGTCTTGCCCGAGAGAATCCCGAGCAGGACGGCGGTGGTCAGCGGGCGGCAGTCACGATCGGCCAGGCGCCCGAGGTACTCGACCTCGACGCGATCGATCGACCCGCCGGGCGCGATCGCCCCCGCCAGGCGGCCGAGCTGGCGGCACAGCGGGAGGAACGGCCCGAGCACTTCGAGGTCCTC
>JBBQKR010000048.1:0-23724 GCA_038327125.1 Solirubrobacterales bacterium
GATCGGTCAGCGTGACGGACCACGGCATCACGGGGGCGAGGGGATCGATGTACGAGCAGCTGATCTTCGGCGTGAACGTCAGGTCCTGCCACTGCAGCGGGCCCTGATCGCGCCAGACGCGCGCCTTCCTGTCGCTGCGCTTGGCACGCAGCGTCGATGCGAGCCTGCCGCCGGCGACGTGCGTGGCGAACGTCGCCGAGTCGATCACGTCGAGCTTGACCTCGTAGACGTCGCTGAGCTTGCAGAGCTCCTCGTTGAGCTGTCTGGCAAGCTCCTGTTCACCCTTGAAGATGTCGCGGCCGTCCATCGATCCCTGCAGCCGCCCGACGTCCTTGCCGCTCTTCTTGTCGACGATCCGCACGTCGTAGTCGAGCTTCGTGCCGGTGGGCAGCGGTGCGCGACGCGTGGTCAGCGTGCCCCTGACCTCGACGTCGCCGACGACGAAGTTGCGCTCCAGACGCGTCGAGGGGTCGACGTACGGCGAGTTCCCGAGCTCGAGCTCCTTGAGGACCTCACCGCGCTTCTCCACCTCGACCACCGTGACGTCGCAGTCCGAGCCGGAGCCGTTGGTGACGTCGGTGATGAGCATGTTCGCCATCCCGCGGTTCATGACGGACAGATCGCCGGTGGCGCCGGTGAACGGCGGGATCTCGACCGCGACGCTGCCCGGCGTGACCTGGCCCCGCTCCTGGACGAACGCGGAGCGGGCACGGCTGCGCACCTTCGCACTGCGCTTGCGTCGCTTCGCCTTCAGCGATGCCTTCGTGCGCTTCTGGCCGGCCTTGAGGGTCACGCCGATCCGCGTCTGCACGAGGCTTGCGGCCGGGCCCTTCGCCGGGATCACGATGGCGGCGACGACGTACGGTCCGGGCGGGAGGGTGAGACTGAAGCGGCCGCTGCGCCCGACCGTCCGCGTGGCGGCGATCCGGCCGTCGGCGCCGCTGATCGCGCGGACCTCGGCCTGACCGCCCTTCGGGATCGTGACGCCGAGCGAGCCGGCGAACGTTCCGGGCTTCGGGCCGGTCGCACCGAAGGCCGGCCCCGAGCAGGTGGCCGCGGCGATGAGCACGCCCAGGGGCGTGAGCAGGCGTCGCCGCGGGAGCCGGACGTCAGCTGCGTGGACGGCGCTTCTCCGGGTCGTAGGCCGACTCCAGGCGGACCGTGGCGGGCACCCTTCCGCCGTCGACCGCGACCTCGACGCCGGCGCCGTCGAGCGCCAGGTCGCGGCGCAGGCGCGTCAGGCCGATCGGGCCGAACCGCGGGCTCTCGACGGGGCTCGTGAGCGTCCCGACCACCTCGCCGCCGGACAGCACGTCCGCGCCGAGCTCGGGCAGCTCACCGCCTGCGAGGTGCAGCGTCACAAAGCGGCTGGGCGGGTCGGCCGCGACCTGCAGCAGCGCCTCGCGACCGACGAAGTCGATGCTGCCGTCGAGGCGCACGAGCCGGTCAAGGCCGATGTCGAACGGCGTCTGCTCGCCGAGCAGGTAGTCCTGCTCGTGGATGATCAGCCCCGCTTCGACCCGGGCGATCTCGACTGCCTCGAAGCCGATCGGGCGCACGCCGGCGGCGCCGAGCCGCGTCCACAGTTCGGGGGCGTCGTCGCGTGAGACGATCAGCTCGAAGCCGAGCTCGCCGGAGAAGCCCGTGTGCAGGACGTGCACGTCGATGCCGGCGACCGCGACGGGATCGGGCTCGAAGCGGAAGTAGGGGAGCGCGGCCAGGTCGAAGTCCGTCAGTCCCTGCAGGACCTCGCGTGAGCGCGGGCCCTGGACGGAGATCAGCGGCATCTCGTGCAGCCGGTTCTCGACGCTGACCTCGTTGCCCGGGACGCATGCGGCGAGGTGGTCGGCGAACGCCGTCCCGTTCGTCATCACCCAGAGGTGCTCGCCGGGATGCCTGAAGACGGTCCCGTCGTCGATGACCGCGCCGGCCGGGTCGACGAACGCCCCGTAGCGCACCTGCCCGGGCTGCAGGCTCCCGATGTCGTTCGTGAAGACCTGCTGGACCGTCTCGACGGCGCCGGGCCCGCGGACGTCCCACTTCACGAGCCCGTAGACGTCCCACATGACGACATCCGAGCGCAGCGCTTCGTACTCGCCCAGGCTGTCACCCAGGTTCAGCGTCCAGATCCAACCGTCGTAGTCCTCGAAGACCGCTCCCTGCGCGGCCTGGACGTCGTAGAGGACGGAGCGGACCGGCTCTACCAATGCACGCCCTTCATCAGGTTCGCCATCGCGATCTGCTCCATCGACGCCTTCTCGTTGGGATCCTTCTCACCCTTGGCGGCGGCCGAGTCCGGGAACACCTTGTAGGCCGTATGCAGGATCTGGTCGACGGCCTTCGGCGCGAGCGCGTAGCTGACCTCGCCGAACGTGCCCAGACGCGTGTTGATCGACTTCGGCTTGCGCCGGATCGCCTCGCACACCAGGTCGCCCGCCTCCTCCGGCGAGAGCGTCGGGATCGAGTCGTACATCTTCGTCGGCGCGATCATCGGGGTGCGCACGAGCGGCATGTGGATCGTCGTGAACGTGATGTTGTCGCCGACGAGCTCGGAGCTGACGACGCGCGTCCACGCGTCCAGCGCCGCCTTCGACGCGACATACGCGCTGAAGCGCGGCGGGTTCGTCTGCACGCCGATCGAGCTGACGTTCACGACATGGCCGGACTTGCGCTCCTTCATGTGCGGGAGCAGGCCCATGACGAGCCGGATCGCGCCGAAGTAGTTCAGCTGCATCGTGCGCTCGAAGTCGTGGAAGCGGTCGAGGCTGAGCGAGATCGACCGGCGGATCGAGCGGCCCGCGTTGTTGACGATCACGTCGATCGCGGGATGGTCGGCGAGCATCCGCTCGACGAGGTCGTCGATCGACTCCATGTCGGAGAGGTCGGCGGTGTAGAGGTACGCCGTGCCGCCGGCCGCCTCGATCTCGGCCTTGACCTCCTCGAGCTTCTCGATCCCGCGCGCCACGAGCAGCGGGATCCCGCCGGCCGCGGCGATCTTCAGCGCTGCCGAGCGGCCGATGCCGCTCGAGGCACCGCTGATCACGACGGTCTTCCCGTTCACGGACGCGCGCAGCGAGCGGTCCTTGAACAGGTCGGGGTCGAGATTGCGCTCCCAGTAGTCCCAGATCTTCTCCGCGTAGTTCGCGAGCGGCGGGACCTCGATCCCGGTTCCCGCGAGCGCCTGCTCGGTGTCGCGCGTGTCGAACGAGCAGTTGAACCCGAGGTGGTCGACGATCTCGTCCGGGATGTGGAAGTCCGCGAGGATCGCGCGGCGCACGTCCTTGAGCTGCGGCAGCTGCATGATCATCGAGAAGACGCCCTTGGGCAGCGCGTCGAGCAGCTTGCTGTCGATCCGCATGACCAGCTGCGGGGCGTGCGCGGCCTTCGCGAAGTTGTTGAGCGCCTCGCCCGACTGGACCATCTTCGCGTCGGCGAGATGGAAGGCGCGGCCGTCGAGCCCGTCCTTGTGCGCGATCTCGTCCATCGCCGCGGCGACGTAGTCGACCGGCACGAGGTTCGTCGACCCGACCTCCGGGCCGATCAGCGGGAACCACTGCGGGAGCGCGTTGCGCGCGCGCTGGATCGCCTTGAAGAAGTAGTAGGGACCGTCGACCTTGTCCATCTCGCCGGTGCGCGAGTCGCCGATGACGATCGCCGGGCGGTAGACGCGCCACGGCACCTGCGCGCCCTCGCGCACGAGCCGCTCGGACTCGAATTTCGTGCGGTGGTAGGGGGACGGGAGCTTCTGCCCCTCGTCGAACATGTCCTCGCGGAAGAACCCCTTGTGGGCGCCGGCGACGGCGACCGAGGAGACGTGGTGCAGGACGCCGGGCTGCAGGTCGTTGGCGAGCGCGACGAGCTCACGCGTGCCGCCGACGTTGAGCGCCTCGTTGATCTCGTCCGCCGCGGTCATGTCGTAGATCGCCGCGAGATGGAAGACGTGGTCGACCTTTCCGCGGTGCGCGTCGATCCAGCCCTCGTCGACCCCGAGCTTGGGCTGGCGCAGGTCGCCGATGACGGGGTGGACGCGGTCCTTCGCGTCCCAGCCCTCGATCAGCTCGTCGAGCCGCTCGCGTGAGCCCTCGCGCACCAGCACGTGGACGTCGCCGCCACGCTCCAGCAGGCGCTCGACGAGATTGCGCCCGATGAAGCCGGTGGCCCCCGTGACGAAGTAGGTCTTTCGGTCTCCCTCCATGTGGCGCAGCCTATCCGCGCGGGGGAGCGGGCGCCGGGCCGTGCCTACAACCGGACTGAGACGCTGCTGCGCGTCGTCTTCGTCCGGCCGCCGACGGTCTGCGTCAGCGTCAGCGTCGCGCGCTTGACGCGGTACTTGCGCACGAGCTTGCGGACGGTCCTGCTGAGGCGGGCCGTGGGGACCGCGCGGTCGCCGGCGGCCAGCTTGAACGACCGCGTCGCGAGCGTGATCGTCTTCGTGCTGCGGCGCTTCCCGCGCCGGGTCCTGATCACCCGCGTGACGCGGGCCGTCAGCTTGAGCCTGCCCGCGCAGGTCGTGCCGGGGAGCGTCTGGCAGCGGACGGTCACGCGCAGGATGCCCTTGCGGACGGCGCTGTTGAGCAGCGCCGACTGAGCGGGGCCGGGGGTGAAGCTCACCGTTCCCGCGGTCGCCGCGCTGTCACCGGCGTTGTCGGTCACGGTCGCCGACATCGCGTTCGCGCCGGGCGACAGCTGCATCCTGGCCGACCACGAGCCGTCGGGGTTCGGCGTGACCGGCGCGCCGTTGACGATCAGCGACCTCACGCCACCTTCGGTCGTCGTCGTGCCGCTCAGCGTGTAGGAGGGGTCATAGCCCGAGACCTGGGTGGAGCTCGTGATCGCGACGCCCAGGCCGCCGTTCGCACGCGACTGCATCTCGTCGGCGAGGCGCTCGACGACGCTGCGCTGCGTCCCGACGGTGAACCGCTGATCGATCGCCAGCGCGCCGCTCGCGGGGACCGTTCGCCGGTAGCCGAGCTCGAACCGCGAGGACCCGGTGAAGCGGATGACGTCCGGCCTGGTCGACAGCGTCAGCGACCCCTGCGTGTAGCGGGCGTCGCCGTCGGGCGCGTCGGTCTTGGTCTTGGCGAAGATCGAGGAGACGCGGCCGGGCGGGGGCGCGATCTCCTCACCCGCGGTGCGGGGCTTGAACGCCGATCCGTCGAGCCACGGGAAGCGGTAGCCGTTCTGCGCCGGGGCCATCTCACGCTGGCGCTGGTCGTACAGCGCGTCGATCTCGTGAGCGCTGCCGTCGGTGCTGACCCAGCGGTCCTTCGTCTCCACCGAGCTGGTCGCCACGCGCAGCACCACCGTGCGCCTGACGGCGACGCCGGACGGGCGCAGGCTGCTGCAGTTCGTCAGGTTCGCCGCGCCGGCGGTCACGTTCGCGCCGCCGGTCGTCGGGCAGGTGACGAACGGCTCGGTCGAGACGTGCGTGACGTCGCCGGTCGCGGGGTTGACATCGACGCTGTCGACCGTGATCGACGGCAGGCCGCCGAGCGACTGCGCTCCGCTGAAGAGGCCGGCGGCGGCATCGGGAGCGAACGCGTCGATGCCGTCGACCTGGAGCTGCGCGCGCGTCTCGCCCGCCTTCGTCGACGTCGCGTAGAGCGCGGCGTTCCCGTACCAGAGCTCCTGCGAGAAGTACGGCAGGTCGCCGCTGTCGTCGACCGGCGCCATGTCGAACGGGGCGCCGCCGTGGCCGATGCTGAGGAAGTCTGCCTCGAGCGTCGGCCGCGTCGACCCCACGTAGAAGTCGCGCACGGTCGCAGCATTCGGCCCGCCGCCGACGGTGAAGACGTTCTGCTCGGCGGAGAAGTAGCGCGGCCCGCTGAACGGGGTGAGGTCGGCAGGCGGGATGCCGGCGGGCGTCGCGACGATCCGGCAGCCGCCCTGACCGAAGAGGGCGACGTCCTGCGAGAAGGCCCCGGCGCTGACGGGGACGCCCTCCCCGCCGCCGAACAGCGAGTCGCTGTTGATCGTCCCGTCGGGATCGCGGTAGGCGCAGCGCAGGTCCACCTGATCGCCGGAGCTCGCCGACGCCGTGCCGGCGATCACCAGCCGGTTGGCCGGGTTGCTGTCGGTGAGGTTGCCGTCGATCAGGCGGCTGACCGTCGCCTGCGGGCTCGTGACCTGCGAGGCCGTGACGACGGCGGACGCGGAGGCCGGGAGCGCGAGGACGGTCAGCAGCGCGGCAGGGGCGAGCAGGCGGGGCAAGCGCCTCAGTTTCGCAGGGTGTCGGCCGGGCTGAGCCGGTGGGCTCAGACCCCCGCCCCCTGGCCGCCGCGGCCTTCGCCGCCCGCGAACCGGCCGGCGCCGCGCACGGCGTCGGCGAACACCTGCGGACCGGCCAGCGCTTCCAGCGCCAGGCCGTCGGCGAGCGAGAGGCCCTGCGCCTGGAGTGCCGCGCGCCGGTCGGCGAGCATCGTCGCCTGCGGAAACTCGGCGATCCCCTGTGCCATCGCGAGCGCCCGCTCGAGCGGGGTGCCGTCCGTCACGAGCTCGTTGACGAGCCCCATCTGGTGGGCCTCGGCGGCGTCGATGATGCGCCCGCTGATGATCAGGTCGAGCGCACGGCCGAGCCCGACGATCCGTGGGAGCCGCTGCGTGCCGCCGTCGATCAGCGGGACGCCCCAGCGCCGCTCCGGGAACCCGAGCTGGGACTCCGGGGAGGCGATTCGCAGATCGCACCAGAGCGCCAGTTCCAGCCCACCGGCAAGGCACCAGCCCTCGATCGCGGCGATCGTCGGCTTCGACGGCGTCAGCCGCGTGAACCCGAACGGGCCCTCCGGGGCATCGAGCCGCGGCGCGAACGTGTCGATCGCCTTGAGGTCGGCGCCTGCGCAGAAGCTCACGCCGCCCGCGCCGGTGACGACCAGCACGCGCGCGTCGTCATCGGACTCGAATGCGCGGTAGGCCTCGAGCAGGCGCTCCGCCGTCGGCCCGTCGACCGCGTTGCGCCGGGCGGGCCGGTCGATCGTCAGGACGGCCGCCGCACCCACACGCTCGTAGCGGACCTCATCGATCTCGGTCATGTACGGCCCCTGGCAGGACACGGATCGGCTCGCCGATCCGTGATGGTTCTCATCGCACTGCTGGTCGGCCCGCGGCCTACCAGCCCGACTGCCAGCGACGATCCGCCTTCAGCCGCTTGCTGATCGTCTTGCGCTGCTCCTTGCGCTTGTCCAGGCGCCACTGCAGCAGGCTCATGCAGAGGATGAACAGCGGGAAGAACAGGATGATCAGGAAACCGGCGTTCGTCACGACCTTGTCGTCGGCCGGGCCGTAGCTGCCCTCACCGCTCATCGGCTCCTGCGTGGCGATCGCCGCGGGGGCGAGCAGCAGGAACAGCACGAGACCGGCGGGGAGCAGGGCGAGCACACGCGTCATGACAGCTCGCATCGTATAGAACCTCGCGGCATGCCCACTCTTCAGCGTGAGCGCCGTGAGGACGGGATCGAGATCGTCCGCCTCGACCGGCCCGATGTGCGCAATGCGCTCGACTCGCAGGCGATCGCCGAGTTGCTCGCGGTCCTCGGCGAGCTGGCCGGCGACGCGAGCCTGCGCGTCCTCGTCCTCTCGACCACCAGCACACGTGCGTTCTGCGCCGGCGCAGATGTCGGCGAGGCGCTCGACCGCGAGGGCGGAGTGGCGCGCATGCAGGCGTTTGCGGCCCTCTACAGCGCGCTCGACGCCTTTCCCGCGCCGGTCGTCTGCGTCTGCGTCGGCAACTGCGTCGGTGCGGGTGCCGAGCTCGTCGCCGGCAGTGACCTGCGCGTCGGTGGCGACAACCTCAGGCTGGCGTGGGCGGGCTCACGGCTCGGTGTCCCCGTCGGCCCGGCGCGGCTCGCGCCGCTGATCGGGGTCGCACGCGCGAAGGAGCTGGTCTTCACCGGCCGCGTCGTCGGGATGGAGGAGGCGGTCGCGCTCGGCCTGCTCACGCGGACCGCCCCGGCCGCCCGCGCCGAGGCTGCCGCCGTGGCGCTCGCCACCGAGATCGCGGCTTACCCGCCGGACGGTCTGCGCCGCCTGAAGGGCATGTTCCGCGACCTCGACGGGACCGCTGCGCGCGTCGCGCACGAGAACGACCTGCTCGTCGAGTTCCAGCGCCAGGGCGCCGGGCTGCCGCAGGGTTAGGCGGGCTGGGGCTCCGGCTCGGCGGGCTCGGTCTCCGCCTCGGCCTCGGCCTCCGCGCGCGTCTGCGCCCGGCCGCTGGAGCGCGCGAACAGCAGCAGCGCAAGAATCGCGGCGAAGGCGGACATCGCCAGCACCGGGAGCGTGACGTAGCCGAACTCGTTGATCCACTTCGTCGAGCACGGCGCGCCGATCTTGCAGCCGGAGAGCTCGGCCTCCGGATGGATCTCGATGTACTTGTGGTAGCCGCCCACGATCAGGCCGGCGATCGGGAACGGCAGCGCGTAGATCCAGGCCGCACGGTCGCGGCGGATCGCCCCGACGAGCAGGATGATCACGAGCGGGTACATCGCGATCCGCTGGAACCAGCACAGCCGGCACGGGATGAAGCTCGCGTACTCCGAGTAGAACAGGCTCCCGGCCGTCGCCGCGACGGCGATGACGAAGCCGATCCACAGCTCGCTGCCCGCGAACGTGTCGCGCAGCGTGGCGAGCAGTCGCCGCGCGCGGCTCGAGAACAGCGCCGCAATCGCCAGCAGCAGCAACAGGACGACCAGGACCTGCAGCAGGATCGCGAGCGTTGCAAAGGCGGTGGTGACCGCGTCGATGACGTCTGGTTTGCTCATCTGCCGGATGTTCGGCACGCGGGCGCGGTTGCCCTTCCGTGGTTTCCACGCATGCCGGCGGGCGACCGTAGCATGGGGGTGTGGCCGTACTCATCAGTTCAGATCTCGCCAAGGACATGGTCGGCGAACCGCTGTTGCGGGGCGTCTCGTTCAAGCTCGAGCGCCGCGACCGCATGACGATCGCGGGCCGCAACGGGGCCGGCAAGACGACGCTGCTGCGGATGCTGGCCGGGCAGACCTCGATCGACGGCGGCGAGCTGGTCTTCGAGAAGGGGGCGCGGATCGCGCTGCACGACCAGCGCCCGCCGCGCGAGCGCGACCTGTCGCTGCGCGACTACGTCCTCTCCGGCTGCAGCGAGCCGATCGAGCTCGAGCAGCAGCTGGCGCGCCTGGAGCAGCTGATGGGGGAGGGCGACGAGCGCGCGATCGAGCAGTACGCCGGCGTGCAGGCGCGCTTCGAGACCGTCGGTGGCTACACCTGGCGCGAGGGCGTCACGAACGTCGTCCACGGCCTCGGGTTCGTCGACGCCGACCTCGACCGGCCGCTGTCGACCTTCTCCGGCGGCGAGCTGACGCGCGGCTCGCTGGCGCGGGTGCTGGCATCGCGCCCCGACCTGCTGCTGCTCGACGAGCCGACCAACCACCTCGACATCGAGTCGCTCGAGTGGCTCGAGGAGACGCTCGTCGGCCTCGACGCGGCGATCGTCCTCGTCGCGCACGACCGCTGGTTCCTGGAGGCCGTCGGCACCTGCGTGCTCGAGGTCGAGGCCGGCCGCACGCGGTTCTTCAAGGGCCCCTGGCACGCCTGGCGCAGGGAGCAGGCCGCCCGCGAGCTGGCGCTCGGCAAGGCGATCGCCCGCCAGGAGGCCGAGATCGCCCGGATGGAGCGCTTCGTCGAGCGTTTCGCGGCGAAGGCGACGAAGGCGCGCCAGGCCCAGGATCGCGTCAAGAAGCTGAGCAAGCTCGAGGCGAAGCGGATCACGCGCGATCCCCGCGACACGCGTGACCTGGGCTTCCAGTTCAAGAAGCCCGAGCGCTCGGGACGGGTCATCTTCGAGCTCGAGAACGGGCGGCTCGAGGTGGGCGACCCCGCCTCACCGCGCACGCTCCTGCACGAGGCCGAGCTGTGGCTCGAGCGCGGCGAGCACGTCTCGCTCGTCGGTCCCAACGGCACGGGCAAGACGACGCTGATCCGCGCGCTCGCGGGGACGGTCCCGCTCGCCGAGGGCCGGCTGAAGACCGGGCACAATGTGACGGTCGGCTACCTCTCCCAGCACGGTGAGGAGCTCGAGTTCGGCGGCGCGCGCACCGTGATCGAGGCCACGGGCAAGCGCACCGGCCTGACGCCGAACGAGTCGCGCGCACTGCTCGGGCGCTTCCTGTTCTCCGGCGACGAGGTCGAGAAGCCGCTCGACGGGCTCAGCGGCGGCGAGCGCAAGCGCCTGGGCCTCGCAATCCTCGTCAGCGGCGGCGCGAACGTGCTGATCCTCGACGAGCCGACCAACCACCTCGACCTCGAGAGCCGCGAGGCGCTCGAGGACGCGCTGCAGGCGTTCCCCGGGTCGCTGCTGCTCGTGACGCACGACCGCGCGCTGCTCGACGCCGTCGGCACGCGCACGATCGCCGTCGAGGACCACACGCTGCATTCGTACGTCGGCGGCTGGGCGGAATACGCACGCGTGCGCGAAGAGCGCAAGGCGCTGGGCATCAAGCCGGCACCCCCGCCTGCGCCGCGCGCCGGGAACACCGGTGCAGCGGACGACGGCGCCCGGCAGCCGAACGGGATGGCGGCGAAGGGCAGCAAGGGTCCGTCGAAGAACCGGCAGCGCGATCAGGCCCGCCTGGAGGCCGCGATCGAGCAGGCCGAGGCGGACTTCGCAACGGTCGAGGACGAGCTCGCCGACCCGGCCGCGTGGGCGAGCCCCTACGAGAGCGCGAAGTCGACGGCGCGGCACACCGCCGCGCGGCGCGTGGTCGAGGACGCGTACGCCGCCCTCGAGAAGTTTGAGGCCCGCAGCGCCGAATCGGCGCAGGCCTGAGCAGCCCACACGCCGTCCGGCGCTCGGCTGCACCCGTCGGGCGCAGCGCTTATCCGCTTCTTCACCGCGCTGTCACAGGTCGAAAACACCTGCAAATCGTGGAGTGTCGAACCTGCAGTCGTGTACCGCGCAGAACCACATGACCTGGCCCTCCGCCTCGGCCTCAACGTGCCGCGCGAGCAGTGGCCGACGACCGGGGCGCTCGCCGAGCTCGCCGGAGCCGGCTTCCGCTGGGTCCAGTTCCACACGCCGCCGAGCTCCGTCCTGCTCGAGCCCGGCGCGCGGCGGCACCACGCCGGCACCCTGCGCGCGCTGCTCGACCCGACGGGCCTACGGCTGATCCTGCACGCCCCCGACGCCCTGAGCGCCGGAACCCAGCTCGGCGACCAGGTCTTCACCGGCATGCTCGAGTACGCCGCCGAGGCGGGCGCCGAGCTCGTCGCCTACCACGGACTGAACTTCCCGGACGATCGTGGCCCGCAGGGCGACGCCGTCCGGGAGCGCGCTCTGCTCGAGGAACGCTCCTTGGCGCAGCACCTCCAGCAGGCGCACACGCTTGGCATCACCGTCGCGATCGAGAACCTGGCGCCGGTGTTCCCGGGGCCGCGGCGCCTCTGTCACGACCCGCTCGCCGTGCGCGACCTCGTGCGGCGGCTCGCCGCGCCCGCCTGCGGGATGCTGCTCGACCTCGGGCACCTGCACGTGACCGCGGACGCGGCGGGCCGCGATCCCGCGCAGATCGCCGAGGCCTGCGCGCGGGACGTCGTCCTGTTCCACGTCCACGACAACTTCGGTGCCCGCCGGCGCCCGCAGGTGGCGGCCCCCGGCGTCGACCCGCTGCGCGTCGACCTGCACCTGGCGCCGGGCGCCGGAACGATCCGCTGGTCGCGGCTGGCGGCGGTCGCCGGAGATCACACGGCGCCGCTGATGCTCGAGGTCCAGCCCCAGCACCGGCCCGCTCAACTGGCCGCGATGCAGGGCACGACCGCCGCGCTCCTGACCCCTGCGGCCCGGGAGCGGACCGCGGCCTGATCCATGACCGGAGGCGATCGGATGTCCCCACAGCCGTCGACCGCACGTGCCGATCTGCATTGTCATTCGACCGCCTCGGCGATCGCGACGCTCGGCGTCCAGCGTGCCGTGGGCCTGCCCGAATGCGCGACGCCGCCCGCGGAGGTCCACGCGCTGGCCAAGCGGCGCGGCATGGACTTCGTGACGATCACCGACCACGACACGATCGCCGGGTGCCTCGCGATCGCCGATCACGACGACGTGTTCCTGTCGGTCGAGCTGACGGCGCGCTTTCGCGGCCAGCCGCAGGCGGTGCACGTCCTCTGCTGGGGCATCACGCCGGAGGACCACGAGTGGCTGCAGGCCCACGCCGATGACGTCGAGCGCTGCGCCGAGGAGCTCCACGCACGCGAGATCACCTGTGCGCTCGCGCATCCGTTCTACGCGGTCGCCGCGCCGCTGACGCCGGCCCATCGCCGCCGGCTCGCGCGGCTCTTCCCGGTCTGGGAGACCCGCAACGGCGCGCGGGCGCCGGAGCTGAACGCGCCGGCCGCGCTCTACATCGAGACCTGCGGCGGCACCGGGGTCGGCGGCAGCGACGATCACGCCGGGGTCGACATCGGGCGCACGTGGACGACGACGCCTGCGGCAGGCTGTCCGGGCGAGTTTCTTGCACACGTGCGCGGCGGGCTCGCCGAGCCCGGGGGCGAGCAGGGCGGCGCTGCGAAGTGGGCGCACGCCGCGATCGCGATCGCGGCGCGCACGCTCGGACTGGCGGACGACGGTCCGCCGCCGGACCCTCAGCGCGTGATGGCGCTGGTCCAGAGCTTCATGGTCGACGCCGACACGCGCGGGGGAGACGCGGCCGCCGACGTGGGCCCGCAGGACGGCCGCGCGCTGCTGCGCGCCTACCTCGACGCCGTCGGCCTCGGCGACGTCGACCTGCCCGCGCTGCTCGACCACCTGCAGGCCGACGACTTCGAGCACGACACGCTCTTCCGGCGGGCGCGCCGAGAGCATGAGCGCCGGCTCTCGGTCACGGTCGACCGCGTCATCGGCGCCGCGCAGTCGGGGACCGGGTACGCCGAGGCCGCACGATCGCTGTTCGACGCAGCGCTTCCCACGTTGCCCTATGCACCGGCCGCGGCGTTCCTCGCCCGCGAGCGCGCCAAGCTCGCGCGGCCGGGCCAGGAGCACCCGCGGGTCGCGCTGGTCGCCGACGGCGTCGGCGGGATGCACGGCGTCACGCACACGCTCGACGAACTGCGCGGGCGCGGCGTTCCCGGCTTCGACGTCGAGGTCGTCGGCACCGACCCGCACGTCGATCGCCGGCTCCCGGCGGTGCGCGAGGTCGACGTCCCGTTCTACGCCGGGCTCCAGGTCGGCGTTCCCGGCATGCCGGCGATCGTCGGCGCGCTCGCCGACGGGAGCTACGACCTGGTCCACGTCTGCACGCCCGGGCCGGCGGGCATCGCCGCCGCCGTGATCGCCCGGCTGATGGACCTGCCGGTCGTGGGCAGCTACCACACCGAGCTCGCCGCCTACGCCGGCCTGCGCGCGGGCGACCCACGGCTCGAAGCCGGTGTCCGCGCGGCCATGTCGGCCTTCTACGGTCGCTGCGACGTCGTGCTCTCGCCGAGCGAGGAGTCCGACCTCGCGCTGCGCGAGCTCGGGATCGACGACCGGCGCGTCGGGCGCTGGGACCGCGGGGTGGACCTCGAGCGCTTCCGCCCGCAGCTGCGCGACCCCGCGCGGGCACTGGGCTCGCCGGCCGGCCGCGTCAACCTCCTCTACGCCGGCCGTCTCACGCGCGAGAAGGGCGCGGACCTGCTCGCGGACACCTTCCTGCGCGCCCGTGAAGCCGAGCCGCGACTGCACCTGTGTCTCGCAGGCGGCGGCCCGGAGGAGCAGCAGCTGCGCGAGCGGCTCGGCGACGCCGCGACCTTCCTCGGCTGGCTCGAGGGCGAGGAGCTGGCGCGCGCCTACGCCAGCGCCGACGTGTTCCTGTTCGCCGGCCGCACCGACACCTTCGGGCAGGTCCTGCTCGAGGCGCAGGCCAGCGGGCTGCCCGTCGTGGCGGTCGACGAGGGTGGGCCGCGCGGGATCGTGCGCGGCGGCGCGACCGGCATCCTGCGCCCGCCGGAGCCGCAGGCACTCGCCGACGCGGTGCTCTCGCTCGTCCGTGCGCCGCGCTGGGCCGCCGCGCTCGCCGAGCGCGCGCGGGGCGACGTGGCCGCGCGCACCTGGGAGGCGTCGCTGGGCCGGCTCGCCGTGGGATACCGCACCGCGCTCGCGGGCCACGCCGCGGGCGCCGAGTCGCTGGAGCGTGCGGCGTGAGCGCCGCCCGCCAGGAGATCGCGGTCGCGATCCACGACGTGGAGCCCGCGACGTTCGAGAAGGTCGCGCTGGTGCGTGACTGGCTCGGTGACCATGGCATCGACCGCGCGACCCTGCTCGTCGTGCCGGCGCCCGATCTGCATTCGCTGCAGGACCGCGACCAGGGCCTCGTCGAGTGGCTCGGCGAGCGTCGCCGGCAGGGCGACGCCATCGCCCAGCACGGCCTGCGCGACCGCTGCGAATGGCGCAGGGGCTGGTCCCCGTCGGCACCGCTCACACGCCGGCCGCTGCCGGACGCCGAGTTCGCCGTGCTCGACCTCGAGGAGACCCGGCGCGCCGTCGAGTCCGGCTGGCGGATCCTGCGGCTCGCTGGGCTGGAGCCGACCGGCTTCGTCGCGCCCGCGTACGCCTACACGCCTGCGCTGCACGCGACGCTGCCGCGGCGCTTTGCATGGTGGGCGGGGATGACGCGCCTGTACCGGCCCGGCGGGCCCGCAGCAGGCACATCGATGGGCCCCCTGCTTGCGGTTGGAGCTGCGGGGCAGGCCCGCAGGCTGGTCGCGCCGCCGCTGCTGCGCGCCCGCGCGGCACTCGCCGGCCGCGTCCTGCGCCTGGACCTCAAGCCGAGCGACCTCGAGAACCGCCGCCATGTCGCGGCCGTCGAGCGCGTCCTGCTCGCGGCGCGCGGCCGCGTGCCCGTCACCCTTGATCAGGTGGCGTCCAGCGAGCCCACGTCGCAGCCGGCAGCCCGCTGACCTCCGCGCGCTCCGCGTAGCCGGGCGGGCGCAGCGCGAACGCGAGCGACAGCGTCTTCAGCAGGTCGTAGTGGTCGACCGGGTCGTTGATCGTCCTGCCGGCCCCTGCGAGCGGCGAGAGCACGAGCGCGCCGGTCCTCCCGCCGCCCGAGGTGGCCGGGTCGGGCTGCCAGGGACGCTTCGCGCAGCACGCACTCGTGTCGGCGTCCGGGCCACCCTGCGGTGACTGGTCGGCGAGGATCACGACCGCGCCGCCGTCCGCGTAGGCCGGCGAGGCGAGGATCGGCTCGACGACACGCCTGAGGAACGCGTCCGCCGGCGGCAGGCCGGCTGCGGTCCCCGGGGCGCACGGCGCCGGGCTGCCGTTCTCACACGGGCCCGGAACGATGTACGACAGCGCCGGCGTGCCACCGGAGCTCGCCAGGTCGCCGGTGAGCGCGGCCAGCCCGGTCACGTGGTCGGCACAGGCCGGCTCGTCGATGATCGTGTGGAACGCCAGGAACGGGACGCGCGCCGCCGGGAAGGGCGCACCGGTGACGGGCTTCGGGCAGGGCGCGGCGCCGTCGAGCGCGCCCGCGTAGGCGCGCCATGTCTGCGAGCGCGCGGTGAGCAGGTCGGCGATCGAGAAGACGTCGGTGGAGTAGAGGCAGCCGCTCCCGGCGGCCTGGTCGTCCTTGCCGACGGTGCCGGGGCTCACGTCCGACACGCTCGGGCAGTCGGCCTGCGTCGAGGGGTTCGGTCCCTGACCGGAGATCAACGCCACGGCGTTGGCGAGCCCGCCGGTCGTCGCGCCGTAGTAGTGCGAGAGCAGCGTGCCCTTGGCCGCCAGGTCGTTGGCAAGGTAGGGCGCCTGGCCGGCGGGGTCGAACAGCGTGTCGTAGCCCTGGTCGGCGAGCGTGATCACCCACGCGTGCTTCAGCGGCGGCGCTGCGGGCGCGTCGGCGGTGTTCTCGTCGGTGCCGCCGGGCGGCGTCGTGTCGCCACTCGACGAGGGGTCGGTCGATGACGACGGGTCGTCACCCGGCGGTGCCGCCTCGCTGCCTGCGTCGCTCGCCGAGTCGTCCACCGTGGTCTGCGTGTCAGCGGGGACGTCGGCGACGGCGGTGACGTCGGCGCCCGCGGCGCCGGGCTGGGTCGTCGCGCTCGGCGTGGCGACGGGCGCGGGCGCCGGGACCGCCGCCGCGACCGCGATCGGCGCAGGCGCCGGGCCGCCGCTCGTCGTCCGCGCACCGGCCCAGGCCGCCATGCCCAGGACGAGCGCGAACACCGCCACAGCGACCTGCAGCGAGACCTCGCGCCCGGGCAGCACGGCCAGCCGCCCCGGAACCCCCCGCTCCGGGGCGGCGGTGGCCGCTGCAGCCGGCACGCCGGCCGCGAGAAGCTCGTGGACGCCCGGGCCCGGTGCGCCGACGTTCGCAGCGCCGCAATTCAGGCAGTAGCGCTGGTCGGCCGCCAGATCGACGGCACAGGTCGTGCACATGGGCTCGCATGGTGAGATGTCGGACGTCTTCGCCACGAGCCTTGTGAAGGCTGACGCTTCAAGACGACAGTTCTGTGAACATCCCGCGAAGCTTGGTCGCGGATCTCGCGGCGCCTGGCGCGCCGTGTGAACCGGGGCCGTACACCTGTAATTGCCCCGGTCCACCCGCCCCCCCAGGCAACCACCATCTCTCGCTCCGCGTCTGGCCAACGAGGTCCTTGGAATGCGGTGCAGGGCGCCTGCGGGCTCAGGCGTGCTGGTCGGGGTGCCGAAGCGCCAGGGCGCGAAGCCGCTGCACCCGTAGGCGTTGGGGGAGACGCTCGGCAGCGCCGAGCGTCTCTGCCACCTGGGGCACGGCCCCCTGGCAGGACAGAACGCGCCGAAGGCGCGTTCTGATGGCTCTCAGCGCCACGCCACCACGCCCAAAGCCACCGCCACCACGCGCCACCACACCACACGCCACCACGCCGCACGAGCGGGCGCCTCAGGCGCCGCGCGATCCGCGACCCAAGGTCAGCGCTGCTTGACCTTGAGCTTCACCTTGACCGCGTACCGGCTGGGCTTCAGCGGCACTGCGGGGTTCTGGATTGCGCTGAGGCGCCCGATCAGGCGGCTCCACTGGCCCGGCTGAAGGACGGCGGCGGTCGCCTTGCCGGCCTTCGTGTTGTCGCCGTAGAGCGGACGGAAGCCGACGTGGATGTGGTCGTCGTGGTCGCCCATGGCGTACGTGTTGTCGGTCCCGGCGTACTGCATCAGCGTGATGAGCTGATGCGGCTTCATCGAGCCCTGCAGGGTCAGCAGTGCGCGCACCGCGATGTCGGTGATCGACCCTTCGCCCTGATGGCCGATGATCGGCGTCCCGTTGATCGCGGCGATGTCCATCGCGTCACCGCTGGAGTGCTCGGAGACGTTGCCGCCGGCCGTGTAGTAGCCGTGGTCGCAGCGCAGCGAGGTGACCGTCGGCTTCAGGCCGCTGGCGGCGAGGAACTCGAGCGTCGCAAGCACGCGCCGGTCGATGATGCCCGCCTGGATGTCGCGGCGCCCGCACTCGTAGATCGTGATGTCCGGGTTGGCGAGGACACGGCGCTCGAGCGCCTCCTTGCCCATCAGCAGGACCTGGCCGATCGACGCGTTCGTGCCGCGACCGGCCTTCTGGGCGCGGAACAGGTGCGTGGACTCCAGCAGCCGCCAGCCGTCGAGGATCGGCGTCGGGTCGATCCGCGGTGCGGAGGCGCCCGACGGGCGGATCTCGAAGCGGGCGTGCGTCGCCTTGCCCCAGCGCAGCGAGCTCTGGCCGACACGGCCGAGGATCGTCCCGGCGATGACGCGCGAGCCCTTGCGCAGCGGCTGCAGCGCGACCTGGTTGCGCCGCAGCGCGTAGGGGCGGGCGAGGTACTGGCCGAGCGCGCCGTCGGCGACCGGCTGCTGCTCCGACGGGTCCGGCGCGTCGGTGAGCTGGCGCTGTCCGCCGGCGGTGAACGCGTTCGGACGCTGCGGGTTGGCGAACAGGCGCTCCTTGACGGCCTTGGGCCGCGCGGCGGCGGTGGCGCTTGCGTCGGGCGCGCTCGCCGTGTTCGCGGCCGGCTTGCCCTGGCTTCCCGCGGTGGCGGCCGTCCTGGGTGCCGGGTCGGACTCGGGCTCAGGCGCAGTGGTGCTCGCGGCCTGCTGGCTCGGCGTCGGCTCGTTGCGCGGCACGACGTGCACGTCGCTGAGACTCTCGAGGTGCCCGTACGTGTACGTGTTGCCGTAGGCGTCGCGCACCTGGACGAACTTGCCGAGCCGCTCGTTCGTGCCGATGCCGACGACGCGGCCGTCCTGGGCGGCGATCACGGCCGCTCCGTCGGCTGCCGCGATGTCGATGCCGGTGCGGCCCTTGGTGCCGGCGATCGCAACCGAGGCGTTGTCGTCGCCCTGCTGCTTGTCGGCTGCGGCGTAGGCGCCGGGGTAGGTCGCCTCGCCGTCGATCGGGAAGCGGCCCAGCGTCAGGCCGGTCAGCGCGCCGACCACATCCGGCGGCAGCGAGGCGAGTGCCTGCGCGCGGCCGATGACGTCGTTGACGTACCAGTCGGCGTGGTTGTAGGCGAAGATGGCGCGCCGCAGGTCGCTGTCGGCGCCGGCGGCGCGCAGGTAGCGCGCGGCGGCGAAGATCGCGTCGACCGGGTTGTAGGGGTCCTTGCGCCCGTCGGCGTTCCCGTCGACGCCGTACGCAGCCCAGGTCGCGGGCATGAACTGCATCCAGCCGACGGCGCCCGCGGTGCTCACGCTGAGGTTGCGGCCGTAGTCGGTCTCGATCTCGTTGATCGCTGCGAGGACCTCCCAACGCACGCCGTACTCGACGCCGGCGGCCTGGTAGATGGGCAGCAGGAACGGCGGGATCCGCAGCGAGTCGATGACGACGTTGGGGACACCGGTGACGGGCGGCGCCAGCAGCGGCGAGGGCAGGTTGCCGAACGGGTCGGCGACAGGCTCGTCGGTGGCCTTTTCCGCTGCATCCCTGTCGTTCTTCTTCGCGTCCTTCAGGAAGCGGCGGGCGTCGGCGCGACGCTGCTGGTCTGCGCTGCGCGGCGACTTCTTCGCGGCGGGCGGCAGCTTGTCGACCTGGACTTCGAGCGTGCCGAGGTCGGTCGGTGCAGCCGGGTCGGCGGCCGGTGCGGGCGTCGCCGGGGCAGGGGTCGTCGAAGCGGGCCCGGGCGTGGTCGTCGCCGAGCCTTGGCCGTCTCCGGCCGGCGCCTGTCCCTGCGCCTGGTCTTGTGCCGAAGCCGGTCCCGCCACGGCAGCGAGAGCTGCCATGGCGGCCGCGGAAACGGCCGCTGCGTTCCTCCTGCGCATCACGTACCTGTGTCTTCTACCGGAATTAGCTGGCTTCCGCACGACCAGCAGTACACCGCACCTCGGCTGAAGGGCGCGCCGCACGTGCCGCACTCGCCTGCGGCGGCGGCGTCACCGAGTCGCAATTGACGCTCGATCTCGGCCAGTTCGGCGTCGATCTGCTGCAGTCGCGCCGCGTGCATCACGAGCACGTCGAGGCGGAAGTGGTCGCGGATCGCCATCTCGTAGGTCATGCCGCCGAGATCCCACTGGCGCTCGGCCAGCTCCCGGGCGAGTACCTGCCGGCGGGTCAGCAGGTCGCCGGTCGGACCCTCGGGCGCGGACGTGCTCATGGTGGCTGGAACGTCCGGCGGTGGCGCAGGTTGCGGGCGCTGCGGGCCGTCGCCGTTCGCGGCCGCCCTGGGAAACATTCGGTCCACGATGCTCATCCGATCGTCGTTCCTTCACTGCCATCGCCGGGGGCCTTGTCGTCGGTCGGGGGCGGCGCGCCGCCGGTGCCGACCTTGTCCGGGAGCTTCTTGGACTTCTTGACGAAGTCCTGGGTCGTGGGGTCGGGCGCGCTCTTCTTCGTGGCCGCGGGCGCTGCGCCGGAGCCGGAGCCGCCGGAGGCCTCTCCCGAGGAGGACGATCCCGCGGAGCCGGTCGTCGCGCCGCTCGCCGCGGCCGCGGTCGTCGAGACCTCGATGACGGTCGCGTCGGGGAAGTTCGCCTCGAGGTCCTTCAGCGCGGCCTGCGCGTCGGCCTTGTTCGGATAGCGGCCGGTGTAGACGACGTAGTTCCCGCCGGGCAGGCTTGCGAACGCGTCGGCGTCGAGGGCGCCGACCTCCGCGGCGCCCTTGCCCTGGGCATCGGTCTTGGCGGCGGCGACCTGCGCAGGCTGCGTGCCGCTCTTGGGGAGGGCGACGAGCTGGACCGTCCAGCCGTCGCCGCCGGTCCAGTCGCCGGTGAAGGCCGCCGCTGTGGCGGTGCCGGCCGCTCCCACGACGACCGGCGCCGGGGTCGTGTCGTCGCCGCCGCGGCCGATCACGGCACCGAGCAGGACCGCGAGCAGCAGCAGCCCGATCGCGACGGCGGCGCCGAGCGGGGAGACGCTGCGCGTTTCGGCGACGGGCGGGGGTGCGGGGTCCGGCGCCGGCGGCGGCGTCTGCGTGGCGACCGTCGGGGGCCCAGTCGCGGCCAGCAGCTCGCGGTACTCCACACGGGGCCCGGTCCGGCGCAGCCCACAGTTGACGCAGTAGCGCTGGTCGGCGGCGAGCTGGGCACCGCAGTGCGCGCACTGCTCGCCGGCGGCGCCGAGCGGCCGGGCCTGGATATCGGTCTGCGAGGAGCTCATCAGCTGCTCGGGCTCGGGCTCGGGCCGGCGGTCACGGACAGCTTGGCGCCCTTGGGGTCGCCGATGAAGAAGATGCGAAAGCTTGCGCGCTTGCCCGCGCGCACGCGCGCAACGACCCCGCGTCCGGCGGCGACGATGCGGGTGCCGCGGCGCGCCACGCCGGTCAGCAGGACGCGGCGCAGGTCGTTGTCCCCGGTGTTGGTGACGATGCCGGCGGCCGCGATGCCGCTCGCCGGGTCCTCGGTGAGCCGGACGCCGCTCACGCGCAGGCTGCTCGCCGCCGGCGGGGACTTGGCCTCGGCCGGCCCCACCTTGGCGCTGACCTTGCGCGGCGGCTGCGTCGCGAAGACCTGGTCGTTGACCCACACGGCTTCGTCCTTGGCGGGGAGCAGCGCGGCATGCGTCAGCGTGCGCTCGAGCCCGGGGGTGGCGTTCGTGAACACCGTCTTGCCTGCGGCGTCCGTGACGTCGACGGCCACCGGCACGTCGCCCTGCGCCCGCGCGGAGGTGTTGCGCAGCCGCACGACGACGGCCGATCCGTTCGCGTCGGTGACGACGGCGGTGTCGACGACGCGGACATCGGGGTTGGCGCTCGTGACCGTCACGCCCTCCTGCTTGGCCAGCGGGCCCGCCTGCTTGGCGAGCCGCGCGCTCTTGTCCTGCGAGGACTCGCAGCCCGCGGCGGCCACGATCAGCAGCACCGCCAGCCCAGCCGCAAGTGCCAGTGCGCCGGCGCTCATCCGAATGCCCCCGAGACGTACTCGATCGTGCGCTCCTCGCGCGGGGCGGAGAACATCTGGTCGCCGTCGCCGAACTCGACGAGGTCCCCGAGGTACATGAAGCCGACCTTGTCGGCGACGCGATGGGCCTGTTGGAGGTTGTGCGTGACGATCACGATCGCCACCTCCTCGCGCAGGCGCACGATCAGCTCCTCGATCGTCGCGGTCGACCTGGGGTCCAGCGCCGAGCACGGCTCGTCGAGCAGCAGCACCTCGGGGTCGGCCGCGAGCGAGCGTGCGATGCACAGGCGCTGCTGCTGGCCGCCGGACAGTCGCAGGGCCGGATGGTCGAGGTTGTCCTGCACCTCGGCCAGCAGGCCGGCGCGCTCCAGCGCCTGCGTGACTGGCTCCATCAGCGCAGCCTTCTTGGGCCGCCGGCTGCCCTGTTCGCGGAGCGCGTAGGCGACGTTGTCGAAGACGCTCATCGGGAACGGGTTGGGCTGCTGGAAGACGATCGACACGCGGCGCCGCAGGTCGGTCACCTCGATCGTGTCGACGTCGACGTCGTCGAGGAAGATCCGTCCCTGTCGCGTGGCGGTCGCCGTCAGCTCGGTCAGCCGGTTGAGCGAGCGCAGCAGCGTCGTCTTGCCGCAGCCCGAGGGTCCGATCAGCGCGAGCACCTCACCCCGCTTGACGGGCAGCGAGACGCCCTTGACGGCCTCCTTGCCGGCATAGGCGATGCGTAGGCCGTCGGTGCGCATGCGCTCGACGACCTGTGCGGAGGGCAGCGCGTCGACGCGCCGGCGCACCGTCGGCGCGGTGCCGCCAGGACCGCCGGACGGGGGCAGGATCGTGCCTGGGAGCGGTGGCAGGGCGACCCTGGGCTGCTCGCCGGCGACCAGGCGCCGCACGGGCGGCGGTGGGCCGCCTCCGTCGACGATGAGGTCGGTGTCGGGCAGCTCGTCGTGCATCGTCATCGCCGCGCGGCGGCCGCGACGGCCCTGGTCGGATCGCGGCGGACGACCATGTCCACGACGAAGTTCAGCCCGATCGCGATGACGAGCAGGACCACCGCGGCCGCGTAGGCCTTCTCCGGTGCCGCCCCCTCACCCGCAGGGGAGTTCGTGTACACGTAGCTCGTCAACGTGCTGCCGGTGCCGCGCAGGACGTCCAGCCCCGGCACGTTGCCGAAGCCCTGCAGCTGCAGCGAGGCGCCGAGCAGGATCACGACGATCGCGGTGTCGCCGGCGATGCGGCCCATGCCGAGCGCGGTGCCGGTGCTGATCGGCGCGCGCACGGACGGCAGCAGCACGCGGCGGATCGTCGCGGCCTTCGTCTTGCCGAGGGCGTACGACGCTTCGCGCACGTGACCGGGGATCGCCTGCAGGCCCTCGCGCGTGGCGCCGACGATCAGCGGCAGCGCGATCAGCGCCATCATCGCTCCGGCGGTGAAGAACGAGCGGCCGAAGACTGATCCGCCCTCGGCTTCGAAGGAGAGGAAGCCGAAGACGCGCTCCTGGAAGATGATCAGCCCGAAGATCGCGAGCACGATGCTCGGGGTGCCGGCGATGATCTCGACGCCGGATTCCACGGCGCGGGCAAGCCAGAACGGCCGACCGTACTCCGTGAGCCAGACCGCGACGGCCACCGCGACGGGGATCGCGAGCGCGGTGCCGAGCGTCGTCAGGATCAGCGTGCCGACGAGCGGGTCGAAGAACCCGCCGCTCTTGCTCTGGTCCAGGTCGGCGTTCGGCCGTTCGGTGAACAGGCTGGGGGTCAGGTACTGCAGCCCCTTGTAGCCCATGTAGGCGACGATCGCGAAGGCGATCACGCAGGCGCTGATCCCGGCGATCCAGCAGCACGCGAGCATCAGCCGGTCCATCAGCGGCCAGTCGCGGCTGGACTGGACGGCTTTGGTGCGACCGGGGGGAGCCGCCGCCTCGACGCTCACGGTCTGACCCCGTACTTGCGCATCGGGCGCTTCGCCAGCCAGCCGCCGATCGACAGGATCATGCTGGAGATCAGCAGGATGAACGCGAACGCGTAGATCGTCTGGCCGAACGGGGCGACGCTGAGGCCCTCGGCGTTGTCGACGATCACGGCGGCGAGCGGGCGCACCGGCTCCAGGAAGAACGTCAGGCCGTCGAGCGGGTTCGGCGTGAACGCGTTCGCGCCCGCGACCATCGCGAGCATGATCGCCTCGCCCAGGGCGCGGGCCGTGGCGAGGATCACGGCTGCGACGATCGCGGGCCGCGCGGTGCGCACGGAGATCGTCCACATCACGCGCCAGCGGTTGACGCCGAGGGCGGCGGCGCCCTCCGTCCACGACTTCGGGACCGCGCGCAGTGCGTCCACGATGATCGCCGTCATGATCGGCACGATCATGACGGCGAGGATGACAGCGGCGACCGTCCAGGACGCGCCGGTCAGCTGGACGACGTAGGCGACCGACTCCTTGCGTGCCGAGG
>JBBQKR010000049.1:0-23689 GCA_038327125.1 Solirubrobacterales bacterium
GTCCCGTTCCCGCACCGGTCCGCAGCGGATCGACGACGCGCTCACGGCAACGAGAAAAGGCGTAAGCCGACGGGCGGACTCGAACCGCCGACCCCTTCATGCGCGAGGTGGGGTCGCCGCTCAGTCAACCGGTTCAAACCAGTCCCCGCGGCAGGTTGACCAGACTCGGCGAATCCAACTCGTCAAGTCAACGCGTCGGGCTCCGTCAGCTCACATACGTACTAATCGCCGGCGCCTGCACCGAAACATTCCCGGCCGCATCCAGCGCCTCCACCGTGTACGTGTACGTCTTCCCATTCGACAGGTCAAGATCGGCGTAGCTCGTCCCCGTCGGCTGGGAGATCATCGTGTACGCGCCGGTGTTCACCTTGCGGTAGACCCGGTACTTGGTGACGGCGACGTTGTCCGTCGAGGCGGTCCACGAGAACGTGATCGAGTGCTGCGACGCGTTCTTGACGAGCGCGAGGTTCGTCGGGACGGTCGGCGCCTGGGTGTCGCCGGGCGTGACGGAGACCTGGTTGCTCGCGGCGCTCAGGTTCCCCGCCGCGTCCGTGGCCTTGACGGTGTAGAGGTAGGCGGTGCCGTTGGTCAGCCCCGTGTCGCTGTACGAGGGCCCGACGGGCGAGCCGACGAGCACGCCGCCGCGGTAGACCTTGTAGCCCGTCACGCCGACGTTGTCGGTCGACGCCGTCCAGGCGAGCGACGCGGATCCCGTGCCCGGCGTGCCGACGAGGCTCGCCGGCGCGCTCGGCGCAGTGGTGTCCGGGACGACGGGCGCGACCGGCGTGCCGGAGACCGCGCCGGACTGCGCGGACGCGTTGCCCGAGCCGTCGACGGCGGCGACCTTGTAGCTGTAGGACGTGCCGTTCGTCAGGCCCGTGTCGACGTAGTACGGCGTCGCCGGCGAGGCGACGAGGACGCCGCCGCGGTACACGCGGTAGCCGGTCACCGCCACGTTGTCGGTCGACGGCGTCCAGCTCAGCGCCACCTGCGCGTCACCCGGCGTCGCGGTGAGGCCGGCGGGCACGCTCGGCGCCGTCGTGTCGGCCGGCGTCGCGGACACGGCCGCGGTCTGGGCCGAGACGTTCCCCGCGGCGTCGACCGCGGCGATCTTGTAGCTGTAGGCCGTGCCGTTCGTCAGGCCGGTGTCGGTGTAGCTCGTGCCGGCCGGCGCCGCGATCAGGACGCCGCCGCGGTACACGCGGTAGCCGGTCACGCCGACGTTGTCCGTCGACGCGCTCCAGCTCAGCGCGACCTGCGTGCTGCCGGGCGTGGCGGTGAGGCCCGCGGGCACGCTCGGCGCCGTGGTGTCGGGCGGCTCGACGGGCGTCGCGGAGACCGCGCCAGACTGCGCCGAGGCGTTCGTCGAGCCGTCGACGGCGGCGATCTTGTAGCTGTAGGCCGTGCCGTTCGTCAGGCCGGTGTCGGTGTAGTACGGCGTCGCCGGCGACCCGACGAGGACGCCGCCGCGGTACACGCGGTACCCGGTCACCGCGACGTTGTCGGTCGACGGCGTCCAGCTGAGGGAGACCTGCGCGTCACCCGGCGTCGCCGTGAGGCCTGAGGGAACGGTCGGCGCCGTCGTGTCGGCGGGCGTGGCCGACGTGGTGCTCGCGGTCGAGACGTTCCCGGCGGCGTCGCGCGCCTTCACGGCGTAGCTGTAGAGCGTGCCGTTCGTGAGGCCCGTGTCGGTGTACGAGGTGCCGGCGGGCGAGGCCACGAGCACGGCGCCGCGGTACACGTCGTAGCCGCTCACGCCGATGTTGTCGCTCGCGGCGCCCCAGGACAGCGCGATCTGGCGGTCGCCTGCGGTAGCGCTCAGCGCCGGCGGGGCACTCGGCGGCGTCGTGTCGACCACGATCGGCGCGACGGGCGTGGCGGACACCGGTGAGCTCTGCGAGGAGGCGTTGCCGGCGGCGTCGGCCGCGGCGATCCGGTAGCTGTAGGCCGTCCCGTTCGTCAGTCCCGTGTCCGTGTAGAACGGCGTGCCCGGCGAGGCGATGACCAAGCCGTCGCGATACACGCGGTAGACCGTCACCGCGACGTTGTCGGTCGACGGCGTCCAGCTCAGCGACACCTGCGTGTCGCCCGGGGTCGCCGTCACGGCGGACGGCGTCGTCGGAGCCTGCGTGTCCGCCGGCGTTCCCGAGATCGGGCTGCTCTGCGCGGACGCATTCCCCGCCGCGTCGACCGCTGCGACCCGGTAGCTGTAGGCCGTGCCGTTCGTGAGGCCCGTGTCGGTGAACGTCGTGCCCGACGGCTGCGCGATCAGTGCGCCGTCGCGATACACCCGGTACCCGGTCACCGCGACGTTGTCGCTCGACGCGGTCCAGTTCAGCGCGACCTGCGCGTTGCCCGGCGTCGTCGCGAGGCCGCCGGGGACGCTCGGCGCGGTCGTGTCGAGGACGATCGGCGCGACCGGCGTCGCGGAGACCGCACCGGACTGCGCGGACGCGTTCGCGGAGCCGTCGACGGCGGCGACCTTGTAGCTGTACGACGTGCCGTTCGTCAGGCCGGTGTCGACGTAGTACGGCGTCGTCGGCGAGGCGACGAGCACGCCGCCGCGGTAGACGCGGTAGCCGGTCACGCCGACGTTGTCGGTCGCTGCGGTCCACGACAGCGCGACCTGCGCGTCACCCGGGGTCGCCGTCAGGCCGGCGGGCACGCTCGGGGCCGTCGTGTCGGCGGGGGTCGCCGATGCCGCGCTCGCGCCGGAGACGTTCCCGGCCGCGTCGCGCGCCTTCACCGTGTAGCTGTAGAGCGTGCCGTTCGTGAGGCCCGTGTCGCTGTAGGCCAGGCCCGGCACGACGGCGACCTGGACACCGCCGCGGTAGACCTCGTAGGCGGTCACGCCGGTGTTGTCGGTGGAGGCGTTCCAGGCGAGGTCGACCTTGCGATCGCCGGCCGTCGCGGTGAACGCGGTCGGCGCAGTCGGCGGGGTCGTGTCGAGGATGACGGGCGCCAGCGGCGTGACCATCACCGCGGTCGAGTGCGCGGACTCGTTCCCGCTGCCGTCGACGGCGGTGACCGTGTAGCTGTAGGCGGTGCCGTTGGTGACGCCCGTGTCGAGGTGGTACGGCGTGGCTGGCGAGGCGACGAGCACGCCGCCGCGGTACACGCGGTAGCCGGTGACGGCGACGTTGTCGGTCGGCGCGGTCCACGTCAGGCTCACCTGCGCGTCGCCGGGGATCGCCGCCAGGCCGGCCGGGGTGCCCGGAGCGGTCGTGTCGGCGGGCGTCGCGTTCGCGGTCGCGGCAGGCGAGGCGTTCCCGGCCTGGTCGTAGGCGATGACCGTGTAGGCGTAGGCGGTCCCGTTCGCGAGACCCGTGTCCGCGAAGGTCGTGCCCTCCTGGAAGCTGATCGGCGCGCCGTCGCGGCGCAGCTCGTAGTAGACGACCTTGACGTTGTCGGTGGCGGCGCCCCAGCTCAGCGCGACCTCGCGGTCGCCGGCGGTGGCCTGGAAGCTCGGGGGCGTGCCCGGCGCCTGCGTGTCGGCGCCGGCGCCCGGGGCCTTCGGCGTTGCGGACACGGTGGCCGGCGCGGACGCGTTGCCCGCCGCGTCGACCGCGGCGACCTCGTAGTCGTAGCGCGTCCCGTTCGCGAGCCCGGTGTCGGTGAACGCCGTGGACGGGATGGTCGAGACGGGTGCACCGTTGCGCGAGATCCGGTAGCCCGTGACACCGACGTTGTCGCCGGCCACGTTCCAGACGAGAACGACCTGGTTGCGACCGGCAGCGGCCTCGAGCCCGGTCGGCGTCGTCGGAGGCGTCCGGTCCCCGGCTGCCGTGCCGCTCGGGGGAGCCTTGACGCAGACGAGCACCGTCCGCTTGCGCCAGACGCGCTTGCGCTTGAGCTTCCCATGGACGCGCACCTTCACGGTCACGCGCACGCGCTTCTTCACCTTCTTGAGGACCTTCCCCACACTGCACTTCGGCTTCTTCGCCGCGTCCCTCGCGACCACACCGCCGTTCACCAGGCCGAAGGCGATCGGGGCGAAGACCGACGACATCAGCAGGGAGAGCATCAGGACCGCTGTGAGCTTGCGCAGCACGAGAACAACTCCATCGGGGGGGAAGGACCGGGCTCCGCCGCCATCGTCTGCGCGCAGGGGCCACTTGAGTTCACGGCGCAAGCGCCCGGTGCCCGCCCGATTACCGGTGCAATGTCTCCATCGGGCGTCACGCGCCGAGTGGTGGGGGTGCGGCGCCGAGTGGGGAAATGCCTGATCAGCGCTGTGATTGCGAACTGAGTGGACTAAGTAGACTAATGCGGCTAACCTCCAATCATGAAGCCGGTCAAGATGCATGAGGCGAAGACGAACTTCTCGAAGCTGATCGGGCTCGTCGAAGCCGGCGAGGAGGTCATCGTCCAGCGCGGGGACGTGCCGGTCGCAAAGATCGTTCCGTACGTGGCCGCCGGCCACGCGCGCAAGGCGGGCGGACTGAAGGGCCGCATCAAGATCGCCAAGGACTTCGACGTGATCCCCGCCGGCTTCGAGGACTACTCCGGGTGACGGCGTGGCTGGTCGACACCCATGCGCTGCTGTGGTTCCTGGGTGACGACGAGCAGCTCTCGGGGGCTGCCCGCGAGACGATGGAGTCAGGCGAAAGCGTGCTTCTCGCCAGCGTGGCGTGCTTCTGGGAGATGGCGATCAAGGCGAGCCTCGGGAAGCTGACGGTGCCGAAGGATCTGCCGGGCATCCTCCGCGAGCAGGGATTCACCGAGTTCGACGTGACCGCCGAGCACGCGTGGGCCGTTCACGAACTGCCGCTGACCGAGCACCGGGATCCGTTCGATCGACTGCTGGTCGCCCAGGCGCTGGTCGATGACCTGCCGCTCATCAGTGGCGACGCCGAGCTGGACCAGTACGGCATCAAGCGTCGCTGGTAGTAATGATGCGTAGACCACTCATGTGAGTGGTAGGCTTATCACAATGAATGTTGCTCGTCCGTACAGCGCCGTCGTGCCCACGCTCGAAGGCGACGCCCTCGTAGTGCTGGCACGCAGCTCCGGATCGATGACCGGCCGCCAGGTCGCCGGCCTGGTCAAGAGCGGATCCCAGCCGGCCATCAACCAGGCTCTGAACCGGTTGGTGGCGCAAGGTGTGGTGCTGCGTGAGAGCGCCGGACGGGCCTACCTGTATCGACTCAACCGCGAGCACCTTGCGTTCCCGGCCGTCGAGGCGCTGGCGTCGATGCGCGGCCTGCTCCTCGAGCGGCTGCGTTCAGCGCTCGCGGCCTGGACGGCGGCAGGCCCTGCCGCAGCACCGGTCCACTGCTCGCTGTTCGGCTCGGCTGCACGTGGGGACGGGGACAGCACAAGTGACATCGACCTGTTCCTCGTCCGCCCGGAGGGGACGCCGGCGGAGGACCCCGACTGGCTGGGTCACGTCGACGCGCTGCGTACGGCAGTGAGCTCCTGGACCGGCAACCGGGCCGGCATCGTCGATGTCGCCCAGGAGGACTGCGCGACGCTGCGCGCCGACAACCCGCGCGTCGTCGAGGGGATCGAGCGGGACGGAATCGCTCTCTCGGGGCCTGCGCTCGGAGAACTCCTGGCGGGGCGCTCGTGAGCCGGTCTGCTGGTCCTCGCGGGCATCGCGGCCTCGGACGCCGCTTGCTGCAAGGCCCTCGGCGGGACGCCGCTGACGTGCTTCGTCGTGTCCGCCCCGGTGGCGAGAAGGCTGCGACGGACTTCGAGCGGCTCGTCGGGGTCAAGGACCAGGCGCACCATGGCTTCGTCAACGTCGCCCGCGGGGACCTGACCGCCGTATCGCGGCGAGCGGCCCGGCTGGTCAAGTTCGCCGAGGGGACAGTGGAGCGGTAGCCGCACGCTTTGAGCCACCACCAGCGGGCGTCCAGATCCGCCCTTCGATCGCGTAGTCCGGATCCTGGGAGGCACGCAGGTTCGCGAGCGCCCCCGAGTGGGCACTCATCGTCAGCGCCGAGATGGCGGCGTCGAACGCGTCCTCTGACCCGGCCGCTCGCTCGAGCAGGCCGTCGGGCTGGCCGCGAAACGCCGCTCCCGTCAGGTACGCGTGCCGGTCCGACCAGCGACTCTTGCGCACCGAGCCGTCGAGCGTCAGCGCGCGCGGGTAGATCTCGACGACTGTCGCCTCGCCGGACGCATGGAACGGCCAGATCGCGAAGCCGGCGCCCGCGAGCTGCAGCAGCTCGGGCATCCCCCGGATCGAACCGGTCCCCACGGCGCCCGCGCCGCCGATCTGGAACACCGACTTCGCTGAGCCGCGGACTTCCGCTTCCGTTCGCCGCAGGCGCTCCTCACTGGGGAGGTCTCGCGCTGCCCCCGGGCGACCCCAGAACGGCCACGTCGCGGCAGCCAGCCAGGCCTCGCCGCTTGCGGCGGTGGCCTTCCAGGCATCCTCGGCCGACGCCCAGCCGGACTGCTCGCACCACCAGCGCGGGAAGGAGAACGCGAAGTCCAGGCCCACGACCAGCGGCCCGTCGTCAACCAGCCCGAGGAGCCACTGCGTGACCTCGTCGCGGGAGCGCCCGTTCCACAGATCCACGAGCAGCCCGTCGCGGACGGTGGCAGCCCAGATGTACTCGGCTTCCCCGGTCGCGCGCCCTGACCAGTCGACCGCGATGACCTTCACCGCGGCGACCATACCCGCGCGGCGCGTCAGGCAGGGGGTGCCACTGGCGCACAGCCCGCGCTCGGGTAGTGTCGCTGCGATGACGCGTCAGCGCCGGTCCGCACTCTCGCTCGCGCTCGCCGCGCTCGCGCTCACCGTGGCGACGCTGCTCGCGTCAGCCACCGGCGCCGCGCCGCAGGCCGCGGTCACGGCCAAGCCCCCCGCCCCCAAGGTCTCCGGCTCCATCCGCGCCACCTGGACGCACGAGCGCGGCACCCTCACCGGCGACGGCGAGGGCTTCCGCCGTGAGGTCGCGATCCGCTGGAAGGCCGTCTCGGTCGCGCGCACCGCAGCCCAGGCCTACGCCTGGCTGCAGGGCCGCCAGACCCGCTATACGGACTATGCGATCGAGTTCGACTCGGGCTACGTGATCCGCGCGACCCTCTCCGTCGAGCGCTTCACGGAGACCAGCCGCCAACGCTGCGGGGACGGGTCGTTCGCGCAGCTCACCACGACCATCGCGTCCGTCGACAAGCCGCAGGTGCTGCTGAAGACGAGCGACACGCGGCTCGACCTGCCGCGCCGCCGCGGCACGCTCGACCTGCGCCTGCCGAACGATCACGTCGCCACCGGCCAGGCGCTCGTCAATACCTTCATCGCCTCCGGCACCCTCCGCCTCGCGCACGCGGGCACCGTCTGCGGCGAGGGCGGCGCGGCACGCCCGCCCGGCCCGCGCGACGTCATCGAGGAGCAGGAGCTCGGCTACTTCATCGGCTCGACGTCCCTCAACGCCGTCGTCCAGGACAACCCCGACCTGCCGGTCACGGTCGGACGCGACGGCACGCTCGCGGTCAGCGTCAAGCGCCCGCGCCAGGCGACCGCCGACCTCGACGATGGCGAGCGCATCGCCGGCACCTACGAGGCCGACCTGAAGCTCACCGGCCCGACGACCGACCGCAGCGCGCGCTGCACGCTCCCGACGGTCGCCGCGATGCGCGGCGCCCGCTCGCTCGCCGCGGCCCAGCGCCTGCTGCGCCGCCACAGCTTCCCGCGCGCACCGCTCGGCCGCCCGCGTGCGGCGCGCGCCGGAGAGCGCGGCGGGCTGTTCGGCCTGAACGCCCCGGCCCGCGCCACCGCCCCCTGCGGCAGCATCCTCGGAACGGCGCGTCAGCCCGTGCTCGTCCCGCTGCGGGGCTGACGCTCGCCAGCCCGGCGAGCACATAGGCTGCCGGGCGTGTCTTCCGCTGGTGCCTATTGGCCGGGTCCGTGGAGCTGCGAGGACGGCGGACCGCGTCGGCTGGGCGCTCCGCAGGGCCATCCCGGGCTGGCGATCGGCGCGGGCGAGCGGTTGGAACTCGCCGCTGTTCGCGATGTCGCTGCGACGGGGATGCTCATCCTGCGCGGGCCCGGCGAGCTGTTCGCGCTGCGGCACGAGCTTCCCGATCGCCCGCAGGGTCGGCCTGTGCGGGCGTGGGTGGAACGGCTTGATCCGGTGACGCTCGAGCCGCTGGCGGCCTCACCCCGGTTGCCGGGCGGCCCGTTCTGGCCGGGCGGGCTTGCCGCGCACGCTTGCGGCGACCTGCATCTGGTGTTCGGTCACTGGGCGCATCGGTTGTCGCCGTCACTCGAGGTCCTCGCGTCGCATCGCCTTCCGGTCGACCGGCCGCACAACTCGTTCGTCGTCCTCGACGGCGGGGAGCTCGTGATGAAGGACTGCGACGCGCCCGCGGGCCTCGCGCGGTCGACGCTCTCGGTGCTCGATCCGATCACGCTGCTGCCGGTCGCGCCGCCGCTCCCGTTGCCGGAGTCGAGCATCGCGCGTCTCTCGACTGACGGGACGCACGTGATCGCCGTCGGCACGACCCAGGTGTTCCGCCTGATGCTCGACCGCGACGCCGGCCGCCTGGTGCTGGACGAGGAGTGGCGGCCGCGCTACGGACCCCAGCCGGGTCGAAGCTACGGCTGGGATCCGGTCCTCTCCGACGAGCACGTGTTCTGGATGGACAACGGGCGCAACGCCACCGACGCGACGATGCTCGGGTCAGGGTCATCGCCCGGTCCGGTCCGGCTGTGGTGGGCGCGCCACGACGACGACGCCGCCGGCAGCGTGGAGATCAGCGGGCTGCCGTACGGCACCCAGTCCAACCCTCCTGGATGGGATCCGGTGGGGCGGGTGGTCGTCGCCTACGACGCAGGGAACGCGGTGCTGCGCGCCTGGCGGATGGATGGCGCGGACCTTGAACCGTTGTGGCGCCGCGACGGGTTCGCCCACGCAGGCCACCTCATCCTCTACCCCGACACGCGCGAGCTCGTCGTCCAGGACTGGCAGGGCCGCCCGCCGCCTGCGCGCCTGCGGCGCGCGCTGCGCCCGGCGCTCAGCGTGCTCGCGCGGCTGCCCGCGGCACGGCGCGCGGCCGCGCGGGCCGCGGGCGGCGATCGGCTCGTCGTGCTCGACCTCGACAGCGGGCACGAGAAGGCCTCGTGCCTGGTCCCGTCACCCTCGCAGGCATACATGTTCCCAGCGCCGGGGTTCGGCCGCGACCTCTATTACCAGTCGCTCACGACCGTCGCACGAGCCCGCGTCGCCGGTGGCTGACCGTGGCCTCCTCGAGGTGCCTGCCTCGCTGAGATGGCTGCGGCGGGACTGAGCGGAAGTGCGCGGGGGACGGCTCGGCGCCTCGGCCCTCAGCCCTTGCGCTTCAGGCGCACCGCAACCGTCTTGACGGTCTTCTTCCGGCCCGTCTGCGTTGACGTGAGCTGGAGCTTGACCACGGCCGAGCGATGCCGCTTGAGATACGTCCGCAGCTTGGAGGTCAGCGTCAGGCGCGTGGCCAGCTTCTGTCCGGAGCGCAGGCGCACGGTCCTGCGCACCGTGCCGATCAGGCGAGGCTTCGCCTTCTTCTTCGCGGAAGACTCCGCCTGCGCGCTCGAAGCGCGACCGGCGAAGACCTGGAGCGCGAGCTGGACACCCAGGACGTCGCGTGGGTTGCTGAAGGTCGGCGCGGTGAGCGTGAAGCTGACGACGCCGGCGGCGTTCACGGTGAACGGCCCGGTACGTGGCGTCGGGGCCGCCGTGTTGGCGGGCGCCGGCACCGCAGGAGCGGGCGCCGGGGCCGGGCTGCCGGCGGGCGGCGGGCTGCCAGGGTCGGCGGGCACCTGGGGCGGGCCTTCGTAGAAGGCCGAGGCCGGAACGCCGGAGGTCGCAAGGCGCCCGGTGGCCGCGCCGTCGCCCGTTGCGTTCAGGCCGACGGCGTCCGCGCTGAGCACGACCGAGCCGTTCCCGTTGCCGGCGTACGTGCCGCTGCCGAACGTGTGGGTGGTGGATACGGTCGGACCGACGATGCTGACGCGGTCGCTGACCGTGCCGGAATTGCCGCCCGTCGAGACGCTCTGGCAGACGTTGTCCGGATTTCCTGCCGTGACCTGGTGGTCGTTGATGCCGATGATCGCCTGCCCGTTACCGGCGCCGAGCGAGATCATGCGACTCGAGGCCGCGGCAGTGTCAAGAATGCCGACGCCCTGCGACGCGAGCGGGCCGCCCGGCGGAGCGATCAGCGTGGTCAGCGTCTCGAGCTTGACCTCGGAGGAGACGGACTGGCAGGTCGCCGCGTACACGGCGATCGCGAGTGTTCCGTCGCCGCCGGCCGCTGCGCGGGTGGTGTTGAGCGCACCGCCCACACCTTGAAGGTTGTTGACCAGCGTCGGGGCCGGGAACGTCGAGCCCGGCTCGCGCAGCGATCGCCAGAGCGTCGACTTGGTCAGCGTCCCGTCTCCGGTCTCGAACGCGATCAGGGTGCGGCCACCGGGCGCGACGGCGGCCTTGGGCTCCGAGGCGAACGTCGCTCCGGGCAGTCCGGCGCTCAGGCTCTGCGGCGCGCCCCAGACGCCGGCGGCGGACCGGTGGATCTCGAGGACCTCGTTGCCACTGGTGGAGACATGGTCGACCCGGATGACCGCGTCGGCCTGGCCGTCGGTGTCCAGCGCCGCGACCGGCACGCTGATCTGCGTCCCGTAGAGGTCGGGTGGATTCCCGGGCGCGGAGTAGATGACCGCGGCCCCGCCCACCGGGGTGAGCGTGCCATTGGCGCCGATCGACAGCGACGACGCGGTGACCTGCTTCACGTTGAAGAACGCCGATCCGAGGACCAGGACCTCGCCGGCACGTGCCGCGAAGCTCTGCGCTCCGCTCGGGAGGTTGTAGGCCGGGCCGAACGTCCCGTCCGCAAAGCGCACGACCAGCCGCAGCGGGCCGGTGTTGAACTGGTAGTAGGAGATCACGGCGCTGCCGTCGGGCAGGAACGCCACCGGTCCCGGCACGGCACCCGACGGTGCCGAGGGGATCGGCGTCGCGGGTCCAAGCCCGTCCGGGCCGAAGATCGCCAGGCCGGGCCGGTTGCTCGTCACGGCGTAGCGCATCAGCGTGCCCGTCGGCGAACTCAGGACCTGATCGCCGAGCGATGTCGTACCTGCCGGCAGCGGATTCACCGGGCCCCACGTGTTGGCCGGCAACGCCAACGCGCTCGCGGGGCCGCCCAGCACCAGCATCGAGGCGCAAGCGATTGCGGCGCCCACCGTCCGTAGCAAGGTCACGTGGCGAAGCTAGCGGGACACGGCCGGATGCGCGCTGTCAAACGGGTGGGATCGGTGCCGGGCACCAGTCAGTTCGCGGCAGCTGTCAACCGCTCGAGCCGCGGGATCGTGACCGCCTGCGCGCGACCTCCGCCGTCTGCTTGTGCGAGCGCGCCCTCGACTCCGTACATGAACGTTGGGAGTGCCCAGGAAGACGACCCGGTCGAGGAGGTCGCCGAGCGCGGTGGCCGCAGTCTCAAGCAGTTCGATGCTCACGCCTGCGTCCAGAATCGCTTGTGCAGGTGACGCTCGGCTGCTTTGCGTACCCGAGCGTCACCCAGACGCAGCGCGTCGGCCAGCGATGCCAGCTGGGCAACTTCGGGCCACGTCGTGGCGAGCGCGGGGAGCCGCGCATCGAGCGGCTCGACGGCGGGCCCGCGGGCCACCCCATGCGGATCCGGCCAGACCGGCGGCGGATCGCTCGACGAGATCTCGTCGGAGAGAGGTGCGACCGCCCATGCGGTCGGCACCCCGCGAGTCATGCGGCCCTCGTGAATCGGTTGCACGTACTTGAGGGCATGCACGACGAACTCCTCGGCTGCGTGCGGAACGAGCTGCCGGCGTTCCTCGTCGTAGATGCCGGCCTCACCCAGGCGCTCGAGCGCTCGTTGCACCTTGGAATGCTGGACGCCGAGGCGGTCGCCGAGCGATCGGAGCGTCCAACCGGGCTCTGCGCGCGTGAGGGCGAACAGCACAACGACGTCTGATGGATGGACCATGAAGGGAGCGTACCGTGTACTGGTACATGGTACAAGCCGCACGGCGAAGACCGCTGTGGTCTGTCGCAGTCACGTCACAGATACGCGGGTCCGGTGCGACACCGGGTTCGCAACGATCAGCCGATGCAACGGTCTGACGACGACTTCCGGCAATCGATCAGCCGCGGAACACGGTCGAGCCGTGCCAGTCGAGCAGCTCGGCGGACGGACGGTCTTGCGGATCCTGCGGCAGCAGGATCTTGCGGTCTTCGAGGGCGTAATTCGTCTTGGCGAGCGAGGAAGAACTGGTACCACCCGTGATCAGTTGGGGCGACGAAGCCGCGCACGGTGTGAAGTTGACCGGCTGAACCGGACGCTGGTCAACCAGCTCGCCCGCGACCCGATCCCGCTGGAGCGCATGCGCCCACACGGGCGTGGGATGGGTCGCGGACCGGACCGCGGGAGGTGAGTTGGCGGGACACGCGGGGAACGCGCCGAGCTCGTCGTGAGCGCTCAGTCGAAAAACGTATGCCCGTGACGGCCGAGCCTGTTCCGGCAGACCCCATGTTCTGCTGCCCACGGAACACCGGGGATGGTGGAACGTTCGGACCGTTTGCCCGACATTGCGGCATCGCCACCTCGTCGACGTGCAAGACGGTCGCACACGCGGGCTACCGTTTCGGCATGACGCAGCCGACGAGGCTCACCGCCGCTGACCGCCGGCGTTTCGCGCCGATCATCGCCGCTCGCGTCGACGAGCTGGAGGCGGGTGTTCGGGACACGTTGACGGTGGACGAGCTCGAGGATCTCGCGTGTCAGGCGAGCGTGCGCTTTCAAGGGGCACACGTCCCAGGCGGCGTGGTCGAGATGCTCGTCGGCGAGCTGACGCACCGAGCGACGCCGGAGGCCGCCACCATGCTCGCCGCCTTCGCGCGGCTCTGTGCGGCGGACGTGGCGCTCGCCGGCCGCCAGGCACTCGAGCGGCTCGGCCTGCCCGACGGCGCGCTGGACCCGCGGGTGTCGCAGCTCGGGCTGCTGCGCGCAACCGAGGTCCGACGCACCGACCTCCTTCGCGCGCAGACCTGGACGCTCGCGCTGCAGCGCTCTGGTCAGCCCGAGGTGTGGATGGCCCTGCTCGCCGTCGAGCTCGACGGTCACGGCCCGCTGCTCGCGCGGGGACAGCTGTTCGGTCCGCTCAGCTCGCAGGACGGGCTCGACGCCGTGCTCGACGGCGGTCAGGACGTCGAGCACGTCGCGACGACGCCGGGCGAAGCCGCCTCGGCGCTGTCGACGGCGGCGGCGCGAAACCGCGAGATCGGCTACGCCGTTCCGCACGAGCTGGCCATCATGCTCCCGCGGATCGCTTTGGCGCTGGGTCTCGACGTGGATGCGCTCGTCGGGTTGCCCGTGGCGCCCGAGGGCGAGACGCTCTGGGTCGATCCGGAGGACGAGGACGCGTTCGCCCGCGTCGCCGGGCTCATCCTCGACGACTTCGAGGACTGGGGCACAGCGGACGGCAGACCCCACATCCACCTCATCGCCCGCAGCGGCTGGCGGGTCGGCGCGGGGATGCTCGACTACGCGCGCCGCGCGAACGACGGGGCGCTGGGCCGCTGGACCACGACCGATCTCAACGAGCTGTTCCTGCGCTGGATCCCAGAGGAGGAGGCCTTCTCCCATCAGGAGATGCTCGACGCGCCGGACGTCGCCAAGGAACTGCTGAGCTACCTGCACGAATCGGGCCGTGCGAGCGGCGCCGATGCGCTCGAGGTGCTGCTCCAGCGCTGCGACGCGCTGCGCCCCGACTTCGAGGAGGCCTGGAGCGACCGCAGCCGCCGCGGGCCTACGCAGAGCCTGGTCATGCAGATGCGTGAGGAGGGCGTCGACCCGACCGACCCCGAGGCGCTGCAGACGTTCATGGACGACTTCAACGCCCGCCCGTTCGAGCAGCGCGACGCGATCCTGGGGCCGCCGCTCGACCTGCGCGCGCTTCCGCGGTCGGCGGGAGCGGCGGGAGGCGGGAGCGGCGAGGCGCGCAAGGCAAAGCGACGGTCGGCGAAGGCCTCGCGCAAGCGCAACCGGTAGCCGGCGGCGGGCTCCGGCATCGGATTACAGAACCAACACGTGCTCGCTTGGGATTACAAAGTACAAGCGTTTACGCTACTATTGTGTTATGCCTGTGCTGGTGGATGTCACCGAAGCTGCGCGCGAACTTGAGCTGGATCCCTCGCGGGTGCGGGCGCTGATCGCGAACGGTGCGCTGCGCGCCGACAAGGTGGGCGGCCGCTGGCTCGTGCACTGGGACAGCGTCGTCGCGCGCCGGCGCGCTCCCGTCCCCCCGGGGCGACCACTGACGGCGCACAACGCGTGGGCGCTGCTGCTGGAGGCATCCGGCGAGCCGGTTCCCGGCGACGTCGAGCCGGTCGCGCGCTGGCGCCGTCGCCAAGCGCTTGAGCACTGGGGCCTGCTCGCCATCGGGCGGCGCCTTGACCGACGGGCCCGCGTGGATCAGTTCTGGGGCCTGCCCGGTGAGCTGCGGGCGCTGCGCAAGAACGAGGCGCTCGTCCTCACGGGGTCCAGCGCCGCCGGAGCGCTGAAGCTCGAACTGGCTGCACCCGATGCGATCGACGCGTACGTCCCAGGCCGAAGCGCCGACGAGATCGTGCGCGCCCACGCCCTGCAGGAGGCGCCCGTCTCGCAGGCGAACGTCACCCTGCGCGTCGTCCCGGACAAGGCATGGCTGCTCGACGGGCGCCGCATCGCCCCGAAGGCCGCCGTCGCCCTGGACCTCGCCGCGTACGTGGATCCACGGTCATCGCGAGTCGGCACGGAACTGCTCGAGTGGCTCAACCACGGCATCCCAGCGGACAGATGAGCGCCGACGCCCGAACTCGGCCTCCTCGATCGTGTTGAAGGACGGGTCTGCTGCACCAGTTGGTGACAGGTTGGGTTAGGCAGCTTGAAGGGCTGGTGTGGTCATGATGGTCTCGTATTCGATCGGGGTCAACCGGCCAAGAGCCGCCTGGCGGCGTCGTCGGTGGTAGGTGCGCTCGATCCAGGTCACGATCGCGATGCGGAGCTGCTCGCGGGTGGCCCAGGAACGCCGGTCGAGAACGTTCTTTTGGAGCAGCGAGAAGAAGCTCTCCATCGCGGCGTTGTCTCCGGCGGCGCCGACGCGGCCCATCGATCCGACCATCTGATGCCGGTTGAGAGCGTGGACAAGCTTGCGGCTTCTGAACTGCGACTTGCGGTCGGTATGTAGAACGCAGCCGGCGACGTCGCCGCGCCTGGCGACCGCGTTGTTCAAGGCGGACACCGCGATCCGCGATTTCATCCTGGTGTCGATCGAGTAGCCGATGATCCGGTTGGAGTAGACGTCCTTGATCGCGCAGACGTAGAGCTTGCCTTCGCCGGTGCGATGCTCGGTGATGTCCGAGAGCCACAGCTCATTCGGACGGTCGGCCGCGAAGACGTGACGCAGCCGGCCGTTGGCATCGGTCACGGCGCAGAGATCTTCATGGACCGGCGGCCCGGGCCGCTTGCTTGTTGCGGCCGCGTTTCTTGCCAAACGCCGAGAACTAGCCCAGCTGCGAGCAGATCTTCCACGCGGTCCGCTCGGCCATCACCTCACCCGCCGCTGCGGCTTCATCGGCTAGGAACCGGTACCCGAACTCCGGGTCATCGCGATGCGCATCAAACAACGCGTCGGCCCGATACGCCCAGACGAGCTCGGCCTCGGCGACCGGTTTGGCCAGCCAGCGGTAATAGGGCTGGCGGGCGAGCTTGAGGACCCGGCATGTCACCGTGACGGGGACACCATCGACGGCCAGTTCGCGGACGAGCGGGTACATCATTTTCCCGGCAGGTTGGCCTGCGACAGATACGCAGCGGCGCGCCGCAGCACCTCGTTCTCCTGCTCCAACAGCCGGTTACGACGCTTGACCTCACGCAACTCCGCGTTCTGGTCGTCGGTCATCCCGGGCTTCACGCCGTCCTGCACATCAGCCCGGCGCAGCCAGTTGGCCAACGTCGTGGCATGGATCCCGAAGTCCTCGGCGACCTGCTCGATCGTCGTCCTGGCATCTCGACTTCGAGCGACCCGGACGACATCCTCACGGAACTCTCTTGGGAATGGCTTAGGCACAGCGACATCCTCTCAGCCGGTCTCACGACCAGACAGATCAGGTGTCACCGTGCTCAGCTGAGGGTGACGCAGGGTGCTCCGACCGCAGCCCGCACGCCGATGAGACCGAGCGTGTGCGTTGCGGCGTGCGGCATGGGGATCTCGCCGAGACCGAGGGTCTCAAACTGTCCCGGAACGTGAACCGGTCGCGGTCCTCGCTCCACGAGCACCGCCGCCTTGGCGGGACCTGCCAGGAGCTCCTGGGTCGTCCACGGTTTCCATGCACCGGCATCGGCCGCCATCGCCGTTACCGGGCCGCCGCGAGACCACTGCGTCTCCGTCGCCGCGATTGCGCAGATGCCGATGACAAGGCGCGATTGTGCGACGGCTGTCGCAAGCTTCACGGCATCGAAGAGCGCGTCGAGCACATCAGTCACCTTGACCTCGAGCCCGACCGAGACCCCGTTCCTCGGAGACCAATCGATATCGACGCCGAACGGGAATGGCTCGTAGCCGGAGAGATCAAACCGTCGTCGCTGCTGGTCGGTCCGAGCCTCACCGGGCAGGCACGCAACGAGTGCGGTTTCGAGCGTGGCCTCGAGGAAGCTGCCGTCACGCGGCCGAGCGTGCACCTTGGTCGCCGCGATGGCCGCCGCGGCATTGGCCCTCTGAAGCACATCGTCCACTCCTCGAAGCTACCGGGCAAGTCGTTGCACGGGTCTGACCGTGCTGCCTGCCGGGATCCGATCCGAGGCTCGCCGATGTCCACCGTTGCCGGCTCGTTGCCGCATGCGCTCGTTCAGTGCCGGACGCTAGCGCTGGTGCGCGAGCAGCGACCAGGACTCCTTCACGGGATTGCCCGGCCCCACGGGCCTGGGTCGCTTGGGTCGTGCGCCGGGTCAGGCGATGACGGAGCCGGCCCAGCCGGTCGCCGCGTCGGCCACTTCGAGCGCCGCGTCGCGATCCAGGTGCGCCTGCCCTTCGTCGTAGCGAAGCTGCGCCGCCCACGGGGTCAGCCACGCGGCGCCACGGACGCCCTCGGGTGGCGTGATGCCCGCCTCGGTCGCCACGTCCAGCAGGAAGGCCAGGTCGTGGGTGCGCGGGAACTCGGTGCCGTGCGTCACGAGCACCGCCTTGAGGCTCTTCTCGACGGCCTGTTGGGCGTGGAACCCGACGACATCGTCGCCGGCCTCGGGACTCCCGGCGAGGACGTGTGCCGCGGCGGCGTCGCTGCGCGCGCGACGGAGCAGCGTCGCTGCGTACTCGGACTGCTCAGGACTCGGCAACGACCCACCCGTCACGCAGCGCGGCGTGCACCACGGTGCCGGCGACCGCGGCCCGTCGCTCGGCGACCGCTTCGGTCACGACGACGACGTCGACGGGAATGCCGATGTTGCCGATCACGCCTCGGAGTCGAGCCGACTCGGCTGCCGTGTCAGTGACCGCGGACTCGATCACCAGCAGATCAAGGTCGCTGTCGGCGGTCGCTTCGCCCCGGGCGATCGAGCCGAACGCGATCACGCGGGCACGAGGACCCGCCGCCTGGATCACCCGACGACCTGCCGCCTCGATCACCTCTCGCCGAACCACGAAGAACACCGTACCGGCGCAGCACGACCGTTTCGACCCGGAGCACCCAAACGGTTGTACATCACCCTTGCCATCGGGTTGCTACATGCCGCCTCGGTGGGCGCTTGCCGTCTGCGAGACGATGGAATCGCCGCAGACGGCCGGCATCCGACAAGCCGACGGGGGACTTGAACCGCCGACCCGTTCACTGCCCAAACCGCGTCTAGCCAGCAGGCCGGTGCCCCGCCAAGGGCTGGGGCCAGCCCGTTGCCAACCGCTCCCGCACCGGTCGAGAACCGCACGTTCAGCGGCCTGCGCCGCGCCGACCCCTTCATCGGGTGTCGAGTCTCCCCTGATGGGGTCTGCGGACACTGGCGTGTGAAGGTCGTCGGCTCACGCCCTAGGAGGCATGAGCATCGCCGTCTCGCGCCGGAGTTCCACGGTGGCCGGGACAGCGTCGGGCCGAAGGGCCGCAGCAGTGCTCCTCGCCTTGAGCCACTCCTTCTCGGCCACGGCTACGCCTCCACCGCACACCGCGCCCAGGGCATGACCGTCGATCGCGCGTTCGTGCTCGGCTCCGACGAGCAGTACCGCGAGTGGGGCTACACCGCGATGAGCCGCCACCGCGAGCGCACGCGCTACTACCTGACCGAACCGCCGCCCTACCTGAACTGCGAGGTCTCAAAGACGCTGAGCCGGGAAGGGCTCGTCGACGCGGCGGCGCGCGTCTTCGCGGGCAGTCGCCAGCAGGAGATGGCGATCGAGGCGATCGAGCGCCACCCGCTCGCCGGCAAGCTCCTCGAACGGATCGACGAGCGCTCGCGCTCGGTCGCCGAAGCGCGCGGCCGCGCCGCCGACCTCGAGGTCGAGCGCGAACGCACTTCGATCTTTCATCGCTCCGCCCGACGTGAGCTCGCGACCGGTGCTGCCCTGACGCACGCGGGCGCGAACCACGTCGATGCGGAGCTGGCTGAGCTGCTGCAGCGGTTCGAGGGGATGACGGGGTCGAAATCGCGAGGTCGAGGTCGTGCCCGTGATCCGGTGGCGCTCGAGCTCGTGCGCGAGCGAAGCCGCGGACGTGATCGTGGGCCGGACCTGGGGATGTGATCGCGAGGACAGGCGACCGCTCAGCGGACCGACGTCGGGTCCTCCGCCCGGAGGCGCTCCGCGCGGTCGCTTACGAGCGTGGCGGCCCGTCGAGCGCGGCGGCGAACTCGCGCTCGACGTCTGCCACGAAGTTGCCGTTCGATCGCGCGAAGTAGTGCGAGTGGGTCTTGCGGACCGTTTCGAGCGAGTCGGCGCCGACGAGAACGACCTCGATACGCGTGTCCTCGCGGTACTCGTGCTCACGAGCCGAGTAGGCGGTTGTCGCAGCGAGCTCGTCGCCGACGAACTCCTCGATTTCGAGCTCGTTGGTGTCGACGTGGAAGATGAGAAGGAAGTACGTGGTGGTGGCCGTGGTCATCGTGGTGCTCCCTCTGCCTCGATAAGGATTGACCGAAGCTCGGTCATTGTCGCATCGCGGTCCAGATCGCCTCGCTCGAAGCGCGCAAGGACGTTCGCGCCACGCGCGAGCAGCGCCTGCATCCGTGGGTCGCCGCGGCCCACCTTGAGCCGCGAGCCCCACCTGCGATCGAGTCGCTCGACCAGTTCTGCCCAGACGTGTTGCGGTTCGGTTCGCAGCTGGATCTCGATGAGTACGCCGTCCTTCCTCGCCACGAGATGCTTGGCGCGGTAGCCATCCTTCTTGGGCTGCGCGACGTAGTCCCATGTCCGGTCGAGGAGATCCCAGCGGCGCTGCGACCGCAGGCGTTCGACGACGGCGTCGACAGCAGGTTGATTTCTCAACACTGCGCGACATCCACCCACGTCGTGCATGCGCGACAGCGACATCGACGGCTCGCGATCGAGCTTGTCGCGGATCGTGTCCATCCGCTTGAGGCGCTGGCCGACGACGAACGCGCCACCGGAGGCATCGGCGACGTAGTAGCGCAGGTTCGCTGCGACACGCGTAAGCGGCACCGCGTGAGCCGCACGGAAGGCCTCGATGACCTCGAGTTCCGCAAGCAGCTGCTCGGTTGTCAGGCGCTGCTCGCCGGACTGATGACGTCGCAATGCGTCGCCGGCAAGATCGACGCGACGCTTGGAGTACCCGGCCACAGGACTCATCGTGGCGGGGAGGTCGGATGCTGGTCGTCCTCGCCCCGCGTCCGCTCCGTTGCTGCCGCCCGGGCTCGGGCGATCCACTCCACCACAGCCACCGGCTCCGCCCGCCGATGCTCCGCGAACACGTGCGCGTAGGTGTTCAGCGTCATCGTCGGGGCGTGGCCGAGCTGCTGTGCGAGCTCGACGATCGACGTGCGCTGCTCGCGGATCAGCAGCGAGGCGAACGAGTGGCGCAGGTCGTACGGGCGGGGGTGGCCCAGGCCGGCCTGCTCGGTCGCGCGGTCAAAGTGGCGGTGGCGCCAGTTGTTCCAGTCGTCGGTGCGCCACGGCGTCCCGTCGGCCCGGGGGAACACGAAGTCGTTCGTTCCGGCCGGCCCGCTCGTCGCACGCCAGACCTCGCGGTCCTCCGCGAGCGGTGCGACCAGGTCGACGGTCCGGTAGACCCGGTTGGTCTTCTGGAGCTTCAGCTGACCGTCGTTGACGGCCTGCTCGATCAGCAGCGTCCCCGCGCGCACATGTCGCCACGCGAGACCGAGCGCCTCGCCCGGCCGCAGACCCGCGTACGCAAGGACGCAGACGACAGTCGCCGAGCGCAGATGGCCGCCGGCCAGCAGGACGGCGCGGATCTGCTCGACCGCGTCCGGGCTCAGCGGCTCGACCGCCCGCTTGCGGCCCTGGCGCGGCTTGCGCACGACGCTGACGGGATTCGTCGTCGCCTCGCCCCACTCGATCGCGATCGTGAACATCGCCTGCAGCAGGACCATCGTGTAGCGGGTCGCCTCAGGTCCGACGCCGGAGTCGAGCAGCTCGCTGCGCCACTGGGAGATCATGCGCGGGCGGATCGCGTCGAGCGTCAGATGACCGAACCGCGATCGCAGTCGCCGGTCCCATAGCCGCTCGTACTCGCGCAGCGTCGAGCGGGCGAGCCGGGTCGCGGCGTCGGCGCGCCAGATCGGCCAGAACTCGGCGAGGGTCAACCCCGTCTCATTCTCGGCTCCCGTCTGACTCAGGCCCGGCACCGTGCCGCCGCGGGCCTGCTCGAGCGCGAGCCGGGCACGCTCGAACTCGGCCTCCTCGATGGTGTTGAAGGACCGGCGGCGCCTTGCGCCGTCGGCGTCGTAGAAGCGCACCGACCAGGTCTGGCTCGTCGAGCCGTCGGCCAGCTGGTGCCGGCGCATCTCAAGCGTCGGCTCGCGGTTCTTACGCGGCATCGCCGTACACCCAGCTTTCGAGGTCGGCGGGGCGGATGCGAAAGCCGCCGCGAGAGCCCTCGGCCCCGCGCACGCGGCCGGCGCGCAGCGCCCCGCTGTCGATCGCCCGGCGGACGGTGCGCTCGTGGCAGCGCACGCGCTTTGCCGCCTCGGCGATCGTCAGGAACTCGACGTCTGGGCGCCGGCCCCAGTCGTCGGGCGACGGCAGCTCGAGCTGTTCCACGGGAAGCCTCCGGTCGGTGTGCCCACACCAACTCAGTCGGGCGAACCCGGGAGGTACCCCCCGCCCAATTGCCCGGGATGCGACCCGGCGAGACCCCTCAGGACCCGAGTTCCGGACCCAGTACGGACCCACCAAGCGTCTCGGGCTCTCGGCGCACAGACACAAAAAGTCCCCATAGGCAGGGACTTTTCGGAGAGCCGACGCCCGGACTCGAACCGGGGACCCCTTCATGCGCGATGAAGGGGTCGCGGCTCGCTCTATCCGACGCTGCCTGGGTTCCAGGCCGGCCTCTTGCTGTCGTGGCAACGGGTTGGCGACCGAGAGGTCGAGGACCTGGGAAGGCCACCAACTGGGCACTACCGAGCAGCGTCAGGAGGCCGGGGCCGGCGCCGTGCGGTCGATGAGATCGAGCTCGTCAGCCAGTTCGACCGGACGGACGATCCGGAGAGACCCCACGGGGTCGTAGCCCAGGGTGCGACTGTCGCTACTGCACAACTGGTCGGCACCGCCGGCCAGCGCCCCGGTGATCACGTGGAGGTCCGCGATGTCCACGGACTCGAACGTCATCGGCAGCGCGAGGTGATCGCTGGCGAGCAGCGCGGCGCGGTCCTTTCCCGTGATGACCGCGAGGACTTCTGCCAAGGTCAGGCCGACCAGCGACGCGTACTGGCCGAGCGTGCGTCCCATCGGTGCCTTGGCGAGGGCCTCCGGTTCGAAGAGCACCTTGAACGCTTCCAAGAATGGCTCGAGCTCCTGCTCGGTGTACACACGTGGCGTGGTCTGCCCCGGTCCGGCGACACCCTGCTGGGTGGCTCGCCACCAGAACTCCGCGCCTACGGCGTCGGTGATGAAACCGTCAAGCACGGGAGTCCGCTGCGCTGCCAGTGCAAGCAGACGGAAGTTCGGCCCAGACGGGCGGTGGAACGCGCCCCAAAGGACTGTGGTGTCGAAGAGAACTCGAGGTCCGGCCACGGCGGGCTACGGCTGCTCGCGGCGCATCTGCTCGCCGAGTTCCTCATCGCTCGGAAGGGAGGAGGCAGCGTGTAGCCGCGTGAGGTCCGCCTGCAACTCGTCGATCTCTCGCCGGTCCACGGACGGGCGCTGATCGCGCTCGAACTGAGCGGCGGGGAGCCGCCAGGAGCCGCCCGGTCCCTGCTCGCCTGCGATCCGTCCCTTCTGCAGCCACTTGTAGACCGCTTGTGTGGACACGCCGAAGCGGTTGGCGACCTCAGCGACGCTGAGCGAGCCGGGCGTCGCCGGCTCCCGTGTGAGGTGCTCTCGCCACTGGCCGGCCATGTCCATCGCCCGGACCCGACGCTCGGCACCGAGATGGTCCACGCCGGCTGCCTCGCGCAGCAAGCTGGCCAGTTCGACGACCAACAGCGCCACACCGTCGTGGATCTCATGAAGCCGCTCAAGGCCCGTGCGCAGGCTGTCCCGGCCGAACAGGCCGGAATCGTCGAGCGTTTCGAACGTGTCGAGCGTCAGTTCCTTGTGATCGTCGCCATACAGATCCAGGTCGCTCAGGTTGACGAACACATCCTGTGCCACTGCGTGCAGCAGGGAACGACGCTGCGTGCCCTCGGCGTCAAGAACCGAGCGCCAAAGCACGACGCGATCTTCGGGGCTAAGGATCTCCATGGGAGCCAGCTTACCCAACAAACCAACATTTGCAACGATTGCAACTGGGTATCGGCAGCACAGTCGGGCCTACTTGACTCTGACCGACTCTTGATCCGCCTAGGCACGCAGCGCTGACTCTCAGGCCGCGAACCGCTACACGATCAGCAGCATCTTCTCGCAGCGCGGGCACTCCCGGTGCGAGACCTCGCTGAAGTACTCGATGCAGGTTTCGCCGACGGTGCCGCTCCACCCGCACTGGGGGCACGCGATCGGCTCGTCGTCAGCGGGGTACGCCTTCAGGATGCGCGCGGCGGGGCCCACGCCGTAGAGCGCGGCCGTCGAGACGCTCGCGGTCGTTGACGGATCCAGATTCCACACGGCGGCCACGAGTCCGGCGACGACGGCGTCCTGGTCGACAGTGCGGCGCTTGTCGGCGTACTGCTGCCAGAGCTCGTGCACGGCGTAGGGCGCCTCGATGATGCCGGCAAACGGATCCTCGCCCGGCGGGAGCGCTCCCCACTCGCGGGCAATGAGCGCGAGCGTGGAGCGGTGCTCGCGCAGGCTCTGTGCGAAGGCGTCGCGGTCGCTGACCCAGTCCGGAATCCATGCCTGCTCAAGCTCGAACTCCATGCCGGCGGTGAGATCCACACCGAAGCTGGCCTGAGCGACACGGCTTTGCTCGGCGGCATCCTTGTCAGCGCAGTCCGCGCGAAGGTCCGTCCGCCACGCGGACAGCAGGTCGTTGAAGGTGAGGGTGTCTCCGGCATTGAAGGTCACGCCAAGCGGTCGTACGCCGAGCTGTGGTCCTGACAGCGTGCCGAGCGTGCCGGTGTGTCCATGAAGGGGTCGGGG
>JBBQKR010000050.1:0-22552 GCA_038327125.1 Solirubrobacterales bacterium
TCTCGGAGCCCGGGCGGGCACCGATCCTGTGGCCGAAGAGGTTGGGAGGATGACCTCGGGCGGGGTGACGAGCTTCGTCGCGGAGGCCGGGCTCGGCTTGCGCGGCGTCGCCATCGATCTTCCCGGGCGCGGCCTCGCGGACCGTCCGGCGGGCTTCGACTTCAGCTGGTCGGGGCTTGGACGTCAGCGGCGGGACGGCGCCTGTCCGTCGCTGAACGCACGTACGATCGTGCCCATGCGGATCGGCGTCCTGACCGGGTCGGGTTCCTACGAGCTACCCGGCATGGAGATCACGGAGCAGCGCGCCGTGGTCACGGCCTACGGCGCGGCGCCGGTGACGTTCGGTCGGCTGGGAACGGTGGAGGTCGCGCACGTCAGCCGCCATGGCGACGGTCACGAGCGCGTGTCCCACCAGGTCGATCACCGCGCGAACGTCGCGGCGCTTCGCGTGTCCGATGTCGATGCGATCCTTGCGGTGAGCGTCTGCGGAGGCGTCGACCCGAGCTTGCCGCTCGGCAGTCTTGTCGTCTTCGACGATCTCTGGTTCCCGTCGAACCGGCTGCCGGGCGGGGAGCCGTGCACGTTCCATCTGTCCCCCGGCGCGCCCGGGCGCGGGCACTGGGTCTTCGGCGAGCCGTTCAGCGCGTACCTGCGGTCGGTCCTGCTCGCCGCTGCGCGCGAGCTGGGCCATCCGGTGCGTGACGGCGGCTGCTACGGCCACGTCGACGGGCCCCGCTTCAACACGCGTGCGGAGATCGCGGCGCTGGCGGCGGTGGGCGTCTGCGCCGTGAGTCAGACCGCCGGTCCTGAGACGGTGCTCGCGGGTGAGGCGGGACTTCCGTACGCGCTGCTCGGGTTCGTGACCGATCACGCCAACGGCGTATCCGACCGTGCCACCACCGTCGACGTGCTGCTCGCCAACATCGAGCTCAGCGTCGAGCGCTTCGCGACGACGCTCGCGGGTGTCCTTCCACGCCTGGAGACAGCGGCACTCCAGCCGGTCGGGACGAACATCAGCTGGGATTGATCAACGCGGACTCGGCGGAGAGCTCCCGCATCCCCGCGGCGAAGTCCTCGGCTGCGCTGAAACCCAGGGCATCGCGCGCGCGGTCGGCGCAGGCGAAGACGTGCCGCACGTCGCCGAGCCGGAAGTCGCCGGTCACGACCGGCCGCGGCGCGTCGGTGCCGGCTGCGTCGCACAGCGCAGCTGCCATCTCACCGACGCTGCGCGGCGTGCCGCTGCAGACGTTGACCGGGCCGCTGAACGGGACGGCTGCCTCGAGCGCGAGCAGATTTGCGCGCGCGACGTCCCGGACGTGCACAAAATCGCGCAGTTGGCCGCCGTCCTCGTAGACGCGCGGCGACGCACCTGCCGCCAACGAGCTCAGGAAGATCGCCGCGACCCCGGCATAGGGTGTGCCGCGCGGCAGCCGTGGCCCGTACACGTTGTGGTAGCGCAGCGCCGCGACCGGGACGCCCGTTTCGCGGCCGAATGCGGCGCAGAGGTGCTCCTGGTGGAGCTTGGTCGCCGCGTAGACGTTGCGCGGGTCGACACGGGCTTCCTCCCCCACGGCCTCCGGCGCAAGCGGCGCGCCGCACTCCGGGCACGCCGGCTCGAACTGTCCCACGCCGAGCGCGTCGGCGGTGCGCGGGCCGGGCGCCACGACCCCGTGCCCGGTGCAGCGGTAGCGACCCTCGCCGTAGACGACCATGCTGCTCGCGAGCACGAGCGCGCCATCGAACCGTGCGGCGTTCAGCTCGCGCAGCACAACGGCGGTCCCCAGGTCGTTGTCGGCGCTGTAGTCGGCGATGTCGGCGATGTCCACGCCGAGGCCCACCCGCGCCGCCTGGTGACTGACCGCGTCGATCCCCGACAGCGCGCGCCGGACCGCATCGCCGTCGCGCACGTCCGCGCGGACGTGCTCGACGCCGTCCGGGACATGGGTCGACAGCCGGTCGAGGATTCGCGGCTCATGCCCGGAATCGAGCAGCGCGTCGACGATGTGCGAGCCGATGAAGCCGGCCCCGCCGGTGACGAGCACCCTCACCGGCGCACCTCGCGCAGGCCGTCGCCCGTGGAGACCACGAGCGCGCCACCGGCGAGACGCGCCACGCCGTAGCGACACCCCGGCCCGAGCGTTCCCAGCGCACGCCAGGAATCGTCGGGCCGGCGCCGGAAGCGCTCGAGCGTGCCGGAGGCGACGCCGCACACCGCCACATCGGTCGTGGACAGCACGGCGAGCCCTGACGGTGCGATGCGCCGCGGGAGCGGGAAGCGCGGCGCCCGGCCGGTCCCGCTCCCGATCCGCTCAAGCCGCCGGCCGGGCGCATTGTCGGCAACCCAGACGCGGCCGTCCGGCGCAACCGCGAAGGCGAACGGGTTGTTCCAGCCACCACTGAGCACTGCGGGCCGCTGACTCGCCGGGCCGCCGGGGTCAAGCGCGAGGAGCTTGCCGTTCAGGGCCCCCGGGTCCGCGGTGCGAGACGGACGGCCGAGGTCGCCGATACCCACCAGGAGCCTGCCGTCGGCGAGCACCGCGAGGTGACCGCCGTTCCCGAGGGCGGCGGACTGCGGTCCGGTCCACACGCGCACACGCGGGGCCGGGAGCACACGCTCCACGACGATCCGTCAGTCACGGGCGGTGAAGGCGGCGAACGTCCGGCCACGATCGACGGCCAGGCCCAGCAGCCCACGCTGACCCCCGGTGAGCACCGGCACACGCGCGAGGACCCGCGCGGAGCCGCGGTCGCGGATCCGCCCCGAGCGCAGTTCGCCATAGCGCAGCCCCCCGCCGGGGAGCGGCGCCAGTGCAGCCACGATGTCGCCGCGCTGCGGCGGCAGGGTACGTGCCGGCCGGTTCGCGGGCGCAGAGGTCGAACGCCCGGGATCAGACCCGCAGGCTCCAAGCGCAACCACCACGACGATCGCGGCGGCAACAGAGGCGTGCCTCACCACGGCGAACGCACTCCGAGCTGAAGCGCCAGGCCAAGCGCGGCCTGCGCGCCGAGCCAGCCGCGGCCGAGTCCGCCTGCCGCGAGCACGAGCCACGGGGCGAACGCGAGCCAGATCCGCTCGGTCTCTCCGCGCGACAGACCGGACAGCGCCGAGATCGCGACGGCGAGCAGCGCACCGCCGCAGAGCACCCACGTCGAACGCTCCCGGAGCGCGGCCATGCCCGCAGCGGCGGCGGGGCCGACCGCGAGCGCGAACGCTGCGAGCGAGATCAGCAGGAAGGGTGCGTACGCACGACGGCTCTGCACCCCCGCGAGGGCGAGATCGCGTGTCGCCTGCAGCCCGTCGGGCCACCAGAATCCGGCGACCGCCAGCCCGCCCAGGACGATCGCCACGCCGAGCCCGGCCAGCGCGAGCGACACGACGTCGCGGCGCCAGAGGCAGATCGCGAACGGGATGACGCCGAACGGGACCGCGCCGTACGAGAGCGCCAGTCCTGTCCCGAACAGCAGACCCGCGGTGACCGCAAGCACGCGTCCGCCCACGTCGCGTCGCGTGGTCGCAAGCGCCAGCGCGGCGACCCCGCACGCGAGCACGCCGGCGAACAGCGCATCGGCCGATGTCGCCATCCAGACCGCGCCGGGAAGCAGAACGAGAAACGGCGCGGCGGCGCGCGCGGCCGCCTCGCCGCTGAGCGCACGCAGCGCGAGCAGCGCGGCCGGTGCGGTCAGCGCGCCCACCGCGATCACGAGCGCCGCCGCAACCTGCGCGCCGTCCAGCCCGACGCGGTCCAGCGCCCACAGCACGAGGACGAGCCCGGGCGGGTGGCCACGGACGTGTGTCGCGTAGGTCGGCAGCTCGATGACGAACCGATGCAGGAATGCGCCGGGGTCATCGCCGACCCGTGAGACCGCCGTGAGGTACTCATAGCGCGACTCGAGCGGTCGGGCGATGGCGCTCGCACCGTCGCTGAGTGCCAGCAGGATCGCCCAGCTCGCGGCGCCTGCCCAGGCAGCCACGAGCAGCGGGCCGAAACGCAGACGCTGCGCGAGCCCGGGCGAGCCCGCGACGGCCGCCATCGCAAAGGCCACGGCCGGCAGCGCGAGAGCTCCGATCCGCAGGTCGTACGAACCGACCAGTGGCGGAGCGCCGACGCGGATCAGTGGATCGGCGGCGTAGAGGTGGCGTCCGAGCACGATGCCTGCGGCAACCAGCAGCGCCCAGGCCGCGGCGGCGCGCAGCTCGCCCGACGGGCGTCGCTGGCGGGGAACGCGCCGCTCAAGCGCTGCGGACGTCACCGCGCAGAAAGTAGCGGCGTGTAGGGTTTGAGCGACGGACGAGGGGCGTTGTTTCTCGAATCGTCACCTTTGCGATCTAGCGTCGCCGACATGGTCGACGTGATCCTTCCGGTCCTCGATGAGCGCGACGCGCTGCCGTGGGTGCTCGCGCGCATCCCCGACGGGTTTCACGCGATCGTCGTCGACAACGGATCGCGCGACGGCTCCGGGGCGCTCGCGGCGTCGCTCGGCGCGACGGTCGTCGATGAGCCGCAGCCGGGGTACGGCGCGGCATGCCACCGCGGGCTGCAGGCCGCCACGGCGGACCTCGTGTGCTTCATGGACGCCGACGCATCGCTGGACCCCGGCGATCTGCCCCTGGTCCTCGCGCCGCTCGCCGACGGCGACCGGTGCCTGACCGTCGGTGCGCGGCGCGCGGTTGGAAAAGGCGCCTATCCGCTGCGCGCCCGGCTGGCGAACCGGGCGCTCGCTGCGGAGGTTCGCCGCCGCACCGGGGCTCGGCTCACCGACATCGGCCCGATGCGCGCTGCCCGTCGCGCCGACCTGCTCGGCCTCGGCATCGAGGACCGGCGCTTCGGCTATCCGCTGGAGACGGTGCTGCGCGCTGCGCGCGCGGACTGGACGATCGTGGAGGTCCCCGTCCCCTACCACCCGCGCACCGGGCGGTCGAAGGTGACGGGGAGCGTGCGCGGCTCGCTCCGGGCTGTCAGCGACATGGCCGCTGTGCTCTCGTGACCGGTGTGCTGGCAGTCATCGCCAAGGCGCCTGTGCCCGGGCGCGTGAAGACCCGGCTGTGCCCACCCTGCACGCCCGAGCAGGCCGCGTACATCGCGGAGTCGGCGCTGCGGGACACGCTCGCCTGCGTGCAGGTGACGCCCGCCGCCCGACGCGTGCTCGTGCTGGACGGCGAGCCGGCAGACTGGCCGGAGCTCGATGGCTTCGAGGTCATCGCGCAGCGCGGCGAGGGGCTGGCTGAACGGCTGGCATCCGCGTTCGCCGACATCGCCGCGCCGGCGTTCCTGGTCGGGATGGACACCCCCCAGTTGCGACCGCGTCACCTCGGTGACGGCCTCGCCGCGCTGCGCCTCACCGACGCGGTCCTGGGCCCTGCAGCGGATGGCGGGTACTGGGGTATCGGCCTGCGCAACGCCGACGCCGCGGTCTTCCGGGGCGTACCGATGAGCCTGCCCACGACAGCGGACGCGCAGCGCACACGGTTCGCGGAACTTTCGCTCAGCAGCTCGGATGTCCACGTCCTTGAAGACGTGGACACCGTGGATGCGGCCCTCCGAGTGAGCGCGCTAGCGCCGCGAACCCGCTTTGCTGCGGCAGTCGCAGCGGCGCTCGTGAGCGCGGGCGCCGGCGCATGAGCACGACCATCCTGCCCCCGCTCGAGCTCTACGCCGCCGGACTTACCGGCGAGGCGTCGCTGCGAGCGCAGCTCGACGACGGCGGGCGTCTGCGGCTCGACGTCGAGCGCTGGCTCGGCGGCACTGACGCGGCCGACGACAGCGTGCTCGACCGGGCCACGTCACCGGTCCTGGACGTCGGCTGCGGGCCGGGTCGTCTGGTCGTCGGCGCGGCGCGCCGCGGGCTGCCCGCGCTGGGCCTCGACGTGTCGCCCGACGCGATCGCAGTCGCACGCCGACGCGGCGCGCGCGTCGTGGAGGCATGCGTCTTCGCCCACGCACCCGGCGCCGGAACATGGGGGACGATCCTGCTGCTGGACGGCAACATCGGGATCGGCGGCGATCCGATCGCGCTGCTGCGCCATCTGCGCCGGCTGCTCGCCCCCGGCGGTCGTGTCCTGGTCGAGGTCGAGCCCGCGGGCGTGCGCTGCGGCCCCGTGAAACTGCGCCTCGAGGCCGGCGAGAAGCGCAGCACATGGTTCTGCTGGGCGCGGCTGGGCGCGGACGGCGTCACGCAGGCAGCCGGGGCCGCCGGCCTTGCCGTGACGGAGAGCTGGGAGGTGTCGGGCCGGTGCTTCGCGCGTCTCGACGACGCGGGGTAGGCGAGCAGCTCGCCGCCGGCGAGTCGCGGCGACGCGCGCTCGACGGCGCGCTGGGTACGCGCGGCGTCGTGCGGGCCGCGGCGCCCGCATTCCCCAGCCGTCTGCACGACGAGCGCATCGCGGCGATCCTCGGCACGGCGCTCGGCATCGCGTTCAGCCTCTGCTTCCTCACGGGGCTCTACAGCCACTTTGCCCAGCACCCGCTCGACATCGGGTTCCTCTCGATGCCCACCAGCCCGGCATGGCTGTACCGCGTGACGCAGGGCGTCCATGTCGCGGCGGGAATCGCCGCGGTCCCGCTGCTGCTGGCGAAGCTGTGGACGATCTACCCCCTGCTGTTCGTCGAACCACCGGTGCGCAGCCCAGCCCACCTCGTCGCCCGGCTCGCACTGATCCCGCTGGTCGCCGGCGGCATCTTTCAGCTCGTCTCCGGCCTGGCGAACATCACCGGCTGGTACCCATGGCAGTTCTCGTTCCCCGTCGCCCACTACTGGACCGCATGGATGGTGATCGGCGGCCTGATCGTGCACATCGGCGCGGTCGCGACGCCGGCGCTGCGCGGGCTCGGGCGTGAGCGCCGGAGCCGAGACGAGCCCGACGGTGACGGGCTCAGCCGACGCGGCTTCCTCGGCGTGGTCGCGGCCGGCGTCGGCGCCGTCACACTCCTGACGGTCGGTCAGACGCTGCGCCCGCTGCGCGGGCTCTCGCTGCTGGCTCCGCGTGACCCGGCAGTCGGGCCCCAGGGGCTCCCGGTGAACAAGACCGCCGCCGGCGCGGGCGTCCTGCAGAGCGCGCGCAGGCCCGACTACGCGCTGCTCGTCGAGGGCGACGTCCAGCAGCCGCTGCGCCTGTCATTGACCGAATTGCAGGCACTGCCCCAGCACGACGCCGACCTCCCGATCGCATGCGTCGAGGGCTGGAGCGCCGGAGCACGCTGGAGCGGGGTCCGCGTCCGCGACCTGCTCGAGCTCGCTGGAGCCACGTCGGTGAGCGACGTCCGTGTCGAGTCGCTCCAGCAGGGCGGGTCCTACCGCGCGTCACGTCTCAACGCCGCCCACGCGCAGCATCCCGACACGCTGCTGGCGCTCCGGGTTCACGGCGAGGAACTGCACATCGACCACGGCTTCCCGTGCCGCCTGATCGCTCCGAACCGTCCCGGCGTGCAGCAGACGAAATGGGTCACGCGCCTGGAGGTGCGGGCGTGAGCACCGATCACGCCGACACGCGGCTGGGCCACGAGGACGACGGCGGCCGACTCTTCTGGGTGTGCGCCGTCGTCGGCCTTGGCGTGATCGGCTTCGGTCTCGCCGGGCTGCTCAACGCGCGCCTGATCGGATCGATCGCGAGCTGGGCGACCTACCTCGTCGGCGGCCTGCTCGTGCACGACGCGGTGCTGGCCCCGATCGTGGTCGCGATATCGGTCGTGCTCATCTACCTCGTTCCCTCGCGCATCCGCCCTGCGGTCCAGGGCACGCTCGTGGTCGCGGGCAGCGTCGCGCTCGTCGCGATTCCCGTCGTCGGCGGCTGGGGGCGCAAGCCGGACAACCCGACGCTGCTGCCACGCGACTACGGGCTCGGGCTCGCGATCGCGATCGCGATCATCCTCGCCGCGGGAGCGATCGCCGCCGCGCGAGCAGCACGCCGCCCGCCGCCGCGGCGCCCACCAGAGCGTCCCCGCGGCTGGTAGCCAGCGGACCGCACGTTCACTCGGCGTACACGGAGCCGGCGCGCGCGCTGCTCCTTGCTGATCTTCCCGAGCTGGCCGTTGTCGAGCATCACGTGCGTGATGCCCTGGCCGCGGTCATCGGCCGCGCGGCTGGCCTTCTCCTCCGCCCAGAGGGCCCGTCGCGCCGCGACATCCTCGGCCTGGCCGGGAGCGTCGGCGCCCCGCGGCGCAAGCGCTTCGGCCAGCGCCCGAGCCGCGACACCCGCATCGGCGAGCAGCGAAGCAGCGACGCCGGTCGTGCGTCCGAGCTGGAGCGGGTCGCGATCGATCTGCACGATCGGCTTGCCGGCGTAGATCCCGGTGTGGTTGGCGAACGAAGCGCCGATTACGATCAGCGCGTCCGCTTCGTTCATGACCCAGGACGCGATCGGCGTCCCGCTGCGGCCGAGCGTCCCGCAGTCATTCCGGCCGCCGGAGCATTACACCGGCTACGCGGCCCAGTCGCGGAAGGCGGCGCGGATGCCGTCGCGCAGCTCGGCGGGGAGCGCGTCCGGATGCGCGCCCGCGCGGCCGGTCGCCCCGATCGTGAGACGGATCTGCTCGACGTAGGCGACGCAGCGCACGCAGACTTCGAGGTGCTCCTCGAAGCGCCGCCGGTCGACGTCGCTGAGGGTGCCCTCGAGGTAGTCGGTGACGACCTCGACCAGGTCCTGGCAGGGCAGCTCGGGAAGCGCGTCGGTGACGGTGTGGTCGGTCATGCGGCTGATGCGAAGTCGGCTTCGAGCGCGGCGCGCACCTTGGAGCGGGCGCGATGCAGAAGGACTCTCTGATTCGTCTCCGTGATGTCGAGAGCGTTACTGACCTGGGGGCCGTCCCACCCCTCGATGTCGCGCAGCAGGATGACGGTGCGCTGCGCGGGCGGCAGCTCGTCGATCGCGCTGCGGATCAGCGCGAGCGTCTCGGCGGACTCGAGCGCTCGCTCGGGCTGCGCCTCCCAGCGCGGCAGCGGGCTGCCCCAATGGCGCGGGTATTTCGCCGCCTCGGTGAGGAAGCGGTCGGCTGCCACGGCGTGGAAGTCCCCGCCGGACTCCTCGCCGGCCAGCGCGGCGAATGGAACGGTGCGCCGCTCCCGTGCCCCGCGCGTCTTCGCGCGGTTGACGAGGATCCGCAGCACCCACGTCTTCACCGACGAACGGCCCTCGAAGCGATCGATGCCGTCGAGCACGGCGAGCCAGGTCTCCTGGACGACCTCCTCGGCGACCGCCGTGCTCGGCGTGAACTGCCGGGCGAGGCGCAGCATCGACGGGCCCCACGCATCCACGATCTCCATGAACGCCGTCTCGTCCTTGCCGCGCAGCCGCTCGACCAGCCGCAGCTCCGCTGCATCGGCCTGCGCAGCAGCGGTGGTCTCGGCGGGCTTGCTCACGACGCGCCGAGCGTAACGGTTGGGCCGCGGAGCGGACGGAGCTTCATGGTCGACCAGACGGACTCGCCCCTGCCACCGCTGCCATCGGCGTTCCCCGCCACGCGGGACGAGCTGCACCACATCGCCGAGCAGGTCGTCTCGCCCGCGCGCGTCGCGGCGACCGGCAACGAGATCGCCCTCGAGGCGACGCCGGGCGGCTTCGGCACACCGCAGTTCCCCGACGGCGGTTGCGTACGCGTCGACGGCACCGAGCTCGTGGTCGAGGAGTCCGATGGCAGCGTGCGCCGCTCGGCCCTGGACGTCGACCCCGAGGCGGCCGCCGCACTCGCCGCGGTGCACGCCTTCGCGTGGGACGTCCTCACCGCCCTCCACGACGAGGCCCCCGCCGGCGCGCAGGTTTCTGCCGTCCGCCTCTGGCCCGAGCACTTCGACGTCGCGTTCGAGCAGGGCGCCGAGGCTGAAGGGCGCCGCGCCTCGTACGGCGTCTCACCGGGCGACGCCGACCATCCGGCGCCCTACCTTGCATGAGCGCCCGCGCGAGGTCCTGAATCGGAGCGGGCCGCCGGCCTCGTGTGTTGCACGGGAAGCGGGCGTGGCAAGCACATCCTGGCGGGTGGCCGTAGCGTTCGCGGTGTGTATCTCGTCTTGAAGGCCGTCATCTCCGGACTCGTCGTCGCGCTGGCCAGCGAGGCCGCCCGCCGATCAACGCTGCTCGGCGCGGTACTCGTCTCGCTTCCGCTGACGTCGATCCTCGCCGTGACGTGGCTGTACCGCGACACGCACGACGCTGATCAGGTCGCCGAGCTCTCCTGGTCGATCCTTTGGGTGATCGTCCCGTCGCTCGTGTTCTTCATCGCGCTTCCGGTGGCCCTTCGCAGCGGGCTCGGGTTCGCTGTGTCGCTGCTGACCGCGTGTGCCCTGACAGCGGTCGCCTACGCGCTGTGGATCGGCGCTGCTCGCGCCCTGGGGATCAGCCTCTGACGGTATCCGCGTGAGCGCTACTTCCTGCCGAGGATCGCGGCACGCTGCTGGTACTCCTCAGGGGCGATCTCACCCGTCGCCAAGCGGCGGTCGAGGATCTGCAGCGGCGTCTCGGCCGCCGCGCCGTCGCGGGGGTGAGCGTGCGTGTGGCTCGTCGTGCGCACGAGCCACACGGCGAGCGCAAAGACGCCGAGCACCACGAGGACCATGAACGCGCCCATCACCCAGGCCCAGCCGCCGTTCATATGGTCGCCGTAGTCCATCTGGTACTGGGCGAGCGGTGCGATCAGCGCGGCCATCAGGGCTCCTCGAGGTCGGGTGGTATCCCACTCATTGTCGCGCCGCCACGGCGCCGCGCCTCCGTGGTTTCCCACACGCCGCTGGTCAGGCCGACGGATTCGGGGGCGCGATCCAGGCGCCGTGGACGATCAGCGCGCGCGGTGCGTCCGGCTCGCCCGATGCAAGCGCCGCGAAGGCCGTGCCCCGGGGCCCTGATCGCCAGGTGCTCCGGTCCGCCCATCGTCAGCGCCTGCGCCGCCGGGCGAACACGGTCCCAGCCATGCCGCTGAAGCCGATGCTCGTGGCCACGAAGGACGTGAAGACCGCCGCCAGGAACGCGGGATGCTTGTCCAGGTCAGGCTTGAACGCGAGCGGCCAGGAAGAACATCGCGTTGGCCCACGCCCCGACGCCGAGCGCACCGGCGACCGGGCGCGATGCGTCAGGAGCCGCGACTGCCAGCGCGACCGTGGCAGTGCCGAGCATCGCCAGGTCGAGATGCCACTGGCGTACGCGGGCCGTGCTGACGATCCCGAGCTCACGTGCGCGCTCAGGCTGTGTGCGGGCGAAGGTGTAGACCCATCCGGAGGAATGTCGCTGCCGCCGGCAGGACGATCAGCGCGGCGATGGCGGCGATGGCGCACTGACCGGCTCGGTCGGTGACCAGTTCGCGCTCATCCCCGACGTGTGGAGGACCTACCTGCTCGAGCTCATGACCCGCTGCTGGCTTGCGCTCGGCCGCCGCTCCGAAGCAGCGAACGCCGCCGCCGGGGCCGAGGCCAGCGCCGCGGCGGTCGGACTGCGGTTACCGACCGCCATGGCACATCGGGCCGCGGCCGCGGTCGCGCTGGACGCCGATGATGCTGCCCCGGCCGCTGCCCGGGCGCTGGAATCAGCGGACCTCGCCGATGCGGTTGGCGCGCCGGTCGAGGCGGGCCTGGCGCGGACGATCGTGGGCCGTGCGCTTGCGTCGCTGGGTGAGCGCGAGCGCGCCGTCCAGCAGCTCGAGAAGGCGGTCGGCGAACTCGACGGCTGCGGCGCGATCCGGTACCGGGATGCGGCCGAGCATGAGTTGCGCCGGCTCGGGCACCGCGTTCACCGGCGCACGCGACCCGGTGACCTCACCCAGACCGGGGTCGCATCGCTGACCGAGCGCGAGCTGCAGATCGCCAGGTTGATCGTCGACCGCAAGACGAACGGCGAAATCGCCGGCGAGCTGCTTCTCAGCAAGAAGACGATCGAGACGCACATCCGCAACATGTTCCGCAAGCTCGATGCGAGCTCCCGCGTCGACATCGCGCGAGCGGTCGAACGGGGAGACCGGCCGGCCGGCTGACAGCGACGCTGACCGCAGCCGGCTGGTGTCAGCACGGGGCCAAGCGCAGCCCGGCTGTCAGGTCGCCGGCGCAGACACGCGGTGACGGTGCACGAGGCGCCAGGTCAGCCACAGGCCGAGCGCGAACAGCGGGATGCCCATCGCCGTCTTCGCGATGCCGAGCGCGAGGACCGCGCCCGCCAGATACAGCGGCAGCTGGACCGCAAGGCGCGTCAGGAAGATCCCGGCCCACAGCCAGCTGGCACGCGTGAACGCACGCATGCGGTCCGGCTCGTCGCGCCAGTCCTGGCCCTCGCCGTCGAGCGCGCCGACGATGATGCCGACGAGCGGGCGGCGCGCCGCGATCGAGATGACGAAGGCCGACGCGTAGGCCGCGTTGGCAAGCAGGCCGGGAAGGAAGAAGTCCTCCGCGCGCCCGCTGCGCGCCGCGACGAATGCGGCGAATGCGACGCCGACGAGTCCGGACAGGGCGTGCCGCGGCGACTCGCGGCGCACCAGGCGGGCCACGGTCAGGACGAGTGCGAGTCCGACCGCGACGATCGCCGAGAGGTTCGTGTTCGAACCGGAGAGGCTGTAGACGGCGACGAAGACGACCGCCGGCAGGGCCGACTCGAGCATGCCAAGCGGGCCGCCGACGGCGCCCGCGAGTGAGGGCGGCGCGTCGGGTTCGCCGGCCGGGGAGCTCATCTTCATCATCACGCGCCCGCCATCAGCTTGAGTCCGTTCGGGTGGGTCAGGATCAGGGTAACGCCGGCGATCTCATGCGCTGGTCGTTCACGTGGGCCTACGCCACGCCCTGATCTGCCCTGCCTCACCCTCTCGTCGGGGCGGATGACTCGCTCACGGTTCACGCCTCGTCGAGTACGGTCGCCTGTCACGACGGGAGGAGAGCATCGATGCTCGACAGGATCCGCAGTCACCTGAGCTACGCCAACATCACCGCGACGCTGGCGCTGTTCATCGCGCTGGGCGGCGTCAGCTACGCAGCGGTGACCTTGCCGAAGAACAGCGTTGGCAACGCACAGGTCAAGAAGAACGCCGTCACGGGATCGAAGGTCAAGGACAGTTCTCTGACCGGCTCCGATGTGAGGAACAGTTCGCTGACAGGCGGTGACATCAAGGATCAGTCGCTGACCCCGGCCGACTTCAGCGACTCGATACTGGGGCCGCAGGGAGTGGCGGGCGCACAGGGGCCACCGGGCGCACCGGGCCTGAAGGGCGAAGCGGGCGCGAAGGGCGAGACAGGGCTGCAAGGAGCGCAGGGCGCGCCGGGAATGAGCGGTCTTGTACGGGTCTACACGTCCGGCGTGGGCGACACCTCCAACTCCCCCAAGACCACCGTCGCCACGTGCCCAGCAGGCAAGCGCGTCATCAGCAGCGGCTATGACCTCACCGGCGCCAAGTCCGGTTCCTCCCCGACCGGAGTCTCCAACATCGTCGTGGACGTGGTGCTGCCCAGCGACCAGACCACGGTGCCCGGTTCCGTGCTTGTGGAGGCTTGGGAGTCGGTGGCCACGGCCGCCAACTGGGGAGTGGACGCCATCGCGCTCTGCGCCGACGCGACGCCTTGAGGCCCGCACACGTTGCGGAGTGGGCAGGTCGCGCGCGGCGGTGTCGTCGGGCTCCCGCGGCTCGCTGCACCAAAAGATCACCCGATGCCCCGATCAGCGTCTGGTAGAAGGTGCGCCATGCTCGACCGCAGGCCTCACGGTTCCCGAAGCCGAGGACGTATTCGATGAGCCCCAGCGGCACGTACAGGGAATCGTCGACCGGCACGCCGACGCCCGACGTGCAGGACGCATGCACCGTGACCGGTGCGGTCGACGAACGCGCCGGGTACACGAAGCTCAAGCGGGTCAGCTGAATGCGCGCGCGCCTGGCCTGGCTGCTCACCGTCGCCATCAGCGTGTCCCTGCTGGCCTCCGTCGCGGGCCTGTCGGTCGCCGGGGACGCAGGCGCCAAGACGAAGTTCCGCAAGGCCGCCGGCTTCGGCCCGCCGCCGGCGAAGGGCGACTGCCTGGGATACACCGATCCCCGCGGCTGCATCTGGAATGCGCGCGAGACCGAGTTCTCGCTGAGTTCGCACATCGTGCACGTCGGCGGCCAGCTCTCCGGCACGGGCACATCGGTGTTCGCACAGGTGCCGGTGCTGGCCGGCGCGGGCCTCAAGCTGAAGCGCAAGCGCATCACTCCCGGCAAGGGATTCACCGCGACCTGGAAGGCCGTCGCGGACACCGGCTCGCGCTGGCAGTACGGCGTCGGCATCATGATCAGCCTGCTCGCCGATCACCCCTCGTACCTCGAGAGCGACTACTACGCGGTGGTCGACAAGCGCGCCGCGATCCTCGAGGGCCACGTGACCGACCTCGACAAGAGCGGCGTCGAGGGTATGAAGGTGCTGATCGACGGGCTCGGGTCGGTCGCAGATCAGAACTTCTACGCGACGACCGCGCAGGACGGCTACTACATGGCCAAGCTGAAGGCCGGCAACTACCGCGTCTGCGTGCGCGAGGTCACGGCCGCGGGCAAGCCCGGCCGCGAGATCTGCTCGACCGCCGCGGTCGTGTCACCGGCCAAGAAGGCGATCACGGTCCGCGCCAAGAAGACCGCGACGGCCAACTTCGTCGTGCAGAAGTCGGCGCACACCGAGCTCAAGCTCGATCCGGCGAGCCTCCCCGCGACCGGCCTTGCCGGCTCGAAGATGACGGTCCGCACGCTCGACCGCTGGGGCCAGCCGCTGGCCAACCAGGCTGTGATCATCAGTCCGAACGTCCGCGGCAGCGCCGCGGCCGACCTCGCCGTTCCGGCGCTCGTCTGTGACGCGGCCGGCGGTGCGCGCTGGCCGCAATCACCCCCGGCCGGCGATTCCGCGCGAGACCCGTACACCGCGCGGACCGACGCCACCGGGACATACGAGGCCACGATCGCCGGCGGCACGGTCGCAGGCCCCTGGACCATCTCCGCGCGAAATGACACGACCAGGACGCCGCGCGGCTACGCGGCGTCCACGCTGACGATCACCGGTCAGTCGCCGGTCCCGCTCGGCACGCTGCGCACCCAGGTCAACGACGGCATCGCGGGCGGCGGCGTTCCGACGCTCGACTCGTTCGGCGGCGATGGCGACTTCGGCGCCCTGCTGAACTGGATGACGGCGCTGCGCGCGCTGCCGTTCTGGCAGGGCGTCGAGGTCATGCCGATCGCGGGCGCGGCAGCCAATGAGCGCGCGATGCTGCTCGCCCCGCAGGGATCGATCAGCGTCGACGCGGCGGGCAACATCAGCGGCGACCTGGCATCGGCGCGGATCATCGAGCCGGCCGGCGGCGGCGCCTCCACGGCCCAGGAGCAGGTCGCGATGGGCGGCGCCGCGGGGACGCTGCCGGTGGGATGGACGGTCACCGATTGGGTCGCCGGCACTGCGCCGGGCACGACGCTCGGGCCTGCCGGCGCGCCGCGCATCAACGCGGCGTACTGGAACGGCGGTCGCCTGTACGGGGGTTTCCCGTACCCGACCGGCGCAGCGAAGGGCATCTGCAGGTGACGCCCGGTGACCGTCGGCGTCGCCGGTGGGCGGCGTGTGCGGGCCGCCGGGCTGCCACACTCGGCGCGTGATCCGGTCCAGTCGGCGAGGCGGAGTGGTGGGCGCCGTGATTGCGGCATTTCTGACTGTCGGTGCGGTCGCCGCGTCGGGCGATCCGGTCCAGCAGTTCGCCATCCAGCTGAAGGACCTCACGACCGGCGGCCGCTACTCCGTGGTCTATAGCTCGAACGCGTTCGACACGACGGGTGAGGCGCCGCCGGCGCTGAGCGAGGCATCCCTGCGGCTCGCCAAGGGCATGACGATCAAGCGGGAGTTCCTGAGGCCGGACCGGCTCTGCGACGTCACCAAGTTCACCCGGCTCCTGCTTCTGAAGCGTCCGAAGGGGACCACCTACGGGAGCGCGATCGACGACTTCCCGAAGGGATCGGCCCGCATCGAGCGGCAGCTCTCGAAGTCGCCGCGCGCGATCGTGTCCACATGTCGCAGCACGTTCCTCGGCCGCGGCACCGCCGTCGTCGACGCCCGCGGGCTCTCGCCCGCTCCGGCCCCGCAGGTGTTCTCCCCGTCGGCCCCACTCCCCGCGAGGTTCTCCCTGTTCCTGTCGAAGCCGACCGTCAAGGGCGCCCTCGCCGGGATCGGCGTGCTCGCGCACTACGACACGTCGTCGCCGATCGCCGCCGACGAGCCGTGGTACACGGTGCTGCAGCGGACGTTCACGCTCAACATCGTCAACGACCCCACGCCCGACGGCCAGTACGGCTACCGGATCACGCTGCCGACCGAGGGCACCACAGGCTTTCGCTTCAGCATCGCCGAGCTGCGCATCGAGAGCCGAGGTCTGACCGGGAAGACCGCGCGCGGACCGCGCGACTTCTGGGCCACGCCGCCGCACTGCCCCGCGTCCGGCCAGGTGCCCTTCCGTGCCGACTTCCGCTACATCACAGGACTCCAGAGCAGCACGGTCGTCCAGGTGCCCTGCCCGCAGTTCCGGCCCTGAGCTCGACGTGTGCTCGAGACCCGTTCACCAGCGGGCTGACGATCGGCGCACGCCGCGGCTGCTGAGCCTCAGCCGCGCAACCGCACCGGCAGCGTCTTCAGCTGGCTGGAGAACTGTGAGATCACCCAGGTCGGCTCGCCGTCCTCGGCCATGTCCGGAAAGCGGCGGACCGTCTCCTCGACGAGGATCTTCAGCTCCAGGCGCGCGAGCGCGGTGCCCAGGCAGAAGTGCCGGCCGCCGGCACCGAACGCTTGGTGCTCGGGGTTGCGCAGCACGTCGAAGCGGTCGGGGTCCTCGTACCTGTCCTCGTCGCGGTTGGAGGACGGGTACCAGAGCGCGACCTTGTCGCCCTTCCTGATCGGGCAGCCGCCGAGCTCGGTGTCCTTCGTCGCGGTGCGGCGGAAGTGGGCGAACGCGGGGAACATCCGCAGTGCCTCCTCGACGGCGCCGGGGACGAGCGAGGGGTCGTCGATCAGCAGCCGGCGCTGGTCGGTGTGCTCCATCAGCGCGCGCATCGTGCTCGTATAGGTCGCCTTCGTCGAGTCGTTGCCGGCGGCCATCAGCAGGACGAAGCCGGAGAACAGCTCCTCGTCGGTCAGGCGGTCGCCGTCGATCTCGGCGTGGACCAGCACGCTGAGCATGTCGGTGCCCGGGTTCGCGCGGCGATCGGCGACCAGTGCCATGCACTTCTCGAGCATCGGCGGGAGGTCCTCGGTCATCAGCTGCTCGAGGCCCTTGGGGTTGAGGTCGGGATCACCGAAGCCCATCAGCGTGTTGATCGCCTGCGCCCACGGCTCGTCGTCCGCCGGGTCAAGGCCCATGAAGCTGCCGATCACGCGCGCGACGACCGGCTGGGCGACCTCGGTCACCAGGTCGCAGGTGTCGCGCCCGTCGAGGCGGTCGAGGACCGTCGTCGTGATCTCGCGGATCGCGCCCTCGTGCTCGGCGATCGCGCGCGGCGTGAACGCGCGCTGGAAGAGCGCCTTGATGCGGTCGTGCTTGGGCGGATCCATCCCGATGAACATCGCCTGGATGAGGTCCACCGGAACGGCGAAGTCGGCGATCAGGATGTTCGACGCCGACGAGTAGGTCTCCCAGTCGCGGCTGACCTCGAAGACGTCGTCGGCCTTGGTCACCGACCAGAAGCCGGCGTCCTGCGGCGACTGGGCGATCCCTGGGCTCCAGTGCACCGGGCACTGCGCGCGCAGCTCCCGGAACAGCTCGTGCGGCGGGCCCTGCTGCCACCGGTCCTCGTCTGCGACCTGAAGGGTTTCGAGGTTCTCTGCCGGGATGTTTGACATGGTGTCAAGCACCCTAGTCGCTGGAGGGGCGAGGTGTCGAGGCTTCATCGAGCGCAGCTCCGAGGGCGGACAGCTGCTCGGCGTCCAGCGCTGACTCGACGCGCGGGAAGAGCGTGCGCTCCTCATGGCGGACATGGTCGTGGAGCAGGTCACCCAGCGCGTGCAGGTCCTCAAGGCCGACGGCGCCCCGCGCGAGATCGCCCGCCCGCCGGCGCAGTTCGACGTGCTCGACGAGCACGCGCACGATGTCCTGGTCATCAGGCGCGACGTACCGCGCAAACGCCGGCAGCAGCAGCTCCTCCTCGGCGCGGAAGTGCTCGCGTGCCTCGTCGTCGAAGAACCGCAGGAACCGCTCACGGGCCGCGTCGGCGTCTGCCGGCGTGGCCTTGCGCAGGCGCAGCGCCACCTCGAGCGCGACGTGATGCTCGCGCGAGAGCACGGCGAGCTGATCGGCGCGCTTCATGGCGTCGCGCTCGTGATCTCGACGATGCATCCGGCGACGTCGGGTGGACGCGGCTCGAACCCGGTCAGCTCAGCCGTCGGGGCGATCCGGTCGAGGACGCCGCGAACGACCCCTCGGTGGAGCGTGCACACGACCGCGGGGTTCTCGCGCACCGCCTCCGCGTACGGGCAGGTCCGCAGCCGGTAGCGCGAGATCGAGCCGTCGTCATGGCGTTCGGGATCGAAGCCGAGCGCGGCGAGTGCCTGCCCGACCGCATCGCGCTTGTCCGCACCGGTCGCCGCACCGAGGTCCTGCGCGAGCTCGGCCCCCATCTGCTCGCCTGCGCGCTCAACCTCCTTCAGGCGCGCCGGCGTCGCGGGGATCGCGCGCGCAAGCGATCGTGCCATCGCCCATCCGGTGTGCGGCAGGTCGGCTTCCGCGATCGCTCGCGGCAGCAGCCGCCACAGCGTGCGCGGACGCCCGACGGCGCCACGCGCGGGCTCGCTGCCGACGAGACCTCGACGCTCCATGCGCTGCAGCTGCAGGCGCACCCCGTTCGGATGCAGCCCGACACCGGCGGCGATCGAGGCGGTGTCGAGCGGTGCGCCGGCGGTGCGCAGGAGCGCGACGAGACGCGTCTCGGTTGGGTGTTCCTGATCAGTAGTTGTCACGGATTACACAGTCGGTGTGTAAAAACTATCTTGCCACATCGTGAGCTCCCCGCCGAAGGATGCCCCCCAGCTGCCCGGTCCACGCCACTTCGCCCGCGCGCCCGGCGGCGTCGAGCAGCCTGTCCCCGGAGGCTGGCGCACCGAGTCGCGTCACTCGCGTGAGTGGGAGGAGCTCTACCGCGACCGCTGGCGCCACGACAAGGTGGTGCGCACGACCCATGGGGTCAACTGCACCGGCTCCTGCTCGTGGAAGGTGTACGTCAAGGACGGGCTCGTCACGTGGGAGACCCAGCAGACGGACTATCCGTCGAACGGTCCCGAGTATCCCGAGTACGAGCCTCGCGGATGCCCGCGCGGCGCGTCGTTCTCCTGGTACATCTACTCGCCGATCCGGGTGCGCCACCCGTACGTGCGCGGCGCGCTGCTGAAGCTCTACCGCGAGGAGCTCGAGCGCACCGGCGATCCGGTCGACGCCTGGGCGGCGATCGTCGAGGACCCCGAGAAGGCGACGGCGTACAAGTCCCAGCGCGGGCTCGGCGGCTTCCTGCGGTCCTCCTGGGACGAGGTCAGCGAGATCATCGCCGCGGCCCACGTGTACACGACCAAGCAGTACGGTCCCGACCGGATCGTGGGGTTCTCCCCGATCCCGGCGATGTCGACGGTCTCCTACGCGGCCGGCACGCGCTTCCTCTCGCTGATCGGCGCGGTGTCGCTGAGCTTCTACGACTGGTACGCGGACCTGCCGCCCGCGTCGCCTCAGATCTGGGGCGACCAGACGGACGTGCCCGAGTCCGCCGACTGGTTCAACTCGACCTACGTGATCCTGTGGGGCTCGAACATCCCGCAGACGCGGACGCCCGACGCGCACTTCATGACCGAGGCGCGCTACAAGGGCCAGAAGGTCGTCGTCGTCTCGCCGGACTACGCCGGGCACACGAAGTTCGCCGATCACTGGCTGAACGCCGAGCCCGGAAGCGACGCCGCCCTTGCGCTGGCGATGGCGCACGTGATCGTCAAGGAGCACTACGTCGACAAGCAGACGCCCTACTTCGACGGCTACGCGAAGAAGCGCACCGACCTGCCGTTCCTCGTCTCGCTGCGCGAACGCGACGGCGCCTACGTCGCCGACCGCTTCCTGCGCGCGAGCGACCTGGGGGAGACGAGCGAGAACGCGGACTGGAAGACCGTCGTGCTGGACGAGGCGACGGGGCAGCTCGCCGTCCCGAACGGCTCGCTCGGCTTCCGCTGGGGCGAGGAGGGCGAGGGTCGCTGGAACCTGGAGCTCGGCGAGATCGCGCCGCGCCTCTCGCTGCTCGGCGCACATGACGACCTGGTTCCGGTCGACCTCGCCCGCTTCGAGATCGGCGACACCGAGGGCGGCGGCATCATGCGCCGCGGCGTCCCGGTCAAGCGTGTCGGTGATCGCCTCGTCACCACCGTCTTCGACCTCCTGCTCGCGCAGCTCGGCGTCGCCCGCGACGACCTGCCCGGGGACTGGCCGGCCGGCTACGACGACCCGCTCCCCTGCACCCCTGCATGGCAGCAGGAGCACACGGGCGTCGACGCCGGGCTCGTGACGCGCATCGCGCGCGAGTGGGCCCGCAACGCCGAGGTCACCGAGGGCCGCTCGATGATCATGATGGGCGCCGGGACGAACCACTGGTACCACGGCGACCAGATCTACCGGGCGATGTTGAGCCTCGTCCTGCTCTGCGGCTGCCAGGGCGTCAACGGCGGCGGCTGGGCGCACTACGTCGGGCAGGAGAAGGTCCGCCCGATCACGGGGTTCGGCGTCATGGCGTTCGCAACGGACTGGACGCGGCCGCCGCGCCAGCAGGCGACGACGTCGTTCTGGTACCTGGCGACCGACCAGTACCGCTACGAGCGCTTCGGCGTCGACGAGCTCACGAGCCCGCTCGGGGAGGGCCGCCTGAAGGGCCGCCACTTCGCCGACACGGTCGCCCAGTCCGCGCGCATGGGCTGGCTGCCGAGCTACCCGACGCTGAATCGCAATCCGCTCGACATCTGCGACGAGGCGCAGGCGGCCGGCAAGGAACCCGCACAGCACGTCATCGACGAGCTGAAGGACGGCAACCTGCGCTTCGCCGCCGAGGATCCCGACGACCCGGCGAACTTCCCGCGCGTGCTGACGCTCTGGCGCGCGAACCTGCTCGGCTCGTCCTCCAAGGGCCACGAGTACTTCCTGCGGCATCTGCTCGGCGTCCCCCAGCACAGCGTCAGCGCGAGCGAGACGGCACCGGAGGGACGGCCGACCGAGGTGGAGTGGCGCGAGGAGGCGCCCACCGGGAAGCTCGACCTGTTCACCACGATCGACTTCCGGATGAACGGGTCGGCGCTCTACTCGGACATCGTCCTGCCCGCCGCCACCTGGTACGAGAAGAACGACATCTCCAGCACGGACCTGCATCCGTTCGTCCACTCGTTCAGCGAGGCGGTGCCGCCCCCGTGGGAGGCGCGCACCGACTGGGACGCCTTCAACAAGGTCACCGAGCAGTTCCAGCGGCTGGCCAAGAAGCACCTGGGCGTGCGCCGTGACCTCGTCGCGGCGCCGCTGCTGCACGACACTCCGGAGGAGCTCGCCCAGCCCGGCGGCGTCGTCCGCGACTGGAAGCACGGCGAGTGCGAGATGGTCCCGGGGAAGACGATGCCGAAGCTGATCGTCGTCGAGCGCGACTACGGCACCGTGCACGACAAGATGAACGCCCTCGGGCCGCTGGTCGAGACCGCCGGCATCGCGTGGAAGGGCATCGCGTGGAAGCCCGAGCAGGAGGTCGAGGAGCTGCGCGCGCTCAACGGAGTGGTGCGCGGCGGGATCGCCGACGGGCGGCCGCGGCTGACGCGTGACGTCCATGTGGCGGAGACGATCTTTCGGCTGTCGGGGACCACGAACGGCCGGCTCGCGGTCGAGGGCTTCCGCTCACTCGAGCGGCGCACCGGCATGCGCCTGGCCGACCTCGCCGAGGACCGCGAGGACGAGCGCATCACGCTCGAGCAGGTGGGCATCCAGCCGCGCAAGGTCATCACCTCACCGGAGTGGTCGGGCATCGAGAGCCGCACGCGGCGCTACTCGCCGTTCACGGTCAACGTCGATCGCGACGTGCCATGGCGGACGCTCACCGGCCGACAGCACTTCTACCTGGACCACGACTGGATGCTCGAGTTCGGTGAGGGCCTCCCGGCCTACCGCCCGCCGCTGGCGACCGCCCGGCACGCCCAGGGCGACCTCGATCCCGGTGAGGCCGAGGTCGTCGTGAAGTGGATCAGCCCGCACTCCAAGTGGTCGATCCACTCCGAGTACCAGGACAACCTGCGGATGCTCGAGCTGTTCCGTGGCGGCCCGGTGGTGTGGCTCTCCCGCGAGGACGCGGAGCGCATCGAGGTCGCCGACAACGACTGGGTCGAGATCGTCAACCGCAACGGCGTCATCGCCTGCCGGGCGGTCGTCTCGCACCGCATCCCGCCGGGAAGTGCCTTCATGTACCACTCGCAGGACCGCCACGTGAACGTCCCGATCAGCGAGACCTCCGGTCATCGCGGCGGCACCGACAACTCGGTCACGCGGATCATCATCAAGCCGACGCACATGATCGGCGGGTACGCCCAGCTCTCGTACGGCTTCAACTACTACGGGGCG
>JBBQKR010000051.1:0-22331 GCA_038327125.1 Solirubrobacterales bacterium
GCCGATCGAGCCGTCGCTCTTGGCCTTGGCCTGCAGGATGCCCTCGAGCACCGAACGGTGCGGCTCGAGGTCGACCGTGTGCTCGTCCCAGTACGGCGCCTCGCCCGACTCCGGGTTGTAGCGGCGGATCTTCAGGGTGAATTCCACTAGTACTTGCGCTCCTCGGGCTGCCACTGGGTGATCGTGACGGGGGAGTAGGAGAGGTGGGGGCTCGCGTCGCCGTTGCGGGACACGTCGATGTGCTTCAGCCATTCGCCGTCGTTGCGGTCCGGGAAGTCGGTGCGGAACTGCGCCCCGCGCGACTCCTTGCGCTCGATGGCGGCGAGCACGATCGTCTCGGCGACGGTGAGCATGTAGCCCAGCTCGATCGCCCCGAGGACGTCCTGGTTGAAGACCGTGCCCTTGTCGTCGACGTAGGCGCTCGTGGCCTCCTCCTTGAGCCGGCGCACGATCTCGAGCGCCGTGTTCAGGCCGGCCTCCTCGCGGAACACCGCGACGTACCGGTTCATCGTCTCGCCGAGCTCCTCCTTGATCTGGGAGATGCGGCGGCCGTCCTTCGGGAGGGCGAGGATCTCCGAGATCATCGCCTCGTCGCGCTTCTGTGCCTCGGGGCCGGCGGTCGGCATCGCCATCCCGAGCGAGCGGTCGGCGGCGTGCTCGCCGGAGCGGCGGCCGAAGATCAGCGTGTCCAGGAGGGAGTTCGCGCCGAGGCGGTTGCCGCCGTGGACGGAGACGCAGGCGACCTCGCCGGCCGCGTAGAGCCCGGGGATCGAGGTCGCGCCGTTGACGTCGGTCTTGACCCCGCCCATGATGTAGTGCATCCCGGGCTGGATCATGATCGGGTCGCGGGTGATGTCGACGCCGGCGAAGTCCTTGCCGATGTTCACGATCTCGCGCAGCGCTTCGAGCGTGCGCTTCTTCGGCACGACCGTGATGTCGAGCCAGATGCCGCTCTTGTCGGGGCCGACGCCACGGCCCTCGAGGATCTCGGTCTGCTCGGCGCGGGACACCACATCGCGCGAGGCGAGCTCCATCTTGTTCGGCGCGTACTTCTCCATGAAGCGCTCGCCCTCGGAGTTCAGGAGATGCGCGCCCTCGCCGCGGGCGCCCTCGGTGATGAGGAAGCCGTTCTCGGCGAGCGTCGTCGGGTGGTACTGGATCATCTCCATGTCCATCAGCGGCGCGCCGGCCTCGTAGGCCTGCGCGATGCCGTCGCCGGTGCAGATGAGCGCGTTCGTCGTCGGCTTGAAGCACTGGCCCGCCCCGCCGGAGGCGAGGATCACGTTCTTGGCCGAGAAGGTCTCGATGCGGCCGCTGCGGATGTCGCGGGCGACGACGCCGACGCAGTTGCCCTCATCGTCGAGCACGATCGACGTGACGAACCACTCCTCGAAGCGGTCGATGACCTCGTGGAACTTCATCAACTGCTCGTAGAGGACGTGCAGCATCGCCTGGCCGGTGATGTCGGCGACGTACGCGGTGCGCTTCATCGAGGCGCCGCCGAAGGCGCGCAGGTCGATCTCACCCTTCTCGTTGCGATGGAACGTGAGGCCGATGTGCTCGAGGTGCATGACCTCGTGCGGGGCCTCGCGGCACATGATCTCGATCGCGTCCTGGTCGCCGAGGAAGTCGGAGCCCTTGACCGTGTCGTAGGCGTGCGAACGCCAGTCGTCATCAGGATTGACGGCGGCGTTGATGCCTCCGGCCGCGGCCACGGAGTGCGACCGCACCGGGTGGACCTTGCTCAGGATCGCCACCGATGCGCCGCGCTGGGCGGCGGCGAGGGCAGCGCGCTGGCCTGCGAGGCCTGCGCCGATGATCAGGACGTCATGTGCTGGCATCTGGCTCTTCGAGAGGGTGTCGGTGCGCCGCCCGGAACAACCTGCGCGGCCTCATGACTCTATACGCGGGAGCGGCTCCGGCGGCCTGCGCCTGCAGGCGCTCCGGCGCCGCGGAATCCCAAGTGCGGAGGTCGGATTCGTCGATCGGGAGTTACGCCTGAGGCGCCGCGGCGGCCAGCGCACGCCGCAGCTGGTCGGCGGTCACGACGCCGCAGAGACGGTCGTCGGCGTCCACCACGATGACGGCGCCAAGGCTGCGCACCGCGTCGAGCCCGAGCATCGCCTCGACCGGGGTGTCGCGCGTGACCCACGCCTCGGGGGCTGCCGCCGGGTCGAGCAGGTCGCGGATCGTCAGCGCAGGCCGTCCCTCGGCGATCGCCGCTTCCACGGTCGCCGCCTGGATGATGCCCTCGAAGCGGCCGAGCTCGTCGACGACGGCGAACCAGGGCGCGCGGTAGAGGCCGAAGTAGCGCTCGTGGGCATCGATCGCCGCGGTCGTCGCCGGGATCGTGACCGGCTGTTCGTCCATGACGTCGCCGGCGGTGACGCCGTCGAGCGCCTCGGCGAACTTCGATCCGGCGACGGCGCCGCGCGCGGCCGTGCCCAGGAACCAGCCGAGCAAGCCGAACCACAGTCCGCTGACGATGTCGCCGCGGATGAACACGAAGATCCCCAGCCCGATCAGGATCCAGGAGAAGATCTCGCCGAGGCGCCCCGAGATCCGGGTGCCGCGGCTGCGGTCCCCGGTGAGCTTCCACGCGACCGCGCGCGCGATGCGGCCCCCGTCGAGCGGGAACGCGGGGACCAGGTTGAAGATCAGCAGGACGAGGTTGATCAGCCCGAGCCAGCCGATCAGCGCGATCCCGGGAGTCGTGCTGACGTCCTGGAACGTCGCGGTGTCGACGACCCCCGTCATCTTTGACGCGAGCGCGCCTGCGCCGATGCAGATGCCGACGATGACCGCCGTCACCGCGGGCCCGGCGGCGGCGACGAGGAACTCCTCCTTCGGCGTCTTCGAGTCACGCGTGAGCTTGGCGACTCCGCCGAACAGCCACAGGTCGATCCCGCTGGTGCCGATCCCGAAGCGGCGCGCGGTCAGCGCGTGCCCGAGCTCGTGCAGCAGCAGCGAGACGAAGAACAGCACCGTGGCGAGGACGGCGACCCCGAACGAGACGGTGTTCGAGGAGTCCACGAGCACGTCGCCGAAGTAGCTCGACAGCCAGTAGATCATGAGGAACAGCACGAAGAACCAGCTCGGGCTCGCGCCGATGCGGATCCCGAAGACCTTGAACAGCTGAATCGAACGGTCGCCGAACACTGATATGAGCGTACCCCCGCCCGGGGCGCGCCGCTCCTGTCGGGTCAGCCGGCCGGCGTGTGGCGCTCGAGGATCGCGCCGATGTCGCTGCCCGCGGGCAGCGTGCCGTAGTTGAGGCCCGCGTCACCGTCCAGGCGCGCCGCGCAGAACGCGTCGGCGATCGCCGGGGGCGCGTGGCGCACCAGCAGCGAGCCCTCCAGCGCCAGCGCCATCCGCTCGACGATGCGCCGCGCACGCAGCTCGACCTGCTCGGTGTCGGCGAACTCGCGCTGCAGCCCGTCGACGAAGGCGTCGTAGCGGGGGTCGGCGCCGGCGGCGAGGTCGAGCTCGGCGAAGAACGCCGAGAGTGCCTCGGGCGTGCGCGTCAGCGCGCGCAGGACGTCGAGGGCCATCACGTTGCCCGAGCCCTCCCAGATCGATGCGAGCGGCGCCTCGCGGTAGAGGCGCGGCATGCCCGACTCCTCGACGAACCCGGCGCCGCCGAAGCATTCGAGCGCCTCGAACGCGTGCTGCGGTGCGCGCTTGCAGGCGTAGTACTTCCCGATCGCCGTCCCGAGCCGCTTGAGGTGCGCCTCGGCCGGGTCGGTCTCGGCGCGGTCGTATGCCCGCGCCATCCGCATCACCAGCGCGGTCGTTGCCTCGGCCTCGAGTGCGAGGTCGGCGAGGACGTTCTGCATCAACGGCTGCTCGCTGAGGACCTTGCCGAAGGCGCTGCGATGGGACGCGTGCCAGGTCGCCTCGGCGACGCCGCGGCGCATCGCGGCGGCGGTGCCGAGGATGCAGTCCAGCCGCGTGTGACCGACCATCTCGATGATCGTCGGCACGCCGCGGCCGGGCTCGCCGACCATCCGCGCCCACGCGCCGTCGTACTCCACCTCGCTCGAGGCGTTGGAGCGGTTGCCGAGCTTGTCCTTCAGGCGCTGGATGTGCATCGCGTTGCGCGAGCCGTCGGGCAGGATCCGCGGCAGCGCGAAACACGACAGGCCCTCGTCGGTCTGGGCCAGGATCAGGAACAGGTCGCTCATCGGGGCCGAGCAGAACCACTTGTGGCCGACGACCTCATACTCCGCGCCCGGCCCACCGCCGTTCAGCGGCGTCGCCGTGGTGGTGTTCGCACGAACGTCCGAGCCGCCCTGCTTCTCGGTCATCGCCATCCCGCAGAGCGCGGAGCCCTTCTCGGCGGCCGGCTTCAGCTCGGGGTCGTAGGTCGTCGCGGTGAGCAGCGGCTCCCATTCCTCGGCGAGCTCGGGCTGCATCCGCAGCGCGGGGATCGCGGCGTACGTCATCGTCGTCGGGCACGCGAACCCGGCCTCGGCCTGGATCGCGGTGATGTACATCGCGGCGCGCGCGGCGTGCGCACCGGCGCGGTTGCTGCGCCAGGGCAGCGCGTGCAGCTCGTCGCGCACGCTGGCGGTCATCAGCTGATGCCAGCTGGGGTCGAAGTCGACCTCGTCGATCCGGTGCCCGTAACGGTCGTGCGTGCGCAGGACCGGCTCGTTCACGTTGGCCCGCTCACCCCAGACCGCGTACGGCTCGCCGCCCCAGAATGCGCCGACCTCGCTCGCACGCCCGGCGGCCCAGCCGGCGCCTTCGCGCTCGAGCGCCTCGACGAGCGGGGCGTTGTCCTGGAACAGGTTGCGCCCGCTCAGCGGCGGGGGCTGGTTGAGGACCTCATGCGTGACGCGCGCTGGTGTGGTCGCCCGGATCGTGGCCATGCCGGGAGGCTACGCCCCGCAGCCCCCGGGAGCTAGCATCGCCGCGTCTCCCTGACACACGAGCCGAAGGACACCATGGCGAAGATCCAGGTGCGCAATCCCGTCGTCGAGCTCGACGGCGACGAGATGACCCGCATCATCTGGCAGTTCATCAAGGACCAGCTGATCCTGCCGTACCTCGACGTCGACCTGAAGTACTACGACCTCGGCGTCGAGCAGCGCGACGCGACCGACGATCAGATCACCGTCGATGCCGCGAACGCGATCAAGCAGTACGGCGTGGGAGTGAAGTGCGCGACGATCACGCCGGACGAGGCGCGTGTCGAGGAGTTCGGGCTCAAGCAGATGTGGCGCTCACCCAACGGGACGATCCGCAACATCCTCGGAGGGGTCATCTTCCGCGAGCCGATCGTGATCTCCAACGTGCCACGGCTCGTGCCGGGCTGGACGAAGCCGATCGTCATCGGCCGTCACGCGTTCGGCGACCAGTACCGCGCGACCGACCTCGTCGTCCCCGGTGCCGGCACGCTGACGATGACCTACACGCCGGCCGACGGCTCCGAGCCGATCGAGCTGGACGTCTACGACTTCCCCGGCGGCGGCGTCGCGATGGCGATGTACAACCTCGACGATTCGATCCGCGACTTCGCACGCGCATCGCTGCGCTACGGGCTGGACCGCGGCTTCCCGGTCTACCTGTCGACCAAGAACACGATCCTCAAGAAGTACGACGGGCGCTTCAAGGATCTCTTCGCCGAGGTCTTCGAGGCGGAGTTCAAGGCGGACTTCGACGCGGCCGGCATCACCTACGAGCACCGCCTGATCGACGACATGGTCGCGGCGGCGCTGAAGTGGGAGGGGGGCTACGTCTGGGCCTGCAAGAACTACGACGGCGATGTCCAGTCCGACACGGTCGCCCAGGGCTTCGGATCGCTCGGTCTGATGACCAGCGTCCTGATGACCCCCGACGGCAAGACCGTCGAGGCCGAGGCCGCCCACGGCACCGTCACCCGCCACTACCGTCAGCACCAGCAGGGCAAGCCGACGTCGACGAACCCGATCGCATCGATCTTCGCCTGGACGCGCGGCCTGGCTGCGCGCGGGCGGATGGACGGCACGCCCGAGGTGACGCAGTTCGCGCAGACGCTCGAGCGTGTCTGTGTGGAAACGGTCGAGAGCGGGAAGATGACGAAGGACCTGGCGCTCCTTGTCGGTCCCGACCAGCCGTTCCAGACGACCGAGGAGTTCCTCGCGTCGATTGACGAGAACCTTCAGCAGGCCATGGCCTGACCCCGATGTCCTCTCAGGAGATAGATCACCGATGACCCCTGTGAACGTGACCGTCACCGGCGCAGCCGGCCAGATCGGCTACGCCATCCTCTTTCGCATCGCCAGTGGGCAGCTGCTCGGCCCCGACACGCAGGTTCATCTGAACCTGCTCGAGATCCCGCAGGCCGTGAAGGCCGCCGAGGGCACGGCGATGGAGCTCGACGACTGCGCCTTCCCGCTGCTGGCGGGAATCGACATCCACGACGACCCGAAGAACGCCTTCGACGGCGCGAACATCGGCCTGCTCGTCGGCGCGCGTCCGCGCGGGCCAGGCATGGAGCGCGCGGACCTGCTGGAGGCCAACGGCGGCATCTTCCGTCCGCAGGGCGAGGCCATCAACGCCGGCGCTGCGAGTGACATCCGCGTGCTCGTCGTCGGCAACCCGGCGAACACCAACGCACTGATCGCCAAGTCCAGCGCGCCCGACGTGCCCGCTGAGCGCTTCCACGCGATGACGCGCCTGGACCACAACCGGGCGATCGCCCAGCTCGCGCAGAAGACCGGTGTCACCGTCGGCGACGTCACCAACATGACGATCTGGGGCAACCACTCGACGACGCAGTACCCCGATCTCTTCCACGCGAAGGTGAAGGGACAGCCGGCGATCGAGCTGGTCGAGCGGGACTGGTACGAGAACGAGTACATCCCGAACGTCGCAAAGCGCGGCGCGGCGATCATCGAGGCGCGCGGCGCCTCGTCCGCGGCATCCGCGGCCAACGCGGCGATCGACCACATGCACGACTGGGTGCTCGGCACGCCCGAGGGCGACTGGGTCTCGATGTCCGTCTTCTCGGACGGGTCCTACGGCGTGCCCGAGGGAATCATCTCCTCGTTCCCGGCCACCTGTTCCGGCGGCGACTTCGAGATCGTCCAGGGTCTCGAGATCGACGACTTCTCACGCGCGAAGATCGATGCAACGACAGCCGAGCTCGTCGAGGAGCGCCAGGCCGTCGCGGACCTGGGCCTGATCTAAGACCGACCGGTGTCCCCGGGGGCGCGTGCAGCGTCCCCCGGAACAACGGTGGCTCGGCCAAGACGCCGGGCCTCGGCCGCAGGGTTCACCAACTGTTCCGGGGACCGCCGCACGCGCTCCCCAAAGGTCGCGGTGGGTCGAGCCGCGAGCGTGGGAGGTGCGGGGGGGATGGCACTCACCGCACAGTTGGCGCCCCGCAGGCGCGCGGGCCCGGCACACACGAGCAGGCGGCGTTGTGCGGGGAGGGCCATCCCCCCGCACACCCACCAGCAGCGCTACGCGGCCTTCGCGAACCAGCCTTTGCCCTTTTTGGACACGAGGCCGTCCTGCTGGAGGCCGGGCATCACGCGGTAGAGGTAGTTCTGCTTGATGCCCATCGCCTCGGCGATCTCGGGGATGGTGATCCCGGGCTTGGCGCGGACGATCTCCAGCGCCTGCTTGCCGCGCTGGCCGCTGCCCTTCGGACGGCCGCGCTTGCCGGTGCCGGAGGATGCGCGCTTGCGCGAGGCGGTCCGCTTGCGCGTTCCCGTCGCAGCAGAGCGGGCGGTCCTGGCGGCCGTCCCGACGGCGGCGGTGCCGACGCCCGCCAGTGCGGAGACGGCGGCCTCGAGGCGGTGGAACTCGTCCACCAGCGGTCGCAGCTCCTTGATGCGCGATTCCATCTCGCGGCGCTTCTCGTCAACAAAGTCAGCCATGTGAGCTGAACGTCCTTGTGTCGTGGGGGCTTGCCGGACCGGGGGACTGGAATGTAACACCTGAGTGTGGCGGTATTTGATGCACTCACTTTGGAAAGCTTGACCAATCGGGGGTTCCGTTTCAGTCACTGGGTGCCAACGCGCCAACACTGCATTGATGTGCATCCAAAGCATCATTCGGCAGGCCGCTCGCAGATCGCCTTGAGCAGCTGCAGCGACTTGATCGCTTCGGTTCGCGGGATGTTGCCGGCGACGGCGCGCTGCGCCACGCGCCCCAGGACGCCGAACGGGGCATGGAACTCGTTGTGGTAGGTGAATCGCGTCGCGCCGTCGACCTCGTCGAGGCGGTAGGAGGTCTCTGCGCGGGACCCGGCCGGTCCGTGACCGTGCCAGTCGGCGAGGTGCGGCGGCTCACAGGTCGCCAGGCGCCAACGCACCTTGAAGGGCGCTCCGCGCAGCGTCAGGGTCTGCGTCATCTCGTAGCCCTCACGCGCCGCGCCGGGCGAATGCGCGCCGAGGCTGCGATGGATCGTCACCCAATCGGAGAGCCGGCCCGGGTCCAGCGCCACGGCCCACACCTCGGCCGGCGGGGCGGCGATGTCGATGCTGATGTCGACTTCACCCATGACCGCCGACGCTAGCGCGCCGCAAGCTCCTCGACGGCTTCCCAGTCACGCAGCGCGCGCTCGACGGCCGCGTCGAGATGGTGCAGGCGCACACCGAACACCTCGTGTGCGCGATCGTCCCGGGGGAGCAGATCGCCGGCAAGCCCCTCCATCAGCGGTCCGACCAGCTCGACGTTCTCGCCGGCGATGGCCGAGGCCACGACGCTGGCGATCGGCGTCAGTGCGAACGGGAGCTCGAGCCCTGGGCGGTCGAGCAGCAGCGCATCGCGGATCCGCAGGACCAGGTCACCGTAGGTGACGACATCCGGTCCGGCGATGTCGAGTGACAGCCGTCCGCGGACGTTGGGCGAGGTGCCGGCCGCGAGCAGGTAGGCGATCACGTCGCGTCCGTCGATCGGCTGGGTGCGGTTGTCGCGCCACGACGGCAACGCCAGCACCGGCGAGCGCTCGACAAGGCGCACGAGAAAGCGGAACGAGCGCGACGCGGAGCTGATCACGATCGAGGCCCGCAGCGCGATGGCCTCCGGCGCCGCCTCCAGCAGCGCCTGCTCCACCGCCAGACGGCTCGAGAGGTGCGCTGAGCCTGCCCCCCGATGCGGGACGAGCCCGCCGAGGTAGACGACGCGCCGAACGTCCGCTGTGCGGCACGCCGCGGCCACGTTCGCGGCCGACGCGCGCTCGCGCTCGGAGAACGATCCGGCGCCCGCGGCGACGGGCTCCATCGAGTGGATCAGGTAGTAGACGACCTCCGTGCCTGCGACGGCGGCGTCCAACCCTGCGCCGGTCAGCGCGTCACCGGTGACGATCTCGTCGACCCCCTCGCAGCGCACGCGGGCCGGGTCACGGGCGAGCGCGCGCACCGTGTGCCCGCCGGCTGCCAGCGCGGGCACGAGCGCCGAGCCGATGGCGCCGCTCGCGCCTGTCACCAGTATTCGCATCGTCGCCGAGGGTACGGTGACCGCCGCGCGGCAGGTCAGAGGCCGGCGCGGTCTGCGATCTCGCTCGCGATCGCGAGCGACGCCGTGGCGGCAGGAGACGGCGCGTTGCGCACGTGCAGCGCGCCGCCGTCGCCGGAGAACGCGAAGTCGTCCAGCAGCGCGCCGTCGCGCCCGAGCGCCTGGGCGCGGATGCCCGCGAAGGCGGGCTCCAGGTCGTCGTCGCGCAGCTCTGCGACGAGCGTGCGCGCCTCGCGCGCGTACGCGCGCCGCGAGAAGGCGTAGCCCAGCTCGCGGAGGGCGTACCGGCGCCAGCGCCAGGCCATCCGCCAGGTGCCGGGCCAGGCGACCGTGTCGCGCACGTCCCCTGCGCGCACCCGCGAGAGGCGGTAGGCATCGCGTGCCGCGACCGCGAGCGCCGTGGGCCCCGCCACCACGTCGCCCTGGATCCGGCGCGTCAGGTGCACGCCGAGAAACGGGAGCCCCGGGTCGGGCACCGGGTAGATCAGGGCGCGCACGAGGTGCGGGCGCCGCAGCCGGAAGTAGGCACCTCGGAACGGCACGATCCGCGGCTCGGCGCCGGCGCCGCTGCGCTCGGCCAGCCGGTCGGACTGCACGCCCGCGCACGCGATCGCGGTGCCTGCGCGCGTCGCCCCGTGGGCATGGTGGACGACGCCCGAGCGAACCGCGCGGACGGCGCAGCCCGTCACGACGGTGGCACCGCGCGCCTGCAGGTCGGCGCACAGCGCCCGCGCCAGCGCTGCGAAGTCGACGATGCCCGTGTCCGGTGAGTGCAGCGCGGCGACCCCGCGGGCGTGCGGCTCGATCTCGCCGATCGCTGACCTGCTGATGCGCTGGACGCGCACGCCGTTCGCGGTGCCGCGGCGCTCGAGCTCCTCCAGTCGCCCGAGCTCGCTCCCGTCGCGCGCGACGATCAGCTTCCCGCAGCGCTCGGTGGGAACGCCGAGCTCGTCGCAGAGCTCGAACAGCCGCCGCGCGCCGTCGACGCAGAGCCGCGCCTTCAGCGACCCCGGCGTGTAGTAGAGGCCGGCGTGGATCACGCCGCTGTTGTGCGAGGTCTGGTGGGCGGCGATCTCCGCCTCGCGCTCGAGCACCGCGACGCTCGCGCCGGGTCGTCGCAGCAGCGCCTCGCGCGCGACCGCCAGACCAAGGATGCCCGCACCCACGACGACGAGGTCGCAGGCTGCTGGCGGCTGGATCTGGTCGGTCATGCTGGCGCCGGAGGGGCGCACCGGGACGCCGTTTCCCGCAGCATGCGGGGTCGGCTCGCGGAGCGGTGGGGGATCTTCACAGGTGCCGGGCATAGCTGCTGTAGACCGCGAATCCCGGCGTTTGCGAGGTCGGCGTCCGGTCACCCCGACGAAAAACCTGCGCTGTGCGGAGAGCGGCATTGCACGCCTGCGCGGGGCTGTGGTTCTCTGCCTCTCGGCACATCGGCAAGGGACGACGAGGGGGAACGTGGCGGGCATGGCACGAGGGCGAGCGACGACGGCGAAGGTGTCCTGCGAGGACTGCTACTTCCATCGCAACATGCTCTGCGCACTGAGTCTCGACGACGCCTGCGCGACGTTCCGCCCGGACCATCCCGAAGGGCTCAGGCCTCCGCAGCAGATGCGCTTCGTCTTCCGTCAGGAGCGGCGGCTGCGCACCACGTGGGCGTTCCCCACGGCCGAGGAGCAGGCGGCGCTGCACGCAGCCTGAACTTTCCGGCGGGCGCCACGGCGGCGCCGCGGGTAGAGTCCCGATCCGTTCACCAGGAGGGATGGGCGGAGCGTGCAGATCACAGTTCTCGGCAAGTCGCCGTCCTGGCAGGACGCAGGCGGCGCGTGCAGTGGATACCTCGTCGAGCACGAGGACACCCGGGTGCTGCTCGACTGCGGCAACGGCGTGTTCGCGAAGCTGCGGTCGGTCATCGACTACGTGGACCTCGACGCCGTGGTCATCAGCCACATGCACGCCGATCACTGCCTGGACCTCGTCCCGTATTCGTACGCGCTGACGTATGCCCCGCGCCAGCAGCCGGTTCCGGTCGGCGGCTTTCCCGGCACCAGCGCGCCGGCACGACCCTTCCTGCACATCCCGCCCGGCGCGTCCGACACGCTGCGCACGCTTGGCGGCCTGTGGGGCGCCGACCGGCTGATCGAGGAGGCGTTCCGCCTCGAGGAGTACGACCCGCTCGACGTGGTCGAGGTCGGCGCGGTGAAGCTGCGCTTCGGCGCGGTGCCCCACTACGTGCCGACCTACGCGATCGAGGTGTCACCGGTCGACGCGGAGCGGCCGCGGCTGACCTACGGCGCCGACTGCTCGCCGAACGACGCGCTCGTCGCGTTCGCGCGCGACACCGATCTGCTGCTGATCGAGGCGACGCTGCCGCGACCCGAGCGCAGTGGCGTCCGCGGGCACCTCACGTGCGAGGAGGCGGGGGACCACGGCCGGCGTGCCGGAGCGCGCCGGCTCGTGCTGACGCACATGTCCGACGAGCTTGATGCCGACGATGCGCGCGAGGGTGCATGCGAGACCTTTGGGGCACCGGTCGAGCTCGCCGTCGAAGGCGCCGTCTTCGAACTCTGAGACATCGGTGTGTCGCCGCGGCGCAGCCGGGGTAGACTCGGCACCACGCAGTCACCAGCGAGGGAGAAGACGGAATGGCAGTACCAGGCGGGGCGGGAAAGGCCGCCCAGACCGTGCAGGATCTGATGGCGAACCCGTACGTCCGGCGCGTCATCGAGGACGACGAGATTCGGGACAACGCCCGCGTCGCCTACCTGTCCGCGCGCGAGGCGCTCGACCGCGCCAAGGGTTCGGACAACATCATCAACGCGCTCTTCGACGACAAGAAGCTGCAGAGTCAGCTTGCCGCAACCGCGAGTGGGATCGCGAGCGCCCGTGAGCGGCTGATGGTCAAGGAGAAGAAGCGCCACTGGGGTCGCCGCATCCTGATCGTCGTCGCCGGCGCGGCGCTGGCGCTGGCGCTCAGCGAAGGCCTGCGCAACAAGGTGCTCGACGTGCTGTTCGGCGCGGAGGAGGAGTTCGACTACGTCTCCACGACCGCGCCGCCGCCGCCCGCCGCGAGCCCGCCTGCACCCGCGGAGCCGGTGGAGGCCGAGGTCGTCGCAGAGGCCGAGGCCGAGGAGGCCGAAGCGGTCGAGGAGGATGCCGGAAAGGCATCCTGACGGTCGTCCACCAGGTCGACGAGTTTGCGAAGGGCGCCGAGTGGCGCCCTTCGTCGTTCCGGACAGACGTCTCTGGCTGGATGGCCAGCTAGCATCGCGCGGATGGGGGCGTCCACGCCGCAACGGTCGATCGAGGGCGACAGGGCGCAGCGGATCGTCGACGCCATGCGCTCCTCCGTCGCGCGCCGCGGGGCCGCGGGCTCGACGTTCGACCATGTCGCGCGCGAAGCGGGCGTCTCGCGCGGGCTTCTGCACTACTACTTCGGCACGAAGGAGCGGATGCTCGCAGAGGTGGTGCGCCGTGACGCTGCGCTGCGGCTGCCGCTGCTGCGCGAGCGCCTCGAGCGCGCCGAGAGCGCGGACGAGATCGTCGACCTGCTCGTCGCCTCGCTGCAGGCGACGGTGCGGGACGACCCGGAGTTCGTGACGGTGCTGCTCGAGCTGTTCGCGCTCGCCCGCCGCCACCCTGAGGTCGCGACCGAGGTGAGCGCGCTGCTGGAGCGCATGCGCCGTGAGGTCGGTGACGTCCTCGCCGCGAAGGAGCGAGCGGGGATCGTCCAGCTCGCCGCACCCCCGGAGGTGCTCGCGGACCTGCTGTTCGCCGTCGGCGACGGCGCGTCGATGCGGATCCTCGCCGAGCCCGAGCGCGATCCCGCCCCGCTGCTTGCAGCCTGCCGCGACGCGGTCCGCCCGCTGCTCGGCCCTGGCTGAGCGGGGCTCAGCGAAGCTCGGCGACCACGGCGGGGATCCCGTCGCGTGAGTCGGGGAAGCGCGGCGTCCACCCGAGCTCGCCCTTCAGCTTCGCGTTCGACGTGCGCGCCGAGCGGGTCACGGTGATGACGGGGCCCGCGCCTGCGACCAAGCGCGCGAGCAGCGCCGGGATGTGCCGCGGGCGCCCGACGCCGAGCGCTGTGGCGGTGCGGCCGACGGCCTCCGAGTAGGTCGTCGGCACGTCGTCGGCGCAGTGGTAGATCTCACCCGGGCGGCCGGACTCGGCGGCCAGGACGAGTGCGTCCGCGAGGTCATCGACGTGGACCATGTCCCACGAGTTGCCGCCGCGGCCGACGATCGCAAGGCGCCCGGGCTGCCGCAGCCGCGCGACGATCTCGTCGGCGAACCAGCCGCCGGGCCCATAGACGTGACAGGGCCGCACGACGACGACGTCCAGGCCCGACTCGCGCAGCATGTGCTCGCCCTCCTGCTTGGAGCGGCCATAGGCCGGCTGCACCGGTAGGTCGGCCGCCTCGGTGAGCAGCGCGCCGTGCGCATCGCCGGTGACGACGGTCGAGACGAACACCACGCGCGGCGGCGGGCCGCACGCGCGGCATGCGGCGATCACGTGCTCCAGTCCTGCGACGTTCGCGGCGCGTAGCTTCGCCTCGCTGCGCTGGGCGCCGGTCTGGGCGGCGAGATGCACCACCGCATCAGGGGCCGCCTCGACGAACGCCGCGGTCAGCGAGGCCGCGTCGGTGAGGTCGCCGCTGACCGGCCGCGTCCCCGCCGGCTGCGAGCCCGGCCGGCGCACGAGCGCGATCACCTCGTGGCCGCGTGCGGCGAGCGCCGCGCACGTGGGCCCGCCGATGAAGCCGCTGGCTCCGGTGACGAGGACTCGCATCCTCGCGACCCTACTCAGGCCGGGAAGATCCGCGGGAGCTTCAGCAGCAGGCGCAGGTTGCCGGACGGGCGCAGGCGCCGGCGCAGCATCATGCTGCGGGCATCGGCGCGGCCGGCGAACACGTCGGCCCAGTCGTCCAGCGAGACCCGCAGCCGCAGGTCGGCATCCGGGACACGTCCCGGGGCCACCGCGGTCGCGTCGCCGGCGAGCCGCAGATGCCACGGCTCGTGGTCGGTGAAGTCCCACTGGATGACGGTCCCGGGTGCCACCGCCCCCGGCTCCGCGGAGCGGCGCAGCGCGTCGAACATCGTCGCGATCGCCTCCGGGTCGCGCACCACGGGACGGTCGGGACCGGTGAGATTCGCCTCCAGCAGCACGCGCCCGCGCCGTGCGCGCTGCTCGAGCGGCTGGTCCATCGCGATCGGGAAGCGCGGGATCGATTCGAGGTCCAGCCCGATCGCGCGCAGGCGGAACTCCAGCGAGCGGGTGCCCTCGACGCCAAGCTCGTCATAGGTGAAGCCGAACGCCGTGTAGTAGCTGTCGTCCCAGTTCGGCGGCTTGGCGATCGCCGCGGTGTACGGGCCGACCTCGCGGATCGTCTGCACGATCGCGTCCTGCGTCTCCTGCGGGCGCTCGGCGTAGAGGTCGGCGAGCAGCTTGACGCCGAACGCGATGTGGCGCTGCTCGTCGAGCGCGACGTTGCGGATGCCCTCGCGGAATCCGGGGAGGATCTCGAGCTCCTCGATCCAGCTCTCCATGAAGTGCTGGCCGGGCTGCGCGAGCGTCCCCTCGATGATCACGTGGTACAGGGTCACGGCGGCCGCGAGCTGGCGCGGACTGCGGTCGCGGCGCAGCCGTTCGGTCATCTCCTCGAGGCAGCCGAACACCTTGCGGTGCCCCCAGGTCAGCAGGCCTTCGGTCGCGGCCATCCCACCCGCCATCGTGCCGTCGCCGAGGCCGGCGACCTCGTCCATGAAGCGCTTGAAGAAGACCGCGTGGCGGGCCTCGTCGGCCTGCTGCGTGGCGATGAAGTACTTCTGCTCCTCGAGCGGCGCGGCGTCCAGGTAGGGCGAGAGCCCGTCGGTGACCGCGTCCTCGCCGTGGAAGAAGAGGTTGTAGAACCACAGCGCGGCCTGGCGCTGCTCCTCGGTCAGCTTCTCGCGCCAGTCGATCCGGTCCTGCGTGAAGTCGATCTCGGTCGCCGACCAGTTGCCCAGCTCCCAGCGGCGGTAGAGGTCCGCGTAGCTGATGTCGGCGGTGACACTGCGTGGTTCGGACGTCGCGGTGGCCATGTGCGGATGGTACCGAGACTGACTCGTGGGTCAGTTGCGTCGGCGCAAGAGGCGGGGCGGAGCGCTTGCGAGCGCTCCCGGGCCGTGGGAGTCTGGCCCGATGACGAGCCTCGCCGCCTCAGCGCAACCGCGCACCCACGCTGACCGTGAGGTTCGCGGCAAGGACGCCCGCGCCAGCGTCCCGCGCACGTCCCACGCAGCCTGGGCGCCCGCCCCTGACCGCCGCGACCCGGTTGCGATCCTCGAGGAGCAGGCGGTCGAGCGCGTGCAGGAGCTGCTGCCGATCCGCTACGGGCGCATGCTGGCCTCGCCGTTCGCGTTCTATCGCGGCGCCGCGGCGATCTTCGCGGCGGACGTCGCGGGCGCCCCGGTGTCGGGCATCAGCGCGCAGCTGTGCGGGGACGCGCACATCTCGAACTTCGGCATCTTCGCGGCGCCCGACCGCTCGCTCGTCTTCGACCTCAACGACTTCGACGAGACCCTTCCGGGGCCGTGGGAGTGGGATGTCCTGCGGATGGCCGCGAGCGTCGAGATCGGCGGCCGCCAGGTCGGGCTGACGGAGGGTCAGCGGCGTACGGCGGTGCTCGCCGCGGTCGCCTCCTACCGCGAGGCGATCCGCGGCTTCGCGACGATGACCAATCTCGACGTCTGGTACACGCATCTCGACGTCAGCACGATCGTCGACCGCTTCTCGTCGGACATCGAGAAGGGCGACCTCAAGGCGCTGCGCAGGAACATCGCCAAGGCCAAGGGCAAGACGAGCCTGCGGGCGCTGAAGAAGCTCACCGGGGAGGTCGAAGGCCGGCTGCGGTTCCTCAGCGCCCCGCCGCTGCTCGTGCCGATCCACGAGCTGCTGCCGGCGGACGAGGTCAGGCAGTTCGAGTCGGGGATGCGCGGCCTGCTGGACCTCTACGGCGTCAGCCTCGCCGACGATCGCAAGCACCTTCTGCACCAGTACCGCTACGTGGACTTCGCGCGCAAGGTCGTGGGCGTCGGCAGCGTCGGCACGCGCGCGTGGGTCGTGCTGCTGGAGGGCCGCGACGAGCGCGACCCGCTGATCCTGCAGGCCAAGGAGGCCGGGAAGTCCGTGCTCGAGCCGTACACCGAGCCGACCGCGTACTCCACGCAGGGCCGGCGCGTCGTCGAGGGCCAGCGCTTGATGCAGGCGGCGAGCGACGTGCTGCTCGGCTGGCAGCGCACGACCGGCTTCGACGGCAAGGAGCGCGACTTCTACCTGCGCCAGCTCTGGGATGGGAAGGGCTCGGCGGAGATCGAGACGATGGACGCCAAGCGGCTGCGGACCTACTCGGGCCTCTGCGGCTGGACGCTCGCCCGCGCCCACGCGCGCTCGGGTGACCGCGTCGCGATCGCCTCCTACCTCGGCGGCAAGCCGGTCTTCGACGAGGCGCTGGCGACGTTCTCGGCGGCCTACGCGGACCAGAACGAGCACGACCACGCCGCACTCGCCGCGGCGGCCGAGAGCGGCCGCGTCAGCGTCGAGCGAGGGATCTGATACCTAGACGGCTGCGAGCTTCGGGCTCGTCCACGGCGTCGCGAGCCGCGCGGCGAGCAGCCCCGGCAGCTCGTCGATCGCCACGCGCTCCTGCGCGAGCGAGTCGCGGTCGCGGACGGTGACGGTGCGGTTCTCGAGCGACTCGTGGTCGATCGTGATGCACCACGGCGTGCCGATCTCGTCGTGGCGGCGGTAGCGCTTGCCGATCGAGCCGCCTTCGTCGTACTCGGTCTGCATCACCGGGCTGAGCGCGGCGTAGAGCTCGCGCGCGAGCTCGGGCTGGCCGTCCTTCTTCACCAGCGGCAGTACCGCGGCCTTCACGGGCGCAAGGCGCGGGTGCAGCTTCAGCACCGTCCGCTGCTCGCCGCCGATCTCGTCCTCGTCGTAGGCGTCGACGAGGAAGGCCAGCGTCGCGCGGTCGGCGCCCGCGGCGGGCTCGATCACGTGCGGGACGTAGCGCTCACCCGAGCCCTGGTCGAAGTACTCGAGCTTCTCGCCCGAGTGCTCGGCGTGGGCGGTGAGGTCGAAGTTCCCGCGGTTGGCGACGCCCTCGAGCTCGCTCCAGCCGATCGGGAACAGGTACTCGATGTCACTCGTTCCCGAGGAGTAGTGCGAGAGCTCATCGGAGGCGTGGGGGCGGACCATCAGGTGGTCGGGCCGGATGCCCAGGCCCGTGTACCAGGACTCGCGCTCGTCGATCCAGTAGCGGTACCACGTGTCGGCCTCGGCCGGCGGGACGAAGAACTCCATCTCCATCTGCTCGAACTCGCGCGTGCGGAAGATGAAGTTGCCGGGCGTGATCTCGTTGCGGAACGACTTGCCGACCTGCGCGATCCCGAACGGCGGCTTCTTGCGCGCGAACTGCAGGACGTTCTTGAAGTTGATGAAGATGCCCTGCGCGGTCTCGGGGCGCAGGTACGCCACGGACCCGGAGTCCTTCACCGGCCCGACCGTCGTCTCGAACATGAGGTTGAACTCACGGGCCTCGGTCAGGTCGCAGTCCGGGCCCTCGCCCGGATGCCTGGACGGCTTCTGCGGGCACTCGAGATCGTCGAGATGGTCGGCGCGAAACCGCCTGCCGCAGGTCTTGCAGTCGACCATCGGGTCGGTGAATCCGCCGACGTGGCCGCTGGCCTCCCAGACCTTCGGGTGCTGGAGGATCGCCGAGTCGAGCGCCACGATGTCCTCGCGGCTGAGCATCGCCTGCCACCACGCGTTCTTCACGTTCGTCTTCAGCAGGACGCCGTAGTGCCCGTAGTCGTACGTCGAGCCGAGCCCGCCGTAGATCTCCGACGAGGGGAAGATGAAGCCGCGCCGCTTGCACAGCGCGACGACCTTGTCCATGGTCACGACGTCTTCTGACATGGCGGCGGATGGTAGTCAGCCGGAGGGCGCAAGGCCGCTCACGGTCCCGCGCGCAGGCCGGCCCGGAAGGGCTTGGCACTCACCGGCAACGAGTGCCGAGGCCCCCGGACCATCCTCTATCCTGGGCGCTGCAATGCCGATCTACGAATACCGGCGTCCCGACGGATCGACGTTCGAGATTCGCCAGTCGATCCACGACGACACGCTCACGAAGGATCCCGAGACGGGTGTCCCGGTCGAGCGCGTGTTCCACCCCGTTGCCGTCCACTTCAAGGGCAAGGGCTTCCACAACACCGACTACGGCACCAAGCGCCGCAACCGGGAGCTCGAGAAGTCGGCCAAGGACGGCGCCGACAAGCACGACGCAAAGATGGCCGACAAGCGCGACGAGAAGAAGCAGGACAAGAAGGCGGAGCCCAAGCCCGCCGCGAAGTCCGCCGGCTCGCCGTCGTCCTCGTCGTCCTCCTCGTCCGACTGACCCGGCGCTACTCGCGCAGGAAGCGCGCGACCTGCCGGCGGCGTGACTGCGGCGAGACGGTGAGTCCCGCGCCGCCGTCCGGCAGCGTCAGCGCGCCGGTGGGGCGCAGGATCCGGGTCTCCGCCGAGCCCGACGTGGCGATCGTCGCGAACAGGCCCGACAGTACGGCTGCGCCCATGTCGCTGCGGATCGTCTGCGGTGCGCGCCAGGCGACCATCGGCCAGCGGACGAAGCCCGCGGGCGAGAGCACGCGCGAGCGCATCGACGCGACGATCTTCTGCTGGCGGCGCTCGCGGGTCAGGTCGTCCTCGCGCCGGTTGCAGAGGTTGGTGCGGGTGCGCGCGAGCGCGAGCGCCTGTTTTCCATCGATGTGCGTCGTCCCCGCCTTCAGCCGCAGCGTGTAGCCGCCGTTGCGAAAGCCGCAGTTGATGCGCGAGACGACGCACCCGCCCGTGTAGTTCACGCCGCCCATCGCGTCGATCAGCTTCGGAAACCGCCCGAAGTCGACGAGCACGACGTGGTTGATCTCGATCCCGAGGAACTGCTTGACGGTGCGGACCGCGAGCGACGGCCCGCCGATCGCGTACGCGGCATTGATCTTGTTGAGCCCTGAGCCGGGGATGTCGACGACCGTGTCGCGCGGGATCGAGAGCTTCGCGCTGTGTCCGCCGCCGACGCGCATCAGCTGGATCGAGTCCGAGCGGCTCGGACCCGACGTCGTCCCGCCGGGTTCCTTGGTGGAGCTCGAGCGCTGGTCGGAGCCGAGGATCAGGATGGTCGCCGGCGCGAGGATCGGGACCGTCCCCCCGGCGAGCTCGGAGCGCGTCTTCGCGTCGACCCGGTTCTGCAGGAACTGGGCCGAGAACAGGAACAGGACGACGGAGAGCGCGACCCAGCCGGCGAGGCCGAGCGCCGTCCACTTCAGGATCCGGCGCCACGATGGCCGGCGCGGGGACGTCCGCCGGCGCCGCGACGTCCGGCGGCGCCGGGTTCCCGGCGGCTCGGGCACGGGGGCCGGGACGGGCGCGCGGCGTTGCAGCTGCTCGATCGAGGGTGCGCCGCGGCTCAGCCAGCGCGGGCGTGCGCGGTACAGGCGATACGGGGGACGCCCGCCGGGCTCCGGCGGCGGCGGGTCGGCAGCCATCTCGGGGATATGGTGCCGTCCATGGTCACAGCGTGCGTCATCGGGGTGGACGTCGGCGGGACGAAGCTGCTCGCCGGCACGGTCGACTCCGCCCTGGCGGTGCACCATCGCGCGCAGCGCTCGTCCCAGGACCTGGACACCGGCGAGCTGCTCGACGCGCTCGCGGCGATGGTTCGCGAGGCGGCCGATGCGGCGCCGGGGCCGGTGCTGGGCGCCGGGTTCGGCCTGCCCGGCGTGCTCGACCGGCGCGCCGGCATCGTCGCGGCCTGTCCGCATCTGCCGCTCGAGGGCGTGCCGTTCCAGGCGCTGATGGAGGAACGGCTTGGCATTCCCGTCGCCGTCGACAACGACGCCAACTGCGCGCTGCTCGCCGAGTGGCGCCACGGCGCCGCCGTCGGATGCGACGACGTCGTGATGGTCACCGTCGGCACGGGGATCGGCGGCGGGCTCGTCTGCGGCGGCCGGCTCGTCCGCGGCGCCTCGGGCGGCGCGGCGGAGCTCGGCCACATGGTCGTGCAGATGGACGGGCCGCCCTGCCAGGGCCAGTGCCCCGGGCTGGGGCACTGGGAGTGGTACGCCTCGGGCAACGCGATCGGGCGTGCCGGCGCCGCCCTGGCCGAGACCCGCCCGGACTCGGCGCTCGCGCGTGAGGCGAAGGCCGGAAAGCCGGTCACCGGAGCGCTGGTCACCGAGCTCGCGCACGACGGCGACGAGGCCTCGCGTGAGGCGATCCACCAGGTCGGGATCGCGCTCGGCGCCGGGATGGTCTCGCTCGTCAACATCTTCAACCCGCAGCTGATCCTCGTGGGCGGCGGCGGCATCGCGGCGGGTGAGCTGCTGCTGGCGCCCGCGCGCCGCGAGGTGGCCGAGCATGCGATGCCCTCCCTGCGCGACGTCGTCGAGATCGTGCCGGCCCGCTTCGGCGCCGACGCCGGGCTGCTCGGGGCGGCGACACTGGCCTTCGAGGAGCTCACGGCGTGAGTGGCGGCGCGGGTCGCCTGATCGTCTGCCCGACGCCGATCGGCAACCTCGAGGACATCACGCTGCGCACGCTTGCGGCGCTGCGCGAGGCGGACGTCATCGCGTGCGAGGACACGCGGACGAGCAAGGTGCTGCTCGACCGCTACGGCGTGTCCGCCGCGCGTGTGCGCTACGACGCGCATGCCGAACGCCGCGCGGCGCCGCGGCTCGTCGAGCGGATGCGCGCGGGGGAGACGGTCGCGCTCGTCAGCGATGCGGGCATGCCGCTCGTCAGCGACCCGGGACTCGTGCTGGTCCAGGCCGCCGTGGCGGCGGGGATCGCGGTCGAGGTGCTCCCCGGGCCGAGCGCCGCGCTGACGGCGCTCGTCGCCAGCGGCCTGCCGGCCGAGACCTGGCGCTTCGTCGGGTTTCTGCCGCGCCGCAAGGGCGAGCTCGAGGTGCTGCTGCAGGCTGAGGAGACGCTCGTCGCATTCGAGTCCCCGCGGCGCGTCGGCGCCACGCTCGGCGTCCTCGCGGGGCTGGATCCCGAGCGCCCGGTCGCCCTCTGCCGCGAGCTGACCAAGCTGCACGAGGAGATCGTGCGCGGGAGCGCTGCGGAGCTGGCCGAGCGCTACGGGGACGAGGGCCCGCGCGGCGAGGTCGTGCTCGTGATCGGCCCGGCCGCCGGCGGCGCTGCGGATCGCGTGGCGGCCACCGAAGCGGTGCGGCGCCTGGTCGCGGCGGGAGCGCGGCCGCGGGCGGCGGCGGGCGTCGTCGCCGGGCTGACCGGCGTGCCGGCCAACGATCTGTACGCCGCGGTCGTCGCCGGCGATTCCTGACGCGCGAGCGTCGCTCTGCGACAGGTGTGCGGCGATGCTGCGACGCGCGCGGCCTCCCCGCTCCCGAGGCCGCGGGCATGCTGGAACCTGCCCGCATGCTCCTGCTGCCGGTCGCGATCGTGCTGCTCGCGACCCTGATCCACACCGCAGTCGCCGGCGCCCACCGCTGGCAGCCGCCGCTCGCTGCGATCACCGTCACGCGGGGGTTCGACTTCGACGCGCGGACGCCGTTCGCCGGCGGTGCCCGACGCGGCGTGCAGCTCAGCGGCACGCCGGGCGAGGTCGTGCGCGCCGCGTGCGACGGGCGGGTCACGTTCGCGGGCCGGCTCCCGCGCCGCGGGGCAGGCGTCTCGCTGCGCTGCGGGCCGCTCGTGGCGACGGAGTTCGGCCTCGAGCGCCCCGCCGTCCGCCGCGGTGACGCCGTCGTCGGCAGCGCCCCGCTGGGCAGGCTCGGTGCACGCGGCGTGCTCTACCTCGGGGCGCGCGAGGCGGGCCGGCG
>JBBQKR010000052.1:0-22128 GCA_038327125.1 Solirubrobacterales bacterium
GTCGCGTCTGAGGACTCACATGGCTCGAGATACCAGCCCACAGTGCAAGCAGTGCCGCCGCGAAGGCCAGAAGCTCTTCCTCAAGGGTGAGCGCTGCCTGACCGACAAGTGCGGCTTCGAGCGCCGCGCGTACCCGCCGGGTGACCACGGTCGTGGCCGCCAGAAGCAGAGCGAGTACCGCGTGCAGCTCCGCGAGAAGCAGAAGGCCCGCCGCTACTACGGCGTCCTCGAGGGCCAGTTCCGCCGCTACTACGACAAGGCCAGCAGGCAGTCCGGGATCACCGGCGAGAACCTGCTGAACCTGCTCGAGCGCCGGTTCGACAACGTCCTCGTGCGACTCGGCTTCGCGGCGTCCCGCCGTCAGGCCCGCCAGATGGTGCGGCACGGACACTGGACGGTCAACGGCCGCCGGGTGGACATCCCCAGCTACCAGGTCCGCGAGGGCGACATCGTCGCGCTCAAGGCCGGCAGCCCGGCGGAGCCGCTGATCCGAGAGGCCACCGAGCTCACAGCGCAGGTGCCGGCATGGTTGCAGGCTGACCATGACTCGCTCACCGCGAAGGTCCTGCGCAAGCCCGAGCGTCGTGAGATCACGACGCCGGTGCAGGAACAGCTCATCGTCGAGCTGTACTCCAAGTAACACAGGCGTTCCGCGCCACGCCGATTCGTCGGCGGAGCGTGGAGGCGCCCACGCCGGCGGCTCGCCCCGCCGCCGGACCGATCACGACGAAGGACTGACACGCCCCGATGCTCGACTTCCAGATTCCCCGCATCAGCAACGAGCAGGTCGACGAGAACCGCGGTTCGTTCGTCATCGAGCCGCTCGATCGCGGCTTCGGCTACACGTTCGGCAACTCCCTCCGGCGCGTGCTGCTCAGCTCGCTCGCCGGCGCGGCCGTCACAAGCGTCCGCATCGAGGGCGTCGCCCACGAGTTCTCGACGATCAAGGGCGTCAAGGAGGACGTCACGGACATCGTCCTGAACCTCAAGGGCATCGTCTGCCGGATGCACTCCGACGCCAGCGAGGTCGAGGCACCGCTCGTCGTCACCGGCCCCGGTGAGATCACGGCCAAGGACATCGACCTGCCCGCCGGCGTCGAGATCCTCAACCCCGACGTGCACATCGCCACGCTCGAGAAGAAGACCAAGCTCGAGCTGTACCTCACGATCGGCCGCGGCCGCGGCTACCGCCCGGCCGAGGAGAACAAGACGCCCGATCAGCCCATCGGCGTGATCCCGATCGACTCGATCTTCTCGCCGGTCCGCCGCGTCGCCTACTCGGTCGAGCAGGCGCGCGTCGGGCAGCGCACCGACTACGACAAGCTCACGCTCGACATCGAGACGGACAGCTCGATCGATCCGCAGGCCGCGCTGCGCGAGGCCTCGGAGATCCTGATCTCCCAGCTCGCGATCTTCACGGACGCGGACCGCATCGAAGAGCTGCGCGCCGGCCCCGGCGGCCAGCTCGAGCCGCAGATCATGGGTGTCGGCGGCATCGTCAACGGCGCTTCGGCAGCCGTCGGCGGCGGCCCGATGGACGACATCCTGATCGAGGAGCTGGAGCTCGGCGTGCGCTCGTACAACTGCCTCAAGCGCGCCGGCATCCAGACGATCGGCGATCTCGTCTCCAAGTCCGAGGCCGAGCTCAACGCGATCCCCAACTTCGGCAAGAAGTCGATCGACGAGGTCATCGAGACGCTGCACGCGCGCGGCCTCGATCTCCGTCAGGATTAGTCAGCCATGCGCCACCAGAAGACCCGCCACAAGCTCAGCCGCACCGCGTCGCACCGCAAGGCGCTGCTGCGCAACCTCTGCAAGGAGGTCATCGAGCATGAGCGGATCAAGACCAGCGAGGCGAAGGCCAAGGCCGTCAAGCCGGAGATCGAGCAGCTGATCACGCTCGCCAAGCAGGGCGACCTGCACGCGCGGCGCCAGGCGCTGTCCGCGCTCGGGCAGGACAAGTTCGCCGTGCACAAGCTGTTCGAGGAGGTCGCCCCGCGCTACGCGGACCGGCCCGGCGGGTACACCCGCATCCTGAAGCTCGGTCCGCGCCGGTCGGATTCGACGGAGATGGTCTACCTCGAACTAGTCTGATTGCGTGGGGTGGTTCGCGGGTCTCCTGGCGCCTGACGCCACCCGGCTTTCGGGGGCAGTGCCTCGGGCACAGCTCCCCTCGGCCGTGCGGCGTCAGTCATCCACGATCCCTCGCTCTCGGGGCGCTCGTGGATGGGTTGTCTCCGCGTGACGGCCCGGTTGGACTTGGAGTACGACGGCTCCGCGTTCTATGGCTGGGCTCGTCAGGCTGGGCAGCGGACGGTTCAGGCTGCGGTGGAGGGGGCGCTGGGGCGGATCCTTCAGCGGGAGGTGGCGCTGACGGTCGCCGGGCGGACGGACCGGGGTGTGCATGCGACGGGCCAGGTCGCCTCGTATGAGGGCCCTGCGGTGCGTGCTGAGGCGCTGAACGCGCTGCTGCCGCCGGACGTGGCGGTGCGGGCGTGTACCGAGGCGCTGGACGGCTTTGACGCGCGCAAGGACGCGCTCGGTCGTTCGTATCGCTACCGGGTGTTCGCGAGTCGCGAGCGGTCAGCGTTCGAGGCGGGGCGAGCGCTCTTCTGGCCGCGGCGCCTGGATCGGGATCTCCTCCACGCGTGCGCCGAACTGCTTCCCGGCAAGCACGACTTCACGGCATTCACGCCGACCGAGACCTACCACACGCGCTTCACCCGCAACCTGCTCAGTGCGCGCTGGGTCGAGGACGGGGTCGGTCTCGCCTTCGAGATCGAGGCCGACTCGTTCATGCGCCACATGAACCGCGTGCTCGTCGGCACGATGCTGCAGGTTGCCCAGGGGCGGAGGACGCTCGAGGACTTCGCGTCGCTCCTCGGGGGCGCCCACCGCCGCGACGCCGGTCCGACGGCGCCGCCGCACGGCCTGTACCTCACCGGCGTGCGATACAGCGGCTAGGAGCGGCGCTTGGCGACGAGCGTGCAGACGAGCCAGATCACGGCGTAGATCGTTCCGAGCTGGCTGAGGGTGCGCTGCACGCTCTCGTCGGCGCCCGTGGCGAGCGCCACCAGCCACCAGCCGATCAGGACCGTGACCATGACGTACGCCGTCCAGGCCGCGGCCGTCTGGGTGATCGCGCGCGTGCGCTCGTCGCCGATTCCCGTCATCACCTCGACCGTCTCGCTGCGGGTGCGGCCGAAGTACAGGACGAGCGTGAGCGCCAGCACGAGGGCGCCGGAGGTGATCGCGCTGCGCAGGCCGTCGGCGATGAGGAACGCGGTGAACACCGCAGCGCACAGGACGAGCTCGATGGCGAGCGATACGCGCGCTTCACGTTGGGTCTTCATCGCTGGCGTCTCCTTGTGGGTCGGGATGAAAGATGGCCTCGACGCTGACCCCGAAGAAGCGGGCAAGGTCGAAGGCGAGCGGAAGCGACGGGAGGTAGCGCCCCGTCTCGATGGCGTTGATCGTCTGACGCGAGACGCCGAGGGCGTCGCCGAGCCCGGCCTGGGAGAGGCCGCTGCCTGCGCGAAGCTCACGGACGTCGTTGCGCATCGGAATGTCAAGGTAGCTTGACACGTCCGGTGTGTCAAGTCTCCTTTCCACTTGTAGGATGTCTGACACATGAATGTCCTGCTGACCAACGATGACGGCATCGACGCCGACGGGCTGCTGGCGCTGCGCCGTGCGCTCGCCGCCATCCCGGGAATCCGGCTGCTCGTGATCGCCCCCGACGGCAATCGCTCGGCGATGGCGCGGATGATCACCACGCGCCGGCCGCTGTGGGTGCAGGAGACCGCATTCGAGGACGGGACGGTCGGCTACGCCACCGACGGCACCCCCGTCGACTGCGTGCGGTTCGGTCAGCTGCGTCTCGTCGACGACTTCGAGCCGCAGCTGATCGTCGCCGGGATCAACCACGGCTCGAACATGGGCGACGACGTCACCTACTCCGGAACCGTCGCCGCGGCGTTCGAGGGCATCGTCCTCGGCGTTCCCGCGATCGCCGTCTCCCAGCAGTCGACCGAGCGGGAGATGGACTTCCGTTACGGGCGCACGTTCGGCTTCGACGTCGCGGCGGACTTCACCGCGCGGATCGTCGCCGAGCTCGACGACGTGCCGCTCCCCCGTGGCACCCTGCTGAACATCAACGTCCCGGGTGAGCACCCCTCAGGTGTTGAGGTCACCCGCCTGGGCAAGCGGATCTACAACGACGCGCTGCAGCTGCACGAGGATGCCGGCGAGGGGCGCCGGCGCTTCTGGATCTACGGCGCCGACCCCGGCTGGCACGAGGATCCCGGCACCGACCTCGCCGCGGTGGACGCGGGGAAGATCTCCGTCACCCCGGTCCATTTCGATCTCACGGACGTGGACAGTCTCGATGCGCTCGAGGCGCATGACCTGACGCGGCTGCTCGCACCGGCGGCGCGCGAGCTGCAGTGAGCGCGAAGCTCACGAAGAAGGCCCGCGCCGCCCGGGCCGCGGAGCTCCGCGACCAGCTTCACCACCACGCGCAGCGCTACTACGTCCTCGACGACCCAGAGATCGAGGACGACGTCTACGACGCGCTGCTCGACGAGCTGCGCGCGCTCGAGCGTGACCACCCGGAGCTGCTGACCGCCGACTCGCCGACGCAGCGCACCGGCGGGGAGCCGATCTCCGCGCTGGAGAAGGTCCGGCACCCGGAGCCGTTGTTCTCGCTGGCGAACGCGCGCAGCGCCGAGGAGCTGCGCGCGTGGGTGCAGCGGATGCGCAACCACCTGGCCCGCGAGGGCATCGAGGACCCGCAGTTCCGCTACGTCTGCGAGCCGAAGATCGACGGGCTCGCGATGTCGCTGATCTATCGCGACGGCGTCCTCGAGCGCGGCGCGACCCGCGGCAACGGCGAGATCGGCGAGAACGTCACGCACAACCTGCGCACGATCGGGTCGATCCCCCTGCGGATCCCCGATGCGCCCCCGTTCATCGAGGTGCGCGGCGAGGTCTACATGACCCTCGCGGACTTCGCTGCGCTGAACGAGCGCCGTGCCGCAGCGGGCGAGTCGACGTTCATGAACCCGCGCAACTCCGCGGCCGGGACGATCCGTCAGCTCGATCCCAAGCTGACCGCGGAGCGTCCGCTGTCGTTCTGGGCCTACGGCGTGGGCGCCGCCGAGGGCCTCACGCTCGAGACGCAGTGGGACGCTCTGGAATGGCTGCGCGAGCGCCGCTTCCCGGTCAACCGCGACATCGTGCGCCTCGACACCGAGGACGCGGTGGTCGAGCGCTGCCTGGAATGGCAGCAGCGCCGCGGCGCACTCGACTTCGAGATCGACGGCGTCGTCGTGAAGGTCGACGACGCCGAGCTTCAGCGGCGCCTGGGCGTCGTGGGCCGCGACCCGCGCTGGGCGATCGCGTGGAAGTTCCCGCCGACGACGAAGATCACGACGCTGCTGGACATCCAGTGGAACCCCGGCAAGTTCGGCGACCTGCACCCGTTCGCCGTGCTCGAGCCGGTCCACGTGGGCGGCGTGACCGTCAAGCTCGCGACCCTGCACAACGAGGAGGACCTCGCGCGCAAGGATCTGCGCGTCGGCGACGAGGTCATCGTCCTGCGTGCGGGCGACGTCATCCCGCAGGTCCTCTCACCGGCGCCGCACGTCGTCGAGCGCGAGGACCGTGCCGCGCCGCCCGTCGCGCCGGCCCGTTGCCCGGTCTGCGACACGAAGACCATCAAACCGGAGGGCCATGTCTTCACCAAGTGTCCCAACCGCGATTGCCCCGGGCGGCGCTGGCAGCTGCTCAGGCACTTCGCCTCACGCGGGGCGATGGACATCGACGGCCTCGGCGAGAAGCAGGTCTCGCTGCTGATGGATCACGGCCTCGTGACCGACGCCGCCGACTTCTACACGCTGCGTGCCGAGCAGCTGGTCGAGCTCGAGGGGATGGGAGCGATCTCGGCGGGGCGCCTCGTCGATGCGATCGCCGCCTCGCGCGAGCGACCGTTTGCTCGGGTCCTGTTCGCGCTCGGCATCGAGGGCGTCGGCGAGGTCACGGGTCGCAGCCTCGCGCAGCGCTTTCGCTCGATCGATGCGCTGCTGGCGGCGGGCGCCGAGCAGATCGAGGAGACGCCCGGGATCGGCCCGATCGTCGCGGCGCTGATCGCCGGTCAGCTGGAGGACGAGCGGATGCGCGCGCTGATCGAGCGCCTGCGCGCTGCGGGCCTGCGGCTGGAGGAGGAGGGACCGGCTCCGCAGCAGGGCCCGCTGTCGGGACGGACGTTCGTGCTGACCGGCACGCTGCCCGACCTCACGCGTGAGCAGGCGACCGAGCGGATCGTGGCCGCGGGCGGTCGCGTGACCTCGTCGGTCTCCAAGAAGACGGACTACCTCGTCGCCGGCGACAGCCCCGGGTCCAAGCTCGACAAGGCCGAGCGCCTCGGCGTGGCGGTGCTCGACGAGGCCGGCCTGCTGGACCTGCTGGCGACGCCGGGCTGATCAGGGTGAGGGGACGCGCTTGCCGGACAGCGCGGTCCGGTAGGACGCGATCGCCCGCGCCGCCCGGTCCTGCCCGGAGTGGGCGCGCCAGACGGAGACGCCGTTCATCAGGACGGCGAACGCGATCGTGTGCCCCTCGCGGGTGGTGCACAGGCCCGCGAGCGCGCTGACGGAGTTGAGCGTGCCGGTCTTGCCCCTGCAGGCGCCGTCGGCGGCCGTCCCGCGCAGGCGCTTGCGCAGCGTGCCGGTGCGGCCGGCGACGGCCATGGACGCCTCGAACGGCTCTGCCAGGGTGGACTGGTGCATCGCGCCGAGCAGGCCGACGACCTGCTGGGCGCTGACGCGATTGGCGCGGGCCAGGCCGGAGCCGTCGGCGACGTCCCGCCGGTCGACGCCCAGCGACGACATCGTGCGGCGCACGACGGCGGCGCCGGCCGCGGTCGTGCCGGCGCTCCCGAACTCCGCGCCCAGGTCCTTCAGCAGCACCTCGGCGGCGAAGTTGTCCGAGGGGACGTTGATCGCCCGTGCCAGGCGCGCCATCGTCACCGAGCTGACGCTGCCGACGAGCGTGGCGCCGGCCGTCGCCTTCCCGACCGCCGTGCGTCCGCCCACGCGCACGCCGCGGCCGCGCAGCGAACGCACCAGCCGGCGAGCGGCGGCGAGCGCCGGGCCACCGGTCCTCGGCGACCAGCCACGGGCGACGGTCAGCGCTCCCAGCACGCCGCCCATGTCCGAGTCGTAGGCACCGCCGGTCCGCGGGCCGCCACGGCGGGAGTCATGCCAGGACTCGTCGCCGAGGACCGAGCCGCGCACGCGCCGCACGCCCGCGGCGCGTACCTGCCGCGCCAGCCGGCCGATCGCGCGCCGGTCCAGCGTCGGATCGCCGCCGCCGACGAGGACGAGATCGCCGTGCAGGGTGCCCTCACCGTCGAGGTCACCGTCGGCCACGACGGAGGTGGTCAGCCGCGCGGTGGGGCCGAAGCGCTGTAGGGCCGTCGCCGTGGTGAAGAGCTTCTCGACCGATGCGGGGATGCGCGGCGCGGCCGCGTTGCGCGAGTAGAGCGTCGTCCCGGTCGTCAGGTCGACGGCCAGCACACCGGCGCGGGCGGCATGGGCGCTCGCCACGGCCCGGTCGAGGGACGTGCGCAGCGCTCCCCCGTCCAGCGCCGGCGCAGCCGGGACGACGGTCAGAAATAGCGCCACCGCACCAAAAACGACCGTCGCAAGGCGTCGGATTCTCCACACGGCGAGCCACGGTACCGAGCGCTCGGCCCGATCTGCGCAGGTCGCCATCCAAAGCGCGATCGGTTGTGGGGAAATCTACGGACCCTTGCGCCTGCTAGCACCGTAGACTTTGCGCTGCATGGGGAAGGTCGTCAACCTGGACCAGGCGCAGGGACGTGCTGCGGCCAAGCGCAGCGCTGCGCGCTCGCGCAGCCGCGGCCCGCGGCGATCGAAGACCGCGCTCGTCCTCGGCGGCGGCGGCTTCACCGGCGGCGTCTACGAGATCGGCGCGCTGCGCGCGCTCGACCTGCTGTCGGTCAACCGGACGGTGAACCAGTTCGACGTCTACGTCGGCACGAGCGCGGGGTCGTTCGTCGCCGCGCTCGCCTCCAACGGGATCACGCCCGAGGAGATGATGCGGGTCGTCAACCAGCAGGTGCCGACGCCGTTCCGCGACATCGACGTCAGCACGGTCATGCAGCTGAACCTGCTCGACTTCGCCAAGACCGGCGTGCGGCTCCCACTGCGCGTCGCCAAGCTCGCGCGCCAGCTCGCGCCGCAGTGGCGCAACGTCAGCGCGATGGACATCGCACTGGGGCTCGCGGAGGATCTCCCGTCGGGCCTGTACTCCGGCTCGGGGATCGAGAACTACGTGCGGACGGTCCTCTCGGACCCCGACCGCACGGATGACTTCCGCGCGCTGGACCACGAGCTCTACCTCGCGGCTACCGACCTGGACACCTGCGAACGGATCGTCTTCGGCGCCGACGGCTGGGACGACGTGCCGATCTCACGCGCGGTGCGCGCCTCGACCGCGCTGCCGATGGTCTACAAGCCCGTCCAGGTGCACGACCGTGAGCTCGTCGACGGCGGCATCATCTCGACGACGAACGTCGACATCGCCGTGCACGCCGGGGCCAAGCTCGTGATCGTGGTCAATCCGCTCGTGCCGTACGTCAACGACTTCACGCAGGAGATCTCGACGCCGTTCGGCACCCGTCCGCGCCATGTCAGCGACATGGGCCTCGCGCAGATCGGCTACCAGACGTTCAAGCTGCTGGCCTACCAGCGTCTGCACGAGATGGCGCGGCAGTGGGAGCAGAAGTACCCCGACGTCGACATCCTCCTGATCGAGCCCGAGCCCGACGACGAGCTGATGTTCCAGACGTCGATCATGGACTTCACCAAGCGCGTGGAGATCGCGCGCCACGGGTTCCAGTCGGTCACGCTGAAGCTCACCGAGGACTACGACACCTACAAGGAGGTCCTCGGTCGCCACGGCATCGAGATCTCCGCCACGCGCGTGCGCAAGGTCGTCAAGCACGTCACCCGCGAGAAGGAGAAGACGCGGGCCTGGCGGCGCATCCTCGAGCAGACGACCGGGACGCTGCTGCGCCAGTCGGCATCAGAGGACGACGACGGCGCCGATGAAGAGCCCTCGAAGAAGGCCTCCAGCTAGGCCTGGTCGAGCGCTCGCGACAGCGCCCGCAGGAAGCGGTCGGTCGCGAGCCTGTCCTGGATCGCCGCGCGCACGTGGCGCGCGTCGCCGAGCGGCCCGCCGGCGCGCACCAGCACGCGCTGACGGCCCAGGCGCGCGGCGAGCTCGGCGCCGTCCATCGCCGGTGATGCGATCCAGACGACGTTTGCCTGCGTGGGCGTGACCTCGAGCGGCAGCTCGCGCAGGCCCTCGAGCAGGCGCTCGCGCTCGACGGCGATCCGGCGCGTGCGGCGCTCGATCGCCTTGCCGCCGTGGCGCAGCGCCTCGAGGATGCCCGCCTGGGCGAGCTCGCCGATGCCGAGCGGCGGGCCGAGCTGGTCGATCAGCGGCTCGGCGCCGGGGCCGCCGATCGCGTAGCCACAGCGCAGCCCCGCAAGCCCCCACGCCTTCGAGAAGCTGCGGAAGACGAGCAGGCGGGGGTGGTCCTCGCACAGGTCCAGCGCGGCGTCGCGATCCTCGGCGTCGACGAAGTCGCGCAGCGCCTCGTCCAGCAACACCACGACGCGCTCGGGCAGCGCCGCGAGCAGCCGGCGCAGCTCCGCGGCCGGGAGCAGCTCGCCGGTCGGATCGTTCGGATTGCAGATCACGAGCAGCCGCGTGCGCTCGGTGACCGCCGCAAGCAGCGCGTCGACGCTGAACCCGTGAACGGGGACGAACGACCCGCGTGCGCGCCGCGCCATCAGCGGGTACAGCGGATAGGACGGCCACGGCGTGATCAGCTCGTCACCGGGCTCCAGCAGCGACTGCGCGGCGGACTCCAGGAGCTGCGAGGCACCGTCGCCGACGGCGACGCGCTCAGGCTCGACGTCGTGGCGCTGCGCGAGCTCGCTGCGCAGCTCGGCCGAGCCCTCGGTGTAGCGGTGCAGGCCCGAGCGTGCGACGAACGTGATGGCGTTGACGACGCCCGAGGGCGGGTACTCCGGCCAGGTCGTGCGAGAGAGATCAAGCTCGTCGACCCGCGCGAGCGCCTTGCGGCGGCGCTCGTCGGCGTCCTCGCGCAGGCGCGCGCTGACCTCCTCGTCCGACATCTCCTCGAACTGCTTGTAGTGGTCCAGCAGCCCCATGACTCAGCCGGTCGGCGGCGGGTTGAGCGAGTTGGCGAGGCCGCCGCCGAAGATCATCCAGAGGCCGAAGAGCGTGGCGCCGACGATCGCCGTGTACATGAAGATGCGGCCGATCACGCCGCTGCGCTGGTCGATCCCGGCTGCGCGGCGCACCAGCACCCAGGCCCGGTCGAGCTGCTTGAGGATCACGAGTGCGCCCAGCAGCGTCAGCAGGATCCCCACGAACGCGACGATCAGCGCGAAGAAGATGTGCTCGACCAGGAATGGGATGTGCGAGACGATCCACAGCCACGCGACCGGGATCGGGCCCCAGAACAGCAGGTTGATGAACGTCATCAGCGCGAGGATGCCGACGGCGAGCGTCTTGTCCCGCCGGCGCGCGGCCGCGCTGCCGGGGGTCGGCGGCTCGGCGTAGTGAACCGGCTTCGTACCCGGCCTGCGGGCTACGAAGAGGCCGCCGTTGTCTGTCGGATCCGTCCGCATTTCCCAACAGGGTACGGGCGGCGCAGCCGTTCTGGCCGCACCGCCCGCCCGATCAGCCCTCGTAGAGGGCGTCGAAGCGCTCGGCGTACTTCTCGTTGACGATGTTGCGCTTGACCTTCAGGGTCGGCGTGAGCTCGCCGGTCTCCTGCGAGAGGTCATGGTCGAGGATGAAGAACCGCTTCACCTGCTCGACCTGCGCGTACTTCTCGTTCGCCTTGTCCAGCTCGGACTGGATCAGCGCGATCACCTGCGGGTGGACCGCCAGCGCCGCCGGCGAGGTGTCCTCGATGCCCTGCGCCTGCGCCCAGGGCGCCATCTCCTCGTCGTCGAGGGTGATCAGCATGACGGGGAACGGGCGGCGGTCGCCGTGCATCACGGCCTGGCTGACCCAGCGGGTCTGCTTGAGGTCGTTCTCGAGGTTCGCGGGCGTCAGGTTCTTGCCGCCCGCGGTGATGATGATGTCCTTCTTGCGGCCGGTGATGAAGACGAAGTCGTCCTCGTCGACCTTGCCGACGTCGCCGGTGTGCAGCCAGCCGTCGACGATCGACCCGAAGCTCGCGTCGTCGTTCTTCCAGTAGCCGTTGAAGATGTTCGCGCCCCGGATCAGGATCTCGCCGTCCTCGGCGATCTTGAACTCGACGCCGGGGAGCGGGCGCCCGACCGAGCCGAACTTGTGGTGCGCGGGCGTCGAGGTCGTCGCGACGGTCGCGGTCTCCGTCATGCCGTAACCCTCCATGACGGGCACGCCGGCGCCGTAGAAGAAGCGCAGGATGTCGGAGGCGATCGGCGCGGCGCCGGTGACGGCCTCACGCAGGTTGCCGCCGAACAGGCCCTGCACGAACTGGGCGATCTGCGCGAGCGAGCGGCCCTGCTCGTCGCCTTCGATCGGGGCGTTCCAGCGGTCCTGCAGCTCCTGCGGGACCGGCTCCCCCTGGTATTCGAAGTCGCGCATCTGCCCGCCGAGATCGCTGATCGCGGCGATCACGGGCGCCGGGATCTGGCCCTGCGCGAGCGTGAACAGCTTCTCGAAGATGCGCGGCACCGACGGCAGGTAGGTCGGATGCACCTGCATGAGCTCGGGGATGATCTGGCGCGTGTCACCGCCGTAGTAGGCGACGGTCGTGCCGGTGTCGACAGCGCCCAGCTGGATCAGCAGGGCGAAGGCGTGCGCGAGCGGGAGGAACAGGTAGACGAGGTCGCCCTCTGCGCCGAGCAGCCCGCGCTCGTTGATCATGTCGAGCACGGAGCGGTAGTTGCGATGCAGCAGCACGCAGCCCTTGGGCGGGCCGGTCGTACCCGACGTGTAGATGAAGGTGTAGCCGTCTTCGGGGCTGACGGAGTCGCGCCGCTCGGCGAGGTCGGACTTGTCACGCTCGCGCCCGCGAGCGCGGATCTCGTCGAGCAGGATCGCGTCGCCGATCTCGCCGTCACCATCGATCGCGATGATGTGCCGCAGGTTCGGGAGCTTGTCGCGGACCGCCTCGATCTTGGCGATCTGGGTGGCGTCCTCGCAGATGATCGCGATCGACTCGGAGTTGCCCGCGACCCACTCGCACTCCTCGGGAGCGTTCGTCGGGTAGATCGGGACGACGACGCCGCCGGCGCCGCTGATCGCGAACGAGCAGTACGTCCACTCAGGGCGCGTGTCCGACAGCAGCGAGACGCGGTCGCCCTTCTCGACGCCGAGATCGATCAGGCCGCGCCCGATCTCGGAGACGATGGCGCCGGCCTCGGCGAAGGTCACGTCGACCCAGTCCTCGCCGACCTTGCGCCGGACCATGACCTTGTCGGCGTACAGCTCCGCCGCCTTGGGCATCAGATCCGCGATCGTCGTCGACGCGGTGGTGGACGTCGTTCCAGCCTCCATCGGGTTCACTCTTCTCCTCGTGTGTTGACCCTCTGCGCGGCGATTCTATGTCGCCGGCCCTGGATGCGAAAGGCGCGCCCAGTGGGCGCGCCTCTCAAGACGTTGTGCCGGGGGAGTGGCTACGTCGCGGTCGGCCGTGCGTGGCCCATGGCGCTCTGTCCGAGACTCGCCACATTGGCGAGGAAGAGCGTCTTGTCGATGCGGCCCTGGAAGATGGGCACACCGAGCTCCATGCACTTCGAGATCACTTCGCGCCGTTCGAGTCCGGACTCGCGAGCCAACTCGGTCGGCGTCAGGTGATTTGCCATCGGAGCGTCCCTCCTATGGGTGGGGGCGGATGTTGACGCCCTGTGAAAGGTACTCCCGCAGCCGGACGGTCGGCAAGCGAAATGGCCGCTCGGACCGATCATTTATGAAGTCGTTAGGACGGGCGGGGGCGCCCACGCGATCAGCGGCGCTCAGATCGGGTTGGGCATGTCGACGAACACGTGCTCGACGCCGAAGCGGCTCGCCAGCAGCTCGCCGAGGCGACGGACCCCGAGCGTCTCGGTCGCGTAGTGGCCGGCGGCGATGTAGTGGATGGCGTTCTCACGCGCCTCCAGCATCACGCGCTCGATCGGCTCCCCCGTGAGGAAGGCGTCCAGGCTCGCGCTCACGGCATCCCCCAGGTAGGGGGAGCCGCCGCCGCTGACGATGCCGACGCTGCGAATGCGCGGCGGCCCGTCGAGGAACGCGAGCGGCTCCCGGCCGCCGACCGCGGCGCGGGTGCGCGCGACGAGCTCGTCCGGCTCGATGCCCTCGCCGGGCAGGTGCGCGGCGACGCCGATCGGCGTGCCCGCGTGCAGCGCGAACGGCGTTGTGTGCTCGGCGCCGAGCGCCGCGGCGAGCAGCGCGTTGTTGCCGTGCTCGGCATGGCCGTCCAGCGGCAGGTGGTAGGCCGCGAGCGCGACGTCGTGGTCGAACAGGAGCTTCAGCCGGCTCTTCGCGGGTTGGTCGAGCGCGAGCGGACGCCCCTTCCAGAACAGGCCGTGATGCACGAGCACGAGTCCCGCGCCCGCGGCGATCGCGCGCTCGAACAGCTCGCGGCCGGCGGAGACGCCGGTGGCGACGACGGCCACGTCCTCGCGGCCGGGCACCTGCAGCCCGTTGGGCCCGTAGTCCTCGAAGCGCTCGGGCTGCAGCAGCTCGTCGAGGAATGCGATCAGTTCGGTCAGGGCGGCCACGGGCGCCACGGTATCGTCAGCCGCCGTGGCCGGCGAGGACAGCTTCCTGGAGTCACTCACCGAGTCGAGCCTCTACTCGATCGGCGCGTCGTTCTGCGACCGCTCGCCTGAGCTCGTCGACGATCTGCTCGAGCAGGGCGCCGCGATCGAGCAGGCGGGGCTCGGCCCCTGGGCGCACGCCGAGGGCGTCAGCATCGAGTCGGCCTTCCGCACGCTCGTGACGGGGCTGGCCGTGCGCTACTACACGGCCGTGGCCGGAGCGGAGTAGGGGCGCCACGCGAGCGCGCCGGCAGGCCGAACGTCCCGGATCATGCCCCAGGGGGCGCAGCGCGGGACGTTCGGTCGTGCGGACCCATCCTGGCCGCTCCGACGGGGCTGCGCCATCGCGTCACGCTCTTGTCATACTGATCGTCCCTCTCGGGGCGTGGCGCAGCCTGGTAGCGCGCACCGTTCGGGTCGGTGAGGTCCGCGGTTCGAATCCGCGCGCCCCGATTGAGGAAGCAGGCTGGGATCGCTCGGGCCACCAGGGGCCCGAGCGCCCGGTTCGCCCCGCCTGGCCGTCGCGCATGACTCCTGAGAGGATGCGCTGCATGGTCGGAGACGTTCACGAGCTGGCGCGGCTCGGCGAGGACGAGGGCCTCGCGCTGAACGTCACGCTGACGCGCGAGCAGCCTGCAGGCTGGGGCGGTTGGGCCCGACGCGTCAACGCCGACGTGGTCCCACCGCATTCGTCGAGCGCGTCGCTGATCTCCTGATCGACGCCGGTCATGCGCCGTCCGCGATCCACGCCGAGCGCTTCGGTCCGACCGGAGGGTGAGATGAGCGCGGACGCACTCTGGCTCGACGGCAACGCGCTCGCGGGGATGCTCGAGGAGGCTTTCGGAGCCGAGCTGACGACCATGCGCGCGGCTGCCAGTCCTGCGGCGCCACCAACGCGATCGCGGCGCACCGCCTCCACATCGGGGCGGGCGCGGTGCTGCGCTGTCCGGCGTGCGGGGACGTCGCGCTGCGGATCGTCGCGCTCCGCGATCGCTACGTCGTGCTGCTGGCCGGGACCTGGCGGCTGGAGATCCCGGCGGGGACAGCCGGCTAGCGAGCGGCGCGGAACTCGTCGAGCTGGGCGCGCGCCTTCTTCTTCGTCATCGCCGGCAGGATCGGCGTCCAGCCGAGCAGCGTGCCGATCGTCCCGAGCGCCTGCTTGGACCACGTGTGGAACGAGAAGTCGTCGATGTGCTCGGCGAAGCGGCCGTCGTCGGCGAAGCGAAAACGCGCCTGGATGTCGTTGACGACGGGTCGGCCGGTCGTTGCGAAGGTGTAGTGGGCGATCCAGTTCGCGGTGCCGGTGTCGGCGGTCGCGTCGTGGGCGGGGAGCTCGATGCGCAGGTCCGTGGCGCGGCCCGTGAGCATGCGCCACATGTCGCCGGCCTCCTCGCCGCTGAGCTCTCCGAAGGCGGGGTCGCGGAACGTCGAGCCGGGCGCGTAGTGCGCGGCCATCGCGTCACCGTCACGCGCACCGAAGGCGGCGTAGAAGTCGGCGATGCGCTTGCGATTCTCCTCAGCGGTCGGCATGACCGCCGACCCTATCCGGCCTGGGCGAGCGGCGCCGCTCGTCGTGCCACCTCGGCACGGACGAGCGGAGCGACCTCGGTGCCGAACAGCTCCATCGAGCGCAGCACGTCACGATGGTCGACGGCGCCGAGGCTCATGTGCGCGAGATAGCGCTGGTGGCCGAACAGCTCGTGCTGGAAGAGGATCTTCTCGGCGACCTCCTCGGGCGAGCCGACCGCCAGCGCGCCGCGCGGCGAGCGCAGCGCGCGGAACTGTTCGGGACCCGAGGGCGGCCAGCCGCGCTCGCGGCCGATCTTGTTCATCCCCAGGAGGTAGGTGCGCATGAAGGCCGCGTCTGCCTCCTCCACGGTGGGGGCGAGGAACGCGTGCGTGTTGATGGCGAGCGGCAGGCTCGCGGGGTCGTGGCCGGCGCGCCGGGCCGACTCGCGGTAGAGGTCGACCAGCGGCACGAACCGCTCGGGCTGGCCGCCGAAGATCGCGATCGTCAGCGGCAGGCCCAGCGTGCCCGCGCGGACCACGGACTCCGGTGAGCCGCCGACGGCGATCCAGACCGGCAGCGGGTCCTGGACGGGCCGCGGGTAGACGCCCTGCCCGTCGAGCGCCGCGCGGTGGCGGCCGGACCAGGTGACGTGCACCTGCTCGCGGATCGCCAGCAGCAGGTCGAGCTTCTCGGAGTAGAGGTCGTCGTAGTCGCGCAGGTCCTGCCCGAAGAGCGGGAACGACTCCGTGAACGAGCCGCGGCCGGCCATGATCTCGGCGCGCCCGTTCGAGAGCAGGTCGACGGTCGCGAACTGCTGGAAGACGCGGACCGGGTCGTCGGAGCTGAGCACGGACACGGCGCTCGAGAGGCGGATGCGCTCGGTGACGGCGGCTCCGGCGCCGAGAACGACGGCGGGCGCCGACACGGCGTAGTCGGGCCGGTGGTGCTCGCCGATGGCGAACACGTCGAGCCCGAGCTGATCGGCGAGCGTGATCTCCTCCAGCAGCTGGGCCATCCGCTGCTCGGGCCCGACCCCGGGGTGCAGGTCGCCGAATGTCGCAAGTCCGAGCTCCATCCTCACAGCATAGCAGATAGTTGTTCGCGCAATTAGTCGGTCGGCGCCGTTACGGTCCCGGCATGGGACTCTTCAGCCGCCGCCGACGCGCCACCGATCTGCATGTCGGCGACGCCCGGCTGGACGCCTGGGAGGTCGTCGGCGACTACGAGGACCTGACGACCGCCAAGGCGTTCGCCGCCCACCTCTCGGGCCTGGGCATCACCTGCGCGCTGACCGCGGACTGGGAGCTGGACCGGTTCGGCCGCGGCGACATCGCGCTGCGCGTGCCACCTGACGAGTATGGCGATGCGACCGTCGTGATGGACGGCCTGGACCTGGACTGACGCCGAATCAGTCCCTGCTCGCGGGAAGCACGGTCACGGGCCCGCTGAGGCCGACGCGCAGGCGGTCGCCGGGGTGCCAGGCGGGAAAGCCGATGCTCCTGCTGCGGACGCGCAGACCGCTGTCCAGCTCGACCGTCACCAGCTGGTCGTGGCCGTAGAAGGTGCGGTCGACGACGACGGCCTCGTACTCGCCGTCGTCGCGGTGGGTGCCCAGGCTCACGGACTCCGGGCGCACGAGCACCTCGACCGGGCCCGTCACGTCCTGCGGGACCGGCACGCGGCCGAGCGCGCACGTCGCCGCACCGCCGGAGGCCTCGCCGGGGAGGACGTCGACCTCGCCGAGGAACTCGGCGACCCAGCGCGTCGCGGGGCTGCCGTACACCTCCTCGGGCGGACCGGTCTGCTCGATCCGCCCAGCGCACATCACGGAGACCGTGTCGGCCAGGCTGAGCGCCTCCTCCTGGTCGTGCGTCACCAGCAGCGCGGTGACGCCAGCGGCACGCAGGATGTCGCGCACCTCGGTCCGCACGCGATCCCTGAGCGCCGCGTCGAGGTTCGAGAACGGCTCGTCGAGCAGGATCAGCTGAGGCGTGGGGGCGAGCGCCCGCGCGAGCGCCACGCGCTGCTGCTGGCCACCGGAGAGCTCGTCCGGTCGCCGGTCGCCCAGCCCGCCGAGCCCGACGAGGTCGAGCACCTCCGCGACGCGCGCGCCGTCGGGACGGCGTCCGAGCGCGTAGCCCACGTTCGCTTCGACGTCGAGGTGGGGGAACAGCGCGTACTCCTGGAACACCATGCCGATCCGGCGCTGCTCCGGCGGGACGAACCGGCGCCCGCCCGCGACGATCGTTCCGCCGAGCGCGATCGTCCCGGCATCGGGGCGCTCGAAACCCGCGAGCAGTCGCAGCAGCGTCGTCTTGCCGCAGCCGCTCGGGCCGAGCAGGGCTGCGATCTCACCTGCGCGCAGCACGAGGTCGAGGCCGTCGACCGCATGGACCTCGCCGAACCGCCGGTGCAGGCCCGCGCAGGCGACGACGGGTCTCGCCTCGCCGTCACCGGACAGCGGGCAGGCCGCCACACGTGCCGCCAGGGAGTCCACGCCCGACATGGTCGCAACTTCGCGGTGGGCCGTCGTCATCGCGTCCGCCCGACGAGCAGCCAGAGCGGCGGCGCCGAGACCGCGAGCAGGACGAGGGCGGGCACGGCCCCGCTCTCGAAGAACGACCGCGTGGTCTCCTGCCAGATCACGAGCGGGAGCGTGTCGAAGCCGATCGGCGACAGCAGGACGACCGCCGGGAGCTCCTTGATCGTCGCGAGGAACACGAGCGCAGCGCCGGCCAGGACCCCGCCGCGCGCGAGCGGGATCGTGACGGTTCGCGCCACCGCCAGCGGGGAGCGGCCCGAGACGCGGGCGGCCTCCTCCAGGCGCGGTGAGACCTGCAGCAGCGCCGCGCGCGCCGACCCGGCCGCGAGCGGAAGGAAGAGCACGACCATCGCGACCACGAGCATTGCGAGCGACTGGTAGAGCACCGGCACCGCGCGGATCCCGAAGAACACGAGCGCCAGCGCGACCACGATTCCGGGCAGCGCGTAGCCGGTCGTCGTCGCAGCGTCCACGACGGTCGACCAGCGGCCCGGGGACCGCGCCCCCAGCCAGGCCACGGGAAACGCGAGCAGGGTCGTGGCGAGCGCCGCGAGGCCGGCCAGCAGCAGCGAGTTGCCGGCCGCGCGTGCGATCTCGGCCCACTCGACGTCGCCGGCGACGCTCTGCGCCGACCAGTAGAGGAGCATCGCGAGCGGCAGCACGAACGCGAGCAGCGCAACCGCCGCGCAGAAGGCAAGCGACGGCCAGCGCCAACGGCCGAGCCGCACGACCGGCAGGCGCCGCGCGCTGCCCGGGGTGCTGCGGTGATAGGTGCGCCCGCGCCGCACGCGCGCCTCGGCGAGCAGCAGGCCGAGCATGACGAGCACGAGCAGGGCGGCAAGCGCAGCCGCGCCGGTGCGGTCGAAGCTCGCCCGGTAGGACTGATAGATCACGCGCGTGAAGGAGTCGAAGCGCAGGATCGAGACGGCGCCGAAGTCCGAGAGCGCATAGAGCGCGGCGAGCAGCGCGCCAGCCCCGACCGCAGGGATCAGCTGCGGCATCAGCACGGTGCGCGCGACAGCCCAGTTCGACCGGCCCATCCCGCGGGCGGCGTCCTCGAGTGCCGGATCGAGCCGCAGCAGCGCCGCGCGGACCGGCAGCAGCACGAGCGGGTAGGTGAAGAGCGTGAGGACGAGCCAGGCGCCCCGGAAGCCATAGATGCTCGGCAGCTCCGCGATGCCGAGCGGCGCGAGCACGCCCTGGAGCTCACCGCGCGGCCCGAGCGCAGAGACGAGCAGATATGCCCCGATGTAGCTCGGGATCACGAGCGGCAGGGCGGTCACGACCGCCCAGACCCGCCGGCCCGGGAGGTCGGTGCGCGCCGTGAGCCACGCGAGTGGCACGGCGATCGCCGTCGCGCCCGCGCCGACGGCCACGGCGAGCGCGGCGCTGCGCAGCAGCAGCGAGAGCGTCTGCGGGCGCCAGATCGCGTTCCACGCGCTCGCCGGCTCATCGGTGATGACGACGAGCAGGTAGGCGACGGGCAGCGCGCAGCCGAGCGCGACGATCGCGGTGACCAGCCGCAAGGGCGCCGACGGCGTGCGTGCGCGACCGCGAATCTGCTGCGGCGGGCTTTCGACCGCGAGCGCCACGGCTACAGCGCGCCGGTCTCCTGCAACAGCTCGAGGGTGCCCTGGAGGTCGGCCAGGTCGGCCAGGTCCACGTCGGGCGACTGGATGTCGGCGAGCGCGGGCAGCGATGGGTCGGCAGCGACGCCCTGGACCAGCGGGTATTCGCCGACGTCCTGCGCGAAGAACTCCTGCTGGGGCGCCGCGAGCAGGAACTCGGTGAACTTCTGCGCGTTGCCGCCCTGCTTTGCGCTCGTCAGGAGGCCGACGCCCGCGACGTTCACGAGCGAGCCGACGTCCCCGCCCGGGAAGAAGTGGAGCTTCACCGGGTAGTCCTTGCCGTCGACCTCACCCTCGCGGATGCCCTCGAGGATGTAGTAGTGGTTGATCAGGCCGGCCTCGATCTCCCCGTCCGCGACGGCGTCCCGGATGATCGAGTTCTTCTCGTAGGCCCGCACGTCGTTGGACTGCATGTCCTCGAGCCACTGCCTGGTCCGCGCTTCACCCGCGGTCTTGCGCATCGCGGTGACGAAGGACTGGAACGAGGCGTTCGTCGGCGCCCAGCCCACCTTGCCCTTCCAGCGCGGGGCCGTCAGGTCGAACACCGAGCCGGGCAGGTCCGCCTGGGCGACCGCGCGACTGTCGTATCCCAGGACCCGGGCGCGGCCCGTGATCCCGACCCAGTCGCCGGCGTCGGAGCGGTACCGGGAGGCGACCCGGTCGAGCGTCGACCGGGGCAGCGCGGCGAGGATGCCCTCGTTCTGCAACGCGCCCAGGGCGCCGGCGTCCTGGCTGAAGAACAGGTCGGCGGGACTGCGGTCGCCCTCCTCGCGGATCGTCGCGGCGAGCTCAGCGCTGTCCCCGTAGCGGACCTTGACGTCGACATCGGGGTTCTGCTGCTCGAAGCGCTTGATCAGCGGGGCGACGTACTCCTCGTCGCGGCCGGAATAGATCGTCAGGCTGCCGCCGTCGCCGCCCGTCGCGGCGGAGCCGGGGTCGTCATCGCCACACGCCGGGAGCGCGAGACATGCGCTCAGGAACAGCGCGAGCAGGAGCGGGACACGCACGTTGGATCGCCTTCTTCGGGGGACTCGTGAGCGGGGTTAGGGTTACCTAAGACCGCGGGCGGCGCCAGTATTGCACAAACCCGACTGTGCGAGTCGGAATGACGGCGCACACACCGTGCGCCGTGACGCCGGCCGCGCCCCGGTGAGTCCGGAGCGCGGCCTGTGGCGTCAATGAGGCGGGCAGGCGGCGGAGAAACCCGCCAAGGCTCCTTACCGTTGCCCGGTCCGTGTGAAGCGGCCCATGCTGGCGACGTGCGTTGCGAGCGAGTGAGAAGCGGCTGTACGTCGGGGGAACGCACTGCAGCCCGCGGGATGCTCAGACAGCCCGCTCATGGGATGCAGGCGCGGGGGGTTCGCCGGTGCTCGCTGATCGTCCGTCACCTGGTCCGTCCACATACAGTGGATGATGGATCAGCGCACGCGGCTTGGCATCCGCGACGCCTGCTGATGTCCGCCGCGGTAAACAGCGGGTGGGGCTGCGGAGATGCCGCACAGGTAGCGTCCCCGGGATGGACCTCACCTTCAGCGAGCGTGAGCTCGCGTTCCGAGACGAGCTGCGCGCCTGGCTCGAGGCCAACGACCCCGGCGAGGAGCCCACCGACGACACCGCCGGCTACCACTGGCGCCGCGAGTGGCAGGGGCGCCTGCACGAGGGCGGCTGGGCGGCCGTGCACTGGCCCAAGGAGTACGGCGGCCGTGACGCCGCGGTGACCGAGTCCGCGATCTTCTACGAGGAGCTCGCCCGCGCACGCGCGCCGCTGCCGGCGAACGCGCTGGGGATCCTGATGGGCGGGCCGACGCTGATGGTCTGGGGGACCGACGAGCAGAAGGACCGCTTCCTCGAGCCGATCCTGTCGGGCGAGGAGATCTGGTGCCAGGGCTTCAGCGAGCCCGAGGCCGGCTCGGACCTCGCCGCGCTGAAGACGCGCGCCGTCAAGGACGGCGACGAGTGGGTCATCACCGGTCAGAAGGTCTGGACGTCGGGTGCGCAGTACTCCAAGTGGTGCATGCTCGTCGCCCGCACCGACCAGGACCAGCCCAAGCACAAGGGTCTCACCTACTTCCTGATGGACATGGAGCAGGAGGAGATCCAGGTACGCCCGCTGCGCCAGATCACGGGCGAGGCGGAGTTCAACGAGCTCTTCATCGAGGGCGCGCGGATCCCGGACGAGAACGTCGTCGGCGGGGTGGGCAACGGCTGGAAGGTCGCGCTGACGACGCTGATGAACGAGCGCGCCGGCTTGGCGTTCTTCCTCCAGGTGCGGCTGCGCCAACTGCTCGACGAGCTGATCGAGGAAGCCTCCGCGCGGGGGCTGCTCGAGGATCCGGTCGTCGCCGACCGGCTCGGTGAGCTGCACGTCCGGGCGGAGGTCCTGCGCCTGACCGCCTACCGCGGCCTGACCGTGATGGAGAAATATGGCCAGCCCGGTCCCGAGGGCTCGCTGACGAAATGGATGTGGTCGGAGACCAATCAGCAGCTCGTGCAGCTCGCGGCCGACCTGCTCGGCCCCGAGGCGCTCACGAACGGCACGCGCTGGAGCTACGAGCTCCTGCGCGCGCG